>JBEQLE010000001.1:140968-145960 GCA_040326155.1 Leptospirales bacterium | reverse complement strand
TTCTCAATTTTTATGATGCGTTCTTTTTCTTCTTTGAACTCCGCGTTGACTTTTTCTATTCGCTTTGCCAGTTTATTTATTTTTTTTTGTATATTTACTTCAAATGCATTTCGTTTGTTTAAATAATCGTCCCACGTAAGCACGTATCGCTCTTCCAGAGTAAACGATTTTGGTTCTTCCGTTATCAACTGGTCTAGCGTTTCATTAAAATGATTTGACAAATCATAATATCCCGTTTCAATGTCTTCAAATTCTCTTATATCTTGAATGACTTTCACCTCATACGAATCAATTTTTCGGATATAATCTTTTATTTTTTTATCGATTTTATTATTTTCTTTTTCAAGAATTTGCTTGGCTTGGTTGAACTTTTCAAAAAAATCTTTTTTTTCTTGATCCACTCTTGTGCGATGTGCTGCGCCTGCATTTGATTTTGTATCTTTTTTTTCTTCTTGTGGTTTTTCTACAAAGTGACTCTTCGCTAGATCAATAAATAAGTCAATTAAGATCTTTTGAAAAGCCCGGTAATCATTATTTTTTATAAAGCCCTCGCGCCCGGCTTTATCTTGCAAGCGGTGATTGTTGTCTGACGTCAACAAAATGGCGCCAAACATTCTACGGTAAGCAAAATAGTGTCGTCCGGCATGACGTGCGCGTCTCTCATCAAAGCTTAAAAAATCGTTATCAAAACGGCCGTAGGGCATTACTCGTATTCCATCTCGATATACATATAAACCGCCATATTCTCTGAGTCTTTTAGTGAATCGGTCAAAGTTTGGTTTCGTTAACACAGATGCTGGGAATGTTCCCGGCACATATCCTAAAATGATTTTGAAACTACCCGGTTTCGCGCCTTTGTCAAGCAGGTGAGAAAAAGATCTTTCGTATTTAATTATTTTACTTTTTGATTTTGTGATGATACCTTTGGCAAATCCATTTCCATTAATTTCTATATCAATTTTATGATCGCACTCTTTAAAATCATCTGGAACCCAGAACTCAAAATCGGAACCTGAACCGTAAATGATTTTATCGTCTTTTTTTGCAGACACCTTAAGACGTGCTTCTTTTTCTAGAAAGGGATTTGAAAAACCAAAAAACGTTCTTAGTCCTTCAGAAGGAATTTTTTCTACATTAGCACTGACATCTTTGTCTATTTCGTAAATTTCTTCCACTCCAGACGCCGTCTTCAAAACCCCAAACAATGTCCCCATATCATTTTTAAATTCAACCTCCTCAATTGCCTTTGGGAAAATCTTTTCTAAGTCATTCTTAATTTCCGCAGCCAATGTTAGTTGATCAATTGTTGTCCAATCATCTTGTTTTTCCTTAAACCACTCCGCAAAATCTTTACAAAGCTGTGTGGCAATCTGTTTTGGGTCTTCATTCTTTTTTACTTCCGCGATGGGAAATTTAATCTCATCAAGCAAAAATGCCGAATGGCGAAAGAAGTGCCAATGAACCAATAAAAGGCTACGTTGAATATCTTTCCCTTTTCCCCATCGGGTCCAGACTAATGTGCCGTTGCCGAGAGCAGCGACGGCCAATCTTCCGATCCCTTTTTCCCCCAGAGGTTTCTTCCTTAATTTTTCTTTTTGTTCTGATGTAGCATATTTTGCCCACTCTTCATTATAACTTCCTTCCGCCTGCCCGTGTTTTGAGTCAGTTGCCAGAACCATCCACTTACTTTTTAGGTCATCAAAACGCATCCCGAGCCCGTCATCTTCAATTTCAAGGCATCGGGTTTTTGTGTTATACCTTACTTCCACGTTTTCTGCGGCAGCATCTATGGCATTTTTTAATAATTCAGTTATGGCTGTTGGGGCGTCGGCAATCTGTTCACGGCCTAGCAGGTCGACCACGCGAGCTTTTGTACTGAAATGAGCTTTATTTATCATAGTATTATATATAATCACCAGTTTTCTTATTTTTTTACAGATAACAGTACATTCACCAGCTTTTTTGGTAAAATCCCGCGTTTTATTTCACATTCCCAGATTCGGATGACTGTCCAGCCATCTTTTCTTAAAGTTTTACTTACCAGTTTATCACGTTTTATATTTCTTTCGAGTTTGTCACGCCAAAATTGGGCATTTTGTTTGGGTATTATGTTTTTGCAATTGTGTCCATGCCAGAAACACCCGTCGGCAAAAACGGCGACTTTTCGTTTCGAAAAAACAAAGTCGGGATTACCAACAACATTCCAACGCCGCAATGAAACACTCACTGTAAAAACCCTAGCTCCAGCGCTTCGAAAATATCGTATGGGGTGGCTGAATCTGCCGAAGGCAGATGAAGCCAGGGGAAAGGGTAAAACCGCACTGACTTTCATTCTCACTTTCCCCCTTAAAGTAAGCGATTTTCACTTGTCCGAGCGTATCGCTGAGCGAATATTGGACTATTGTAACAAAAAGAGCCATGGTGGATGAAATTAGAGTGACAAAAACAATTCAAGTAAAAGAGCTTATTGAGTTTGGCTGGCAAACCGATTTTTCGGGTACGCAGATTGAGTATTCTTCGATTGAGTATGATACGCGAAAACTTACAGCGAGTTCGCTGTTTTTTGCGTTTGACGGACTGCAACATTCGGCGAAGGACTTTGTTTTATCGGCGTTACAGAAAAAGGCCGTTGTTTTTATTGATGCAAAACATCGCCCCGAAATCGACAGAGAACTTGGTTCAGAACTTAAGGAACAAGATGTACCGGTTTTTTACAGTGACGATTATGCCCGGCTTGTTGGGAACACAGTATCGTTTTTATATGAGTTGCCTTCCCGGGTTATGGAGTGTGTTGGAATTACAGGCACAAACGGGAAAACCACCATTGCGTGGGGACTTTTTAACCTGTTTAATCGAATGGGAAAAAGAGCCATGTATATTGGAACGTTAGGTGTTGTTTATCCGGGGCGACAAGGTGATTCGGGGAAAGCGATTTCGACTATAGATACAGGACTTACAACTCCCCCGGTTTTGGACCTGCATCGGTACCTGGCCCGGGCGGTGGATGAAGAAGTACGGTATGCATTTATTGAGGTCTCTTCGCATGGAATGGAGCAGGGGCGTCTGGCTGGAGTTCACTGGGGCGTTGGTGTATTTACAAACCTGACTCGCGACCATCTTGATTATCATAAAACCATGGATAACTATTTTTACAGCAAACGAAAATTTTTTGAGAGACTTGTAAGCCAGGAAGAAGAGTTTCCGGGGTCTGTTCGGGGAACGATTATAAATGGCGACGACGGGTATGGACAAAAACTTGTGAAATGGCTACAAGAACAAGAACCTCGTTTTCAAGTATTGACCCTGGGCGAAAAGGGGGGGGCTGAAATTTCGCAAATTGAAAACAGTTGGTCCGGTTACAACGCCACATTGACGTATGACGGCCAAAACTATCCCGTTATAACCCGACTTCTGGGACGCTTCAATATATGGAACGCTCTGGCAGCCGTTTTCGTACAGTTTTTTCTGGGCGAGAAATTAGAGAGCGCTATAAAATCTACATCGCAGTTGGAAGATGTTCCCGGTCGCATGGAATCGATAACGTACAATAATGCAAAAATATTTATTGATTATGCCCATACTCCAGACGCCCTGGAAAACGTTATTTTTACAATATTAGAAATGAAGCCGAGCAGGTTTATACTCGTTTTTGGATGTGGCGGAGATCGAGACAAAGAGAAAAGACCTTTGATGGGAAAAGCAGCTTCCCAAACCGATGAAATAATTATTACAAATGATAACCCTAGAACAGAAGAACCCGAAAAAATTGCGAATGATATTATTGCTGGCGTTACGGGAGACTACAAGGTGATTCTTGATCGAGAAAAAGCAATTTGTCAGGGCTTGCAACATTTAAAAGATAAAGATGTTTTGTTAATCGCCGGAAAAGGGCATGAAGATTATCAAATTATTGGTAAAGAAAAAACACATTTTAACGACCGAGAAGTGGTTGAACAATATATCGAAGGCAATAAAAAAGATTGAAGTATGGATAAAATAGAAATTCCTTTTAAAGAGATTATAAATGATGGTTCAGGTGAAGTTATTAAAACAACCGGGGTTGAACAAAATGAAATTTTATATTCGTTAAATCATGACTCCAGAAATATAGAACGGGGGCAATGGTTTATTTGCCTTCGCGGCGAAGCCGGAGACGGACATGAATATATAGTAATGGCTGTTGAAAAAGGAGCTTGTGGAATTATATATGAATCGGGAAACGATGTAAGTTTTTTAGATCCGCATGTAAAAACCATAGAAGTAAAAGATACAACTCATTTTCTGGGTACACTTGCCAGGCGCTGGAGAGATCTTATGAACCCGGTTATTATTGCTATTACAGGCAGTAACGGAAAAACTTCAACAAAAGAGATGGTCGCATTTTTACTCGGGCATGCATATCCCGGAAAAGTTTTTTACAGTCGCGGTAACTGGAACAACCATTTTGGCCTGCCGTTTTCACTTTTGAATTTACGCACCGAACATGAATACGCAGTAATAGAGGTGGGAACAAACCATCCAGGTGAAATTGAGTATCTGGCAAAAATCGCCCGGCCCGATTATTCTATTGTTACCTCCGTTGCTTCGGGGCATATTGGAAATTTTGGTTCCGTTGAAAACATATCAGAAGAGAAATCTTCTATCGTCGAAGGAATGGACGGGGGGTTTTTATCGATGCCTGAAACTATTGCGGGACGAGAAACTTTTGAAACCAAAGCGGCAAAACACAATGTTGAAGTTATTTTTAGTGACCAACAGCTGAATAAAATACCTTCCGGTGGAGTGGACACTCATTTTCAATACCATGACCAGGAGTATATTTTACCGTTACCGGGAGCGCACCAGTTTGAGAATTTTAAACTGGCGGTATCTATTTTAGTGAAAGTTGGCTTAACCCAAGAGGTTTTGATGGACGCCTTTTCAGATTTGAAAACATTAAGTAACGTGCCGGGACGACTTGCCCAAAGAGACCATTCCGATTTTATAATATGG
>JBEQLE010000001.1:0-140958 GCA_040326155.1 Leptospirales bacterium | reverse complement strand
TATGGGACGATTCCTACAATGCCAACCCCGCATCTTTTAAAGCTGGAATTGATTTTGTAAATGAAGTCGCTAAACAAAGTGCGAAATTCGGTGCCTTTGGCATGATGGGGGAGTTGGGAGAATTCAGTGTCTCAGCTCATAAAGAACTCGGTAGAGTTGCCGCTCAGTCTGATTTTCGTTTTATTCTTTTTTGCTGCCCAGATGCAACGGTTTGCGAGGCTTTCAAAGATGGTTACTTTTCGGTTTTAAAAGATGGTGATATTTGTTTTACAACAAACCAGGCACAGTTTGAAAAAGGCGTTTCTTTGTTAAAAGAAAAAATGAAACCGGGAGATCACTTGCTGGTGAAAGGTTCCAGGGCTGCAAAAATGGAACGTATTTTCAATTTAATTTAGAAGCTAAACTCAGCTTAAAGTTCTATTGACAAACCTTCGCGAACCATAATTGCATTCGGGAATAGTTTTTGCGTCTCTTGTTCCATTGCCAGAAGTTTGGTATCATCATGCATAGGGTCGTGGTGTATCATATGCAGGTTTTTAATATTCCCTTTTTGGGCGATTTGAATGCCAACTTCATAAGTTGAATGCCCCCAGCCGGTTTTTGTCGCAGCATACTCTTTGGGTTCATATTGGCAGTCATACGCTATTACTTCAGCGTCTTTTGCAAATTCAGCAAGTGTATCGATCATTTCGGGGCTATGTTCTACGTCGGTACAAAAAGCGTATTTTTTATCACCGATGTAAAAGCAAAAACCGAGAGAGCTATTCGGGTGAGAAAGACGAATGGTTTCGACTTTAACTCCGCCGAGTTCTAACGTTTCATGGGGCTTTAACACATGGTAGTCAACAGCGGAAGCCAGGTCTTTGGTACCAACCGGAAAATACATAAAATTTTGCTGCATCGATAAAACATCGTGAATGGACCAGTTTTGGTTTGGCCCGGTTTCCGTTACAGGAATCTCTTTTGTTTCCCCGTAAATGTCGAAACGATTTTGAGGCATATAGATAGGAACAAAAAATGGCAAACCTTGTATGTGGTCCCAGTGGGTATGGCTGAAAAGAATATTCGCGTGACCGCCACTTGAACCAAATTTTTTTTTCAGAAGGTCATTGCCTAAAACCCGTATACCGGTTCCTGCATCAATAATAATATTGTCAGTTGGAGTTTCGATGAACACACAAGTCGTGTGACCACCAAATTCGATAAAGTTTTTTCCTGGTGATGGAGTCGATCCTCTGACACCGTAATATGTTATGCGCACACTCATTGGTCTTTATTATCGGTTTATTTCCAGTATGAAGTAAAGTGTCATTTCGTTTTTTTTTCCAATCTGTTTTGAATAGAGTTCTCATGGCGTATGTCGATACCTTCCATGACAAAGACTATATTTTCAGCTATATTTGTAGCATGGTCGGCTATTCTTTCGAGAGCCTTGGCTACAAAGGCAATTCCAATATTGTTGGTATATTTACCTATAATGGCATACTCTAGTTTATCGACTTCGTCATCCATCAATAAAATTTCGCGTGCTTTTTTTGTGTCTTGCTTCAGCAGGGCTTCAAAAGCTGCTTTTATCATATCGTGGGTTTTAACGGCCATCTCTTTTAGTTCCGGGACAATTGCCCCTTTTACAGAACGCATTTCACGAGCGACATTTTTACACTCATCCCCGATTCTTTCGAGGTCAACGGTTAGTTTTATTACTGAAAAAACAAACCTGAGGTCAGTTGCCATAGGGTTAATCTGGGCCAACAGCGCAACAGCCTGCTGGTCGAGTATCATTTCAAATTTATCGAGTACTTTATCGCTTTTAAACAAACCTTCTAGTGCTTCACGATCTTCAGCTTCAAGAGCCTCTTTTACATCGCAAACCATCCCCTCTGTAGCATTTGTCATTTTTTCCAGGTTTTCACGAAGTTCCTGAATAGATTTTTCTATTTGTAGCATTAACCGAATCTCCCTGTAATGTACTTTTCTGTTAATTCGCTATCCGGGTTTGTAAAGAGTTTTTTTGTCGGGTTGGTTTCTATTAATTCGCCCAGATAGAAAAAACTGGTAAAATCGGATATACGCGCCGCTTGTTGCATATTATGGGTTACAATAACCACGGTGTAACGGTCTTTTAGCTCAAAAGTTAACTCTTCGACCAGTTGAGTGGCAATAGGGTCAAGAGCCGATGTCGGTTCATCCATCAATATGACATCAGGTTCTGTTGCAATAGAACGCGCAATACAGAGTCTCTGGGCTTGTCCGCCAGAAAGTTGCATTGCCGATTTATTTAACCTTTCATGAACCTCGTTCCAGAGGCCGACTCGTTTCAGGGAACTTTCTACTATGGACTCTATTTTACTTTTATCTTTTTCTCCGGCGACCCGAATTCCGTAGGCGACATTATCGAAAATAGATTTCGGAAACGGGTTTGGCTTTTGAAAAACCATTCCGACTCTTCTTCGCAAACTGGTTACGTCATGTTTTTTGTCGTAAATATCTTCGGAAGCGTTTAACAGAACTTTACCTTCTATACGAACACCGTCAATTAAATCATTCATTCGGTTAAAACAACGCATAAGGGACGATTTCCCGCAACCGGAAGGGCCGATAAAAGCGGTTATTTTTTTTTCGGGTATTTCAAGACCAATATTTTTCAGGGCGTGGGTTTGACCGTAATACAAGTCGAGGTTTTCTGTTGAAAGTTTTATATTATTGCTCATTCAAATTCTCCGTCAGGTCAGTTCAGGGCTCCGAGTTTCTTCGATATTTTCGACCGAATAAAAATTGCCAGGCCGTTTAAGCCCAGGACTAAAAAGATTAATACAAAGGTTACACCATATTTTTGTTCTTCGCTGACACCGGTCACCTGCGTACTGATGGCATAAAGGTGGTAAGAGAGCAGCATTGTTTTATCGTATACGGTAGATGGCAGGCTTGGTAAATAATAAGCTGCAGCGGTAAAAAGAACCGGAGCAGTTTCGCCGGCAACCCTTGCTGTAGCTAATATAATACCGGTCAGTATGCCTGGCGTGGAGGCCGGCAAAATAACTCGAAAAACAGTTTGCAGCCGGGTAGCGCCCAAAGCCAGACTTGCTTCTCGCAGGCTATCGGGAACCGTGCGCAGGGCCTGGTACGAGACTGTAATAATTAATGGAAGTATTAAAACTCCCATGGTCAGGGCACCAGCTAAAATCGATACGCCAATGTTTAAAAGTAAAACAAAAATACCCAGGCCAAAAAGTCCGTAAACAACCGAGGGGACTCCGGCCAGGTTAATTATTGTCATTTCAATAAAATGAAACAAGCGACCTTTACGGGCGTATTCTGACATATAAATGGCAGACAAAATGCCAATAGGTACGGCGATCAACATCGTCACCATTGTCAGAATGATCGTTCCGAATATGGGTGCAAAAATACCACCGGTCTCCATGGAAGTCGACGTTTCAAATAAAAACATAAAATCGACTCGTCCAATACCTTTTACTGTAATCAATAAAAGAATACCAAGAATTGGTATAATAGTCGATGCGGCCAGTATTCCAATAAATACATACCCGATTAAACTTTTTATATTTTTAGTGCCTTCAGCCATTTATCCCTTATTCTCTTTTATTTTTTTAATGATCATGGAGCTTACAGTGTTAATTGTCAACGTTATAAGAAATAGAATAAAACCCAGCATAAAAAGAGCATGGTAGTGCTCATCACCATGAATGACTTCACCCATCTCAGAAGCAATGGTCCCCGTAATCGTTCTTACCGGTTCAAAAATACCGAGGGAAATTTGCGCCGACCCACCGGCTACCATCATGACTGTCATGGTTTCACCAATTGCCCGACCGACCCCGAGCATTACACCGGCTATAATACCCGATTGGGCTGCCGGAAGTGTAATTTTCATCATAGTTTGAAACTTATTCGCACCAAGCGCTAAAGAACCTTCCCGCAGGGCCTTGGGCACAGATTGCAAAGACTCTTCGGCCACCGAAGCAATGGTCGGTATAGCCATAAAAGCGAGTAAAAAAGCGGCCGTAAAAGCGTTTAAACCGGTTCGAATTCCAAAAGCGCTTTCAAAAAATGGTCCGAGTATTAAAATACCTAAAAAGCCGAAAACAACCGATGGGACAGAAGCGAGTATTTCAAGGCTGACTTTTAGCGAAGTACGAAGCGATGGCGTAGCTATTTCAGAAATAAAGAGTGCGGTTGCCAGTGAAAGCGGAACGGCCATAATCGCCGCGAGAAAGGTAACAAAAAAGCTGCCAAAAATTAGCGGTAGAGCTCCATATTTACTAGAAAGAGGATACCAATCGCTGGTAAATATAAATTTAAAGAAGTTATACTCAAATAAGAAAGGAAAACCCTCAATCATTAAGAAAACAACTATCAATAACATTATAAGGATAGTCAATATACCAGAGAACCGTATAATATAGTTCTCAAAGAGGTTTGGCCAGAATGTTTTCTTATTCATGGTTCATTATTATATCAAAGTACAGTGAGATATTAAAAAATCATGGTCAGTAATTATGCAAATTCCAAGTTAACAAGATATTTTTTCTAAAACGTATTTTTTATGGTTAAGATTTGGTTAATTCTATTCGTTGTGTATTACCAATTCAATATAGGAGAGTAGAGATTATATTGTATGGATATTTACTGGTTAAATAATGAAATTGTATTCCCACCGGTTGAAAAGGGTTCAGCTGAAGGCCTTTTAGCCGTAGGCGGCGATCTTTCGACGGAACGTTTACTGCTGGCATACCAAAGCGGAATCTTCCCCTGGTATGAAGAACCTCCCATTTTGTGGTTTTCCCCTGACCCCAGATATGTTCTATACCCAGAAAAATTCAAAGTCGCCAAAAGTTTGCGAAAAGTTATCGCAAAAGAAAAATTCAACATAACCTTCAATACCTCGTTTAAAGAAGTCATACAAAACTGCGCCGAAAGACGCAAAGGTGAAACCTGGATAATTCCCGAAATGATAGAAGCCTATACAAAACTACACGAAGCGGGGCATGCCTTCAGCGTAGAAACCTGGTTCGAAGGCGAGCTGGTCGGGGGACTTTACGGTGTCGTCGTTGGAACGGTCTTTTGCGGCGAGTCGATGTTTCACAAAGTCACGGACGCCTCCAAAGTCGCATTCTATTATCTGGTCCAAGAATTGATAAAAAAGGGTTTTACATTAATTGATGCCCAGTTGCACAACCCCCATCTCGAAACTTTCGGATGCGAATTTATCCCCTTGAAAGCCTATCAGGAAATCTTAAAAACCGGGTTAGACAAATAATAAAACTAACTTTAATTATTAGAATCAGGGAAGGAAAATTCATCTAGCGGGAAATTATACAACACAGGCGCCTATCCTTTCTGCTAACGGCCTTAGTTCGCTGTAGTTTGCCTCGGGCAGATGAAAAGATGAAACTCGTTTTGTCTATTATTTATTTTATTAAAACAGTGTTCAGTGTATTATACAAAATTATATTAGAGACATGCTCCTCAATTTTCTTTTACCCCTTGGTTTATATTTTGCCTGTTTTTTTGGTTACCAATATTATTATTTCAGGGTCTCTTACGGTGGCGCAAAGAAAACAAGAGAAACGGTTAATAATGAATTGAGAAAAAACTGGCTAACCCTTGCCATTGACCGGGAAGAACCAATCATTGTAATTCAAACCATTCGAAACCTGATTATGACGGGAACGTTTCTTATTTCCCTTAATATGTTGCTTTTGGGGGGAATCGGTTCCTTGATTTCTTCGAATGAAATGTATCTGGATTCACTTACGCTGATACGGGATATGGATGTTTTGGAATTGCTGAATAAAATGGGGGACCATTTCAACATATTCAAAGTGTTCATCTCCATATTTATGCTGCTCTATTCTGCATTTAATTTTACCGGCATGATACGCATACTATACAATATGAACTTCAGTATTCCTGCTGCAATATATGACAAAAGCGATGTTCATTTTCAAATGGAACAAATAAAAAGACAGTCCAAGCATTTTAATAAAGGAATAAGGGCTCTTTTGTATTCAGTGGGGCCAATATTATGGTTGGTAAATACCCCGATATTCGTAATTTTTGCTTTAACAATTACAGTTACATTTTACAAATTTGATTCTAACACCAAAAGAAAGTAGATTATTTAAAGAGATTACTTACTATTTCATTACCGCTATGACATTTCCATGCCCTTTTCGTCAGCTATGCGAGCACCAAACTAACCTCAAGTTTGGTGCTCGCTTTGCGGTTAAGCGAAGGAAGTCTCAAAATGTGGTTGAGCGCTAGCGAAACCCGAACGACCGCGAAGTCGGGGCGCAGCAGATTAAAATTTATTATACGACGTTGCAGGTCAGGGTTAATTGTGTTGGATAATATGTTGACTAAGCCATTCAGAAAAATATTCTTTATTAATTTGGCTACTGGCAAGTTTTAGGATTATATCTTCTTGTTCGGCAATTTCAGCTTTTAATTCAAAACCGTTCAGAACCAAAAAAGTTTCCATAGCCGCATGACCGATTCTTTTGTTGCCATCAATAAATGGGTGATTTTGGATTAATGAATAACATAATATGGAGGCTTTATCAACTACAGTTGGGTATAAATCTTGGCCACCAAATGTCATTCGTGGTTGAGCAATAGCTGACTCTAGCAAGGGCAAATCACGTACTCCAGCACTACCACCAGATTGTTCTATCACCTTTCTGTATAAAACTAATATTTCAGATAGGGATAGGTAACGATAATTCATGCAAGTCGATCATATAGGTCTTTATTTTTTTCAATAACATAATTAGCTGTACGTTCAAAATCCTCTTTGCTAGAAGAAATTTGATCATTTAGAAGTGATTGCATCAACTGTTTTGCTTCTAATCCCAATTCTTGAGCAGTTACTTCAATAAGGCTGAATTTTTCTTTGGGAATATCCAATGTTACTTTCATTATCACCAGCATAGTCAAATATGATCAGGAATGGCAACTATTTTTTTAATAAATTTTCCCATATTCGCTAAGATACGGCAAATCATAGATACATTGGAGCAATGTTTTCTGTGAAATGTAATTAATAACGGAGTGGATCTGGAATAAATATGTTAAGTTTAATTTCCACTTGACTGCATTACTAATTTGGTTATGTACCAGGAAATTGAATTTCTTGGCAATCGAATGTTAATATAAACCTTTATAATGGGATTCGAAAATGCGAATTAATGCTTTCAAATATAGTATATATCAGTTATTTCAAAAATCTGCACGATAATTGTTTTAATTCCTCATTTTTTAATATCCCATACAATAGAAGAACCAATCACCTGCAATTTCATATAATAATTTTTGTACGTAGCGATAAAGGTTCCAGGAATCGATTTGCGTTGCCGGGTTCTAATAATGTTTGTTAATATCCCGGTGATGCAAAAGTGTTGTATTTATATATTTCAGGTATATAGATATTGGCAATTGCGTCGTATGGGTTTAAAAGCCAATTTAAAGGGTTGGACCCGTCGCCCGGTGGGAACAGTCGTTCAGCGCTTCGCCGAATTTTTAATACGGTATCGTTTAATCCGATTCCCTGGTTTGCAAGTGTGTCTGCGTAGTTTCCAACTCGATCAATAATATTACCCCGAAAAGCGGAATGATCAAAATGACCATTCAAGTTTGCATTGGCGTCAACTCCGTCACTGCCTTCGAAAACCAGCGCGGTGGGGTCACCGTCTGTTAATATGCAAAAACGGTTCAAATTAGACAAAGAGAAATCGTTTACATAATAGTTGGCCGTGTTGAAGGCTCCGTTAATCGAACGGTTTATAAGGTATTTTTCACCGGGTTGTAACAGTGTATTATAGGGGATGCCAAAAAGAGGTTTGCCCGTATCGCCAGTCGCAGAACTGGAACATCCAAAAACCAGCCCACCAATGTTTATGGGTTCGGTCGAACTATTATGGATTTCAATGAATTCATCGTCAGCCGTGCTGGTTCCGAACTGGTCATAACTTCCCATCCAGTGAATTTCAGAAATGTATATACCGGAATAATTGTCTGCAATGTATGTTGTGTTTGGACTTCCAGGAGTGGCAAAAGTACGCAGAGCATAAGCGAGGTCGACGAACCGGTTTTCAGAAAAGTGCGCAGCGTTGGTTTGCCAGCTTGAAAACAGACTTCCATCGGGGGCGACTCTTTCGATCGATCTTGCTCCGTCAGATTCCATGTTATATTTTAAAGAGTTAAAACCTGTTCTTGAAAAATAGTGTGAAGAGTATTCATTTAAGGGCGGTCCCTCGGTTGACAATACACGGTCGACAATCGTTCCATTGATGCGAGAATCTGCGTAATGGTTCAGTAGATTCGAATCGGTCCGGTCGCCGTCTGTAAGTATACACTCCAGGGTGGAGTTTCGAATGGCTAAATCTGAACTGACAAGATCGGGAGACGGCACGCTCTTATCGGTTGTCGCCGAGATGGTTAAAAACCCGTCTTTTTCAATGCGGCTTCCGACCGGGAAGGAGTAAAACGTGGAAGCGGAGATACCGTCTGTAGTGCAGGCAAAACTCCAGCCGGTCAGATCGACACTGCGCCCGGCCAGGTTTTTTAACTCCATAAATTCATCTGTGGTTTTTCGACTCAGTGAATTGTCAATAGAACCCTGCCAGAGAATTTCGTTTACAATAATTTCTCCGGGGTTGACTCGACCTGGCTCAGAAGCGGGATGGTAGGAGCGTAGAAGAATTCGATTATACCATGATAAAACTTTTTCGTAAAAACGATCATTTTCGACAACCAGAAGTAGAGAATCGTTATATTTTGTTTTGGTTGAAATCTCATCGGTGAATAATAAAAAATTATTCTGTTTCGAATTTTCATTTAAAAAAGCGGTAAAGGGAGACCGGGCAGAAGTATGTATAATGTATGCATTGTCCGGGCAGCGCGGTGAGCCAGGGCAGGCGGTTTCAGAAAACAGATTCATATAAATAGATTCTGGAACAAAGGCAGGCTGAAAATAAAATAGTCCCGATAACTTCTCTTTTTCAGCAATTGCAGAAAGCTTACTTAAAAAGTCTATATTACCTACAGTCGAGTCAAAACGCGAAGCTAAAAAGCGGGTTTTCTCCGTTCGGCTTATTGAATTGGCAATTTTATCGAGAGGGTCGCTCTGAGGGTTCAAAAACAAGCTCAAAGTAACATCGCTAATTTTAAAACTGTTTTTCAGGTCGCCCGGCGGTTTCCATTTACCGGTTAACCCGGCAATAAGGCGGTCTGTTTCCCGGTTGAGAAAATTACCAAGGCCGCCAGAATGAACTTCAATAGCAAGGGCGGGAGCTTTGTCGACTGCCGGCGGTGTTGATGATATCCATATCTGATTTTCGTCGGCTACACAATAATTGTGACGCATAACCCCGGTACTGTTTACGAAGTAGAGGTTTTGGTTTTCTTGAAAAGGGGATGGTTGGTTTACCCACGGAGAATTTTCCGGTAAAACCCCCGGCATTGTGTCGGGATCGGGAAACATAGAGGTGGAATCTGTTATACAGTGCTCATAGACCTGGCGAAAATTAACAGGGTTCGGGCCGGGTGGGTCGAGTAAAAAAGGGTATTGCAAAGCGAGAAAACCGGAGCTTGCACATTCGGGGCGAACACCCGTAACGATTTGAACATGGATGTTATCTTGAATAAGGCGAATCAGTTTTTTTATAAAATTGATTAAATCAATTTGTTTTTTTGAGTACGTAACAAGCCCAGGGTTGGTATCGGCCTTTTGATAATCAAAATACGGTAACGGTATTTCGATATCAGATAAAGCGCATCGCAGGTTTTTTTGAACGCCACCGGCCAATTTTATTAGACTGACAAGAGGATCGCCTTCGCCGGGTATTGCATGTAACTTTACATAGTCACCGGAGGGAAAAGGGGAGTTCGCACAGGAAAAACAGAAAGCCGTAATTATAAACGTTTGAATAATGTATCTCATGTAAAGGTAATAGGCAGAAAGCTGTTTTTTTTACAGTTTTCCGAAAAAAAAGCGTGGTTTCTTTTTTTTTCATATAAATGTAATACACGAAACGGATTATAATATTATAGATGTAGAGAAAGCCTATAACGTTTTGGGACAACACTTCTGTGGAAATCTTTTTGCTATAGAACTAGATATAGAACTCGAATGCACTCAGCACTCGATCATATTTTTCTCGTCATTATTAATCATGCGAATTTTGCATATATTCAATAATCGCATATTATGTGTAAAGTGAAAAAATATAATACGATTCACCAAAAGGAGTATGGTCTTTTAATTGATAAATTGATTCAGGCTAGACTAGAAGCCGGTCTTACCCAGGAAGAAGCTGGTAAAAAACTTGGCTGGCGCCAGGATTACATTTCAAAACTGGAATCGAAGCAAAGGCGTCTTGATGTGATCGAGCTAGCCGATTTTGCGAAGATTTATAAGAAGCCGCTGGAATATTTTACCGGAGGGTTGAAGTGAGCTTGGTGTTGGTTTAATTACTCACCATTCAAAACACCCGCTATTTCCCGAAAACTCTCTAAACCAGCTTCAATATTCTCAATAATCTCATTGGCTAATACATCCGGATCGGGCAGGTTATCAAGATCTGCCAGGCTTTTATCTTTCAACCAGAAGATATCCAGGTTGGTTTTATCGCGGGCTATAATTTCATCGTAGGTAAACTTCCTGAATCTACCTTCCGGTTTTTTTTCTGACCAGGTTTGTTTTCGCTTGTGCCTATTTTCAGAATTATAACATCTAATGAACTCATTCAGATTTTCTTCTCGAAGAGGTTTTTTCTTCAGCGTATGATGTATGTTGGTTCGATAATCGTATATCCAGACTTCTTGTGTCCATGGGTCTTTTGATGCCGGGTGGTTATCGAAAAATAGCACATTTGCTTTTACACCATTGGCATAAAAGATGCCCGTAGGTAGTCTTAGAATCGTATGCAGTTCTGTCGTTTTGAGTAACTCTTTACGGACAGTTTCACCCGCGCCCCCTTCAAACAAAACATTGTCTGGCAATACAACAGCGGCTTGACCGGTAGTTTTCATTTGCGTTCGAATATGTTGTAAAAAGTTCAACTGCTTGTTCGAAGTCGTTGCCCAGAAGTCTTGACGATTATAGGTCAAGTCTTGTTTTTCTTGCTCGCCTTCTTCGTTGGTAAAAGACATACTGCTTTTTTTACCAAACGGTGGGTTTGTCAAAACATAGTCATAACGAACGCCTGCATCAGAGATCAAAGCATCAGCCGGAGAAATAAAAGATTCACCATCGATCTCTCCTATGTTATGCAAAAACATATTCATCAAACACATGCGTCTGGTACTGGCTACAATTTCATTACCGTGAAATGATTTGTTTTTTAAAAATAACTTCTGATCTTTATTTAAGTCATGTTTATCTACCATGTAATCATAAGAGGCCAGAAAAAAACCGCCCGTGCCACAGGCCGGGTCGACAATTGTTTTCTTAGGTTCTGGCCTTATACATTCAACCATGACTTTAATCAATGCCCTGGGTGTAAAATATTGACCGGCGCCACTTTTCACATCTTCTGCATTTTTCTCTAACAGCCCTTCGTAAATTTTACCTTTGAGGTCGGCGCCCATAATAGACCACTGCTCTTTGTTAATCATATCGATGACCTTCAATAGTTTGGCCGGGTCTTGTATCTTATTTTGAGCTTTGGTAAAGATCTGCCCGAGTGTACCCGATGCCTGCCCTAATTCTCGAAGTAGAGTTGTGTAATGAGACTCCAGGTCTGCGCCACGTCGGCTTACCAGACTCTCCCAGTTGTACTCGTCAGGAATATTCGTTTTTCGATTATGCGGTGGCTTACTAAACTCATCTGCCATTTTTAAAAATAGTAGAAATGTAATTTGCTCCAAGTAGTCGCCATAACCTACTCCGTCATCTCGAAGCACGTGCGCCAGATTCCAGACTTTTGATATTATAGATTCTTGTGTCATGCGGGTCTCCGATTTATCATGCAAGTTATCACGCAACTTATCATGCAACTTTTAATGCCTAAACTGTTGTTGTAGTTATTTATTGTATTTTTCATTATTCTCGAGTTAACACGAATTTTCTATTTATCATGCAATTTATCGTGCAATTTATCATGCAATTTATAACCACCGGCTTTTTTACCAAACGCTCAAACTGTGGGACGACATCCTCATTTTTTTTCATCGAGTAAGGTAAAAATAATATATTCACGAGCCTTTCCCTTTGATAACAATCTTCTGAAATTTTTGCCACTCATCACTTTTGAACTTACGTGGGTTTTGCGTTCCTGGTTGTTTATCGAAAATTTCGATCATATCATCACGAGTAATTGTTTTTGGCTCACTTAACTCCATAATATTATTCCAGATATTACATATGGCTACTTTAGGGTAATTCCGAGCTCTGTTTTGGTAGAGTTTATCCCATTTATTTTGATCTATTTTGCCGTTTTTAAGATAATGCTTATTTGGTATTTGAGAGGTACTTTCAATTGATAAGGCTTCGGTGCTATCGCATATAATATTCTGAGACACATCTTCTTTGTGATGATCTAAATACCATTTTTCTGCGTCTTTATGAGAATCCACTATTGTTTCAACTTCCAGTACAGCTACCAGTCGCCAATGTTTATTTTGTTTGTATGAATTAAATATGGTAGTCATATACACAACGAGGCTTCCTTTTTCAAGCCTTTTGATGAGTTTATTTGGCCGGCACAAATTCGTTATTGCCGGGTTTAGGTTTTCAAAATCTGGCTCCCGGCGAATAGAACCATCAACAAATAATGGATAATCACAGCATTTAGCCGCTTGTCTTCCTTTTTTCGTTTTACATAAAGGGTGATATGAATTCAAAAATACATTCACGATTATCCCTTCTCCGCCCGTATCCGCTCCAACAATTTCTCCGCAGGTTCCCAGTCGGGTTCATTACGGCAAGCTTCGAGTTCACCCTCGGTAAGCAACTTGCCCTCAAACGCTTTTTTGAGAATACTCTGTCGCAAGGCTTCAGCTTTGACCAGATTTTCTGCCAGGGTCTCTTCGGCTTTATCGCAGACAGAAAGGCGGGATTCTATTTCGACGACGATGGCGTTTTGTTCTTCTACTGAAGTGATTGGTATTTCTAATCGTTCAACTCTGTTGAGAGCTAATTTGCCAAGGGTCATAGAAAACACACTTCCTTTTATTCTTGTTTGTGCTATAATGGAATTTAACCAAAGTGATAAATACTTATTGTACAATGATATTGGAGTGATTATTTTTGCGGCATTCTCAGTCAAAATAGATAAATGAAATTCCTTTGGAATAACTCCTGCATCACCTATACAAGCCCCCACAATAGTAATGTAAACATCACCGCCATTTACTCTATAATGCCATAGTGCCTCATATGTATTTTTTTCAATATACGTGAGTTTGTTTTTAACTGTCCCACCTTTTAAATTGCCAGCCATGATATAAATATAGTCTGTTGTTTCCATAGAAAAAGAATGTTTCGGCGGCAGTCGTTTGCCACCTTTAACGCTATTAACTTCACCCAGTTTCACCCACGACCACCCACTAGGCAATTCAGGCAACTTACCCAATTCGTCTTTCGTCAAAGGTGGCAGCTCTTTCGACAGACTTGGCTTTGTAGGTTTTTTCTCTTTTACATCCTTCGGTCTTTTATCTGCTTCCCATTTCTTTACAGCAACTTCCCACTCTTCAAGTTGCTTCTGATAATGCGCTTCTCGTTCTACTTTTATTTGTTCGAGCAATTCTTCTGCCGTTGGTAAATCGGTTTGATGAGATCGCCACTCTTTCGTCAACTCACCCTCAAAGGCTTTTTTCAAAACCGCCTGACGATACACCTTCAACTGCGCCTGCGCTTTTTTAAAATTGGTTATGGCATTGTCCAACTCGCTGAAAAGTTGTTCTATTTTAGAAACAATCGCTCGTTGTTCGGGGAGTGGTGGGATTTTGGTTATGATTTTTAGAATATCCCTCTTCGCTAAACTTGGTATGGTAGTACTTTTATCTAATTTCTTGAAATTAAAGCCAACACAAAAGTAGTAAATATACTTAGACTGGATCTGGTTTGACAAAGGGTATATCCCAAATGCTGTGTCAACATTCCAGAATTTTTGATTCACGTAAATGGGGCTATTTATCGTTCCTTTTCTCCCAATTACGGTTGTTCCAGCTTCGCAAAGATATTGATTTGCGTAACCAAATATTCCGCCACTACCATAAATAGGATACTTCCCATTTGGGTTTTCTACGGCTTTTTGGTTTTTACCACTAATGACGTCTATGACATCACCGAATTCTGCTTCAACCCAATCCTGCATATTTAATCTTAATACAAAGCAGTAATCACTTATCTTTTGGCATTAATGATAAACCGAGTTCAGAGACCTTAATATAAACTGCATTTTTACTTCGCTCCAGTTTCTTCGCAATAATATCAGTATCGGTATTTTGATTTTTCATTTTTTTTAAAAGAGCAATATCACCTTTTGTCCAATCTTTGCCCGATTTTTTATCTGCCATATGAATTCTCCATTTTTTGAAATTTAAACACCCAAATCTTAATCCTGTTAATCATGTAAATCCTGTCTAGCCTCTTCACCCTCGGTGGTACTTCTTCGGAATCAACTTTTTCACTTCTTGTTTATACTTGTTTAGTTTGCGAGCTTCGATGATGCCGTGGTGTTGCAAGGCGCCGACAATGATGGATGGTTCGATGTTCAATGTGGCTGAGATCTCTAGTAATTTAGTATGAGAAAGATATTTGGCGTGGGGCTTCGCCAGTTTTAGTATTTCTTTTGTGAGCATCCATTTTTCGGCTAAGGCGTCGGCCTCTTTCTCTCGTCTGTCTGCCGACTCTTCGTCGAGATTATCGAGAAAGCAGTCTTTCTCTGTTTTTACATGTTTTAAAATATGGGCAATTTCGTGAGCGATGGTGAACCAGAAGTTATCTACCCTGTTGTGTCGGGCTGTATAGACGATGCACTTTTTATTTTTAACCTGAAAGGCTGCTCCATCCAGGTAGGTTTTGGGCAGATGACTCAATATAAAAAAATGCACGCCTGTTTTGTATAAATCTTGAATAAAAGTTTTTACGCCATCGGGTTTTAAACTATAGGTGGGTATTTCAACTGCCAGTTTTTCTAACCGAGTGGCATTATACGCGGCTGCTTTATCGGCCAGCAAACTCACTTCGATATGCGCTTTTTGTAACCAGGTGATGGAATAGTTTTTTGTATACTCTGGATCAGCTTTCGATTTGCGAGCATGGAAGGCTGGCGCTTGTTTATCATAAGATGAAAAGTCTGGTTTTTTTTGTTGCCAGAAATTACAGTAAGCTTGCACCTGTGACTTTGCAGTTGAATCAAAACTGACCCACCCTTTTTTTTTCATTTCTAATAAAGGTACATGTCTTCTAATCTCTGCTTTCGTGCTTGTCTCACTCTCTCTCTGGCCGTCTTCTTTTAATCGTAACCTGTAATTTTGCTCCAGGTTCATCCAAAATTCAGGGCTTGAATCAAAGGCCTTTGACAAAAGAAAAGCTGTTTCAACGGTTATCGATTGCTTGTTGTTTATCATCTGGCTAATCGATTTCGGAGCCATGGAGATAATTTCAGATAAATCTATTTGCGACCAATTCAGGGCTTCCATTTCTCTTTTAATAATTTGCCCAGGGCCAATATTTAGAAAAGGTTTCAATTTTTTGTTCATCTTTTACTGCCTTATTACCTTATTTCGTCACTACATTAGTCACCATAATGGTTACTCAGCTCTTTAATTTGTATCTGCCCTATTGTCTTTTCCTGGTTTTCCCATTTGATATTTATTTCTAGTCGCCATTTCAGAGTAACTCGAAGAGAATACCATGTTTTATATTTTTTAAATTTCAATGATGGGCGTTTCCATAAATCATGGATATCTCTGGCGGCTTCTAAAATAGAGATCGCCTCAAAAAAACTCTCTATAATTTGTTGGTTTACCTTGTACTTTGAGCTACTGCCCGTTTCGTAGAGTTTTTCCAGTTTCTTATTTGAAAAGACCACTTTCATTTATAGCCACAAATATAAATTCGACATAACGACACAATATGTCAACAACAATTTACCATAGAGGTTAAGTATGAATTACGAGTTAATAGTTGTGAATTGTGAATTTGTATTATTTAGTAATTGATTCTACGCAACCAAAGCTTCATTCAGCTCTGCCATAATCTTATCCATGTCTTCCCCAAACAACTGCCACATCTTACCTTTCCCCCCCTGGGCATCAAAAGGTGTGTAGTCTAAATCATCGACTTCGACATGAAAACTATGGGTCATGTGATCTTTGAGCATTCTAAGCCAGTTCATCTGTTCTTCGGTAAATTTCAGGTCGCCAGCTTGTTTCCGGAAAACCCATTTTTGAAAGTTCTTGTCTATGGTTTTATCATAGGATGTCAGCTCTTTATCTATGCCGCATACTTTTCGTATAAGCGACACCAGAGCTGTGAGTTCATTTACTGGTTTTTTGCTTTTGGTACTCTCTAATGTAGCATAAGCTTCCCATACATAATCGGGGGCCAGGGTGGGCTTGTCCATTTTGAGTTTTTCCATAATTTCTTGAATCATTTTGAAGGTAATTTCTCGGCGATTATAAGGCTGGTTGTAAAATATCGTGAGTGCCTTAATTTCGTCTTTATGTTGTTCAATATACTCGGTAAAGTCTTTGACAATTTCTTTGGCTTTGTCAGCAGAGACAGAGTCCCATTCGGCTTTTTTGACGGTGTCGAGATTAATGTTATCCATAATCTGCTCATGTATTCTGCGAACATTTTCGAGATACTCATTGACCTCTCCGTTAAATAGAGAAGCAGCGTTTTCTAAAAGAGTTTGCTGTGCCTGCTCCACTACCTCAGCACTCATTTGTTCAAGAGTTGGTGGCGTTTTATCTTCAACATTTGAAATTGTGGTATTCTCAGAAGGGATAATATCCTGCGCGGTTTTTTCAATGATATCAGGGTCATAGGCATGCAATAAACCACGGGCCATTTCGCCCAGGCTTTTACCCCCGGTATGCTCGAGTATTTTTTCTTGTTCTGCTTCGGTGAGTTGTTTGTTGAGTCGTATCAAGCGATTGGCCAGAGACAAATAGAGATCTTCATCTTGTGCCCCAATAGTCACGGCGTTTAGAAGATCTTTTAAGGGAATGCCCTTTTTTCTTTCGAGCGGTCGACTGTCTGTCTTTTTAGATTTCATGGCCCCCACGGCATCGACAATAACAAAGTGAGTTTTCGCATGGGCGGTTTTTGAGACCATTTTCAAATCTTCACTGTTGATTGTGCGTGTACCTCTGCCTTTCATTTGCTCAAAGTAGTTTGTACTTTTTACGTCTCGCATGAACAAAAGACACTCCAGTGGTTTTACATCTGTGCCGGTTGCGATCATATCTACGGTTACAGCAATTCTAGGGTAATATGAATTACGAAACTTGTTTAAGATCGATTTTGGATCTTCCTCAACTTTATACGTTACTTTCTTACAGAAATCATTGCCTTCACCAAACTCTTCTCTAACGATTTTTATAATATCGTCTGCGTGGCTATCGGTCTTGGCAAAGATCAAAGTCTTTGGAACTTCATACTGTCCGTTGGAATCAAGTCTGTTCGGGAATATTTCCGTTCGTAGGGCTTTTTTATACGCTTTAATAATGTTTCGTATTTGGCTGACATTGACAACTTTTTTATCGAGCTCATTTGGTGTATAAGTTAGATCTTCTTCAAGTTGTTCCCATCTATTTTTGCGAGTAAGTTTCTCTCTTTTGTCTACAAACTCTTTGGCTTTAAGACTGGCACCCTTTTCTGTGATCTGGGTTTCAATGGTATAAACATCGTAGGGTACATTGACCCCGTCTGCCACAGACTCTTCATAGGTATATTCACTGACAACATTTTCATTGAAAAAACCAAAGGTTCGTTTGTCGGGCGTAGCTGTTAAACCGATCAGGAATCCATCGAAGTAATCGAGTACTTGTTTCCACAGGTTATAAATAGAGCGATGACACTCATCGATCACAATAAAGTCAAACTGCTCTATCGGTACTTTCGGGTTATAGGCAACGGGAACCGGTTCTTTAGGTTTCCAACTACTTTCGTTAGGGTTTTCCTCTTCGAGTTTTTCATCAAGCTCTTCACTTTTTAAAATAGAATATACTCTTTGTATGGTACTTATACAAACCTGAGAATCGGATGCAATGTAGCTCGAATTCAATCTTTGTACATTATAGAGTTCTGTAAATTTACGGTTGTCATCGATGGGCTGATACTTCATAAACTCTTGTTCAGCTTGTTCACCAAGGTTTTTTGTATCGACCAAAAACAAGACTCTTTTCGCATCTGCAAATTTTAGAAGTCTGTATATAAATGTTGATGCGGTAAATGTCTTACCTGCGCCTGTGGCCATTTGAATTAAAGCTCTGGGACGGTTATGCTTAAATGATTCTTCCAGATTATCGATAGCTCGAATTTGGGCCGGTCGTAAGCCAGTATGCTTTAGCCCTGGTATTTCAAGAAGTCTGGCCCGTAGTGATTTTTCTTTCTTTAACCATTCATCAAATGTTTCCGGTCGATGAAAAGAGAACACACTTCGACCTCTCGCTTTTGGATCACGATAATCGGTAAAACTTGTTAAGGTTCCTGTACTTTCATATACAAAAGGCAGGGGTTCATTATTTAGATGTTTTAACTTACTGGTTGCATACTCAACAGACTGATCAGCAACGACAGTTAACCGATGACCCTCTTCTTCCCTTTTTGCTTCAATAATACCAATGGGTTTTCTATTTACAAATAATACATAATCTGCCGGACCTACATCTGTCTGGTATTCACGAACTGCAATACCAGGCCCGGCTGCAAAATTCACTTTATCTTTCGATTGCACCTCCCAACCAGCATTGCTTAACATTTTATCAATTCGATCACGGGCAATTTGTTCAGGGTTTTGATTCGTGTAATTCATTGGTAATTTTTCAACTTCTAGATGCAAAATAACTTGATACGTCACACCAGTACAAGATATGGACAATCCGTCAATTTTATTAATGCATTGCGCTACTCATGGCTTTCCTGTCAAGCACCTGATATGACCCCGAAAAACCGGACACGTTTACGCAATTAATTCTGCAATATATTGAATTGGACTCTTGTACCCCGACTATTTTCACGGTTGGAAGCGCGGTCGCATTCCGCAGTACGAACATGTGGAATAAAATACCTTAACAACCCGATTCTACCTGGGACGTCGTCGGCCTGATTTTTTTAAGGATCTGGAAATTCACCCGGGCCAAAACACCGTGGAAGCGGTGGGTAGAGTGCGGTCAAGACTTATTGTACGTTAGGCTCATTTAGAACTACTTTTTCAATAACTTCAGCCGGTCCGGCTTCTTTGGCTAGAGTTAAACGTCCGCCGGCTTGAAATTTCATGACGAAATTAATTACGGCACCGGAGTTATCTAGTGCGCCTTCGAGAAACTGAAATTCGGTTATATCGATTTCTGATACGTACTTACCGGTTTGGTATGTTGCTTTGTTTTCGCGGTTTACCTGCCCAAGCAGGAACTCTTTTTCTGTGATAATAATGTTAATGGCAAGCGCGGCTATTTCTTCACTTTTCGCTACGTCCGGAGCCAGAATTTTTACAAAAAATTCCTGGTTGAAATCTCGCTCGGACGCTAATTGCTGAGCGCGTGCTTGCAGACGATCTTGATTGGCCCCGGGAACAAAAGAAAACTTGCCCGGTAAAACCGTGAGTGATGGATTTGTTTGATCTACCGGAGTGTCCAAAATCGCGCTCAAGTTTTGCTCCAGCAGAAGAATGATGGATTGAATGAGTTTATTTATCATTTAAATTCGTCGAGGCCGGTTCAGGTCCATTTATCTCTTCTTCAAGAACTTGTATGGCGCCGCTAATTCGTAGTAGAGTTTCTTTTAGTGATGTCTCCTGATTTTGAAGTTCCATTAGTTGTTTTTGGCCGTCAGAAAATTCACTTTTGAGTGTTTCCAGTCTTTGTTCTAATTGTTTTTTCATTGTTCTTACCTACCTACATTTAAATTTTATAAATAATTAATATAATCAGCAGCGAATCTCTTTCGCGCCTTTATGCTTTATTTTTTCCTTTACAAAACAATGTTTTGTACATTCTATTGTTTCTTAAACGTTATGATTGTCTTTATAACAATACGGTGTAACATGTCTATGAAAAATCTAAGGAAGTGGTTATGGCTTTAAGTGCTGAGGGTTTACAAAAAGCGCTTCTGGCGGCGACTGATGGGGTTGCTCCAGAGGGTGCGCTGTCAAAACTGGGCGAGGCTATTGCTAAATATATCGCTGATAATGCGGAGGTAAGTTTTAGCTGGGTCGCGTTAAATCCGGCAGGCACCCCAGACACAATAACCACCGCCAAAGGAAAAATTCAAAACCTGGCGATGAGTTTAACCGCATCAAAAGCCGAAATTCGGAAAGAGGCGATGGATCACATGATAGGCGAGTTGGTCACAGGACTAAGTGCGGCCATGTACAACATCACCGATGTAGGTTTTGCGACTTCTCCCATGCCGATGGCCTATTCACCCACAATCACAAACCTCAACCTCTCAATAGCAATTGACCTGGATAATGATACCAATGACAGAGAGGAATCGATGCTGCAACTTGCGGGTTGTGTCATTGACTGGGTAAAATTGCAAAAGCCAACAACGCCGGTGCCGGGCGCTCATGCGCCTTTCGTGGGCAGCCCGGGGGGAATGGTTTCGGGGATTACGTGATCTTACCAGTAATCGTGTGGATAGAACGGGAGTAGGGTGATTTGTTTTTGTTGGTGGGTGTAGATGGGTAATTTTACATCTTTGTACACTTTTACCCCCGGAGCATCCGTCCCAATCCCGACATTCCCGCTTCGCGAATCGATAGTCAAAACTTTCCCTACAGGATACTTCAAAGCGGTTTCCCAGACGCCGGTATCGAGCTCATCAAACTCGGTAACGGAGGCGGCCTTCAAATACAACGTGTTACTTTGATCGACAGGTTTGGTCTCGTCGGGTAGCCATCTTGCCCAGAGGTAGACGGCGCCGCTGGGTATCGCCAGATTCGAAGCGTCCAGGGTCTCTTCATTTTGGCGGTAGCCAAAGAACGCTAATCTCCCCATTTTGTCACCGACGCTCTGGTATAAAATCGAAGGCCGCTCGTTCCAGTCGCAGACGATGTGGTAGAGACCCGCTGTCTCGGCATTGGCTCCGGCGATCCGCGCTTCGATCTGTATCATCGTACCGATGCGAAATTTACCCAGCCCGATTTTTAATTCGCCTGCGCCTGTTTCGCTGAACGCTTTTATATGACTCGCGTCGCCGATTTGAAATTGATCTTTCACGGTGAGTTTACCGCCTACCGATAGACCCCCCGTAATCAGATCGCCCGCTTTATTCACCTTATCGTTGTCGAGCCGGTTGATTTCATCTACGGTGTCGTTCCAGTCTTGCGACTTGATCATATCGCCAGGATTTTTCTGTTTATCGATTAATGCCATTTGTTCCCTCGGTTATCGTTTTATCCGGGCCTGCCGGGGTCGGCAAAAAACAGGTAGGAAATTCCCCAACCGGAGCGAATACCGGTAACGGATTAGGTTAAATAGCGCAGGCTTGGATGCTTTTATATATATCCATATGTATAGTGCTTTTAACAAGTGTAAAGTATTTTATATAATTTAGGGGATAAATATTGGTTGTTGCGGGTAAAATTTGATGGTTACTCAACGTCCCATGTGTAATCCCATTTGTTTTATAAGAAATGGTTCGAAGTTTTGCGATGGTTTTTGCGCTAGTAATGGAGCATTTCATACCAAATCTTTTCAGTCTGTTTTGGATAACGTATTTATTTGGGGCTAAATGACGCCGCTACCAATGTAAAGACTATGTGCCCGGAATTGGTCATATCGCATCATGTCGACTCTGGATTTAAAAATATTCATAAAGTTCATTTTGGCCAGAAACGATACTATAAACCATTTTTTTGTTGACTATCTGCACACTACATAAAAATAATGGCTTATTAAATGGTAATTTATTTTAAGATTACTTATTCTTTTTGCGGGGGTAAAACGTGAGCGATTTCGAAAAACATTTCGATAAATCAACAATCGATGCAAGTAAAAGATTTATTGATCGAATTAAAGATAAAACCTTTAAAAAACAAGTTCAATTAAATAACTCACCAGAATACCCAATTGAAAAAGCATCAAATAGTTTTGACAATTTTGTAAAATCTGACCAATTCAAAACATTACTTACCGACGATGGAAAACAGTGATCGTTCTTATGAGAATCTAATAAAAGACTTTGGCGAAGAATGCCTGAAAAATAGATTTCTTTTTATTTATGGAAAAGCAAGGCATTACATTAAATCTGCAAATATTGATAATTTTGCAGTAGTTAATGAATATTTAATAGATGAAATTTTATTAGATTACTTTTCTGATATTACTCGACTAAAAGATTTTCACGGCATTGAAAGAGCAAATCCAAAAAAAGTTGCCGCTTATACAGCATATTGGGTATCGAGAAGAAAGCCGATTCAATTAATAAAGGATATCGATAAAGACACTTTAATCAAATATCCTCAAATTAAATGGGTTAATGAAAACTTTGCTATCAGCTTAATGATTACAATGTCCTATGATACGAACAGTCCAATTGTTGGAGTTGATTGGGGCAAATTTAATAAATTTGAAAAAAATCTGCGATATTATTTTACATATCGACATTTAAATTCTCAAATGCTTGAACTTATGTTAAATGCTATTGATGTAACACCGATATATGGTTCTCTTGTTTAACACCCACCTTATGTCCGTAAGGGGATAATTGTGAAATAAAATCACTTCACCAACCACAACTCAACATCCTCATCAAGATCCTTCATCTTCACCCAGCCCGGCGCAGTCGGCTGCCCCTTACGAAGCGGAATCTGCCCAACCAGCCCAACAACATTCCACTCAGGACGTTGATCACGCGGAACATACTCACGCTTTGGATCATATTTGGGGTTCAGTTTCGGACGTGTCTTCTTCTCAAATTTACCTGTGCCGACCATGACCGACTCACCGTTTTCATTGTAGACAAGTTCCTCGACCTCGTAGGTTTCCATAACCGGAACCTGCTCAGTGCGAATGACCTCTTTGGTTTTTTCGTCGTAGATTTCAACTTCTTTGAACTGTGGTTCGTCAATCTCGCGCGTCTCTTTTTTGGTCACCTCAACCATGACCTTCTTGCCTTTGACGGTTTTCTCGACCGTTTCAATCACATCTTTTTCGATGGTTTTAGTTTTTACTTTTTGGCGTTGGCGTTTTACCTTTTCGGTTTTTTGCGCCATGATCTCTTCTTTGTATTCTTCGAGGATGTCGTTGCCGAAAGTATCTTGTAAAATTTTGCCAGGCCACTCAGAATGGAGACCGCCCAACATTCGTGGATTCTCCGAAGTAACGCCAAATGGTACTTCCCCTTTCTTCGCTACGCGGATCTTCCCATTATCCATGACAACAGAAACACCCGGAGCCATACTTTTTCCGTCTAACGATTTAAAGTACTCAGCAAAATCTGCGCCTTTTAATGATTTGTGATAGTGGTCGATAGTTTTTTGCTGGTTTTCGTTTTGTGCCGATAACGTTTCAATTTGTTTTTGCTGTTCTTTCGTAGACTCAATTAAGGGCGCGATTAAGCCTGAATAGTTTATATACTTTACTCCTTCTCTACCCAGGCTGATCAATTCTGGAAAGTATTCTTCAACTTCCTGAGAAATTAGTCCGATTTGAAGAGTGGGCAAACGTTCCGGGTTTTTCCAGTAATAGGAAACACCCTGTAATTTCGTTAGTTTCTCTAATGATGAATTTATTTTTTTAATGTTTTTTTTCAAACGCCGATCGGAATTACTAAAAACACCTTGTACCGAAAGGTTACCATTTCCACCCCACTCTTTACCGATGATTACACCACTTTTGTTTAAAATATAACATAATTCAGGTCCGTCTAAATGCATTCGGCCAGTTGTTCGTATATTATTTCCATGGATAGTCAGTTCAGAAGCATGGAAAGGTCTATAAACATCATTTAATTCGTGACCATCTTTTACGTGTAATCCATCCGGGCGCCCCTCCAGCCTATGCCAAAACTTGTAAGCATGGTGAAACCTAATAGACGGAAAAATAGCTGGTACTTTTGCAGGATTAGCATCCATTTGTCGCAACTCCAGAAATATCTTATTACCGCCTGTCGTTTCACTAGCTTGGCGATCTAAAAGCAAGTGACCAGCTTCTCGTTCAATAATCTGATTCCCCTTGATTTGCAATTTCGCTCCCGGCTCCAGCGTCCCAATTCCCACATTCCCATTTTCCAGAAATGTCATTTTCGTACTGCCATTGTAATTGCGAATTCCCGCATGTGGATTTGGGTCGTTATTGGCGGAAAATCCAATATCGAGATGCCTACAGTTTCTCCCTGACGTGCCAATGACCCAATGTTTAAACGTAGTTTTACTGTCGTCATTATACCCACCCAGACGAATCGTAGGCCCATGAGCTCCATTGTTCATTGCACTGAATAAATCGATTTGAGGGTATTGGCCTGTAATTACAAGACCTGGACGATCATTTGGATCCGAGATGATCGCTCCATCGGTAACTCCGCATAGATGAAGTTTGTTTTTCGGTGTGCCAGTCCCAATCCCAACATTCCCATTTGCTGCAATTTTCAAACCATTCGTTGTGGAACTCCATTGTCCAATAACGAAGGCACCTGTATTTGGTGCACCTGCTGAATATATAATCGATGTATCTCCGGCAGAAACTAAAGGGTTGTGACCTCCGGCCCCTCTACTCGGTAATAATGAAATAGTGCGATTGTCTGTTGATTGAACGACGATGCCATCGTTTGACTGTGGTGTAATTCCGGTGATCATTAATTTGTTTGTAGGAGAACTCGTCCCTATCCCGACATTTCCATTCGAAAGAATATTGAGTTTCTCACCTCCACTGTGAATTCGAAATCGGTTGTCATATACGTCGAGGTGCCAAGGTGGATTCGTACCGGCACCCAAGAGTTGTACTTCTCCGCCTTCACTTGTCGAAGATGGTAATACTCTAAGGTACTCAAGCGTAGTGGCACCGGTTACATGTAGCTTCGTGACCGGAGCATCTGTCCCAATCCCCACATTTCCGCTTCGCGAATCGACAGTCAAAACTTTCCCCACCGGATATTTCACTGCCGTCTCCCAAACGCCAATATCAAGCTCGTCAAATTCGGTAACAGAGGCGGCTTTTAAATACAACGTGTTATTTTGATCGACGGGTTTGGCGTCGTCAGGTAGCCATCTTGCCCAGAGGTAAACAGCGCCGCTGGGTATGGCCAGACTCGAAGCGTCCAGGGTTTCTTCATTCTGGCGGTAGCCAAAGAACGCTAATCGCTCCATTTTGTCACCAACGCTCTGGTATAAAATCGAAGGCCGTTCATTCCAGTCGCAGACGATATGGTAGAGCCCAGCTGTCTCGGCATTGGCTCCGGCGATTCTCGCTTCGATCTGTATCATCGTACCGATGCGAAATTTACCCAGCCCTATTTGTAATTCGCCTGCGCCCTTTTGAGTGAATGATTTTATGTGACTCGCATCGCCGATTTGAAATTGATCTTTCACGGTGAGTTTACCGCCTACCGATAGACCCCCCGTAATCAGATCGCCCGTTTTATTTACCTTATCTTTATCAAGTCGGTTGATTTCATCTACGGTGTCGTTCCAGTCTTGCGACTTGATCATGTCGCCAGGATTTTTCTGTTTATCGATTAATGCCATTTGTTCCCTCTTTTGTCATTTGCACGGCACTGACTACGCAAGATAAGGAAAAAATAGATAGGGATTTCCTAACTACGTTCTATGTCGGCAGGCGGGAAATCAAATGTCGTAGCTTTAACGCTCTTTATATATATCCATATGTATAGTGTTTCTGGGAAGCGTAAAGTATTTTTATATAATTTTGGGGATAATTAGTGGGTGTTTTATTCTCGAGTTAATGTACAGGGAGGAATAGTTGAAGAAAAACAAGCGGTTCTTGACGAGTTATACGCTTTGCTCGCATAGAGCTTCCATATTTTTTGCTAAGGTCAAGTATCCTCCCGGATCAATCTGAGCTAAGTAGGTTTACAACAAGTTCTCAATAGATTCAATAATATCGATTATCCCCTTGTGGGTCACTCTTCAGAGTATTTTTGAGGATAAAGTTCTTGCCGCAACTCATAGTTGGGAAGAAAGTGTGGGTCTACATATGGAATAAGTATATAAGCATCTTTACCTTTCGACTCTCCGCTTACTTTATAGGCTTCAATGTCCATAATCTTTTGAACATCAATATCATAATCTAAATAACCAAAAGGTTTTCTCCTTAATATTAGAAAATTCCATGGTGTATTAAAGCAATATATATCTTTAAATATAGAGCTCTCTTTACCACAGAATTTTATGGAAGCAAATACCTCTTCAAACTGATCGTCATTTCCCAAGATTCTGTTCAAGTTTGCTTGATGAGAGTCGTCTATTTTACATTTATAAGTAGAGACACTGACAGAGTTTTCAATTCCAGAAATTATGCTTTTTTTTGTAATTTTGTACACTTCGACTTCGCTCGTACATACTTCGACTAAATTTGTGTTTGTTACTGCATTATTAACAACCATTTCGTGAGTGTAAAATTTTATAGATTCAATACTTACTTCTTCCATTAAAGATGAATCTAAATTACAATAGAGCGTGCCAGGGGCATCTTTGTATACAAAAAAAACGGCAACAGGGTGGGCTTTCTCTTTATCAATACGCAGCCAAGGATCTGTATTCTTTGTCAGTTTTGGAAACAAGTTATGAAGGAATGACTTACGCAAAGAGCTCACTTGGTCACTGTTTTGAGCGTTTTGAATTGCCAGGTTTAAACCGGCCAAATAATCCGACCCAGCTTCAGTTAAGCTATCATTACTCACAAAAGAATTCATTACTGCCTGGAATCGGGTGTCATCGGAAACTATAGAATTAAATATATCTACAATTTTTTTGGTTTTTGCAGCAACTGTATTTGAATCTGACTGAATAAATGTTCCCAGGTTTGTCTGAGGAATTCCCTTCATTCCTACTTGATTTAGAAAAAGGATGCTATTATTTGGAAAAGGTGTCTGCAAATCTATCTCTTTTACGAAAAATTGTCCGGGTATGATCTTAGTAAACGCATTGTGTTCGTCCTCATATATACTGGAGTTGAACATATCATGATACTTTTCTATACTCGCCTCACGCAAGGCCGTTTGGTAGTCAAGCGTGACACAAAAGCGTGGTTTAGGGCCTACTTTGAGTGTATCTACCTTTAGTTTGTCATTATCTAAAAAATGAAGAAGCAATCCGGCTGCCTGATCGCTACCCCAACCAAAAAATTCCCCATCCCTATTGAGACGGGGCAACGGCCCTGTCGAATCAGACACCACAACAACAGGAGTCCTGGAGGTTTTTGTAACATCATCTAAATCAAAATATTTACTCTCACTCAAAGGGTGCATCCTGGTTTCAATTTTTGTTCCATCTATATTTATATCCCCAAATGTATAGGCTGCTCTGCGGTGCGAATGGCCTGTGACAATTACGTGCAATCTCTCTTTAGCATATTTATATGAAGCTAAACGTTCCTCCTCAAAAGTTCCCATATCATACCAATTATAATCTTTATTTAAGTTGATTTGGTACTGGTTTGGCATTTGATACTCACTTTTTAAAACGCCGCCGCCATCTAAATGATGATCCGGAATCATCTCATGATAAGAGATAAAGGTAAAATGACTTAATAGAATATGTTTTTTCGTATTATTCGAGTTATTATTTATTTCTTTCAATAAGTTAAATTGAATTTCAGTGAATGGGTCTTCCGATCTTGGCAAATGCCCCATCCAACCTTGAGAGTCTAACATAAGGTCTTCCTTATCGCCCCAGCCAAGGGCGATTATATTTTGCTTATCCCACTCAATCAAATAATCCTTAAAAGGTGTGTAACAACTGTGAATCCAGTCCAGGTATTTCAGCGTTATTCCAGAGCTATTTTCATATACAGATTTGGATGTATCGCCAAAGATCAATTGTGCTTCATAAAAAGTAAGGTTATGGTCAGCAGGAATACCCTCGTTCAACAGAGGGTGATTTTCTTTTTTATTTGAATCTAAATTGCCTTCAGAAAATAATACAGGAGTTATTCCATAGGGAGCGCCATAGACATCATGGTTCCCGGTCACATAATATGAAGGTTTTTTAAATCTTTCATAAAAGTAAACTATGAACGAATAAAAGGCAATATGATCCCAGAAAAGTTGGTAATTATCATCCGGGCTCCAATCGCCAAGTGAAGGGCTATCTTCAAGTTTAAGGTTCTCCCAAATCTCTGAAACTGTTTCGCTACTATCCACCCGTGCATTTGGTATATGGTCAATCACATCCCCGGAAATAAGTATTATATCAGTTTCGTCTGAGCAACCTGATATATCTAAAAATGATTTCATATTTTTCGATGCGATATTGACCATCGATCCAACTGGGCATGAAATATCATCAGAAACTCCCTCAATAACTTTTGCTTGCGATTTCCTCAGCGTGTGCTCGCGAGAGCTTATATGTATATCACTCATTTGAGCAAAATTATATCCATTAGTTTTATGCCGTTCTTTTTTCCCTAATATAAATACAGGATGGTGTGAGCGAATTGGGCGAGTTAAATCAGATTTTGTAAAATTAATATCATCCTCCTCAAACTGAAAACAGTGTTTACCCGATCCGGGGATTTTATCTGTTTTATATTTTTTTAATGTTGTGTTAATCGCCTCATCATTTGAGTTTTTTTGTTTTAATTTATTTTTCTTAAATAAAGGTTTAGATGGATCTCCATTTTGAAAAACGCTCTTTTGAATAGTTACCCTATAACAGTTGTCCTCTTGCGTTTTAGACTTATAGTCAACTCGACTATCGATAACTCCTTTAAAATCATTGGTACTTATCAGGGCTTGCGTATTTGCAATTTCATCTACATTAATATCAACCTCCTGGAGACCCGATAAAATCAATGCAGGCTCTTTAAAATATAAGCCATAGCTAATTTTCAACTGATCTTTGATCTGTTTACTTGTGGGCTGAGTAGAACCCCCCAATGTAAGCAATACAAATGATAATGATTCTGATTTCGGAGTGAGTATTTCCGGCGTCAAAAGAGCAGGATATAAAATTAACCCTTGTATTGAACCTGGTTTACCATCGGACCAAATAAGATCAATTACGTAACCTTCATCGAAGTTAGGAGTTTTACTTTCCGGTATAGATTCATTGACGTTTTTCTTTACACTGGTAATATTACCCGGGCCACTCGTTATTTTCAGATCCGGCTTTCCTCCCTGAGAAGAAACGGATCCTATACATGGGGTGATATAATGTTTTCCGTTATAAACAGACCAGATAAACCCTTGTTTACCTATGAGCTGATTATTCTTAGCTTGTTTTACTGTGACAAGTAGGCATTGGTGCGCCGTATCTGCCACATTTTGTCGATTCGTCTTTTCGGCATGAAATAAAACCTGATCAAGAATTATGACATCGTTTGGCTCCAGATCTCCAATTCGATGTTCCGGCATTGTATACGGAGGCAAAGGGACCGGTTGTTCACTCTCTTCATAAAAGCCGGATTCGAATAGGGGTTGTCCCGTTTTATGCACGCGCCAGTTGAAATTATAATATGTCGTATATTCCGGATTATTAAATAATCCGTCTTTTCCCAGGACGATAAATACTTTCCCTTCTTTTAGAAGACCTTTATCAATCATATAACCCCCTCACTTCACCAGCCACAATTCCACATCCTTATCCAAATCCTTCATCTTCACCCAGCCCGGCGCAGTCGGCTGCCCCTTACGAAGCGGTATCTGCCCAACCAGCCCAACAACATTCCACTCAGGTCGCTGGTCACGCGGAACATACTCACGCTTTGGATCATACTTAGGGTTCAGTTTCGGCCGAGTCTTCTTCTCAAATTTACCCGTGCCCACCATGACCGGTCCGCCATTTTCATCGTAGACCAACTCTTCGACCTCAAAGGTTTCCATGATCGGAACCTGCTCGGTGCGAATGATCTCTTTTGTTTTTTCGTCGTAGATTTCGACCTCTTTGAATTGCGGCTCATCGATCTCGCGCTTCTCTTTTTTGGTCACTTCAACCATAACCTTTTTGCCTTTGATGGTTTTCTCAACCGTTTCGATCACATCTTCTTCGATAGTCTTGGTTTTTACTTTTTGTCGCTCGCGCTTGACTTTTTCTGTTTTTTGCGCCATGATCTCTTCTTTGTATTCTTCGAGAATTTCGTTGCCGAAGGGATCCTGAAGGATCTTACCCGGCCACTCCATATGTGAACCGCCAAGGACTACAGGCTTATTCGAAATGATACCAACCGGCACTTCTTCTTTTTTCGCTTTCCTGATTTTGTCTTTCTCTAAAACTACTGATAGACCAACATCAATGGAGCTTCCGTCTGTTGATTTAAAATACTCTGCGAAATCAGCGCCCTGTAATGTTGGTTTATTACTATCTATTAATTTTTGTTGTTCGTAATTTTGAGTTGTCAACAATTCAATTTGTGTTTGCTGTTCTTTTATGGACTGTACAACTGGCGCCATTAAACCATTATAATTTAGATGCTTTACCCCGTAACCATTGTCGCCAATCAATTCAGGATAGATTTGTTCAACATCCTGAGCTATAAATCCAAGTTCTTCTTTTTTAGCCAGACCTGAGTTTTTCCAGGAAAAGCTAACCGGTTTTAATTTTATCAAATCATCCAAAGCCTTTTTTATCGGTAGAATATCTTTCTTTTTTGATCTATCCGAAGTAACATGAGTAGACCCGGCATAAACAGATCCATCGGCACGAACTTGAAGTAGTGACCACTTCCAAACCCCTGTATTAGACTTATATGCAATTTCAAATCTGTTTCTGTCGACTGGGTCATTATTACGCCAAGGGTTATGTATAGAAAAGCCGCCGCCCCCGGAAGTTGCCCTGTTTTGTTTTAAGAATATCCAACTACCGTTACCGCTATTTATCGTAAGTTTGCCCTCCAATGCCTCCGTCCCAATCCCCACATTACCATTGTTTAAAATGGACAACTTCAAGTTTGCTTCGGGGTCGGTTGTACCATCACTTGTACCAAAAAAGATACCCTCATCTTTTAACAATATATTAGATTTGGTATGTGCAGTACCATTCGCGCTACCCGAAATCCACAATCCGCTTTTACGAAAACCAGTAATGCGATGATAACTATTTCTCCCCGCCGATGATGCATCAGCCGGATAAAACCGTAAACCTGAATACACATCGGCTCCATCAGCGTTTCTGATATGAAGTTTACCTTTGGGGCCAGTCGTCCCTATTCCCACATCGCCTGATGTATTTGCAAAAAGAACATTGCTTCGGTAAGCGAAATCCCCTCCATTTGCAATACTGAGAGTTCCTCCCGAAGGGCCAATTTGTAAAGTTCCATCGGTACGCATTACCCCCTTATTATGAAATATATTTTTATTGCCATAACTTCTAATCCATGAAGAGTCTGCCATATACCAACCGCCACCGTATGTCTGGCTAACCCAACCGGTTTTGTTGTATGTACGAAGCCAACCTCCACCAGCATCGCGAATAGTATTGGCTCCTGATTTAATCTTACCACTTAATTCAATATCTCCCGCTACTTCCAGTTTTGATGTAGGCACATCCACCCCAATTCCAACGTTACCCGTCACACTTAGGCTGCCAACTTTTGCTGCCCCGGCTATGGTGCCATTTTTAAGTACTGACAATGTACCGATGATGACCGGCGAATTGGCGGCTTCGTTGATATTCAGGTTAAGCGGCGAGGGAAGACCATTTTTACGAGCCATGATCTCGTTATTATCAAAGCCCATATTGAGTGATGTATCCGATCCAATAACCAAAGAGCCTGTTCCAACGATAGGAGTAAGTTCTTTTCCCTGAGTCACTCGTAACATACCGCCTGCAACAGTCAATTCTCCCGGCGCATTATTGATGATCCGCATGTTATAATCGGTAACGCCCTCGGCGTGATGAAAATCGATGTAAGGAGTCGCACCGCTCAGCTCAATAGAGCCATCGCGATAAATACTATTGCCCACTAACAGGTTATTGCCCCGAATGTCTCCCGCTACTTCAAGTTTAGATTTCGGAGCGTCGGTTCCGATACCCACATTACTACTTCGTACATGAACGCTCAAAACTTTTGAGACCGGATACTTTACCGCTGTCGCCCAGACGCCGGTATCGGTTTCGTCAAATTCAGTGACAGAGACAACTTTGATATGGAGCGTATTATTCGCATTAGCAGGTTTGCCATCTGCTGGTAGCCAGCGAGCCCAAAGATAGGCTGCCCCGCTGGTAGGCGTTGCACCCGAGGCGTCTTTGACCTCTTCGTTTTGGCGATACCCAAATAAAGTAAATCTCCACATTTTGTTTCCGGCGCTCTGATACAATATAGAAGGACGCTCGTTCCAGTTGCAAACGACATGGTACATCCCCGCTGTATCCGCATGACTTCCGGCAATTTTAACTTCGAGTTGAATCATAGTACCGATGCCAAATCTACCAAGTGCGATTTTTAATTCGCCCAGGCCTGTTTCACTGAATGCTTTCACATGGCTTGCGTCTCCGATCTGCAATTGTCTTGTGACGGTGAGTTCTCCGTCAACGCGCAGGTCGCCGCGAATAATGTCACCGCTTCGGTTGAGTTTATCGGTGCCCAGGCGGTTGACCTCGTCTACGGTGTCGTTCCAGTCCTGCGACTTAATTAAGTCGCCCGGGTTTTTGGTTTTATCGTTTAATGCCATTTGTTTGCTCCTTGTTCCTTTCAATTACTCTTCCCAATTCTAAATCCTGTTAATCATGTTAATCCTGTCAAATCTCCATTCTTGTATTCTTAAAATAAAATCTCCCAGATGAGGGTCAGTTTAAAATCCAAGGTCTTGTTAATCGGCGGAAAAACCACACGATTGTACATCGTCCCGAGGTTGGCCCCGGCGTTCGTAAAAATTCCCGCTTCGGTCAGCGGACCGTTTGATTCCGCGTAATCGAGTTCCGTGGTCAGAATTACTTTCCGCCGATTGTCATCGGTCGTTGAAAGATGAACGCTCGGGTCGATCGTATCAAAAGCCTTTCTGAAGAATTCCTTTTCGAGTTTAACATCCGTCCCGGTCACCGCCCCCGAACCCGTGCCCACCGCAATATGGCTGATCGGGTCAATTTGCTCATTGATAAAAAGTTTCATCACCAGGTCTCTTCCGGAAAGAACGATATGATTACCCTGTTTGGTTTTTTGCACCGGCTGATTTTTCCGATCAAAAAGCTCTAGCGTTAAAGCTCCCTGCATATTTAATATTTCCGTAGATTTCATATTTTCTCCTTTTTTCTTTTACGTAAACCTGTTTAATGAATCAAAACTCGTATAATCAAACACACCCGAGGTGGTTAAACTATCAGCCAACTCGATGTCTTCCCCGCCCGGAACGGGTTTGTGAACGCTCGCGATCTGCAAGTCTTCCTTGAGCACATGGTCTTCGATAAGTGGGTTTCGGCGGCCATGTCCTTTGAACAGATCTTTCATCTCATGAAATTCATGAAACGTTTTTATAAAGGATACAGATGAACGAACACCTGCGGCCCTCACTTTTTGGATGATATCAATAATCTGGCTGCGCGGATCGTCTTCAAGAATATCGAGCTTCTCGCTGAACCCCGGAATATCCCACGGGATGTCGGCGCGAAAAGCGCCCGGTGTTAATTTCATTAAAGTGACTTCCACATCAATCGAATAAATCTCTTTTAGTTCAGCGCTCAACTCGTTGAACTTTTCATCTTCATACAACGAGAAGTCGTACAACGTTTGATCGAGAGTTCCACGGGAATAACCCACCATCGCTTCAATACGAAAGCGAGATGTCCCAGGGGCAAGTTCAAGGTCGCCCGTTACGGGAACTTTTCTGCCGTTTAAAAGAGCACTACCATCCGGAAAGATCGACAGCTGATCACCTTTGGCAAGAGACCCGCGGTATTCCAAAACACCCGACGGCGTATCGCCGATTTTGTTAATGCTATAGTTTTCCCCGGTTACATCGAGGTTCATAACCTGTAAACGCGATAGTGAAACCGGGGTCGCGCTTACCGTATCGATACCGATGACAAATTGCGCACGAGAGCTTTCCGGATTTTGGTTATTCGCAGAGAACTCTTGTGAGAATTTAAGCTGATTGTGAAAAATAATTTCAGGTGTAGGATCAAACTCGATGATCTTGATCGACTGCCTCGATTTTACGGCCTCGGGAGAGTTCCCGAAAATTCCGAGGTTGGCCGCAATAATTTCCACAATCCCTTTTTGGGTTGAGGCGCCTTCTTTTAAAATATCGATTAAACCCTTAAGGCGACCCCGGTGAATGGCGTCGCTTTCCAACCCGGCGTCTTCCGGTGGGCGGTTGACCTGTTTTAACAAACTCGTCGAACCCAGATTTTCCAGATAAAAAGACGCGATCTTGTCGAGGTCCCCTTTCGTTGATGTATTTAATCCTTTGGAGCCTTCGTTGTTAGCCGTATCAACCCAGTGGCCCCGCATGACTTTTAATAAATCCGCATCAGCCTCTTCAAGCGTGTGCGCAAAAACAGATACCAGAGACATCAGGTCCCCTTCGTCACTGTAAAAGTGCGGCATTCTGCCGATGATTTGTTTTTCTTTAGACATCTTTTCTAAACCGTTTCCATTTCCGTAGTCTTTTTCCGCAGCCTTTTAAACAAGGCTGCCCATATCTCCCGGTGCAAATTTTTCAAGCGCCTCGGCTTCAATACGCCGGGTCGACGCCGGCAGCGTTGTTTTTATCCCGACCTTTTCCGATACAATTTTTATAATTTCAAAATCCGAAATCTCGTCGATCGATAAAATTCTTTTTGTGACCTGGGACGATAAAAAGGTATCGCCCATTTTTAATTCCCCGATATAACCCGTAATAGCATCGCTCACCTGTTTTTCTATGGCGGTCATCTCCACCTGGTTGAGTTTTAGTTCATGACGAATTTCCAGAGAGAACGTGATATGCAATAATACCTTCACCGCCGAAGAAAGTTTTACATAGATGCCCGCGGCTTTGACCGGATTAATAGCCTCAAAAATGCGATCTCTTTCTCGCGCTACCACTTCGGGGTCTTCATGACTTAAGTCTGCGCTATCGACAAATACCTCGATGATTCCGGTCCCTTGCGTTTGCCCGGGGTTGGCCGCATCCTCTATAAAATTTTCTTTCACCTTTACGTCTCTTACTCCACCCAGGGCAAGCACCGCATTTTCTATGGAAAATGAAGTGGCTTTTCCTGCGGCTAAAATACAGTTTTTTGCGCGCTCGCGCAACTGCTCATCGGTCTCGAGTTTTTTTCCGCTGAAGATAATCGCCTTCGGATTCCAAATCGTTTTGATACCCGATATGGGGCGAGGCATCACAATGATGGTTTCGGGGTCCGCAATTTGTTCTGCTCCCGGCAGAAGAGCCTGGATTTTTATACTGATCTCGCTTTGCCCTTTCGAGAATATTTTTTGTTCAATAATCCGAAACATTTTGCGCGGTGACTCAGGAGTTTCTTCGGTAGAAACCATCGTGCCCGGAGTAAGTTCAATGTCATCTTTGTCTTCGTCCTTTGTCAACGTAAGGTAACCTTCCGCAAAATCGGGAAGGCCCCGTTTTATACCCAATATCGAAACGACATTTTCAAGTTGAACTCCCGAGGCCGTGTCAATATAAGCCGAAAGATAAACAAAATTCATCTTTTCATAAAGAGCCGCGATCTCAAAAGAAAACGATTCATACAGAGTGCGCGCCACGCTGCCCGGTTCAAAATCAGAAAGAATCTCGGTACGATCTTTCAGATCATTTAAAATTTCCGTATATTTTTTCGGTGTAAACATATTAAGCCAGAGTCTGCGACATATTCAAAGTCAAACTCTCTCCTCCTTTCGGCATAATTCGGATCCGGATTGTCATTGTATTGGCGGTCGAGGCGGTAACTTCCACCCTCTCAATTTCTTCGACTCTTTTTTCTCGACCAAGAGCCTCATGTATGTAGAGTCGCGCCAAAGACTGGGTGCGTTCATTATTTGGCTGCCCCTGTAGTTCATGCAAACGGGAACCGTATTCGGGATGCCCCAACTCTTTCAAATCTCCTTTGCGAGTCATCAACCGGTGGATTAAGGCCTGCGTCAAATTTTCTCTACCCGATACGGCAAGTAGATCCCCTTTCGAGATGGCAATGTCCGCTTGATCTCTGCTCGAAACGACATCGCCAAAGTCGCGGTTGTTCATTTTAAAATCCGTAAAATAGGTATCGCTCATTTATAATCCTTCAATTTTTCAATCTCCGACTTGCACCGTCTCACTCGCAGAAACGATTTTTCCTTTTAAAATGATTGGCACTAACGGAACCGGACTTCCCGTAAACGGACAGGCGACCATGATCTCTTTGGGGTCGACATAAATTTCAATATCATCATCGAACCTGGCAGCTCCCTTTCCCGCATCGCCTTTATTGATGATTACTTTTTTACCGTTTGATTCAATCACGACGTCGTCCGCAGATTTGATCGTGGCTTTTTTCGTCGCATCAACCGAGACCATCCCTTTTGAGTTGATCGAAAAATCTTTTTCCGATTGCAATGAAACCTGCCCTTGTGAAGTAACACTAATGTTACCCGTGGAGTCAATCGCCACGTTGCCCTTGGGGTCGATTTCAATTTTTGTTCCGGAGTCGAGTTCAATTAAAGTATTTTTTAAATGTTTTAAAACCAATTGTCCGGCACTGTTTTCCGGGGGGCGATTTTTTTCATCATAAAGCCGCGCCAGAATAATCGGCGCGTTGACGTTGCCGTTAATAAAAGCCACCACCACCAAATCTCCGACATCGGGAATCATCACCAGTCCCACATGCTGCGACGCCACCGGAACTTTACGCAACTCGAAGTCCTTTCCTTCCGGGGTCTTTTTGTTTTGCAAAGTGATCGAACACTGGTAGTTGTCCATGTCGTCTGCCGCCTCATGGGGAAAAATAGCCGAAACAACTCCGATTTCTGTGGTATAGATTTTTTGCGCTTCTTTGGCGGCCACTTTCTGCATGACTTCAATCATTCTATTTTCCCTCCCAGTTTAGTGTTGTGACAAAACCTTTTTCACGGCTCACATGATGTTTTATCGATTTGATTTTATGGCCTTCACCGCCGTTCAGTCCGATAATGGCTACGGCTTCCCCGAGTTGAATGGACGAGCGCCCTGGTATTTTAAGCTCACCAAAATCCACCATGGCTTTCTTATCAGCCACCGCCTTTGCGGCTTTTTCCACCGAAGCGTCATCACGCAAGGAAGGCTCTACCAAAGAGGTATTTTCCGATTCCGGATCTCCCGCACGGCCTATCACCTCTTTGTGTGAGATCCAGGAGTAGGCGTCTGATCCGAAGGACCCTGCAGGACTCATTCCGTATACGGCCACGCCTTGCGGTTGTTCCCGGTCAGAGCGCACTTCATAAGAGATAATTTCTTTTCCGTAATGGATCTTGTGAACTTTAGAGGCTTTATATTTTGCCAGAACCGCTTGATCTGTGACCGTTGCGTAAAAGTCAAAACCCGAATAAAGTGCCAGCGTTTTGATCTGTGAAAAAAGAGACGATCGATCTGAAAAATAGTACGTCGGATATGAAATACCTGTTTCTATTTTTTCTTCGGAAATTTTATATTTTTCTAGAACATCGGAGATCATCTCTCCGGCATGAAAACCTTCGTACGTGAGATTGGCATGGGTTTGTAGAATCGTAGAGAAACACGATAGTGCAACGACTTGTATAGTTTCATGCGTTTTTGACATGCGAACGGCGCTGCCGGTGAACACGGTGAAAAGTTCATCATAGCCAAGTTCAACGCAAACGCTGTTATTTTTGCCGGCCTTAGTAAATAAATCCTCCCCTCCCGGTGCAAAACGGAGCTCACAAAAATTGACCCCGCCCGTTAAACCGGACTCGCATCGAATCGATGTTACCCCGGAGGTAAATTCCAGATCGTCAATACGGACTTTATAAGCGACCTTGCGCGTCATGCAACATCCCCTTCTTTTTCGACCTGCGGAATTTTTAACACAAGTTCCAACGTTCGTTTAATCCCCGACTGAATGTCTGATTCCATCAAAGCGAGTTTGTCCATGGTTGGTTTTAGCATGACGTCGATATTTATTTTTTCTTTAGCCTGGCATAACTTTTCATAAAGAGGCAAAAGCGGTTTAATGAGACTCGCCTGGGGGTCGGACTTTTGAAGAGGGTTGTTGATTTTCAAATCAAAGATTGTGTCGAGATTTTCGAGTTTCTCGGCTGGATAGATTTTCAGTATCTCTTTATCGATCTCTTTTCGTAAATTGAGAATCCGTTTTTCGACCTCTTTACTGTTTACGTTAGATTGAACCTGCTCTAAAAGTGCGTTCCAGGCTTCGGCCTCTTGAGTAAAGTCAAACTCGGTCGGGTTATACAAAGTTAGCGCGTCTTGGCTCAAACGGCGAAACTCTTTTAACCCGAAAAGATAGCTTTGTAATTCCTGATGCGTGTGTTGAAAAGTTTTGCAAATTTCCCGCGTAGATTTTAAGTAAGCCTTATACGCTACATTTTCTTTGGAGGAAAATGGCGGCCACAGCATTTGCATTTGCCCGGTAAGATTATCAAGAGAACCACCGAGAGTATCGGTCGATAAATTTGCGATTTTTGCGCGCGTCGCCTCCCATATTTTAACACAGGTATCATACCTTTGTTTATATCTTTTTCGGCGTTGTTCCCATTCCGGATTATCGATGGAAGCTGCGTTTGCTTTTTGAAATATTTGCGTCGGGTCAATCGCCGCGACATCCTGGCCGAGGGCGGCAAGCTCTGCAGCCCCGGACGTGTCGACTTCTCCGGTGTCAAGCGCTGGCAATGTAGCCGATTCAATTTTTGTTAATATCTCGGCCAATAGATCGCCGAGCGCCGCGCTCGCCGCCGGGAGATCACATTCATTTAAAAGAGCGGTTGTCTCGTTGCAAAAAGAGATCTCAGGAGTAATCGTTGCGGCCCCGAGCTCTAACGCTTGATCTTTTAAAAATTTAAAATCGGAGGTGGTTACCTGCTCACCCGAAAGAAAATTGAGCATCCTGTTTTTAAGATCTTCTAAAGTTTCGGGTATATTTTCGAGATTCGAAATCGCATCATCAAACAAAGACTCTTCGGGAAATCCGGCGAGGGCGCTCTCGAGTGTCGCAATTAAATCATCAAATGAACCGACGCGTTCTGAAAAAATTACGTTGGGTTCATCTTCTAAAGAATCTCCGAAGGTGATCTTTTGCAGCTCTTCCGAGATCAGATCCGGTGAAAGTTCCGAAAGTCGGGTTGTGATTTTACTCAACTGTTCTTTAATGTTAACGAGAAGTTTTGCGGGGTCCAAAAGCTCCAGCTCTTTGTTTAACTTGACTTGAACCTTCTTTAAAGGCGCCAATGCATTTTGCGGATCAATACTTTCGATAATTTTTTGTAGACTCTGAAATGAGGAAAGAAGGTCGCCTTCGAGTAAACGCTCCGGCCCGCAATTGTCCACGGTATCGGAAATCAGTTTGTACATTTCACGAAAGGGGTACAGAGCTTTGGCGGCTTCCATAAAGATCGCCGAGAACTGTTCTTTGATCACTTTGCCAAGTTGCTTGGGAAGGTCGACCGAGTGTATACTTGTAAGCGCCACATCGACCAGCAATCGGACCGAAGCGCTTAGCGATTTCGTATCGACCCCGTTGAGTTTTTTTCCAACATCGTCGAGCGCCGTATGGAGTTGTTCAAAAAGGGCGGCAAGCGGAACCTGGTTCAAAACCTTTTCTACTTGTTTATTGGCCTCACCGGCAACGTCGATCACCTTTCCAAGTTCCGGGTCGGAAAATATGCCCTCGCAAGTTTCCAGCAGTTCACGAATTAACGACTGTATATTCGAAAGATCCAGCGCCGAAATTTCAGGCGATATCTCTTCGATCATGTTTTCGATTTGCTTCGCAACCTCGTCTACTCGCGGTTCAATTTCTGAGACGGACTGGCGCAATGCTTTAACGGCTTCGTCCATTGCAGAGCCGATCTCAGACAAAGAAAACTCGGAAGCCAGTGACGTAAGTTGTGTAGTTGCCCCGAGAATATCTTTTTTAAGATCGTTTGTTTCGTCGGTCAATATCGCAGCTGCTTCTTTCCAGGTAGAAATGGCCGAATCTGCGAGCGCAGCCGACTTCGCGATCGGGACCTTTTTTAAAAACTTGAGGGTTTCCGTACCGGCCCTTGATATCTCCTTTGGGAGCTCCTGGTTTTTGAAAATAAAGTTTTCATATAATAAATAGAAATTTACAGGGGCGCTTTTTAAATTTGCGCCAAGGCACAAACAAAATAGACCGTCGCGTAGTTCATGCAGTTCGGGAAGGACTTCAAGAAAAGAATCGAGATCGTTTTCGGGAGTTGCATCGTCCAACGCTTCGAGTTCATTCAAAGCGGGTAGTGCGGACACCGCGCTTTTTATTTCATTAAAGCGAGTTTCCAGGCCGAGAGCGGTTTCCGAAAGAAGGGTTTTTATCTGCTCCAGTTTCTGCCGGTGGCTGGGCAAAAGAGCCGCGTCGTTAAAATCAGCGTCACGCATTGTTTCCAGAGACAGTCGCAACGGGTCGAACCAGACAGAGCGTCGTAAAAAAGAGACTGGTTCCCGAACATTCGCCATAAGATCAGGGGCTATGGCATTGGCCGCCTTAAACTTATTATGCAAACCGGAGTCCGACGAAATTACATGAAGATTTCGGATATGGTTTTTCAAAAAATCGGGCGATCCATTCGGGTCATACGAACTTTTAAAAAAATCAGCTTTTTCAATCCACTTGTCAAGCGAAGCAAACTTTGGGGTAATCAACTCAAATAAACTCTGGGCCTCGGCAGGGTCAAAAGCGAGTAATGTTTCTACTTGCGAACGAATTTGTTCCCGGTATTTATATTGCTCCACCAGCAGAGTCTTTTTATCGGGAATATTTTTTACTATGGCATTCAGACTTTCGAGCATCGGCCCAGTCAAATTTTCCGGTTTCGGAAAAGGCAAAGAAGACGCCCCTTCAAAAAGTAAAGAAAAATCACCCGAGGCAATTTCTTCCGCCCGGGCGACAATCTCATCGACCGTACGCGCCATCTCCGAAAGCTGAAACTGTACCTCTTCGGGGTCGGGAATTTGTTCAAGTATGGGAATCATGGGTTACACACCCCCCTTCTTAATCAGATACGTCCCCGGTGTTAATCCGCTTTGTGTACCGGTTCCATCCGTAATTGTAATCGTTTTTTCAAGCGCAATGTCGACTCCGGTTAAGATCATGGTGGCCGATGAAAGCGGTGTTCCGCCGGGGTCGATCACATGGATTTCTAAAGTGTCGTCTTCAATCTCTATGAAAAACGCAAAGTCTATGAGCGAATAGCTACCGTCGGAATTTTGTTTAAAAATAGCCTGGAAATTTGCAAGTTGCCCCTCTTCGATAATTAAAGATAAACCTTCCGGGACAATTTCGGCTACCCAACCGTTGTAGACCGGCCAGATATAGCCCTGGGTTTTGGCGCCGCCGTAATCAAACTCTACCAAAATACACTGGTAGGGGCCATGGAGAGTTGTGCCGCGCTTTAAAGCGGCTTTGGCGTGATAGACAACCTGCTTTACCGTAAAAGTTGAACCAACACTAATTGTGCCGGCAAAGTTCTTGGAGTAAACATACAGATTGTGCGGCTTATCCGGATCGTCAATTTTACCGTAGGGGTAGCCTTCAGAAATATTTTGTTTATCTGCTTCGGCAACCCAGTTGGTAAAATCTGCATAAGCGGTGAATTCGTGAAAGGTTTTATATACACCGCCGGGAACAATCATATCCATGACCGCGAAATTTTGTGCGACAGCCATCGTTATTCCTTACCCACCACGACGCGATAACTTCCCGGAGGTAGCTCTTTCATTTCAAGCTTGCCGTTTTCGAGTTGCGCTTTGTGTTTTTCGCCTGCCTCGTCGATAAAATATAAAGGCATGTCGGGAACCGGATTCCCAGCCTCATCAACTGCGCTCATCTCGACAGCTTTGGGTTCGACCAAACCAAAAACAGGACGCAGGCTTTCGATAATCGAGTTCGGAGAAAGCGCAAGTAGTTCGATCCCTTTTTGTATATCGGCCAACGCTTTTTCCAGGGCGGGCAAAGGGTTTTCCAATTTCGGTAAACTCACCAGATCCATCGCCTTCGACGCCAGATCTTTGATTTGACTTTCGACTTCGGTTGCTACGGGAACTTCGACCGTCTCCGGTTCGGGCGGTTTTAAGTATTCGGCAATCGTAAGAGTGTAACTGTACTGGTCGGGCTCCGAAGCCAACTGCCAAACCCGGTAATCCTCCAGTGTGACCTCGCCAAAATAGGATTGCCCTGTGATCTCAGCTAGAAACTCAACGGGTTGCGCTTTGCGATAAAGGCCGCGTAGTTTTTCCAGATCGTTGGCAGCTTCCGGCCCATAAAAAATCCCTTCGATTAAAAGGCGAACGCTTCCGCGCCCCAGGTTCTGGACCATGTCGCCATCCATGCCCGGAATGGCATGGCGCACAAAGGCAGTGGGTTCTTGCGTTACGATTCGGTGAACCCGCTTTAACTCAATTTCTGCCAACTCTATAGCCATATCTTACCTGTTTTACCTTTTTAAACATAGAGGACCTAAATCAATCCTCGCCGTATAACCTCAAATATTGTAATTCTAACTCGTTTTTAATTAAATCGAGCATCTCTTCCTTGTCGATTCCCTGGCCATCCTTAACGTCAAATTCTCGGCTGTTTTCCAAATCGAAATGCTTTAACTGCTCCGGTGTTCCCGTAGAAACTTGCCCGGTCCCGGAGATAGAGTGTTCGTTTTCGTTTTGACTTGTCTCCGGTTTTGGCTTGGTGAGTTCTTCTTGTGCAAAAAGAATTCCATCGGAAGAAACGATAGCTCCTTCTGATATATTCTTTGCCAATTCCCGCAAAGAACCCAGCGGCGCAGGAAAATCGTTTTTCTCTGATATATAATTGCTTAGCGGAGAACTTTCCTGAGACGTTGGTTGTTGAGAGTGTTGGCCCAACGTTTCCCCGACGTTATTTCCGGATGGTGATCTTTCAGCGGAGGCATTTTGATTTTCCAAAATCTGGATTTGGTTAGTAAAATTTCCACTGTCATTAATTGGTTGTATTCCTTTTATATCATTGCGGACATCTTGAGAAATTTCAATACCGAGCTGTCGCAACGAATCGACATTTCCATTTTGTAATGTTCCTGTGGCCGTTTTTTTTGATCGATAGACCTGCGTAGATTTTGTCGGTGAAGTGCGCTCGCTTGAAGCTGTATCTTGTGAAGACCGTTGTTTGGTGTTTTGCTCATTCGGCTCTTGGGAAGTTTGCGGTTCCCGATTTGGTTCGATGGTTTCCCTATCGGGGTTTTGATTTGATAAAAAATTTATTTCGCTTTCAGTTTTTTGTTCCGTATTCGGCTTTTTTGAATTTTGTTCGGGTGAAGGCGATTGTTTGGTGTTTTGCTCATTAAGAGTTTGGTTTGTATCATATCCTTTTTGCGCTTCTGATTCTTGGTGTGGTAAATTTTCCGAATATTCAAAATCTTCGTGAAAATCATCAGGATGCCGGAGGTCTGTATCGATAAAAGGAAAATCAGCGGATGAATGAGGAAAAAAACCGGAGGTTAAAAAATGTGAAAGATCAATCGCCTCTCGCACAACAGTTTCGGTGTTGGACAGGTCATGAAAAGGGTCAAGAAATTCCCTACCAATATTTAGAAATTCGGGTGCTTCACTTTGGATTTCTAACTCGCGTTGTAATCTGGTAAATTCGAGGAAAAGAGTTTTACCGTAAGAAGTCATGTTACTCCACTCCTTTGTCTTTATCCAACATCTGCAAGAATAATTTAACCTGTAAAAAAGTCATTTTCCTTACCTGAGAGGGGGTCCAGCCAAACTCTTTGGCTAACCGATACGAAGATTGCGCAAGGAACGAGCGGTCTAGTTCTGTTATATATTTTTTTTTTCTAACAAACCGCTGATTTCACGAATATTTTGTATTAAAAAGCGAACCAGCCCCATATGCAATTGTTCTATTTGTTTGAGACTCAGAGATGGTTCACGCAATGATTCTTTAATCATTAATAAAGGTATCATTGCCGGGTCATTTTTTGCCGCCTTCATAATCAACTGAAATCGGGAAATCGATAGCGGAACAATCGTAACCGTATTGTGCAATTTACTGTCTTTGCCCGATGAAATGTCAGCAGACGATTCAGAATTCATTGCCGGTTTTAAAATCTCCTCAGGAATTGTCAGATCATAGTTAAATTGTGATCCGGCCAACATCTCCTCCGGAGTTAATTTTAAATCGACCTGACTCATGCGCTGGCTTCTTCACCTGCAATACGAATAGCCCGAAACGTAACCGACTCCATTACAAAATCATCTTCTGGTAGTTCAAAGTTCCAACTTTCAAACTTCACTCCAAAAAGGACCAGTTTACTGGTGTTGTCCGGTAACGCGGGGTTTTGTAAATTTAAAACCATACTGAAAGCCGGTTGTGCCATCACTCCCCCCGGAGGAGGACTTTTTGCGCCATCCCCTAAAAGCAGTTTTAACATCGCTCCGTTAATATGAGCGCGGCGAGCCGAACCCGTAACGTCAATATTACCCGGTCTCAATTCAGTCGGGTATCTTTTTCCAATCTCATGGTAAGGACGCACCTCATTGAGTACTTTCACTCTTACATCTTGCAAGCGCCCGACGATATTGGAAAAATCATATTCGCTTATTAAGCCATCGGCAAGGCCTCCCTCTACCGTTGCGCTGTCATCCACGGCCAGCACAAGTGTTGCGTCCGACCCTCGAAAAACATTATTGTTTGGCATATGTTACTCCTTATCCCTTTTCCATCACCCGAGGTACATGGTTACTTTGATGAAATCAATACTGAATGTCGGACGTAGTGTCATAGTGACGATACACTCACCGGCAATTTCCTGCGCTCTGGTGGCGCCAACTTCCAATTCATAGCTGACTAAAGCTTCGTCAGCTGCCATCCCCGTTAAGAAGGAATCAATGGTCGCTTTCATTGCGCTACGCACGCGGTCGTTATTCAGTTTTCCAATATAAGGGTCGCAACAAGAGCGTACTCCGTAAGTTGCATAGTCGATAATACGCCGAGTTGTGATCTGATGCCATGCGCTATTGGTTGCAGTGGTAATCCCTTTGACTACACGATAGCCCTTACGTTTTTCTACGGCTAGAACCCGGCTCATAACGAGCTTCTCTAATTCTGATGAAGTAAATTCTTCAGTCAGTCCTTGTACGTTTAACGTTTTGTTGGTCGGGCTTGCCTGTACGGGTAAAGAAGAAAGCAGACCGGCCAGGGCCGCCGCCGTATATGCGCCGGAATAATCAACTCCCCCGATCTTGATGCCGGGGCCGGCAAAAATCACGCGTTCACTGTTGAGCGGGTGAGCCGCTATAGTTTCGACATCGTCTGCGGTAGCGCATCCGATCAAACCAATGCGTTCTCTTTTAATCTGTGAAGTAGAGGCAATGTGCCCCTGTAGCGCGGCGACCATCTCAACCTGGGAGGAATCTTGACCCGCCAAAAGAACGATGTTAACGATCTCTTTTTCGAGCGGCGCAAGTGCCGCCTTGTAATCTTCCGGAGTATCACTGTTGGCGCGTATCGCATAAACCGTGCGGCCGCCGTTTCCATAAATCAATTCTAATGTATCAAGTAAATTGAGACCACTTTTTTTGGCCCCAAAAACTTCTCCGGCTTCCGTAAGAGAACCCAGTATTTCTACTTTGTTAACAGTACCTGAAGCAGCTGTCCCGACCACCCCGATATTCCCTGATATCACACCACCGGCGCTTATCAAACCCTCATCGCGAACGGAAACATATGTTCCCGGTAATATAATCTCTGGCATATAACCCTTCCTTAAAAGCGAATTTTATAGGTGGGAGAATATGATAAGTAAATATTTTCTAAAACGAATATACCACACTCATGAAGTGTGTCAAGTTATTTATAAAAATTATATAAGTTAGTTTCGAAATGTACCCCGACTATTTTCACGGTTCGATGCGCGGTCGAATTCCGCAGTACGAACATGTGGAATAAAATACCTTAACAACCCGATTCTACCGGGGACGTCGTCGGCCTGATTTTTTTAAAGATCTGAAATTTGATCCAGTTACTTTCTCTTTTTGCGATAAACGATGATGAAAACCAACAAGCATAAATGGGGAAAGCGGGGATGCGCATTTTTGTTTTGCAAACAAAAATACTTTACTCTGCGCGACTTTCCTCTTTCCCCTGTCTGCGAATTTTTTTAGTATACTAAAAAAGATTCTCCGCCACCCCATACGATATGGAGCGGGCAAAACAGGAAATAAGCCGCCAGAAATCACGTTTTTAGTGGATAAATAATTTAAACGAGAATGGAAGAGTGTCGGCTATTGTTCTTTTTGCGCGGAACTAAAGATTTTCAAAATTACGATTGCGATAACAGCCATTAGACTTATTGCGAAAAAGTTGATTAACCCAAAAAACCACCAGGGTATGCTGAAAGCGTCTGAATGAAAACTGCCTTGAAGGCCGCCAACGATAGGAATTAAGATTATTCCAAGAATATAACTTCTTACCAGATAGACTTGTGTCTCTTTTTTTGCGAACTGGCCTCTTAAACCAAAGAACAAAGTTAAAACGGCAGATGTTATTATTGATATTATAAAAACCATATTAAGTTAACGCCAGAAAATGCAACTTCCCGACGATGGAAAGTATTGTTTAACGCTATTGTGTGTAAATGAAGTTTTTTATTATAGAAATACAGGCCCCTGATTTTCCAAATTGAATTTCTTAAAATCAGTAAGAAAAGAGTTTTTATAAGGAAGGCAAGAAGGGGCTTGAAAAGAAAGTATGTTTTCGTTTTTTAATACAAATGTAAAGAAAACTTGACACATAGTATAATTTATATTACATTCTGTCTGTCAAACTAGACTAAAAGTAAAGAATACCAGACAAATGGAGGACGGAATGTCATATCAAGAAAGAAATACAATCGCAAATTTAATCAGCTCTATAATAGTATTTGGACTCTATGGAATGTACATGTTTAATATGTACCAGGAAGGGCGTTTCGATGGAGCCGGTGCGGCCGCCCTTGTGGGAAAATCTATTTTTGTATTGATTTGCGCCAGTATCTTAGTTACCATCGCCGTTTCCATTCTATTCAATATTTTTTATGCGATAATAACCAAAGAAAAAGTACAATCGGTTACGGATGAGCGCGACAAACTGATTGAACTTAAAGGAATGCAGGTCTCTTTTATAGCCTTTGGTGTCGGATTTGTCGGCTCCATGGGGGCACTCGCTCTGGGAATTGCGCCTTTTATGGTTTTCTTGTTCATTATGTACTCTATGTTTTTTGGCAATGGACTGGGTGAAATTATAAAACTCTATTTGTATCGTAGAGGAGTCTAAGATGAGTAAATATCTTGTCAGTAATAACATTCGAAAATTACGTTTTAACCATGATGAAATGACCCAGCAACTACTGGCGGAAAATGCAGGAGTGTCACGGCAAACAATTGTAGCCATCGAAAAAGGAAAATATTCGCCCTCTCTTGATTTAGCCTTTCGCATTTCTCATGTGTTTGGCATACCGTTGGAAGAGGTTTTCTCTTATAATTTAGAAGAGAAAGTCAATTGAAGTTTTAAAAATTTTGTAACTTAAGGAGTATAAAATGAAAGCAATTGTATACACAGAATACGGAGGCCCGGAGGTTCTAAAGCTTGAAGAGGTGGAACAACCGGTTCCGAAAGATAATGAAGTTTTAATTAAGGTGCATGCTACGCCTGTCAATTATGGCGATATGCTCGCACGGAATTTTGGAAATATAACCTCCAGTCAATTTAACATGCCTCTATTTTTGTTGCCTATGGTGCGCCTTGTGTTTGGTGTCTGGAAACCCAAAATAAATATTCTCGGAAGTGAATTGGCAGGGCAGGTGAAAGCCGTAGGCAAAGATGTCAAAAATTTTAAAGAAGGCGATCTCGTTTTTGCATACCCCGAAGCGAAGTTTGGCGCCAATGCAGAATACATATGCATGAAGGCTGACGGTCTGGTGGCTTTAAAGCCGGGTAATATGACTTTTGAAGAGGCATGTACGGTCCCCTATGGGGCATTAACGGCCCTGAATGTACTTAGAAAACTCGATTCTAAAAATATAGAATGGGAAAATTCTAAAATTTTAATTAATGGAGCTTCCGGAAGTATTGGAAGTTACGCTCTCCAGTTGGCTAAATCTTTTGGAGCTGAAGTTACCGGGGTGTGCAGCACTGCAAGGTTAGACTATATAAAATCGCTCGGAGCAGATTATGTCGTAGATTACACGAAAGAAGATTTTACTTCCAACGGGCAGACCTATGATATCATTCTCGATGTGCTGGGCAAGAGCTCCTTTTCGGCTTGTAACAAATCTTTAAAGAAAAATGGAATATATTTGCTGGCAAGTTTTAAAACAAAACCGATATTTCAAATGTTACGAACAAAGTTTTTTGGTAGTAAGAAAGTTATTTGTGCGATGTCTAGCTATAAGCAAGAAGATCTGGTGTATATTAAAGAGCTGGTGGAACAGGGAAAGATTAAGACCGTTATTGACAAATGTTTTACATTGGAGCAAACTGCCGAAGCTCACGCGTACGCCGAAGCGGGAAAGAAAAAAGGCCATGTCGTAATTACAGTGACTGATTAAATGATTGATGATTGATGAATGAGGGAAAAAATGGAAACAAATAAAATTAGAATAAAAAATGACGCAAAGAAAATATTTCTGAAAAAAGGAACTTGCTCTCACGCATTTTTCCACATATTAAATCGGGAATTTGGGCATGTTCAGGAACAAGCAGAAAGCGCTTCAGACCATTTAGCGGGTGGAATATTGAGGCAAGGGTACCAATGCGGTATGTTATGGGGAGCTACCTTAGCCGCAGGAGCCGAAGCCTTTCGAAGAAGCGATAGTCTTAACTCGGCAATCGGGTTGGCCTTAACCGCGACCCAACACATAGTTGAATCTTTTTCTAAAAGGACCAAAACCGTTGAGTGCTCCGATATAACCGAAGCCGATTTTAAAAATCCTTTGAGTATAGCAAAATATTTAGTGACCGGAAAAGCTCTGGGATGTTATAAATTGTCAGAGAAGTGGGCCCCCGAAGCCATCGAGGCGGCGACGAAAGGGTTGTCTACGCAAAAGTCAAATTTACCCAAAACCTGTATAAGTTGCGCTTCTGAAGTTGCCAGAAAAATGGGCGCCAGCGATGAGGAAATAGTTATGGTTGCCGGTTTTGCCGGAGGCCTTGGTTTAAACGGTAATGCCTGTGGCGCTCTCAGCGCTGCAATATGGATGCGCTCTCTAAAAACACTGAAAGAACAAAACAAAATAAAATCAGGGTTTCGTAACCCTGAAGCAGATCGTATATTAAAAACATTTCAGGGCGTGACCGACTATGAAATGCTATGTTCTGAAATAACCGGAAAAAACTTTAAGACAATCGATGAGCATACGGAATATATAAAAAACGGTGGTTGCGCCAAACTCATTGATGCGTTGGCGGGTTCATGAGGTCCAGTCAATTAAACACCCCACTTTTTAGACGAAGTCACTTCCTGGCTCAGGTTTTCAAAATTACCATTTTGGAAATAGCGAAAACCGAGCGCAGCGATCATAGCTCCGTTGTCGGTGCAAAGTTCGGGTGGGGGGGAAATAAATTCAGTGTTGGTTTTTTGCGCCGCTTCAGCGAGTTGTTTTTTTAGCGTCTGGTTGGCAAGCACGCCGCCGGCGGCGACCAGTCGGGGAAATTTTTTATTGGTGAGGGCATTTGTGACGTTTCGCAGTACGATCTCAAAAACTCTTTCTTGAAAAGCCCAGGCAAGGTGTTCTGGTGTATACGTTTTCTCTTTTTTTTCCAGCAAATAGTAAAGGGCTGTTTTAATACCGCTGAACGAGAACTCATATTTGTCGGAGGGTTGGGTTGCCAGTATTTTTGGCAAAGGGTTACGAGCCAGGTTTCTTACCCCACCTTTTTCTCTGAGGACGTCAAATTTTTCTTCACCTTTGTTCGCAAACGATCGGGCCAGTTTTTCAATGACCGGCCCTCCCGGATAACTTAGATTCAGCAGCGCGGCCGCTTTATCGAGAGCTTCGCCTGCGGCGTCGTCAAGTGTGTCTCCCATGGTAGTTATATTGGAGAGCCCCTCGACTTTGTATATTGCCGAATTACCGCCTGAAAGAAGCAGACCCAGAAAGGGGTATTGGACTGGAATTCCAGCAATTTCAATGGCATATAGATGGGCTTCGAGATGATGGATGGGTATAAGCGGAATTTCGTAAAAATCGGCAAGCGCGCGGGCTGTGTAATACCCCACAAGCAGGGAACCAACCAGACCCGGACGAACGGTAACTGCTACATACGAGAGTTGGTCCGGTGTAATGCCTGCTGTAGAAAAACTCTCCTGGAGCATCGGCGCAATTTTTTCAAGGTGCAGACGGCTGGCCGATTCAGGAACGACACCCCCGTATTGGGCATGAAAGTCAATCTGCGTGTATACCGGGTTGGCAAGAATTTTATTCCCGTTTTGGCTAATTGCAATACCTGTTTCGTCGCAACTTGATTCAATTCCTATACCATAGATCGGTTTGTTATTTATAATTTCCATGTGCATTACTATTGAAACTTTATTACGCCAAATAGACAGGGTGTAAAGCAGGAACGGAAAACCGGTGTTCCATTTATTATCTTATATTCACGGTTATTATGCGTTATTTTCGTCTAATTGAGAATAGAATACAGATACGATAGAATACCTTTACATCATACGCCCATAGGCGAAACTGGTGTTCTGGATTGTGTATAGTCAAGTTTCCGGTATAATATAATGAAAAAAAGCAGCAAAAATGTTACTAAAGAGACAACCGGCTCTAAAAAAGTCAAAAAGAAAGATGTTGTTTCGAAGGTAGAAGGGTTGTCTGAAGTATCTGAAGAAGATATAAAGGAAAAAGAAGATACTGGAAAGCCTAAAAAAACGACTAAAACCAGGAAAAAAGCAGTAAAAAATAAACACCCTTATACTGAATCCAGTATTCAATGGTATCTTGAAGAAATTAATAAAATACCCTTATTGAGTCGCGAAGAAGAAGATACTTATGCCAGACAAGCGATTGCGGGTAATGAAAAAGCCAAAGAGCGCTTGATTGTTGCAAACTTGCGTTTTGTGGTGCAAGTGGCAAAAAAGTACCAGAAATATGGTATTTCTCTTCTTGATTTAATTAACGAAGGAAATATGGGTTTAATAAAAGCATCTGAAAGGTTTGACCCTAATATGGGATTTCATTTTATCAGTTACGCAGTCTGGTGGATTCGCCAGGCCATTATACTCGCTATAAATCAAAAAGCGTCCATTATACGTCTACCCATGAATCGAACCATCGATTTAAATCGAATTGAGAAGGTTCAAAAAGAGCTCGAACATGAGTTGGGTGTTGAACCTACTATTGCTCAGATTGCAGATCGTATTGATATTCCTGAAGACGAAATAAAGTGGTTGAAACTAGTCTCTGCTGACTATGTATCGTTAGATGCGCCTCTTGGAACCGACTCTGAAAATACGCAGATGTCAACGATCGAAGACGATAAATACGAATCGCCTGAAACACAGGTGATGAATATTGCCCTGCATGAGGCCATTAACTCCATACTCGAAGAACTTACCAAGTCAGAGAAAGCAATTATTGAGTTTCGTTTTGGATTGAATAATAAACCAAGACTTTCGTTGACCCAGGCCGGAAAAGAATTCAGTTTATCTAAAGAACGAGTTCGCCAGATTGAGAAAAAGACCCTCCTTAAGCTTCAGAAATATGGCCATGCAAAGGAATTAGAGATTTTTCTGAAAGGAACATAACTAGTGTGGGCTGCGACCAGAGTTTGGAAAAATTGGTTATTTCACCCTTCCTTCTGGCCAAAAACGTTTCTGGCTTTTCTGGTTGGGGTGTTTATTCTTCTGAACGCTGTTGTTTTTCTGCTCTATAAAAAAGAATCACGCGATAAAAGTGGTTTTTTCTATTATCGAGCTCTTGAAATTCGAAAAAGAGAGCTGGTCAACTTGAAACTTTCAGCAGCCGAGCCTTATGTGTGGAAACCTCTGTTTCAATGTGCCGGGTTAAACGATGATGAGGGTGCATCAAAAGATTGTATTCAAACAAAAGCGCGTTTTGTACCGAATAAACTGGAAAACGGTGAAAGTGTAAAAACCGGTTATGAAAAGCTCTCTCCAGAACTTATTACCTATACGGAACATCCTGCTAAGCCTTGTTTAATTTGCCACACAAAAAATGAAAGTAATCTAGTACGGTGGCAGTTTCAATATACGATGCCCGAAATGAAAAAATTTTATACCGGTATATGGCAAAGCAGTGATTATCTATATGCAAATTTAGCTGTTGTGTTTTTGTTTCTTTTGTATTTTGGCTTTCGATACCTGGGGTCCGTAACAGGAAACTCCGATCTAATTGCACTTTATGTGGTTTGCAACCCTTACGACCCGGAAAATGCGTTTTCAACAAAAGAAGGACGGAAACTACGGAAGATGTTTTTATACCTGGAGGCAGGTCCTCACTTTTACAGGGGATACTTGTCAAAAAAAGTATTCGACAGGTTATTGAAAGTTTACTTTACCGGAACGCATCCATTTCTAGAAAGAGAGATTCAAGCGGGAGCGATATTACACAAAGATAAAGATATATCATTTGAGGGGTTGAGAGTAGCTCAGGCAATAGCTACGAAAGCGCCGAAGAAAGGGTTAATTGTCCAAGAGGCTGCTATGGAAAAAATTCATGAGTTGGAAAAAAATAAAAAGGCGGTTTGGAAAAAAGGCGACGAAAGTTTAAATTTTCGGATTTTTTATTTAAATCAGAAAGAACTTGAATGAAAGAATATCGTCTTTGTCCGATAGTATAAAATAGATTATGGCTACTAAAACTAAGAAATCAAAAAAAACTAAAACGTTAATTGTTGTTGAGTCCCCGACAAAAATTCGTTCTCTGGCAAAGTTTCTGGGACCGGACTATAGAATTGAGTCCTCAAAAGGGCACTTAATTGACCTGCCTAAAAGTAAAATGGGTATTGATATTGAAAATAATTTTGAAGCGCAATACATAACTATACGCGGTAAAGGAAAAGATTTAGCCGAATTGAAAAAAGCTGCAAAATCTTCCGTAAATGTCTTACTTGCGACTGACCCTGACCGGGAAGGTGAAGCGATCAGTTGGCACCTTGAACGGGCCCTCTCAGCCGTGAACGATAATATTCAAAGAATTGAATTTAATGAAATTACCGAAGAGGCCGTAAAAGATGCCATCAGCCATCCTAGAGAAATCGACATGTTGATGGTGAATTCTCAGCAGGCTCGTAGATTGCTCGATCGTCTGGTTGGTTACAGTATTTCTCCTATTTTGCAAGAAAAATTTAGCTCTAAAAGGTTTTCTGCCGGGCGTGTTCAGTCGGCGGCTTTAAAAATTATTACTGTCAGAGAAAATGAGATTAAAGATTTTAAACCCGTTGAATTCTGGGAAGTAGAAAGTACTTTTGAGCACGACCTGGCTAAGGCAAAAGATAAAGCCGTAATTTTTAAGCTTGTTCAGGTTGGCGGCGAAAAAGTAAACATCACCAATGGAGATACAGCGCAGCATATTGAAGAAACCTGTTTAAAACAGTCATTCTCGACTACTGTTCGAAAAATATCCGAAAGAAAGAGCAAGCCTCCTACGCCCTATATTACCAGTCGTTTGCAACAAGACGCATCGACCCGGCTGGGTTACCGTGCTCAGAAAACTATGTCTGTTGCTCAGAGTCTATACGAAGGTGTCGATCTGGGTGAAGGCGGACCAACCGGTTTAATCACCTATATGAGAACAGATTCGACAAGAATTTCAGAAGCCGGTCTGGGAATGGCTAGAAGTTATATTAAAGAAAAATTTTCGTCTGAATACCTTCCCGAAAAAGCAAATATATATGCGTCAAAAAAATCGGCCCAGGACGCTCACGAAGCAATTCGCCCGACCGATGTAATGCGAACCCCGGCTTCAATTTCGCAATATTTAAGCCGAGATCAGTTCAAGCTGTACGATTTAATCTGGAAGCGTTTTGTCGGTTCGCAAATGACTACGGGTGTAGATGAACTGGTAACCATTGAAGTTTTATCGAATGATGAAATGTATCTGTTTCGGTTCTCTTCAGGTAGACAGACTTTTCCCGGTTATCGCGCTGTTTTTCCATCTGGGGAAAATAAAAAAGAGCATATACCAAAATTTGAACCGGGGCTGGCTCTGGAAATTCACACTTTTGAAAAAATGCAAAAATTTACCCAGCCACCGCCGCGTTATACAGAGGCCTCTCTTATTCGTAAAATGGAAGAGTCAGGTATTGGACGTCCTGCAACGTATGTTCCGACTATGGCGACTCTCGATAAAAGATCTTATATCGAAAGAAAAGGCAGACAAATTTTACCCACCCAGCTTGGTATGCTTGTCAGCGGTCTTTTGCAAGACCATTTTGCTGATATTGTAGATCTGGAGTTTACAGCAAACCTGGAAGAGACTTTGGATGATGTCGCCAAGGGGACAATTGCCTGGAAAAAAATGCTTGGTGATTTTTTCTTTCCCTTTCAGGATGTTCTGAAAGCTGCCGGGGAAAGTATGCCGGATATGTCACATATTATTCGCATACCCATCGGTCGAGACTGTCCTGACTGTGGTAATGCCCTGCAAAAAAAGCTTGGAAAAAATGGCTATTTTATAGGCTGTGCAAATTTCGCAGGGGGATGTCGATATACCGAAAGTATTCCACTCGGTAAATGTCCATTGTGTGCTGGTAATGTTGTTTCTAAAGCTTCGAAAAAAGGGCGTAAGTTTTACGGTTGTGAAAACTATGCTTCCAGCGGATGTGAATTTACAATGCTCGACAAACCCTCGCAGCAGAGTTGTCCGCAATGCGAATCCATTATGGGACAAAAAGTTAAAAAAAGCGGAATAACGCTCACTTGTCAAAATCCCGCTTGTAAATTTGTAATGGAGCAAAAAACTGACTGAGTTGCCAGAGAATATGGATTTGCAAATAGATACACAGCTGAATTCATTTTTTAGCTACCTCGAATTTGAAAAACATTATTCGGTGAATACACTTGATGCCTATCGTAATGATTTAACACAGTGGGTAACGTACATTGAACGAGAGAAAATTGACTGGGTTACGGTGGAACAACAAAGTGTGTATGCATTTTTAAGCGAACTTCGTAGTGAGAAGGGAATATCGAAAAGTTCTCAGGCCAGGAAAACCGCCAGTCTAAAATCGTTTTACTCGTATTGCGAACGAAATGACATTATTGAAAAAAACACGTTAAAGAAATTACGTTCGCCAAAATATAATCGTTCTTTGCCGAAACCATTGCGGCCTGTAGAAATGGAGCGTTATTTGGAAGATGGAACCGACCAGCTGCCCTGGATACAAATTCGGGACAGAGCAATTCTGGAAACTCTGTATTCCAGTGGAATGAGAATTTCCGAAATGTTGCCGTTAAATGCTGAAGAAGTTATTGAAATGAATGGCAGTATAAAAGAAAATTTAGTGATTGAAGGCAAAGGCGGAAAACAGAGAGTTGTTTTTGTTGGTGTAAAAGCCAAAGAGGCTCTTGAGCTTTATCTGGAAGCGCGCACTATTGTTTTAAAAAATGTTTTAAAAGGTGTTGACCGGGAAAACATGGACAAAACCGCTTTGTTTATAAATTATCGCGGTGGTAGACTCTCCAGAAGAGGCGCTGCTTATATTTTAAAGAAACGGAAGTCTCTGCTATTGGCCAACGAAGACGTTAGTCCACATACGCTTCGACATACGTTTGCCACGGATATGTTGAATTCCGGAGCTGATATTCGGGTTGTCCAGGAGATGTTGGGCCATTCGAGTGTTTCAACTACACAAAACTATACGCATGTAGCAAAAGAAAGAATACAAAATACGTTTCGAAACTGTCATCCGCATGCTAAAAAAGGAAATAAATTATGAGTGATTCAAATAAAATGCATGGCACTACCATCTGTTGCATAGAAAAAGATGGAAAAATTGCCATGGCGGGAGACGGGCAAGTTTCGCTCGGTCAAACCGTGGTGAAAGGCAATGCTATAAAAGTGCGGAAAATATATGAGAATAAAATTATAGCGGGGTTTGCCGGTTCTACTGCTGACGCTTTTACTTTGCTTGAACTTTTCGAAAAGAAGCTTCAAGCTTATTCTGGAAATTTAATGCGTTCGGCTGTTGAGCTTGCTAAAGACTGGCGTACCGATCGTATGTTGCGTCGTCTTGAAGCAATGATGATTGTTTCTGATGGCAAAAAAATGCTATTAATTTCAGGAAATGGAGATGTTATTGAACCTCAAGACGGCGTACTGGCAATTGGTTCTGGTGGTAACTACGCGGCAGCGGCAGCGAAAGCTTTAATAGCAAATACCAAACTGAATGCAAAAGAAATCGTTGAAAAGTCGTTGTACATTGCTGCAGATATTTGTGTGTATACGAATCAAGAAATTATAATAGAGGAAATTGGTTAAAAATATGTTAGATGGATTAAAACCTAAAGAAATAGTAAAAAAATTAGATGAGTTTATAATTGGCCAGGATGATGCTAAAAGAGCGGTCGCCGTTGCTCTTCGAAACAGGGTGAGAAGAATGGCACTGGGTGACGATCCGATTCAAGAGGAGATTCATCCAAAAAATATAATAATGATTGGTCCAACCGGTGTTGGGAAAACAGAAATTGCCAGACGCCTGGCACGGCTCGTCGATGCTCCTTTTGTAAAAGTGGAAGCGACGAAATTTACCGAAGTCGGGTATGTGGGGCGCGATGTTGAGAGCATGATTCGCGATCTTGTAAGTATGTCGATTAAGATGTATCGTAAAAAACACGAAGAAAAATACCAGAAGGTGAGTGAACAAAAAGTGGAAGAGCGCATTCTGGATATTCTTGTTTCAGGCGGAGACAGCTCTAAAGACGCGCTAAGTGAAGAAGATCAGAATATTCGCGAAATGTTTCGAAAAAAACTGCATGCCGGTAATCTTGAAGATCGTGAAATTGAGGTCAGGGCGACGACTACATCGCAAAATCCAAGTATGCAGATTATGGCAATGCCCGGGATGGAAGATCTTGAAAACCAGATGCAAAGCCTGTTGGGCGATATGATGCCCAAGAAAAAGTCTAATAAAAAAGTTCCAATTTCGGAAGCGAGAAAAGTACTATTTGAAGAAGAAATGGATAATTTACTTGATCATGATAAAATTAAAGCTGAGGCAATTGAAGGTGTAGAACAAAACGGAATCGTATTTTTTGACGAGATCGATAAAATCAGTTCACGAGCTTCCAAAAGTTCAGCGGACATTTCACGCGAAGGAGTGCAACGCGATATTTTACCTCTGGTAGAAGGTTCGAGTGTGAACACTCGGCATGGGACGGTCAAAACCGATCACATCTTGTTTATAGCCGCCGGCGCTTTTCATGTCTCTTCGGTATCCGATTTAATTCCTGAGCTTCAAGGGCGATTCCCTATTCGTGTAGAACTTAAGTCTCTTACCGAAGCGGATTATAATGCGATATTGCAAAATCCGAAGAACGCTTTAACTAAGCAGTACCAGGCCCTTTTGTCGACCGAAGATATTGCTTTAAAGTTTGAACGTTCCGGTCTGGGGGAAGTTGCAAAAATTGCAACAGAGATGAATACAAAATCGGAAAATATCGGAGCTCGACGTTTGCATACGATCATGGAAAAGTTGCTCGAAGAAATCTCGTTTCATTCTGAAGATTACAAAGGAAAGGAAATTATAATCGATGATAAATATGTTCGCGAACAGCTCGACGCGATCATAACAAATGAGGACCTTTCCAAATATGTATTATAGAATCAATGCTTCGTAAACAAACACTTTTACTTGCTTTTCTGGGAGTGGCTTTTGTCTCTTCTCTTGCGGCAGACAATACAATTTCATCCTTACGAACCTACCAGGCTGGAATAAAAGCTTTTCAACAAAAAAGCTTTTATTCGGCCAGGCTTTTATTTCAGGAAATCTTGAACAAAGATTCCCGAGGTGAGTTTGGCGATGACTCTCAATACTACATTGCATTGACATACTATTACGAAGCCGATTATAAGTCGGCCTTGTTTGAGTTTCGAGTTTTGTTGCGAGATTATCCCAATTCATCTTATGAGGTTAAGGCTCGTTATTGGGAGGGTGAATGCTTTTATTATTTAAAAGATTACCGACAAGCGCTCTCTACTCATTATAAATTCATTAAAGATTTTCCTGAAAGTAAAAGGGCCGCTTATGCCATATACACAATCGGTTATATGTACATATTAACGGAGCGATATGATGATGCGGTTTTTACGTTTAGAGACGCATTAAATAAATATCCAAAGAGCAATATCTCGCCTGAAATTGCATTGCAACTTGGTATCGCCCATTACAATAATCGTGATTATTCCAAAGCAAGAAAACAGTTTCAATCGGTTATATTACGATATCAAGATATTGACACTAAAGAAGCTCAATTATGGATAGGCAAAACATATTTTGCTGAAAATAAATACGAAGATGCTAAAGCGCAATTTCTTTATATTTTAGAACAGCATACGCAAGGCGATATTGTACCCGATGCCAAGTATCACCTTGCTTTGTGTTATTATAAAACAGAAGGCCCCGAAAAAACATTTGAAGTTTTAAACGACATTATTGCAAACTATAAGAAGTGGTCAGAGCTTGGCTCAGCTTATTTTCGAAGAGGGCAGATACACCAGATTCGGGAAAATTATGCCCTAGCGGCCGCCGATTATCGTCTTGTGGTCGAACGTTATCAGGACAGTGAATTTTATATTCAGGCGCTTGAGTTAATGGCTGACAGCTACCGGAGTTTTGGTAAAACAGATGAGGCTTTGAGAATTTACCAGATGTTGCTTGACTCTTTTAAGTTGAAAGGAAAAGCCAGAAAAGTTGTTTTACTGAAAATGGGTAATCTTTTATTAATTGAAAAACAGTTTGAAAAGGCTGCCAGAGTTTATCAGATTTTTTATGAAGAATACCCGACCGATGAATCGGCGCCTGAGACAATGTTTATGCGTTCCCAGAGTTTATATAAAGTAGGGATGTATGACACTGCTTTGAACACTCTTGATCGACTGGTCAAAAAATATCCCCATTCGCAATGGAAAGGGGATGCATACTTTATGTATGGAGAAATTTATTACGCTTTAACCGATTATACCAAAGCACTACAATATTATAATATTGTTCTTCGCCAATACAAAGGGCACAGAAGATTTTTTGCCTCGGCTATGGGGGTAGGGTGGTCTTATCTTGAGTTGAAACAATACGAACGCGCATCTGACCAGTTTCGAAAATATGAAAAATTCGCTTCTAATGATAGTGAAAAAGCATGGGTGTTAAGCGCCATCGCTTCGTGTCGTTATAATCTTAGAGATTTCGACGATGCCATAAAATACTATCAAAATGTAATTAAATTATATCCTGAAGAGCCGGAAGCTGAAGAGGCTTATTTTCAAATTGCATGGGTCTACTTTCGATTGAATGATTATGCACAGGCTGAAAAAGAGTTTATTACATATCTTGAAAAATTTCCGTCAGGTAAACGCGCTCCCGATGCTCTTTATTTTCAGGCGAAAAGCCTGCATTTAACGGGAAACTACAAAAAGGCTGAAGGACTGTTTTTAAAATGTCATAAAGAGTCGCCTGAAGACAATCCTTTTAAAGAAAGGTCTTTGCTTGATTATGCAAAGATACTTGCATTGCAGGGGGACTTCTGGGGGGCTATTGATCAGTATAGAAATTTTTTAAAACAATACCCTGAATCGGTTTCAGTCGAAGAGGTTTATTATCTTCTTGCGAAATCTTATTTGCAGGTAAAACAGCCACAGCATGCTGAAAATGTGTATTATGAGCTTGCCAAGAAAAAATCTGCATCGTTATACAGAGCAGAAATTTTACGTATTATAAGTGTATATTTTCGTAAGCGGGGAGAGGTCTCCAAGGCAGATGCATTGTATCGTAAAATGATACGTAATGCGAAAACTACCGGTGATAAAATGGAGGCTCAATTTGCTCGTGTTTCGATGTATTCGTCAACAGGACAATACAAAGAAGCCCTGGGTATTTGTGAAAAACTTTTGAATTCTAACGCCGAAGACATGGAGCCTTACCGTATTCGCCTGGTAAAAACCATGACTGAAATTTATGCTTCGAGTGGGAATGTTGAAATGGCCCTTGAGTTGATTGGCAAGCAAAAAAAGAATTCTTCCAATGATAAAAATACAATTGGTCAATTAACTATTGTTGAAGCAAAAATCTGGTTAATGCAAAAGGAATATAACAAAGCAATAAAGTTATTAAAGCCTCTACTGGACGAACAAGACCATTCGATTGTTGCCCGGTATTATTCCGGACTTGCGCATTATTATCAAAAAAAATACGATGTCGCTTTTGATTATTTTCGTCAGGTTTCTCAGGGACGCGACGAATTTCTGGCGGCGTGGTCATTTTATTATCTTGGTGAAATTCACTTATTGCGAAAAGCCTATTTGAAAGCAGCGAGAGATTACACGAAAATTGTATATCTTTATTCGGGTATTTCCGATCTTTTCGAAAGAGCTTTGTATAAAAGTTCACTCTCTTTTAAGAAAGCGGGAAAGGTAAGAGAGTATGAACTTTACCGCGAACGTCTGCGTGAGAGTTTTCCTGAAAGTAAATACATTAAAAGATTATAAAATCATGTTATTTTATACCAAGATATTTGTCGCATTTTTCACGGGCTTTTCTTGCTTTGGTATAAGATGGTTCAATTCTCAGAGCTTTAATAAATGAACTTCTAGCGTCCCTTATTCTACCATTATTGTAGTGACGAATTCCGTCGGCATAGTATTGTTGGGCGCGTGAGTTTATTCTGGGAGCCTCATAAGTGGATGACCTGGATTTTGCTATGTTTTGAAGTTGTAAAAGTAGTTTACGCGCCTTGGTGTTTGCGGGGTCAGCTTTCACAATTCGGTTTAATACTGCTATAGATTCTTTGGGTTTGGAACGGCTTAAATTTAAGGCGTTTTTATACATATTTTCGATCTGTGTATCGGTAATAGATTCGTCTCTATTTAGCAGATCGTTTATTATTCTTTTTTTATCAAACTTTGGAGAAAGTGCTTTTAATTCGGCATTACCTGGCTCAATCTCTTTGGCTATATTGTAAAGACGCTTTGCTTCGAATTTGTCACCGCTTTTCAAGTTTACATTGATACCTGAAATTAGATCGTTCATTACCTGGGTTTTACTACCGATACCGAGTTCAATGGTGCATTTAATATTGTAGATATTGGCAAACCGGTTTTTAGGAAAAAGTTCGAGTATGGAAGAGAAATATTCCTGAGCAAGTTTATATTTTTTCCGTTTATAAGCTTCAAGGCCGAGAATTTTCTGGGTATTTATGGCGTCATAATATGGATGAATTATGGTAATAGTCTCGTCTTCCTGTTTGCGCATACTCTCTTGTGTCTTTTTCAAAAGCTCAATAGCTTGTGTTTCAAATGTTTCTAACTCCAGCTCTTTAGAAATAATAACAACTGTATTTAGTTCTTTAACTGCCTCTTTATATCTTTCTGTTGTAATTAATACAAAGGCATTATTCAAAGATTTATCAAGCATGGCGCTTTTTTCCGCCCTGTCTTTATTTTCAAAATCTTTTTTTTGTTTTTTTGCATTGATAATTAACTGGTCCCAGTTTTTATACGGGGCGAGAGTCGCTTTTCCAAGTTCGTATTTTTCGATGGCATTCTCGAACTCTTTACCGTCAAGGTGGTCACGAGCTTCGTCGTAATATTGCTGAGCAAGTTGCGATTTTTCAGCAGCCTGAGAAAGTTCGGCAATAAGTTTTTCCATCTCTTTTAAACCCGTTTCAGCCCTTATATTTGCCGGGTCATATGCTAGAATTTCTTCATATACACCTTTAGCTTTAATGTATTGTATTGCTTTGCGAAACGCGTCAGCCTTTTGAAACAACCTTTTGGTTTGCTCCGAATAGTTTTCCGAACGGGAGCGTAGCAGGGCGAGGTTATAACCGCGAACCGCGCGGGGAGACTCCGGTGCTATTTTTAAAGCGTCTCGAAATAATAAAAGCGCTTCTTCGTTACGTCCTTCATTGAGTTCTTTCGTAGCTTTTTTTAAAAGAATTTCAAAGCTTTTACGTTGCTGTTCGTCCAGATGTGAGAGTGGTTTTAAATCTTCAGATTTATTTTTAATATATTCTGCCAGCTTGTTTATAGCCGGGGAGTGGGGGGCAATGCGACCGGCTTCTTCGATACGGGCTTGCGCTTCGAGCAGTTGTCCGTTATTCACCAGTATAACGGCTTGCTTTCCCAGAATTAAGGCTCGTATCAATTGATCGTTGGCTTTAATATAATATTCGTAAGCTGTTTTATCATCCGGATATACTTTCAGAATACGATCCATAATAAGGGCCGTCTGGTCGTATTTCTTCTGGTGATAAAACTGAATTGCTTTGAGCGTCAAACTCTGCAAAACTTCGGAACTTTCGAGATCTTCCGTGTTATAAGCTGCGCTCAACGAAAATGGGTTCAAAGCCAGAATTAACAGACTAAAGAAGAAAGTGTTTTTAATGTTCTTTAGCATTTCATTTGTAATGTCATTATATCATTGTGCTTTTGTCAATAATTTTTGCAATTCTTCGGGAAGTTGAAATGATATATTTTCCTCTTTTATATTTCGATATTCGACATTTTTAAAACCAAACTTCTCTTTTAAAAACTCAATAGTTTTTGTGACGAGAAATTCAGGAGCTGAGGCCCCGGCTGTAATACCAACAGTTTGAGCATTCAATAGCCACTCGGTTTCGATATCTTCGGGCCCGTCAATTAGGTAAGACGGAGTATTCTGAGAAAAAGCAACTTCTTTTAAACGATTTGAATTTGAAGAATTTTTGGAACCTAATATGAATACCAAATCGCAATTATTAGACAAAGTCAAAACAGATTCCTGGCGGTTTGTCGTAGCAAAACAGATATCACTTTTTTTAGGAGTTGCCAGGTCGGGAAACTTTTGTTTTAAACTGGTAATGACTTTTTCTGTATCGTAAATCGAAAGCGTTGTCTGGGTTAAAACGGCGGCTTTATCTTTTGTAGCCATTAACTGGTCAGCCTGGGCCTCATTTTCAATTACAGTGATGGCCTCGGGAGCTTCGCCATATGTACCTTTTGTTTCCGGGTGATTATTATGCCCGATATAAAAAATACGGTAACCATTTTTTGAATAACGAATAGCTTCCGTGTGGACTTTTGCAACAAGCGGACAAGTGGCGTCAATGACCTGAAGATTTTTTTGGGCGGCTTTTTTATGAACTTCGGGAGAAACCCCATGAGCACTGAAAATTACCGGTAAATTATCGGGCATTTCATCGAGCTCTTCTATAAACCGAACCCCCCTTTTTTCAAGGTCTTCCACCACATATTTATTGTGAACAATCTGGTGATGTACATATAAAGGATGATCGAAAATTTTCAGTGCCTGTTCCACTGTATGAATAGCCCGAATGACTCCAGCGCAAAATCCCCTGGCAGAGGCTATAATAATTTTTTTTTCCATTTTTTCAGGAGAGTTCATTTTCATTCGATGTTATAGATATTTCGAGTCATCTCAAGATCGCTATGCGGTATTTTTGAGAGATTAGAGATCTGATCGATATTAAACCCGTTTTCAAGCAATAAACGAAGGGCGTCGGGACGCTGTGAAGACAAATTCAACTTTTCTACCAAATTGACAAGATCTTCAGGGTTGAGTCTTTTTACCGCCTTCGGGGTAGAAAAAAGGGGAAGTTCGGCAGGGTCGGCGGGTTTCGCTTTTTCCGGAATTGGATTTTTACGGATTATTTTTTCTATGGGGGCCGTCGGTGCATTTTCTGGCATTTTTTCTCGGAGCATATTTTGAAAATCAGCTTTTGTGGCTGGGTTCTCCGGTACAATATCGGTAGAGCCCTCCTCTTTTTTCTTTTCTCCGAACATCGGTGAAATCGATTTTCCAATGGAGGACAAAATATTCAGAAGCGATTTGTCTATGCTCTCTTCTTTTTGTTCAGGTTTAATTTCAGACTCCGGTGGCGGCTCCGTTTTCGGCGTTCGTCTGGGTTTGGGTTTCGTTGTATTACGACTGGAAGGTCGCGGTTTTGTTAAAGCGGGCGAACCGATACGCTCAAACGTATCCGGTATGTTTAAATCGGAAATAAGTTCTTCGGCCAAAGAGGAGTCCTGGTCTTCTGTATCAGAAGCAGGTGTTTTTACAGGCTCGGGTTTAATTTTTTGTTTGAATTCAGGCACCGCTACCGACATTGGTTTTTGCAATTCCGGTACAGTTCTCGATTTCATTCGATATATGTCTTCTTTCAATAATTCAACTTCACGCCAAAGAGCTTTCTCTTCTTTTTGTTTGTCATCTAAAAAAGCTTGAACCTCTTTCGTCTTCTTAGATTTACCGAGCTGCAATCCGATGGTATTCCATTCGCGAACAGAACTCTCCTGACGATCAACGAGGGTCTTTAACCTAAGTATACGAGATTCAAGTATCGCAGAATAGCTTTCCAGTTCACGGTAAAACTCCTGCATATCATTGACCATTTGGTTTTTATAGAATTTTTCCATTTTTTCGCTGATCATTCCAGATAAGCGATATTGTAATATGATGTATACAATGGCTAAAGATAAGATGCCAATGGCAAACAGGTAGACCGTCTCCATACCTGTAACATTATGTAACATAGTTGACCGGTCAACACATATAAACCGACGTTTTACGTTAATTTAATCACTGTTTTTGAACCGCTGAAGTCCATGCAATTGTAGGTACAAATATTCTGTATCCGCAGAAATAAATTTTATTGCAATGTTTGAATTATTCAATATTGTGAATATATTAATTTAGTAAATGTGACATAATCTAGGTTCACAATGATACACTAGTAGTGCGCAGTGGTGGAAAAAAATATTGTCACACCTATAAAATTTGGCTTGCCGAACCAGCTTTTTCCGACCATCCATCCCTTGCCAAAAAGACCTAGAAGGTTGGTATTTTGTGAAGGAGGGAAGTAAATGAGTCGACATTCCACAACCGATTCATATGAGTCGGAAGATGAGAGTTGGGGTAAACCCTGGCATGAACTATACGGAAAACTTGAAAGTGCCGTACCTGTTCAATTCTTTGACGCATTTTTTAAAGATCTTCATCCAGTAGAGTGGAGTGATAATATATTGGTATTGGCCAGTTCGGATGATAAAGTAATTTCTCATCTTCGAAATCGTTATGCGAAAATCATTACCAGTTTTGCTCGTGAGATTTCCAGTGATCACCTTGAAGTTGACTTTCAGTTGGAGAAAACCCTACCGGCAACCGGATCGGAACGTCCTGTCGCTCGAAAGAAGAAGGTTGATGCCAACCAATTGAATATATTTAATTCTCCTGAAAAAGAGAGACATTCATCTGGTAATGAAGCCGTTGCCGACCAGAAAATATTTATTAATGAAAGTTATGTTTTTGACAGGTTTGTTAAAGGCCCTTCGAATGAGCATGCATTTGCCGCCGCACAAGGCGTAGCGAAAAATCCGATGCAATACCATAACCCTTTGTATTTGTTTGGCGGAGTAGGACTGGGTAAGACTCACCTGTTGATGGCTATCGCCAACGATATTAAAAAACGGTATCCATGGATGAAAGTGGAATATATTCCATCTGAGACCTTTCAGAATGACCTTATAACGGCCACCGCAAACAATACACTGCCTCATTTTAAAGCAAAGTACAGAAATGTCGATATTTTATTAATCGATGACATCCAGTTCATAAGCCACCGCGCCGAGTTTACCCAGGAGACCATTTTCCATACATTTAATTATTTATACCAGAATAACAAGCAAATTGTAATTTCCGGCGACAGACCGCCTCAACAACTCTCTATGCTCAAAGACAGACTGATCAGTCGATTTCAGTCAGGGCTTATTGTTGATATTAAACCTCCCAACATGGAGACGCGCGAATCTATCTTAATAAAAAAAGCCAGTGAACAAAACCTGACTATACCTAAAGAAGTAATTAAATATATTGCGCTGAATGTAAAAGATCAAATTCGCATTCTCGAAGCGGTGCTTATTCGCTTAAAGTTTTCATTTGAGTATGAGAAAAGAAAGCCGGACCTTGCATCGGTAAAAGAGGTGCTTGGGAATATTCAGGGGCAGGCCCATGTTTCCATTATCAGCGTCGAAGATATTTTACGTACAGTTGCCAAGGCTTTTGGTGTAAAAACAGAAGATATCTATGGTAAAAGCCGTATGGAGGCCATTGCTCTGGCCCGTCACGTTTGTATGTATGTTATACGCAGGTTTATTCCTACTATGTCCTTAATTCAAATTGCCCAGGCGCTCGGACGCAAAGACCACACAACTGTTATTCATGGCGAAAAACGAATTCGCGATAAAGCCGACAAAGATGAAAGTTTTCGTCTTACCCTGAAAGATATCGAAGAAGAGTTAAAATTACATTAAAAACTATTTGACATTCATAGTGAAATCGCAATTTTGGGTGTTCGTTCATGGCTTCATGAAACACACATCAAAAAAAACAGGTAACTAATTATGTCAAAATATTATGTACAAATTGCTTCCGTCTTCGCATTAATAGGAGCGACATTAACCGTTCTATTAACCTATCACCATTACGACCTCGATTTCCAGAACTCTCTTGTCGATGTCGTTTGTGGAGAGAATTCCAAAGGGTGTAGCGAAGTCAACCGGTCCGATATCTCGGAAGTCGGCGGTTTGCCTCTGGCCGTATGGGGACTTCTTTTATATCTATTTATATTGATTTCATTGATTGGTTACGCGTTTTCGAGAATTAATTTTCTGGTTCAGGTATCTTTTCTTCTGGCTGCTCTCGGGGTTCTGGTCGATCTCTACCTGCTTGCTGTAATGGTAATTAGTCTTGAAGCGTTCTGTCAAATGTGTTCGCTGACATATGTTGCCACCGTCGCCATTGCAATTTTTCTGTTTTTGCATATGAAACAAAACAATATCAATTTTTCCCTTAAAGCCAAAGAGAGCCTCGAAAAATCAGTTCCTTTTGTTGTATATTTTGCCGTCGCTTCCATAGCCGTTCTTGCCGTGGGCGGGATGGTCGATTTGATGGCAAAAAGTTCCGTTAAAAGTGGCGCTTCGAAAACCGGGTCTCCCGAGTATCATCTGGAGCAAGCTCAAAAAGGGTTTTATAATATGTACCGAAATACCTCCGTGGCTTTTCTGGATAACTCAAACGCTCCGCAAAAAGGTTCTTTAGAAGGAAGTATAACGATAACTGAATTTGCAGACTTTCTTTGCCAACATTGTGCATTAGCGTCACAAGACTTAAAAACAATTTTACACCGCTATCCTGAAGATGTAAAAATAGCATTTCGTCATTACCCTCTGGATAATACATGCAACCACAGTCTTTCACGACAAATACATCTCGGCGCTTGTGAGTTGGCTTATGCTTCGCAATGCGCCTCCGAGCAAAACCGATTCTGGGATATGCATGATGAAATATTTTCTCGTCAACAAGAACTTGCACAAGGGGTAACTCCGACCCAAATTAACCAGCTTGCGCAAGGCGCTTCTTTAAATATGAGTCGCTTTAACTCTTGTATGAAATCTGACAAAACCAAAAAAATTATTGCCGCCGATATCGCCGAGGCTACCCGTCTTAATATATCAGGTACCCCGACTATTTATTTTAACGGCAAATTGATAAAGCAGAACGTGGCATATAAGTTTTTCGACGAAATAATTTCAATAGAATCCAAAAACAAACGCGGGAACCATTAAGCCGTATGATTAAAAGTGTGAATCCCGGTACAAAAATATACGGGATAATCGGATATCCGCTGGGGCATAGTCTTTCTCCGGCTATGCACAATGCCGCTTTTGTGGCCGCAGGAATAGATGCGGTCTATTTGACTTTTCCAATGAAAAATGTCATTAATATAAAATATTCCATGCGTCAGTTTTCGGTGCAGGGATTATCTGTGACGATTCCGCATAAGATCAATATTCGCAGGTCGGTTGACAAAATTGACCCGCTCGCTCTGCAAATAGGTTCGGTAAATACGGTTTTATGGAATAAAAATGGTCTTCTGGAAGGTTATAACACCGACGGTCCGGGAGCCGTGCAAGCGATTGAAGAGTCGGGGTTTTCAATAAAAGGAAAAAAAGTGTTGATTATCGGGTCGGGTGGTTCAGCCAGAGGTATCGCTTTTTCATTGCTTGAAAAAGGGCCTTCCGCGATTGCTGTTTTAGCGCGTAATGCTCCGGCTGTGCGCAATCTTATTCGGGGGTTGAAACTGAGTCGAAGCTGTCCTGAGTTAAAAGCTTTTCATTTTCCTCGAGAAAAGGAAAAGAAAATTCGACTTCAATTTCGTTATGAGTCTATATTAAACGATCCATCTCAACTGAAAGAGTACGATTTAATTATTCAAACTACCCCTTTGGGTATGAGTGGTCATTCTGAGCAGCAGGTAACGCCCTTGAGCAAAGAGTATCTCTTTTCACACCAGGTTTTGTTCGATATAGTTTACAATCCTGAAGTTACCCCACTGGTTAAAGTCGCACGCGCTAAAAAGTTGAAAACGATACCGGGTTATAAAATGTTATTATACCAGGGTGCCAGGCAGTTTGAATTGTTTACCGGCAAAAAAGCTCCCATCGAAGTTATGGAAAAAATTCTAAAAGGGCATTTAAAAAGTAGTTCGAAATAAGTATGGGCAACATTAGCACTCCATATCCAAGAATTGCATTAATCGGCTTTCGTGGTGTCGGAAAAAGTACTGTCGGTAAAATTTTGGCAAAAAAAATGCGAATACGGTATGTTTCCCTCGATGAGTACATAGAAAAAAAAACGAAGTCAACGATCACCGACTTAGTAGCAGAAAAGGGGTGGAAAGAGTTTCGCAATAAAGAGTCCGAAGCTCTCCGTTTTTTTTCGAACCGTCCCGGAGTTTTGCTCGATACAGGGGGCGGAATAATGGAAGACGAAAATGGTGAACTTTCTGAAAAAAAGTTCCAAATATTGAAAAATTGTTACTTTTGTGTCTATTTATATATGCAAGACCACTTGTTGTTGCAACGACTGTCCGATGCTCAGCCGTCCGCACATCGTCCCGCTTTGGTGGCAGATGATTTACAGGAAGTTTTAAATAAACGAAAACCCTGGTATGAAAAACTTGCGCAGATGGCGATCGGAATTGACCGTATGACGCCAGGGGAAATAGCACATCGAATTATTAGAAAGGTTAAATATATTAAGTTGTAATATGATAGACGAGTTATATATAAAAGATTTTGCCTTAATTCAAGAGCTTCGTTTAACGACGAGCCGGGGTTTAAATATTATAACCGGAGAAACCGGTGCGGGTAAATCTATTATACTCGGAGCGTTGAACTTGCTGCTCGGTTCCAGGGCAACCACCGATATGATTAAAACCGGAGCTGCGCGTTCTGTTGTCGAAGGCTCATTTTCTATATCGCAAAATCCTGATTTACAAAACCTCTTAAAAGAGCGGGGGGTTTACGACGAAGAGGCAATGATACTGAAACGGGAAATAACCGTAGAAGGTAAAGGACGTAGTTTCATAAATTCCCAGCAGGTTCCGGTCAGTTTTTTAAAAGAAGTAGGCCGTTACCTTGTAGACATTCATGGGCAAAACGAAAACCAAAATATATTAAATACCTCGACTCACCGCGCTATACTCGATCGTTTTTGTCATATTGTAGAAGAAGTGGCAGCCTACAAAAAGACTTTTATAAAACGAGATGAACTAAAACAAAAACTGAAAAGTGTCTCTCTAGATGAACAAGAGAAAAACAGGCGGCTTGAAGTTTTAAACCATGAAATTCAAGAACTCGAAGCGGCGCAATTAAAAGACGAAGCCGAATTTGAAGAGTTACAAAACCGGGAAAAACTTCTGGAGCATTCAGAGAGTCTGGTTAAAAATCTTTCTGACATGTATGGTCTGTTGCAAGGCGATGACCGGGGCATGCTTAAAGACCTTTCACTTATGGAGCGAACTCTCGAAAAAGACAGCGAGTACGACGACAGCCTGGTAGATATTTTATCGCCAGTTCGGGAATCGTATTTATTGCTTTCTGACGCTGCGGCTCAAATGCGAGAAAAAGCCGATTCGGTTATGCTCAGTCCCGAAGAGATACAAACAATAAAAGAGAGAATCGACTCTATACATAATGTCTTGCGAAAGTATGGCCCGGGTGTTGAAGATGCAAAAATATATCTCGAAAAAGCTAAAAATGAATTGGTGGGTATAGAACTTTCCGGCGAAGAAGAGATAAAACTTCGAGACGAAATTCAGAGTTTGACAAAGAAACTGATTGAAGAAGCCGAAGTCATTTCGCACAAACGAAAGGAGGCGGCGGGTCGCCTGGAAGAATCGGTTTCGAAAGAACTCGTCGACCTGAGCATGGGGCAAACAAAAATTCGAATTTCAATGAAATGGCAATATGGTGACGATGGCGAATTTACCGTTCCCGAAGAACCGGACAAGAAATATATATTACATAATCATGGACTGGATATGGTCGAGTTTTTACTCGGGCAGGGTGAAAACGATGTGCTACGGCCTTTGCGAAAAATCGCTTCTGGCGGAGAGATGAGTCGTATAATGTTAGCCTTGAAAAAAATTATTATTGAATCGGACCCGGTTTCGACGTTGGTATTTGACGAGGTCGATACAGGGGTCGGCGGCGGGGTCGCAGAAGCGGTGGGGCAAAAGATTGCGTCGCTGGGTAAGAACGCACAGGTCGTTGTCATAACACATTTACACCAGGTGGCAGGCTTGAACGCGAAGAACGTAAGTCACTTTTGTGTCAGCAAAGATGCGGTAAATGGTACGCGTATAACCAGATTATCCGAAGAAGAAAGAGTAAAGGAACTTGCTCGAATGATCGCTGGCAAAGAGATTACCCAGTCTGCTTTAGACCACGCCCGGACTCTTTTAAATAAGTGATCTTACAGTTAGACGCTAAAAAAGGCATAAAAGAAGAGTAGTCAGACCCGTCTTCCCAGCATAAAAAATCAATTTGTTGTTTAGCCCTGGTAATGGCAACATATAAAAGCCGTACTTCTTCATCGGGGTCATTAAAGCGGTGCGGAAAAATATTTTTAGCTACACCGAAAATTAGAACATTTTCAAACTCAAGTCCTTTTGAAGAGTGAATGGTTAAAACATTCACACCCGCAGGCGCGATTTCTTCGATAATTGTTCGCAGGTAATTGGTGCGGACCAATACTGTTAAATTCGAAATTTCGTTTTTAACTTTTGCATAAAGAGACCACGCTTTTTCAGGGCTTACCTTCTTCGAAATTATAAAACACCTTGGCGCTACCGTCGAAGAGTGGTGAGCGCGAAGTTTTTTCTTAATGTACTCTTCACTTAAGCGTATGGCTTTGTTCCCGAGCTGAACGATTCTTCCCTGACTACGAAAATTTTTAGTTAAAAAAGAACGCCGAGCGCCTGGAAAGTATTGAGAAAAATTTCGAGATATCGAAACATCAGCCCCGCGAAACCCATAGATCGACTGCCAGTCATCCCCCACGGCAAAAAGTTTTCCAGGGCGCATCGATTGAATAAAAGAGACCTGCTCCGGTGAAGTGTCTTGAAATTCATCCACCATAACATATTCATAAGGAAACAGGTCAGACGAACTTTCTAAAACGCTTCGCGCCCGGTGTATAAGATCGTCAAGGTCGAAAAGGTCTTTTTTTTGTTTATACAAAAAGTATTCTTTCTGCAGCCTCTCTTTTTCGACATGGCTCAGAAGGTTTGACTTCGATAAAACATCCGGGGGTATATGCCGGTATTGTGGAAAAAGTGTACATATAATATCTTTAATAACTTTGTCTGAATCGGTGAGTATATTCAATGCACCACCATATTTGTTTTTTAAAATGGAATAACCAAGCGAGTGCATCGTTCCTGTGAAACCTGCGCGAATATTGTTTTTCAACAACCTCTGCTCCATTTCGTTGGCGGACTTTTTCGTAAACGTAATAAGGCAACAGGAAGATGGATTGAACCCCGCTTCTTTGGCAACAGAAAGCGTTTCAACCATCGTTGTCGTTTTTCCCGACCCCGCGCCAGCCACAAGTTGAAGATACTTTTTCTCGTTATTACTCCACAACCAATGTGCGGCATTTTCTTGTTCCGTAGTCATATAGGTGTAATAGCCAAAAAATGGTTTTTATTTCACTTTTTCGAGATAAAGTAGATATAAAATAGAATTTTATAAGGAAACAGATAGAAAATAAGGCAGGCGACGAGCCGACTATCTACGTAACGTAAAGGTATGTAACTCCCCCTGTTCGTAGTTCGGAATGCTACCGGACTACAACCTTGTATCGTAGAATGAAGATTTCACCGCTTGCTGTTGTGGAATTTCCGACCTAAAGAAAGGGATTTTAATAAGGAAGGCAGGAAGGGCAGGAATACAGGAAAAGAGAGGAAGGGAAAAGGCAGAGTATAAAAAGTGCTTGCCCGGCACGTAATTTGAGGGTGTAGGATATTTTGTATAAATTCCTTTACTCTTATTTTATTTTATAATATTTTTCTTCTTTTTTTCCTTCTTTTCATTCCTGAATTCCTGCTTTCCTTATAATTCTTTTTTGCGAGAATAATCCGAGGCGACTGAAAACCATTTTTTTTTGAAAAAAAACTTCAAAAATGTGCAAAAAAACTGATTTTTTATACATTACCATTGTATGGATGCAAGTTTATATATGGTCGCGGTTGTCAGTGGAATTTTCATTGTACTTTTAATAATTTTGGTTTTGGGTATTCTCAGTGGCCAGATGGCTACGTTTCATCGCTTGAGCGAGCAAAGCCGAAAAGAGAGCCGAAAACAGAGCCGGGAGGCCGATGAAAAACAATCCTCTTTTTTAAGGCATATGCACATCGAGAGTAAAAAAGACTCTCGTCAAACCGAAAGGCTTTTAGAAAGGATTGAACAAGGTAACGCCGAACTCAGACAAATGAACAAAGATAATGCAATTTACCTGCGAATGATCTTTGAACGGGTCGATAAACCTGAAGAATTCGAAGCCTAGGTGGGTAAAATACCATATCGTTTTTTTGTTTCATATTCATAATTATTTGCGTCATACCGAATATGTCGAAGATAGAAAAATATGAAATTGTTTCTCGGTATACAAGGATTCCCATCCAAAAGTTAAAAGAGATGCTAAAAGAAGATTTCAACTTGATTGTCAGAGCCCTGAGAAAAACAGGTGTGATGATCGACTGATCTTTGGTGAAAGTTCTTTTTTTTACTATAATTCGGATCTGAAAAACTGCTTGTCGCCTATATACGTTTTGTCATAATGGGTATTATGTCACATTTGACTCAGCTAATGGGTCAGGGACATCGACCCCAAAAACGTCATGGTTTTTCTACAATTATATTTACATATACTATTAAATCGCATATTTAAACGTTCGATACGGGTGTTGCGATTTTCGCCAGGCTTTGCCGGTGTTGGTGATTTTGCTTTGCCTATGTTTTTTGCTTCTGCCGAAAACGAGGGGCGAACCGAAGAGCCAACCGAACGAAAAAAGCAAAAAGAGCGCGAAAAAGGGAGGGTTCCTAAAAGTCCCGATATTCCTTCTTCACTTGTGACCATTGGTGGACTCGCAACGCTTTTTGCCATTGGCGGCTGGATGCTCTCGGGCATGGCCAATATTGCAACTTACTTTCTCGGTAAATTTTCTGAGCTTCCCGCTCTCGATAAGTCGGAGGTTATAGCTCTTTTTATTTTTCTAGTGCGCGAAGTTGGTATTCTTCTTGCGCCAATTTTTCTTGTCTCTACGTTTTTAGCTATTGCAGGTAATGTTGTCCAGGTCGGGATAATGTTTACGCTTAAACCCCTGAAGCCAGATTTTAAACGAATTAAACTCGATTTTCCCACTATGATGCGAAAAGTCTTTTTTTCCCGCCAGATTGCGGTGACTTTAATAAAGACACTTCTTAAAGTCAGTTTTCTCGGTGTAATAAGTTATTATCTTATAAAGTCAGATTTTGACGCTCTGCTCTCTCTGGGGTCTATCGGTGTCGCTAACTCTGTTCGCCTTTTGTCACAGATTGCCTTTAAGCTCGCAGTAATTTTATCGGTTGTCATGTTTGTAATTGCCCTTCCCGATTATTTTTACCAGAAATTTGAATTTATTGAATCTATTAAAATGACCAAAGAAGAGCTTAAACAAGAGTCTCGTGAGAGTGAAGGAGATCCTCTTGTAAAACAACGTCGACGCCAGCGCGCTTTTGAGATGCTGCGACGTAATATGTTTCAGGAGACCAAAAAGGCTGACGTTGTCATAACGAACCCGACTCATTATGCTATTGCGCTACGTTATGATCCGGAAATGGAAGACTCGCCAAGGGTTTTGTCAAAAGGGGAAGACAATCTTGCTTTTGTAATTCGGAATCTCGCTCGTCAAAATGATATTCCAATTATTGAGAATAAGCCTCTTGCCCGTGAATTGTATCGAACGGTATCGGAAGGAGAAACCGTACCAGAACATTTTTATCGTGTGTTAATCGATATTTTCCTTAGCATTGACGGAATGAAAGAGCGCCTTAGCCGGAGGGCAGGATAATTTATGAATAAGTGGTACCGTCAAACCGATGTGATGCTTGGATTAGCAGTTGTGTCCATTGTGGCCATGCTGATTATTCCCATGCCTGCATTTTTACTCGATGTATTTCTGGCATTTAGTATTATGATCGGGCTTATTATCTTGTTGACCGCAATGAGCAATAAGAACAACCTTGATTTTTCAGTTTTTCCATCGTTGTTACTTGTATCTACCGTTTTTCGACTTGCCTTGAATGTGAGTTCGACCCGACTTATTTTAACAGAAGGGCCCAATTTTGATGGTCAGTTGATACGGGCTTTTGGTGAATTTGTGGTTTCAGGCCAGTATGTAATTGGTTTTATTATATTTTTAATTCTCGTCTTGGTTCAGTTGATGGTAATTACAAAAGGTGCTACTCGAATTTCCGAAGTTGCGGCCAGGTTTACACTCGACGCTCTGCCCGGTAAACAGATGTCCATTGACTCAGACCTTTCTGCCGGTCTTATTACCGAAGAAGAAGCCCGAAAAAACCGAGCTGAGCTTCGTAAAGAGGTCGATTTTTACGGGCAGATGGATGGAGCTACCAAATTTGTTCAGGGGGATGTTCGAGTCGGTCTTATTATTACCGCCATTAATATTGTTGGCGGACTTGTTATTGGAATGAGTATGCGGGGTGAAAGTCTCGAGGTGGCTTTGGAAACTTACACTCTTTTAACCATCGGGGATGGTCTTGTTTCGCAGATTCCTTCTTTACTAATAACCACCGCTACCGGTATGGTTGTAACTCGCGCTGGAGCCGACCAGGATCTCGGCGGACAGCTTTCGTCCCAGTTGTTTAATAATCCAAAAATTCTCTGGATGGTCGCCGGAACACTCGGTGTCGCGTCGCTGCTTCCCGGCTTTCCCATGATTTCTATGTGGTCTGTCGCTGGCCTTCTTGGCTTTATCGCTTACTCGATTACCCAGACCCGGATTAAAGACGAAAAAGAACAAGCCAGACTGGAAGATGAAAAAGCCAAAAAACCAGACGCTCCCGAGAGTTTTCTCGACGAAATCAGCCTCGATGTTATGCGTCTTGAAATCGGTTATAATTTAATACCCCTGGTTGAATCAACCCAGGGTGGAACTTTACTTGAGAGAATTACCAACCTTCGTAAAAAGTTTGCCAGAGACATGGGACTCGTTGTACCCCCGATTCGAATTAATGACAATATGGATCTTGACGGCAATGAGTATTCTATTCTTGTCAGCGGAATTGAAGTTGGCCGTGCGAAAGCCTACCCGGACAAACTTGTCGCTCTCGATAGTGGTCGGGTAAAAGAGGCCATAGAAGGCGAAGTGTTTGAAGACCCCACGTATTCGCTTCCTGCTGTTTTAATTGATACCGATAAAAAATCTGACGCCGAAGAAAAAGGGTATTTAGTTGTCGATGCCGGAAATATTATTATAACCCACATAAGCGAAATTATTCGTACTTACGCTACTCAGGTTATGGGTCGTGAAGAGGTGAAATTGCTTCTTGATAAACTGAAAGAGAAATTTCCTGCTGTGGTTGAAGAAGTGAACCGTGAACTCACCATGGGGATTATTCAGCAGGTTCTACATAACCTTATTAAAGAAAATGTATCGATTCGAAATGCGAATGTAATTCTTGAAACACTTGCCGATCAGGGCGGTAAAACAAAAGACCCAACGATATTGACCGAATATGTTCGTTTGAAACTTGGTCGACAAATTATTCAGCCATACGTTGAAGATGGGGTTTTACACTCTATACAGGTTGACCCCATGATCGAAAATGCCCTTCGAGAGGCTGTTACTTTTGATGAACGGGAAGGGCGAATTTTTACCCTGGATCCGCATGAACAGATACGTATACGAGACTCGTTGATTGCGGCATTTAACAGTGTTCAAAAACAAGAGAAATTTCCCATATTTGTATTAGGCTCCGAAGTTCGAACCGGGGTTTTTATGATTCTTGAAAGAGAGTTGAGTTCGCGTATGTTTGCCTCTATAGCTTATGAAGAAATTCCGACAGATATCAGGGTAGAAATTGTTGGACAAGCTATCCTTGCTGATAATAAAGAGACTGAAGAAGAGGTTGTTTTCTAAATGCAATATGTAAAAGTAATTGGCAATTCTCACGCCGAAGCGATGAGAAAACTCAGAGATACGTATGGTCCCGAAGCTATTATATATTATGAAAAAGAGGTTCCCGCAAAAACAGTTTTATCGCGGATGATAGGTAAAAAGCAGTTTATGATTCAAGCTGCCCTTGCCGAAAAAAAATCGAAACCTAAAAAGAACTCTACCATACTCCCGCAAAATGGAATTCCTGATATTCCTGTAACTGTCTCTCTTGAGAAAGATATGCATGCAGGAAAAGAATTTTTAGATTTGCTGGACCAATCGCCAAGACTGAACACTGCGAAAGAAGATTTTAACCTCGAAGATATAAGTTTTGAAAAAAATATTGCAGCTCCTCAATTTGAAAATATTTCACGAACTACAGAAAGAAAAGCTTTAAAAAGAGGTCCTGATGCTCAAAAGACAAAGAGTATTGATGCGCCCGAAAATGCAATTCATGAAATAAAACAAGATATTGACGCCATTAATAAAAAGATTTCCATTTTAATTAAAAATCCTATTGAATCGCAACTTAAAAAAGATGATTTAGAAGAGATTGAATCGGTGCTTCTTTACCAACAATTCAGTGAGAAATGGAGAGCCGGGTTTCTTGAAAATTTAAAAAGTGTTTTACCACAGGGAGAGTGGAAAATTCCCGAAAAAGTCTATTCACGAGCCATTGAAATGTTGAGTGCTCGTATAAAAGTAAACCCTAGAATAGGTTCTGGTCGAGTTATAGCGCTTCTCGGCGCTACAGGAGTGGGTAAAACCACAACTCTAGCGAAACTGGCTTCTCGTTTAAAATTGAAAGAGAAAAAAAGGGTCACCTTGGTTACTTTAGATAATTTTAGAATTGCCGCAACCGAACAGTTGAAAGTGTACGCCGATATTTTAGATGTTCCTGTTTTTGTTACGAAAGATCCTCAAAAGTTTCATAGGATTCTTGCTGAAGACCCTGCTGATGTCATTTTAGTCGATACTTCGGGGGTCAGTCAGAATAACCGAGAGTTTTTATTGAAACAAAAAACTTTTTTTCCCGATGGGCATTCAGAAATAGAAAAACATCTGGTTATATCTGCCACATCCAAACCAGAAGACGCTAAGCAGGTTCTGCGTACTTTTGATATTTTTGGTATAGACCGAATTGTGCTATCAAAAATGGACGAAAGTCAGCAATTTGGTAACTTTATAGAAATAGCTGAAGAGCGAAACAAACCGTTTTCTTTTTTTACAAATGGACAGAAGGTTCCCGATGATTACAAAGAAGCTGAATCGGAATATCTGGCCAAAATGGTGTTGGACCCCGAAGGAAAATGGCTGGTTTAACAGGAAAAAAATGGAAATATATTTAAGAAAACGAACCGATAGTGGTGTATGCTCTTAAAAGATATTAATATGGAAACCGACACGGGAGACCAAGCTTCGAATCTAAGAACGCTTGTTGATAAATTGAATAACAACGAAAACATAGAAAACAGACCTGAGCCAAATCCGGTTACCAAAGTAATTACGGTTACAAGTGGAAAAGGAGGAGTTGGAAAATCTTCCGTATCTGTAAATTTGGCTATTGCTTTAGCAAAAATGAACAAAAAAGTTATACTACTCGACGCCGACCTTGGTTTAGCCAACGTAAATGTCATGTTGGGGGTAATTCCAAAATATAATATATACCATGTTGTGAAGGGACATAAGACTATCCAGGAGATTCTGACAACAACACCAGAAGGGTTAGATGTAATTGCCGGAGCTTCGGGCTATGCAATGCTTGCTAATTTACCGAAAAAAGAGCGCGTTCGTATTATAAATGAGTTTATGTCTTTATCGGGTTACGATTTTATGATTATTGATACCGGAGCTGGTGTTGGTGACAATGTTCTTGGTTTTGCTCTGCCAGCCGATGAAGTTTTAATTATAACAACTCCTGAACCCACAGCTATTACCGACGCTTATGGGATGATAAAATCGATTATTCTCTTAGACCCGAACAAGTCGATACAATTAGTTGTAAATCGAGCAGGCTCATCGCTGGAAGCTAAAAAAGTATCAGAGAAGATTACCGGCATTACAAAGCAATTTTTAAATACAGTTATTAAACCCGGCGGCTTTATTTACGACGATGAACATGTTGGAAAATCTGTACGTCGACAAAAGCCCTTTCTTTTGCAATACCCCGGTTCAAAAGCCAGTAGTTGTATAAAAGTAATTGCTTCGCGGCTGAATAACCTAGATGTAAAACATTCGTCTTCAGGCGGAGGTTTAAGCAGTTTCTTCAAAAGGGTATTCACCCAGGGTGATGATACAATTTAATGTTATGAAAGAGTTGTTAAAGAAAGCCTGGTTTAAAATCAGCGCCGCGATGGCTCTTGCAGGGTTTGTAATCTCATTTATCTTTGTTCTAACCGGAGAATTAAGTTTTTTTTCCATTCTCTTGCGTCCTCTTTTATCAGCTGTTGTTATGGGCGCTCTCGGTTTTTTGCTTTATAAGTTAATACAAATGTTTATTCCTGAGTTTGTTGCCGAAGTCGATAACATTCTGGAACCTGAACTCAGTGAAGACCACCTGGAAGATATTCCTATGCCCGAAGAATTTACGGATGAAAGTGAAGTAGACGGTTCTGAAAAAACAGATAGCGAAGATGCCGGAGAGTATGAAGATATGGGTGATGTCGTTATCAATGAAGAAGAAATTGCGCGAAAAAAAGGGGAATTGGGCAAAAGAAAAGGAAAAGAGGATGAAATTGTTGTCCAGGGTATCCCGATGAAAAAAGATCCAGATTTAATGGCTAAAGCGGTCCAACATGTGCTAGATAGTGACGATGATGACTGATATTTGGGTAAAAGGGTTGACGTTTCCCCTCAATTGATGTTTATTGGTAGGATCTTATGTAGCATTTATCACAGATCAAGGTTATGTCATGGGTTTAAAAGCAAAACAATACGACGATAGAGAAGAACAAGACATCTGGCGAGAATATGTTCAGGCCAGAGAACCTGGAATTCGTAATTATTTTATAAAAAAATATGCGCCGCTGGTGAAGTATGTCGCTGGCAAAGTTGCCGTTGGTATGCCGCATAATGTAGAATTTGACGATCTTGTCAGTTATGGAACGTTTGGGTTATTAGACGCAATTGAAAAATACGATCCATCGAAAGAAGTAAAATTCAAAACATATGCAATGACTCGCATACGCGGGGCAGTTTTTGACGAACTGCGAAGTATTGACTGGATTCCTCGATCGATTCGACAAAAGGCAAAACAGATTGAAAAGATTATTGTTGAGCTTGAGAATAAACTGGGGCGAACGGTTGAAGATGAAGAGATTGCCAAAGAACTCGAATTAAGTCTCGAAGAGTTTCATATATTGGTCTCAAAAATATCAGGCACAAGTCTGGTCTCTCTGAATGATATCTGGCACGGGAACGATGATTCCGATGAACTCTCTTTTATGGAGACGATTGAATCTCCCTCTAATATGAACCCCGATGTTATGGTTGAGCGTGAAGAAATTAAAACTATAATTATTGAATCTATACAAAAACTTCCCGAAAAAGAAAAGAAAGTAATCGTTTTATATTATTATGAGGACCTTACTTTAAAAGAAATTGGTGAAGTGCTGGAAGTAACAGAATCGAGAGTATCTCAACTTCATACGAAAGCAATAATGCGTTTGCGGGGTCGCCTAGCCCAGATGAAAAACGTTATGTAACGTGGAACATCCGTCCAAGCTTTTAAAGCGCATCGGAATTCCTCCGTTAAAATCGTTTGGTCAGAACTTTCTTTTACATACAAACTCTCTGACAGGGGCTGAAAAAGAAATTATTCCCGAAGAAAAAATTCTCGAGATAGGCCCGGGTCTTGGCGCCGTAACTGAATTTTTTTTAACTCGCGGATATTCTATGATACTCTGTGAAAAAGATCGTTCCCTTGCGGCTTTTTTACGAGAAAAATATTCGAACGAAATTCAAAATGGAAAGCTGGAAGTTATGGAGTCCGATTTTTTGAAAATGGATATAAGTGTCTGGGAGAAAGCAAATGTTACCCAGGCGGTCGGTAACCTTCCTTTTTATATTACAGCTCCGATTCTTACACGCGTAGCCGGTAAGATGCCTTTTGTGAACCGTTTTTTATTTGGTATTCAAAAAGACGTAGCCGATAAAATTACTGTGCCAAAGGGTAACTCATTGGCGTTGTATCTACACTCGCTTGGAGATGCAAAAGTGTTTGCTCCGATGAAAAAAGGAAATTTTTACCCGGTACCAAAGGTTGATGCTAGTTGGGTAGTCTGGACCAGAAATCATAAAGTTGAAAAAATTGAACAGTTTGAAATTATACTAAGGTCAGCTTTCTGGGGTAAACGAAAAAGTCTGCAAAACTCCCTGTTGAAAAATCCATTTATTCAGGCAGAAGGTCTGGAACAGATAAGAGAGCGGTTTCAAAGCAGGCTCAAAGAAGTAGAAGACGATACGATTAAAATTCTACTGACAAAACGAGCTGACCAACTTGAATTTGCCGATTACCTGAAGTTGTACCATTATCTGGTAGATTGAATTGCGCAGGCCATAGCTGAAGCAGAAAAAGATGATTTATTCGAAGTTGCTGAACACTTGGCTGGTTCGAACTGATATTTTAGTCAATGAACAGTAATATTTTCAATATGCGTTTTTGCCTATATCATTTGCCAGTGAAAATGCAAATTGGATAACTATCGATGATATTAAGCATTGTAAAAGCGTAGATATTTTAGATTTTCCAATTAAATTAATTACTGAAGTGTATAATCTTTACAAACTAAGCTACAAAAAATATACCAATAGCATAAATAAACTAATAATATCTGACCCACTTGGATTATTAAAATATAACCGCTTCCGCTATCGGCCTCAAGCCAACGGAAGGTGAATTGCCAATGGCTCTTTTTCAACCTGGCTCACAATAGAGGAAAAATCTGTAATGTAATGGAAAATTAGTGGACATATTTAGATGAGATAGCTGGTAACGGGAAAAACAAGAATGAAAGACGGACAAATAAGCTCAAAAATCTCTCACTGGGGAATTATTTATTGCTCTGATGGACTTATTCTACAGACGAGTAATACGATGTCCATAATTCACTACTTACGCCCTTTGTAGCTATCTTTTCTCTTCTCTATATCAATCATGATAATCAAAACTTCATTAGAATCTATTGCGTAAAATAATCTGAAATTACCGACACGGTAACGGTATATCTCTTTATATTTCCCTTTTAATTTCTTTATATTTGGACCGTAAAATGGGTTGATTTTTAACTGTGGATAAACGAAATTTTCTATTTTATGGCTGATAGTTTTAAAATCTCGATGCTTTATTTTCCGAATAAAATCTTCCGTTTCACCTATTTCAAACTCGTGATGCAATTTTGTACTTACCTTGTTTTATATCCTGCAACCCTTTCTCTAAGTTTTTAACGGTCTTGGGACTAGAAAGTATTTCTTCCATTTCTTCATCGGAGACGTACGAATCATTAGTGACATATGATAAAGTTGCATATTCGATATAATTTGAAATAGACCTTCTATCACCGGCAGCAGCTTTTTTAAATAATTCGTAGACTTCGTCATTGAGACGTATCGTAATTGTTTTTGACATAATATTCCTTCAGTGCTTTCGAATGTATTCAAATATGTTCAATTTGTCAATAAATATTTAATGGAAGGGATGAGAAGTATACGGGTCAGGGAATATATATTATGGATTTCCGACAACAGTTATTTCCTGCCTAATATGGGAACGATCCCGTTTTGCAGGGGCGAGGCCTCGCCCCTGCAAAAATACCTATTTCCTGGCGCGCACCTTGATGCTGGCAGCTAGATTCTCGACGTCAACATTTTCGTCTACCGTGAGATTCAAGTAGGTCCCCGCAATCTCGGAGCCGAAATTATCCTGGCTGAGAATTTCGATATCTGTAAAGCCGGCATCGCTGATCGCCGCTTTGTAGTCTTCGATTTTCTCGGCCCCGGAAATGCAACCGACGTAGGCATCCAAAGAATCTTTGATCGCATCGGGGAGATCGCGAAGAATCACAATGTCCGACACCATAATCTGCCCGCCTGGTTTTAGTACCCGATGGGCTTCTTGGAAGACCTTGTCTTTTTCCGGCGACAGGTTGATCACGCAATTCGAAATAATCAAATCGACGGTATCGGAATCGACGGGCAATTCTTCAATCACGCCCTTGCGAAATTCGACATTCGTGTATCCGCCGGTCTCGGCATTTTTACGGGCCTTGGCGAGCATCTCGTCGGTCATATCAACACCAATGACTTTTCCCGTTGGCCCCACTTGTTTGGAGGCTAGAAAAACATCAATGCCGGCTCCGGACCCGAGATCGAGGACGACATCGCCTTCTTTGATCTCCGCCAAGGCGGTGGGGTTCCCGCAACCTAGACCGAGGTTGGCTGAGTCTGGTATCTCTTGCAGTTGGGTCGCTGAATACCCGATGGCCTGGCTGATGTTTTCAGCGCTCACCGAGGGTGCGCAGCAACTTGCGCCGCCGCCCTTTGCAACCGTATTTTGGCTGGTATTTGGCCCGCAACAACTATTCCCCGCGACCAAACCGCCCTTTTTGGCGACCTCCGTATAACCTTCTCTTACTACTTTTCTTGTTTCTTCCGCGTTCATGTTTTCTCCTTTGTTGTATGGTACAACTATTTGTTAAATTTTTTTGCTTCTACTCAGCAACTGCCTCCGCAGCATTCGTCAAATCTGGAAATAAATAACTTTAACCCGCTGGTAATTTCATGTTGTTTACCAGGGGCTATCGATTCGAAGCTATTATGGAAAAAGGACGATAAACATCGCCACGCATTATCATGGATTTCCTTTCCTTCGTCTGTAATTTCCAGGTAGAGAATGCGCGAGTCATCGGCTGATTTCACTTTTTCGACGAAGTTCTGATCAACGAGAGGTTGTATCAAACGTGTTGTCGTACTTTTTTCGACACCGAGTAAACCGTGCAGTTTTGATAATTCGAGATGCTTGTTTTGGATAACATGATCGAGTATCGTAAATTGCCCAAAAGTAAGGCCCTCGCAAAAGGGCGCCTCGTGTTGAAAATTCCTCATAAGCTTCGCCAGGTCGGTGAAGATCTTCAAGTATTCCCTTGTTGTATCTATCTCGCTGTTCATAACTGCCTTCATTCAGTTGTATTATACAACAACTTAGACTTAGCGGCAACTATTTTTTAGAAAAACTTGACGATGTCGCCCCTCGAAAAACTCAACCACGTATTTCAAGATTCACAGAAAGTCAAGGCGCAAAATCCGGAGACGATGAAAGCAGCCTTTGAAGTTCTCTTCAAAGAAGAAAATATAAAACTTCGCGTTAAAATTAACGAAGTGACATTGGTTGCTACCCTACCTTTTCTCCGTTCGAACAATGGTCAAAGAACTTATAACAAAACGAGCTAACCAACTAAGTTTTAATGGGTAAAGCCGGGTTTTTACACTTCACGTATTTTTGTCTTTCCCCTGGCTGCGACCGCCATAAAAAATGGCGTTCTTCGCCACCCCATACGATATTTTTCAGGTGTCGTGCGCCGGTTTGCTTGTGTAAGGGTAGTTATCGGAAATAAACGGTGTATGGTTTGTCGGCTCACACCTCCTGTGCTCGTTAGGAGAATATATTAATTACAAATCAGTAGCAGTTTTTTACAGTAGAACTTGTACAATTAAGGCTATATTGTACAATAGGGAAAATAAGTATTATGGCCTACGGAACAAACGAAACTCTCGGAGTTGAAGACATTGCAACTGAAAAAGTATCCATTAGCTCTATTACTATCCTTTGACGAATATAGCCCTATCATTAAAGCCTTCCAATCAGGAAACTTGAAAGCCTTTTTTGCTACATTTGTTGTATATAAATGGCTGGGCACAGAAAATATACCAAATCATTTATACAAACCTCAGTTGGAAGAGCTGAATTCAATGGAACCTCCTAAACTACTTATCCTATCATAAGCTGAGCTTTTAACATAACTAGAGTCCCTAAAAGAAATGGGTGATTTAAATAAAGTACTTGTTGATCGATTCATAAAATGGTCAAAAATTGCGCAAGCCATAGCAGAGGCAGAAAAAAACGATCTATTCGAAGCAGCGTCAAATAAGATTTAAAACTGGATGTATGTTGGTTTATTCCCCACCTGTAATTTTTCTTACTGGTGGGGAATTTTCCAACAAATTGGACGCCGTGTGAGAGAGTTTACTCACGTTTGTTTGACTATCTAAAGTTCATAACCTCCATTGTGGGGGGCGGCGGTGCAGATAGTACAGCACCGGGCGGCTCGTCGTTGTCGCCGTCGCCGCCAGGTTCGTTGTCGCCGTCACCTGAAGGTGTCGGTTCTTCAGGTGACGATCCCGATCCCTCGCTATCACCGGAACCAGTAGAAGTAGTGCAGCTATCGCCGGTACCACTTTTACTACAATCCTCAGAGTTCTGGTCATTAAGGTACTCTTCCGTAACACTGGCACCGTAGCCAATGGCCATATCCGTGACATTCAATGCTTGTTTTTTAATCGCTTCTTTTGTGATCATGCTACTAACTGTAGGTTTAATATATTTACCATTCAATTTTATATTCTGGTGAATGCTATACCCTGCCATTGCAGCAGAAATGCTGGTTTGTATCGCTATATTTATCCAATCATCTTTAGTTAATGCGCCTGTTTCACTGTCTATTGCCGCTGTAAATAAGCTACTCACAAAAGTGCCAAAAACTGCGCCAACTCCCGGCATACCAAAAGATGTAAAATAAACCTGTATTCCCATTTGTATCGCGCCGCCAATAAAGCCATTAATTGCTGCACTAATCATCTCTCCCGTGGAACACCCATCTATTGAGCATGCTGCTGATACATTAGAAACTGCTGACATTACACCGGCGATTACAATGATAAATATAATCAAGAACGGATTATTTCCACTCGGATCGGTATACATCATAGGGTTTCCATACGTATACATATACCGATTTAATCCCTGGGTTCCTTCGAGAACTTTTGTATCTTGTGTTATAAAGCGCCCGATTCCGGGGTCGTAATATCTGGCCCCGAAGTACATTAGACCAGTTTCGGCGTCTTCTTCTTGCCCGGTATATTTATAGCGCGATACGTCATAACCGGTTGAGGCAGAACGGTTTATTTCGCCATAGGGTTTATAGTGAATTTCGGTCACCAGTTTGCCTTCATAGTCGGTAACGAGCGCTGTAGAACCTTGAAAGTTGGGGTGAAAAAACAGTACGCCAACTCGAACTTGACCAACGGTTGTTGTGTCGTTATACATGGAGGTTGGTACCGTCGAAATCTCGTCTGCCCCGGTTAAATCAATGGGTGCAACCAGAGTAACATCGGTATAGACATCTTCCCCTTCACATCCGTTAAAGACAAAGGTGAAAATAAAGACAATCGCCGTAAATAGCGCCATGGGGGCCATTTTTCTTCGTTCGTTGACTGGCGTTTTTCGATAAACCTTCCAATTGGTTCTTATATACAGTCCGATTAAAAGAAGAGCAATCAGAACAAACAGATAGACCTGGGTACTGGTTTGTCTGCCCCGAAAATGATCCGAAATTAATTTCTTGAACCAAGTACCGCTGCCGGGGATGGCCAGGCTCGCTTTTGCATATTCGCTGTACCGGTTTAAGCCCGCGACTGTAACATCCGATTCGTGTAAAGTCACCTGGGCGGCCAGATCGCCGGCAGTTCCATATATGTATTTTGTATGTAGCTCGGTTCCGTTTGAGTCTATGGAAACTTCATAGAGACCCGCAATATTATAGACGGTTGTTCCATCGGCCCTTTTCTTTTTCACCCTTTTTCCGCTAAAATCATAAGTATAGATTTCGGCTCCGCCGTTTCCATCTTTAACTTCGGTTAAACGGTTCAGATAATTGTAGACAAGTTCTCTGCCTGCCCTGTTTATCATATTGCCATTTGCGTCATACTTGTACTCGTTACCTTCGGAGTCGGCGCATACCGCTTGCGAAGGAGCAGGGTTGTTATTACACTGAGTCGCACCATTATAGTAGTTGGTTCTGTCTCCTTTTTTTATGAGATTCCCGCCGGCGCTATATGTGTAATCGTATTCTCCGTAACTTCCCGAAGCATGAGTCAGTCGATAAGCCCTGCCATAAGTAAAGGTCTGCGATCTGGTGCTATTTACCAGGTCATTTATTTGCGTTATATTACCCACCGCGTCATAGGTATAAGCCACATTACGTTGAACACCAGCAGGTTGCACTACTGCTCCCTGGTTATCTACCACCTGGGGCAGCGTTGTTTTTAAGCTTGTAGGGCGAAAAGTCACCGGGTCAAACGCTATCTCGGTTTCGACACTGGTTTTATGGGTTCTGCTGCCGGTATAGCGAGTTAGAGTATTTGCGCCTGTTGTCACCGGACCTTCATAGGTAACGATGGGAGAACCCGAAGAGCCGGGGGTCTCTAATAAACGGACTTGACGCAAAGTTCCGCTTGTTCCGTAGATATTCTTGGCAATTTTGCCGTCGGGGTAGGTCAACTCTTCTACTCTGCCCGCTACATCATAAGTGTAATGAAAAGAGTAGTTGATATTATCGATATTCTTAACCATCAGGTTCAACTGCCTGCGCTGATTGTAGTAATAGTAGGTATTTCCTGCGTCATCCAGAGTTCTTGTCAACTTTCCAAGATAGTTGCTTTGTATCGCAGAATCCGGAACCTGGTCATACCAGTATTGTTCGCGCTTCTTTCCCGTGTTGTCAATTACATGGCGCAATCTACCAAGATTGTCATACCTATAGTTTATAGTATTTCCTTTCGGATCAGTAGTAGACTTTAGTTCGGGTGCAATACTAAAGTAGGCGTAGGACCACGTTCCCTCTCCGACTTTAGACAGAGAGGTTTTTCGTCCCAGTGAATCGTATTGAATATTCGTTACATCGCCATCTGCGTCGGTTGTGTTGATTAGACGCCCCATGTTGTCGTATGCAAAGTATGTTTTAGATGTCCCGGGAGAGATATCCCAGAATTGGGTTGTACGCCCCAAACGGTCGTGGCAGGTTTGAGTACTTTTGTTATTGGCGTCGGTTGCCACGGTACAACTTTTATTGTAGATCACTTGCGAGATATTGCCGTCCGGATGCGTAGTATTAACAACGCGGCCGAGAGCGTCGTATTCATAGTTGGTCCAGGCGTGATTCGTTACTCCGACAATTTTGCTATTAGTATCTCTTTTTATTCTGCCCTTATTGTCATAATCAATAACCTTTATTCTGGTTTTTCCAGCATCCAATCCGAGCGAGGTCTCTTTCCAGGTTCTTCCCAGGCCGTCATAGTAGTTTCGAACCCATTTATATCCGCTAGCTGTTGATTCATCTCTGGTCTTGACAAAAATGTTTTGCTTGTCTGGGTCGACACCGTTGGCAGTATAAGTTGTCCATTTTACCCAGGGTGTACTCTGTACGGTTGCATTCGTACTGACGTTATCCTGTGCTACCGATGCATCCATGACCAGGATTTCCCGTTTAAACTGGTCGTACTGGTAGGTGATCGGGTTCAAGTCTAAACAACTTGGGTTATCTGTTATATTTTTATCGTAGAGGTCGCTGACACAGGTCGGTTTTCCGGTAGCATAATCGACATCGCTGACTACGGTATGACCCATTTGGTTAGAAACCTTAATCGGGTAAGTCGCATAAACAGGGTCATATTCATATATTTTGGAACGGTCAAGTTGGTCTACAGTCGCATTTCTATTGACAATTCCGGACTTTGTAACATTTCCATAGATGTCGTATTCATTGCCGGTGCTAATATAACTGTTTTTTTCTATTAAGAAGTCTCCTGACTCCTTTAAGTTATATTTTTGATCATATGTATAACTTTTTTTGGAAAGTAAGGTTCCGCCTTCGTCTGTGATTGAAGTAAATGTTACTGCGCCAAGCATCCACTTTTCCAGATTATATTGGTAAGTAGATTCAATAATGTTTGTCTCTTTCGATGAATAGGCGGTCGCATTTCCTGTTTGTATCTTTTGTTTCACAACATTTGCATAAGCGTCATAATTTAGATACTCGATTTTTGATCGACTGTAAACAGACCCGTCGCCAAGAAAATAGTTAAACGTTTCCTGGCTTTCAGGCAATACCAGTTGTAAACCCAGATATAAATTAACGCCATATGCGCTGAGCTGCATACTGGTTAACCATTGATAATTCGTTTCTTTTACCAATGTACCGTTAGACGCATAAACAAGCGTAGTTCGTGGCTTTTGGGTCAGGTCATAACTCTGGTTGAATATGGTAACGGTTTTTATGTCGTCGGGGGTCGTGACCTCCATAGTTTCAAAACCGAGCGACTTTGATTTGCCTGGTTCTGAACCAACGTAGACTTTAGCATTTTGGAATTTATAACTTGAGGAGAGAATGTTTAAGCCGCCACGACCATCTTCATCTTTTACAAGCCTGACCAGTACTTTCGGAGAGGGATCGAACAAAGATGTGGAACCTCTTGCATTCAAATTGATCGTTTCGGGAACTTGAAAAGAATGGTGGTAAGCGATTGTTTTTATACCCCCTATTCCGTTAAAAATTGAATTCATAGTTCCTGAAGGCAGGGCTATTTTAGCGAATCCTTTAAAATTCTCATTATATTGGTAATACGCGATATTATTGGTTTGTGAGGCTACGGATAGATCGCTTTTGTTGATCTCCCGTAAAGTGTTATCAAAGCCTAATACATTCAATTTTGTAGGCGTCATTGAATATTCTCGTACATCGCTCGCCAGTAAATTCCAGTCGGTTCCGTTAAAAACGGAGTGTACCCCAAAGTCTGTCTGCGCTGTTCCGGTTCTGTGGCGATAAAGGTTATAATTATAATCGACACAATCGATTTCAATGTCACCGGAACGACAGTTGATAATATTACTTTTGGCTAACACCGATTCGGCATTCCAGAAATCTTTGTAATGAAATTCATTTTGATAAGTGGTAAAACCCAGACGAGACGATGAAAGCGAGAAACTGCGAATTTTATGGGTAAAATTTTCAATTAGCGCCCCGGAATAAAAATTGTACATGCTGAGAGTAGTGTCCAGGTTGTGTACGGCAACCATGTGGCCGACCATTTGAAAAGAACGAACCTCCGGTCGAGAAAACAGGCTTTGCGAGTCGCCACGAGTTTGAGTACCGTTTATAACCTCAATAGAAAATTTTTCAATCCTAAGTAGATTACTCCAAGTGGGTGCGTAAGTTGTTGTCGCAAGTTTATTTCCGGTAAAGTTAAAAGAGGCTACGTCTTGTTTTACTAAAATCATGCTGCTTCGAATGTCTGTGGGTGCTCCATTGTTTGCAATACTATTTTTTATATGATCTTCAAATAACAACCTATCCGAAGCATACAACTCTCCGTTTGAAAATAAAATAGCAAAAATATTTTCGGTAATTGTATAAGAAGCCACAGCATCGGCGATTTTTAACCACTTTGTACCGCTGCCGTTAACGGTAATTGTATCGTTATTTAGATACAGATATAAAGAACGATCAGCTTTTTGTGCAAATAAGAATTTCTTTTTTAAGCCTGTAAGGTTCGTTCTTGCGTGAACAAATCCTTCGGATATATTTGCGCTGGATGAATTGTTTTGGCATTGGGCCTGTTCGGGAAGATCGTATGTAATAAAACAATCGGCATGGATACCGGTACTTTCATTTTTGGAAAAACCGGTCCAAAAGTTTTTTACATTAGCCGAAACAGTTAATATATTACCCAAATCAGTTTTTACATAGAGGTTATTGTCTCTGTCTAGCATGGTTAGACGCCCCATACTGACATTGTATTGATTTTGTGTAATATCATTTTTTATAAGAATTTTCGTGGCATAAACTTCCTCTCCTGTAACACCGGGTTTCATGTTTATTTTGTACAACTGGTTTGTAGCAGTACGGGCATAAACGGTTCTGCCGTTAAAGGCCATGGATCCCAGTTGTACGTCTCGAAAATGTAAACCGTAGATTTGGTGTCCTGTTCCATCCGGTAATTCTGGCGTGGTACTCAATGTTTTACGACGTTCGCTGTCGGTAACAATTAGATCGTTGTTTCCGGTGGTATAAGCCAGAACGTTTCTCCCGTTATATGCGAAGCTTTTCACGTTGCCGTAAGAGCCTCTCGGTGCAAAGAAATATGCTCCTTGAACTCCTTGAACTCCGTGAACTCCGTGAAAACTGAAGCGATGCAGACTATTTGCGTTGGTTAAGTAGAAGTCAATTTTTACATCGTTTAAAGCCAGTCCCCAGCCACTTGATTCGGCTGCTGCCAATTGAAAATCACGCACATCCGGTGCAATAAACAGCGCTCTGTCATTCTCGTTGTGTTTTGCGTTTGTGTCAGTATCCAAATTCCAATGTTGCATTACATAAAAATCTCCTGATTTGGTGACAAAACCGATACGGTACGTACTATAATAATCGTTATTTCTGTAACCTACACCAGGGTGTATCGTTTTAAAGGATGCAATATTAAAGTTTTTTGCCACCAGTTTTGGTTTGTTCATATTATTCCAAACCGCCTTTCCTGACTCTCCCCAATAGTCACAATTATTTTTTCCTACATCGCATTCCTTTCGAATATTTACTCGAGTATAGTAGAGGTCACCCTTATCATCAAGAAAAAAATCATCATATACATAGATATAGTAATAATATAAGATGTTTCCTGCAGTATCTATTTTCGTAAAAGCCCCATCACTGCGAATCGGGGCATATTGTAGTTGATACTCCCGAATTCCTTCGGTATGTTCTATTATTTTGTTACCAAAACAAGCGCCAGTAGCGCAAAACTTCATATTTATTTTTCCGTCTGTATTGGCGATGGAGCGATTCCCGGATACTGCATACTTTTGTGAATTTAATTCTGCTTGGTTAAAAGAAGCAACATTATTAAGTTGCTTAGTATTTGGAGCCTGCGTGAGGTCGTCTAAAGGAGTAAGCGTTACGTCACCAACTGCGTCAACATTCAATTTGTTGTGGCGATCGTCATAGGTAAACACCTGTGGTTCTAAAGAACCCCCTTTTTCGCCTGCCTCGGTTGCTCCAAATTGGGTTACCGACTTTAATCTTTTTTCGCCCGTAACGGGGCTGTTTTCGTAATCAAGTTCATAGCTTCGAACCAGCTTTCCGTCATTGCAAAAAATATTGGTCCAGCAGTTTGCTTCTACATCGTAGCGTACCTCTATCTCTTTTAGATAATAATTCATTTGTGTCAGAGTATTCTGTGCTCGCATTGTATATGCGTCGCTACGCGGAGACTCGACTGAATTGTCGTCGCTGTAGACAGAGCTATCGTTGTACACAAATACTACTGCGCGAAAACGGGACAGTTTGTGGACGTCGTTTCGAGTATATAGAACTTTTTCAGGCAGTAAAATACCATTAATTTTTCGGTAGGTTATTTTATAAAAATTTCCGTTCAGGTCTAACACTTGATCAAGAGCCCATACGCGATAGGTGCCGAGAACCGCTTCTCCCGTTGGCGCATATTCGAGTCTTGAATTATCGATTGACCCGAAAAATAACTTTGTACCATCCGGTTGTGTAACCACCCAGGACTGCGGTTGCCCGTCGGCGTTTAAATCTGGCTCGTACTTTTGAAAGGACTCTTGTTCCGTGTGGTACTCTTTTCCCATTCCATTGCTGACATCAACTAAGAGTCCACCGGGTCCTGAATAGCGATCTGTTGGTTGACCGCTAATTCCGTAGCCGTTATCGACCCGTGAAATTGTGGCGAATCCGGAAAGGGACCACCCTTTACCGACAAGGCCGTTGCCGCCGTTGCTATTATAACCCAGTGAAATGGAAGGTTGCATTCCTGCCGTTCCAGGGGGTATTTCTATTGTAATTCCGTGTGAAAATGAACCGTCCGGGTTAACTCCGGCTGTTAATTCGCTCATGAAAGTCGCAGAAAGTATGGCGACCATGGTAAGTACCCGAAAAAGAAATTTAGTTGTATATTTTGCGTTCATTGACCTCTCCTGAAAAAAGTATCCCATTTGAAAGGAGACCAGCTTAAGGGGGATCTTTCTATGGTTATATTTGTATCGGCCACGCCGTCAAATGGGATGTTAGCTTGCACCGTAACATGAAAAAATGTTTTGGTCTTCCATATTTATAAAGATTGACTATTGATTTATAAATCTTTATAAAAATATTATGAAATTATTGTTATTGGACAGGCGAAAAGCTCGGTTTTTTCGAAATGTAAAGGTAATTTGCCTCAAAAGTCTTTCAAAATTCAGAATGGGGTTTTTGAAACCGGTCGCAGGGTGGTTTTGGCCGCAGCAGACGAGAGCGCCCGCTTCGTGGTATACTCTCACTTCTTAAGTTTATGCTTAATCGTTTTTTCAATAGAGGCGGCAATACTTTTTGCATCGAGACCGAATTTATGTTGAAGCTCGTTAATGCCCCCATGTTCGATAAACTCGTCGGGGTAGGAGAAAGCTGTGAAGGTTTTATTTGTAAGTTCTTTTGAAAGAGTGTTTTGAATGTAAAAACCGGTTCCCCCGCTAGCTACGTGGTTCTCTATAGTAAAAACGAATTTCTTGTTGGCTATAGATTTTCGTAGTGTTTTAAGATCGAGCGGTTTTATGGTTCGAAGCGATACTACTTCCAGCGATATTTTTTTTGCAGCAAGAATTTCAGCCGCTTCCAGAGCATTTTTCACCATTACACCTTCGGCGATTAAAACTGCGACTTTACCGGTAAGAAGAATTTCTGATTTTATGGTTGCTGTTTTTGACGTATTGCTCTTTCTTGTTGACGTGGCCCATTCTGTGAATAGTTCTTTCGGGGCTGACATTTTAGCAAACCTTACGGCTATGGGACCCGAGTCAAAGTTTTTCATAAATTCCAGCATCTGCATTAGCTCTTGTGCTGTTGATGCGCTTAATAAAGTCAAATTTGGAATACCCGAAAGAAAGGAAATATCGTATAAGCCGTGGTGGGTCTCTCCGTCGCCTCCGACAATACCAGCTCGGTCAATGACAAGTTTTACGGGTAAGTTCATTAAAGCGATATCGTGAATGAGCTGGTCAAAGCCGCGTTGTAAAAAGGTGGAGTATATGCATAAAAATGGTTTTAGACCGGAATTAGCTAGCGCTCCCGCAAAGGTTGTGGCGTGTTGTTCGGCGATGCCGGTATCGAAAAAACGGTCGGGGAAAAGTTTTTCAAACTCGGTAAGCCCAGAGCCCTCTCCCATTGCCGGCGTGATTACACAGATCTTTTTATCTTTACCAGCCATGGCACTGAGCGATTGCCCTACAAATTCGGATAGAGGCCATTTTCCATTGTCGTTTTGTCGAGTGGCCCCAGTTGTTTTTTCAAAAGGTGAAACACCGTGAAATTTAATGGGGTCAACCTCCGCTGGTTCATACCCTTTCCCTTTTTTTGTAATAAGGTGCAAAATGGTAGGTTGGTCCAGATTTTCCAATCGGTGTAACATATGGACCATTTTCACAACATTGTGACCATCTAAAGGACCAAGGTAGCGAAAACCAAGTTCTTCGAAAAACTGGTGTTCGGTAATAATGGACTTCATGCTGCTTCGAAAACGCAACATTATTCGCTCGAAGACAGGTCCGACAATCGGCAGCCTGTGAATACAGCTGGTCCACTTTTGGCGCCAGCTTTTATAAAAACTGGTATTGATCATGGAGGTGAGTACATAACTTAAAGAGCCCACATTTTTTGAAATGCTCATTTCATTATCGTTTAAGATGACGAGAAAGGGAATTTTCAAGTGACCGCCATGATTAATGGCTTCAAAAGCCATTCCGGAGGCGATGGAAGCGTCACCAATAACGGATATTATATTACCGGTTTTTAACCCACTGATTTTTTTAGCAACGGCTTCGCCTATGGCTTGTGAAATACTTGTTCCTGCATGACCCGCATTGTAATGATCGTGTTTCGACTCTTCTCGTTTTGGAAACCCGCTCATGCCTTCGAATTGGCGAACGGTATGTAGTTTATTCTTTCGACCAGTAAGAATTTTATGCGTATAAGTCTGATGACCAACGTCCCAGATAAAGTGGTCTTTCGGGGAGTCGAAGACATAATGAAGTGCGACTATCATTTCGACAGTACCCAGGTTTGAGGCGAGGTGGCCCCCGGTCTGGCTTAACGTGTGAAGTAAAAATGATCTAATTTCATCACATACCTGCGGTAGCTGCGAGAGAGGTATCTTTTTTAAATCTTTTGGACTGTTAATCGTATCGAGCAAAGTCATTTCGTTAGAATTATACCGTTTTCGTATATCAAAACCGGAATACTCTCAAGTATTAAATAGATGACTTTACCTTCAGCTTCAAACAAAGCTTCTTCTACAGGGTCGGAAATCTTTTCCCCTCCGATGTTTGTGCATTTGCCATCAGATATTTGACCATTGAGTTCATCAATAAGTTCGGGCGGGGCCAGAATTAATTTTCTTTTTGTCTTGGGACAGACCAGCAGGTTTAGCAGTTCAGCGTCCATGAATCCAGAAATGGCTTCTACCGTGCTATGTAAACAAATTAATGATTTTAAAGTAGACAACGGAAATCGTTACAGGCGAAGGTATACGCATGGAAAGGGCTGAAATTCATCTAATGTTGCACTTTCTGTTGCCTTTACTCGTTTCTTTGTTATACGGAAAAAAGTTTTATAAAGTATGGTTCGTTATGATTCTGGCAATGAGCATCGATATAGATCATCTGCTGGCCGATCCTGTTTTTGACCCGAACCGGTGTTCCCTCGGTTTTCACCCTTTGCACAGTGTGGTGGCAATGGCATTTTATGCGCTTCTTCCTGTCTGGAAAAAAGCGAGAATTTTCGCCTGGGGCCTATGGATTCACATCGGGCTCGATTTTATCGACTGCGCCTGGATGTAGTGCAAACTCACCCTAAAATTTATATGGTTCGGCCCCTGTTATTTCGGCGGTGGAGGCAAACCCGGGAGGGTACATTTCAATTGTAGGGCACTGGTTTAATACCAAAGAGAGTGGTCTGGATATATGTTTATTAATTTCAGATAAACGTATATATGTAATGTATTCGGAGTTTTGCGCTCTGGTGAATTCTGAGAAAGTACCGTGAATGGATGTGTCTGAAAAAATAAACGATAAAGTAAATGTATATCGCAATATAATTTTCTCCTCCAGTATTTTATCGCGTCTCTGACAGGTACCGCGCATGGTTGTTAAAGAGGCGCTCGGTCGGGAAAACTGGATGCCTTTAAAATCGTGAAGAAATAATACATCCCCGGAAGGGGTAAAACGAATGGCGTGGTAATGGTTATCTGCCTGTAGTATTTGTGACATAAGATCGGGAAGGTTAACCGCTGACTTTATAAGAACCGCTCCGGTAAACGCAGCTGCTATTAGCGAGCCATAAATTCCAGCGATATTGACATTTTTTTTTACGATACCAATCATGTTTATAATGGTAAAATAAGAGAACATGGAAAACACAAAAAGCAACGACAGGTTTATAGTAAACAATCCCGCAAAAAGTAGATACGCTTTAATTAAATACCCGGTGTCACTCAATAGTCCTTTTGAATGAAGTCGGATGGTTTCACCCGAGGGAGTCAACAGCTCCATTGTGAAGTAAGCAATAGTCGGCGAGGCGATTACAACCAAAAGTGCAATAAACCAAAATGACTTTTTTTCCAGTAATTTACGCACACTCTGTTTTGCTTGCAGGCGGTGGCAGTCAAGAATAAAACAGATCTACTTATTGGGTTTTGATTTTAATATGATGAAAATAAGGCCAAGAGCCAGGAAAACCATAAAAGAGATGGAGGCTGTTAACGCACGGGGGTTGTCTCCCATCGTTTTTTTCAGGTTTGTGATGACGAAAAAAAAAGGAACGAAAGATACAAAGACTGTGATGACCAGAATAAATATTTTCGAACCCCGGGAACTCTCCTTTTGATCCTCTTTTTTCAGCGCGTTCAGAAAATCCCACATTGACATACGACAATTTTAATGTGCGCGTTCATTTGACCAGTAAAATATAACAACATTGTTAAGAGGAGAGTAATAGACAGGATTTACAGGGACTGATTTGTATTCCATCTTTTCCATTTCATATTTAATTTTTCCGGTTACCTTCTTTTATTACCCGATGTATAGAATAAGAACTAATTTATAACTTCAGAACAACGATAATAAAATACCACCACGGAGCGGCACGAAGGATTTTATTGTGAGAATAACACCACGAAGCGGTCGGAAAAAATGACATTTTTTCGAAAAAAACTTCAAACTATAATTGAACGGAGCGACACAAAAAAAGCGCAGGATTTTATTGTGAGAATAATACCACGAAGCGGTCGGAAAAAAATGACATTTTTTTTCCGAAAAAAACTTCAAACAATAATCGAACGGAGCGACACAAAAAAACCGCAGGATTTTTTTGTGCACTAATAATGAACGTAAATAACTATATGTACACTATTTTGGGGCTATCGAATGGGGCGTCGCTTGAACAGATCAAAAAAGCTTATCGAGGGCTTGTTCGAAAGTATCATCCTGATTTGAGATTTGATAACCCTGAAGAAAGACGAAAATGTCATGCGATAATGGTGCGTATAAATATGGCATATAATGAAATTCTAAAAGTTTATGACGACAAACAGGATCGTCCGGTACACCGACCGAATGTAGAACAACAGCAAAACACAGACCCAGTACAGAACTCAGGGCTACCCGGAAAACCGAAAGATCCGGCCTATGTATATTACAAGCAGGGGCACACCTTTTTTCATCGTGGGTTTTATAAATTCTATCGTAAGAAAATTAAGGTCGATATAAAACTACAGGCCGCCGTTGAAATTTTGGCGAATTTTCAAAAGGCGTATGTTTATTATAAAAAAGTCGTTGATGAGTATCCGGAGAGTCCGTGGGTGCACGATTCAAAATGGAAGATGGAAAAAATTGCAAAACTTACACCGATTTATCACTCTATATTAAAACGTTTGAAAGTAAAATCTGAAGAAGAGCGTGTAAAAGAAGAGTATCGCAATCGTAAAGAGTATGGTTATGGTTTTCTTGAATACGAAAAAGAGTTTTTAGAAAGCTGGCATAGCTGGATAATTTCCAAACTGTAACCGAAGGCGCTCTGTTTTTTCTTGACTTCCGAGGTTTACCAAAGACGATGGTTTCAATGGAATTCTAATGAAAGGTATGGAAGAAAAAGAAAATCAGAAATCTACTCATCTGGAAATTGATTTGAAACAAGTCGTTTACGCTCTTTCCGATGCGTTAGATTTTGTTGGTGTAGATGAAGTCCATCATGGAAAACGCGTGGGTTATATGGTCTTACAATGCGCAAAGCTGATGGGCCTTTCCGATGAAGAGAGCCAGTTGCTTTTTGAGACCGGACTTCTTCACGATTGCGGGGTCTCTTCTACAAGGGTTCATAAGCACTTGATATCCGAATTTGACTGGTCCAATTCAATGATCCATTGCGAAGTGGGGTATGAACTTTTAAAAAATTTCGAACCATGGCGCCCCATGGCTTTACCAATACGGTATCACCATACTCATTGGGAAAAATTGAGAGATGTTGACATTGACGAAAAAACCAGGCAATTTGCCAATTTAATTTATCTTGCCGATCGGGTTGATATATCAAGTGCCGCTTATTATGGTAAAGATATCCTTGTCAAAAAAGAAGAAGTTCGAAAATCGATAACCGAGAAGGCAGGTACGTTTTTTTCAAAAGAGCTTAACGATGTTTTCTGGGAAGCGGCAGATAAACAGGCTTTCTGGCTTATGCTTACACCTGGTCATATAACGTCCTTTATGTCGGAAATTCGTAAGAAAACCCGGCCGAACCTTGTTTCTTATACAGACTTAAAACATGTAGCGCAAATTTTCTCCCAGATCGTCGATGCCAAAAGCCCTTTTACAATGGAGCACTCTGCGGGGGTGGCTCGTATGTCGAGGTTTTTAGCCGAAGAGTTGTGTCTTGGTGAAAATATTCTCGATAAAATTGAGATAGCCGGGCTATTGCATGATCTCGGGAAACTGAAAATTCCCGACGTCATTCTTGAAAAAGAGGGACCATTGAACGAGAATGAGAGAGCGGTTATCGAAGAACACTCCTTTGAAACTTTTGAAATTTTAAATAAAATAACGGGGCTGGAAGATGTCGCAAGATGGGCGGCGTATCATCACGAAAGACCGGACGGTAAAGGGTATCCCTTTCAGGTTCATATCGGCGGCCTTGAAGTTGAATCGCGTATAATAGCAGCGGCAGACGTTTTTCAGGCTCTTATACAAGAGCGTCCCTATCGAAAAGCTCTTGCCATACGTGAAATTCTGATTATACTACGTGAGATGGCACAAAGCAATAGTCTTGATGCATTGATTGTCAATTTAATAGAAAAGCGGGTCCCGGCTTGTTATGAGGCGGCCTTGCCCGTAGCCGATTAAAAAATCAAGAGTATTGATCTTTTATAGAATTTGCATTCCCGCTTAGCTTATTTATGCTGGAAAAGGCAGAAAATAAATTTTTGAACTTTCTCATTTGGTGTTTTATGCTCAACATGCGAACATTCAATTTTATTAAACCGGGTTCCCAGAGTTTTGACCAGGTTTTCTTCACTGTATCTTGTGACGGATAAACCACTGCATTTTTCCGGGCCATCATGAGCAAAAGTAGCTACGAAAAAATAACCACCGGGGCGAATCTCTTTACCAATAATATCCACGTATTTTTCAATTTCTTCTTGAACGGTTAAAAAGTGAAAAACAGCTCGATCATGCCAGAGGTCGTAGGGTCCATTGAGTTTTGCATTCAGAACATCCTCAGCAATACCCTCTATTTTTCTATCTTTTTCGGCAAACCTCTTTTGAATTCTCTCGATTGCCTTTTGGGATATATCGAGAGCCGTTAAGTTTGAATAACCCAGATTAAACAACTCGTCAGAAAGAAAACTTTCACCGGAACCGACATCGATAATTTTTGACTCAAAAGCAAGGTTACAGCCATGAATAATGTGGAGAGAATCTTTCGGAACCTTCTGGTACCAGCTTGATTCTTCAAAGACCTTTTTCTCGTACACCGCTTCCCAATGCTCTTTTTTATCCATGAGCATATTTAGAATGATTGAATATAGTAACAATCTTTTATTCAAACCAGGAAACTATTTTTTCGAAGTTTCTGTCTATGGGTTAAATCTTTCTATCCGGTTGGTTCCAGAGTGTGTAAAAACTCTTTCAACTGTTCGTTACCTTCTTCAATTATTTCCATATTGAAACCGCTGAGCGAATATCGAAATGCGGCAAATTGTATAATAGATAAAAATCTTCGTGCGGCTTGTCCTGCTGAAATAACTTGAGAAACAGTATTTACTTTTTGACCTTCGACTATAATTTCCTCGATTTCATGCAGGTAAGTTTCAATAATTGTAAAAAGTCTGGTTCGAAAGTTTTCTTGTGAATGAATTTCAGAAGTATATATAATTCTGGGAACTCCTTTATTGACCTGGATGTGGTTTATATGTGTATTATAGATGCCGGTTAATATGGCAATTGCTGTTGTTTCTTCTTTATTTAATGATCGAATTGTTCCGATCAACCTTTTCTCGATCATTCCTATACAATGTTCGAGAATATCGTTTTTTCCTTTAAAGTGTTTGTATAGAGCAGCTTCAGATATTTTTGCATTTTTGGCAATCTTTGCAATCGTCAGGCCAGCCAGACCCTGTTCACCAATAATATTAAGGGTTATGGAAATAATTTGTTCTTTTCTTCTTGAGCTTTCCATTCGTTTTAGTATGCAACAAAGTTTAATGATAGAGTAACCTGTTGAAGTTTGAAGTCATATCATAAAGATTAATATTATATTAAGTTTCTCATTGTACAATACTATTTATATTTATACAGGGAATTCAGGCTCCAACTTCTAAACTTTGCCCGAAAATACACTCATGATCTCGAATAATGTGTTGACAATATCGCTCTCCATAAAGTTAGTATTTACTAACTTACATTATATCAGATTTCAAATGGAGGAGTGATATGACAATACAAATAGCAGCAATAGTTACAGCTGTTGTAGTCTTGGCGATTATTTTAATCGGTCTTTATGTTGGTAAAAATTCTGGCGAAAAAGGGGAGGGTTTTATTCAAAAACTCTACAAACTTCGTTCGATATATTTTATCTTCTTGATCGGTGTCATCGTCGTACTACTGGTTTTAACAATGAATAATGACGCAATACCTTATCCGGAAAGTAAAACGGGAAAACCCGATGTTACAGTTCAGGTTACCGGAAGTATGTACAATTGGGACATTGTTCCCAGTACGATTCCTGTTGGAAAAGTTATTGAGTTTGCCGTATCTTCTACGGATGTTACCCACGGTTTTGGAATATATAATTCCGATGGTCAAATTATAACTCAGGTTCAAGTTATGCCTGGTTATACAAATAAGTTAAGGTATACTTTTAAAGAACCTGGCGAGTATAAAATTATATGCATGGAATTATGCGGGGTTGCTCACCAGGCTATGAACTCTACAATTCAGGTTGTGAGTGAAGTAGAAACCCCAGAAACAGGAGGCACAGAATGAGCGTACAAGAAAATAAAAATACGGCTCGCATGACCACATTTATGATGGTCACTGTAGTTCTTCTGTTTATTGTTCTTCTATTACTCGGATTTTTAATGCGAGCAATGCAGGGCGATCTTGTAGATTTACCGGCCGGTTTCTTCTACGCCATGATGACCTTACACGGACTTGGTATGGTCGGTGTTTTATTTGTCGGCGGTATTATGGGAACTTGGTATCTAATATCGAAATATGTCGATGTCTCGATTGGTTTGTTGAAGTTCAACTTTGTACTGGTCGTACTCGGGGTTCTTGGTCTTGTAGTCGCTACATTAATTGGCGGTTTTGGTCCCGGTTGGTACATGTTGTATCCGCTTCCCTTCTTTGGAGAGTGGGCTAATTGGTCCATTGGTGCAGCCACTATTTCGTTAATCTTGCTTGGCGTATCGTGGCTACTATGGTTGCTTGATATTTTACGAGCGATTATTTCACGTTACGGAGTTAAGGGCTTTTTAGCCTGGAAGTACCTGGGCGGCGCAAATAATTCGGATGATGAAGTTCCTCCGATTATTGTAATTGCTTCTGTCAGTGCTATTGCGGGAGCCGTAACCACCGTGTTTGGCGCCGTACTTTTGATGCTCTTTTTAATACAGTGGATTGCTCCTGATGTGAGTTTTGACGCTTTGTTATTAAAGAACATTGTATTTTTATTCGGTCATACAATTGTAAATATTACAATGTATTTTGGTCTGGGTTTTGTGTATGAGCTTTTACCAAAATATACCGGACGACCCTGGAAGATGAATAAAATTGTCGCCATATCGTGGAACGCGGCTTTGATCTTTGTGATCGTTGCTTATTTTCACCATCTCTATATGGACTTTGCACAGCCTGTAATTTTACAGTACATTGGACAGATCGCTTCGTACTTGAGTACCGTTCCTGCGACTGTGGTTACCATTTTTGGCGCCATTGGACTGTTTTATAAAAGCGGTGTGAAGTGGACTTTTGTTCCACTTGCTTTAGGCTTGTCACTAATGGGTTGGATAATTGGCGGTTTTATTGCGGTTGTCGATTCGACGATCGTTGTAAACTCACTAATGCACAATACATTGTGGGTAACCAGTCACTTCCACACTTACTTTTTACTCGGATTCGTTTTAATGCTTTTTGCATTTATCTATGACTACTTTGAAATGGATAAAGAGAAAGCGGCAAAATTTACTCTAACATCCTTGCTAATTGGCGGGTATGGAGTTATCGCAATGTTTGCCATTGCGGGGGTAAAAAGCGTTCCTAGAAGAATAGCCGATTCTTCGGCATTACCATACGATGGTTTAGCTTCTGCAGCGCAAAATACAGCGATGTATGGTTCCTTTTTTGGACTGCTTTTAATCGTTGGTATAGTTGTCTTTTTTGCCGTCATGCTTGGCAGTTTAAAGAAGAAGTGGTAAAAAAAGAAAAAACGAGCCTCTGGTTCATTTTTCCAATTTTATTTTTAATCCTTTGGTTCATCGGTATTCACCGGTGGACCGGGGGGTTTACATCTTTCACAACATACTCGTATACTCTCTGGGCAGCCGGAGATTTACCGCGCGAGTTACCTCCTTTCAAATTGACAGATCATAACGGTAACCACGTCGATTTTTCAAAATGGAAAGGTAAATATGTATTGCTTGACTTTATGTATTTACAATGCAGTTCCATCTGTGGAATTTTAAGATCGCGTCTTATCGATTACTATGATCGTTTGTCTGCATTTATACCCGATAAACTTATTTTTGTCAGCGTTAGTTTTGACCCGGAACGCGACAATGTTGATATTTTACACGAAGCCTGGAGATCTTCAGGGGAAAGCCCGGGGTGGGTATTTGCCGTTTTTACCCCGGACGCCGAAAGGGGGACACAACTCTGGAAAACCCATTTAAAAGATTTTGGCGTTATTGCTATACGCAATAATCTCGGAGATTTTAACCACACCGCATACCACTACCTTCTACGAACCGATGGAAAGTTAAGCGCTGTCATAGACCCCGCCGAAGGCATGGAAAAAAACCTGGAAGAGATACGGGAAAACCTGGAACGATAATAATGACTATCCAAAGCAAATTAAAAATAGTTGTATTCTCGTTTTTTTGTATAATGGCAGGGACACTTTTAATTCCCGGCGTGGACCGTTACCTCGACTCCGAAATGTCTTTGCACATGATTGCACAAATGTGGGGGCTTGCCTTGCTTGGTGTTTTGACAGGAAAAGTAGATTTAAGTTTTTTAACTACATTTACTTTTACAGAGACTTTTGTAGAAACATTGGCACGGTTTAAGTTGAACCGGTATGGCGTTTCAGCTCTCGTCTTTTTTATTGGTACAATTACCTTCTGGATGATACCGCGCTCCCTTGATCTGGCCGTAATAAATAATTCTGCCGATTACATAATGCATATAAACCTGTTTTGTGCCGGTTTATTTCTGGGAAAAAATCTAAAAAAAATGCCGTTTGTGTTAAAAACCGCAGCGGGAATATATGGATTATCCATGCTGATTTCTGTCGGATTAACATACACCATGTACAATTCACTTTTGTGCGCAACGTATGACCTGGAAATGCAAAAAGAGACCGGAGAACTGGTGCTGAAAATTTTCTGGTTTGCTTTTGTTTTATTTATAATTTTAACCGCAAAAAACCTGGTTGCATTTGCACAACAGGGTAACAGGGTGAAGAAATACAAGTAGACACTAAAAAAGAAATTTAGTAGATTAGTATAAAGGAATAAAAATGAAAAAAACATCTAACACTAAAATACCAGTATTGACAGACGAAGAGATTGAAACCTCAATGAAAGAGCTGGGTGGCTTTATTGACATAACATCCGAAGATTTTCGAGCCATATATGAGAAAGCCTATAAAAAAGCCCTTACTCACAAAGGGCCTGAGCCGGAACCCGAAAGAGAGAGTCGTAGAAAAAGTAACTTTATTCGCTTGTTTAGACCCATCTCGGAGCCTTCTCCCATGGTTTCCCTGAAAGAAATTCTCTGGTCATGGTTGGGAGCATTTTTTGGCATTGCGGCAGTTGGGTATTTACATTATGATATGCTCGGTCCGCAAGGAACTGTCATGGTTGTCGGTTCGTTTGGCGCGACTGCGGTTTTAATATACGGAGCCATTCGTAGCCCTTTAGCTCAACCTAGAAATGTCTTTGGCGGACACATCGTATCGGCGATTGCCGGGGTTGTTTCGTGGCAACTTTTTTCGCAGACGCCTTGGTTTGCAGCTGCCTTTGCCGTAGCCACCGCAATCGCATTCATGCATGTAACACGAACTTTGCACCCTCCCGGAGGGGCCACTGCTTTAATTGCTGTAATTGGTGGAGCTAAAATACAGAGCCTGGGTTTTGCATATGTTGTATCACCAATTTTTACCGGTATATTTATAATGATGGCAGTTTCATTGTTTTTCAATAATATTGTAAAATGGAGAAAGTATCCTGAATATTGGTTATGAATAATTTTCTTCTTGTTTACAAAGCCGAACTATTATGAACTGAAATTATTGACACATTCACCAATTTGGCTGTTTTTTGTATATTACGGAACTGTAACCATTTTATATAGTATACATTAAATTTGCATTTTATAAATATAATCATTGACTGTACGTATAATACATATTTTTTTATATTCTCTTATGATTGATACATGTTGGTAAAACATGTATCTTTGTCATAGCCACACTCATTCTACCGGATGGTTTTTCCGTCCGGTGGTTTTTTCTTTTCGTGGATTGTTCCGAATCCATAAAACTTTTCACCACTGATACAGTTAAAAGTATTATAAAATCTTACTGTTTTCTTTAAGAACGAATTAATGCAGGCTCTCAGGTAGTTATTCGGACGGTGTAAATTTCCAGTATAAGGGTTTAGTTGTCGATAATTAAGAATATATCTATGGATACTGAAAATTCATCTTATGTATATAAAATAAAAAAGATTTTATTCTTTACTTCATAGTATATTGTATATAGCAATAAAAATAGATAAAGTTCAGAGGGAGAGAAACATGTTTTTACGTAATTTTAAAATTGGACCAAGGTTAACAGTAAGTTATCTTATAATAGTGCTTATATTTGGAGTTGTCGGGTTAATATCATTTATTTCTGCTCAAAATATGAGTAAAAATATGAAGGGCATTAAAGAAGCGATGAGCGTCGCCGATTCCTCCATGGAAATGAAATTTGCCGTTGCTTCTGATAGAACCGTCATTATGGAGTTGGTTGTTTCAGAATCAATGAAAGAGTTGGACTCATTCTGGAAGGAACACCAGAAACAGGTGGCCAATTTCGACCAATTCGCTGAATTCATTTTTAAAGGTGGTGTTTTAGAAGAGAAGCAAGGAGATAAAATAACCAAAACTACATTTTATCCTTCGAAAAACAAAAATGTTTTAGACAAGGTTAAAGAGAGTCAAGGATACCATGACAATGAGTTTCAACCTCAGATTCAAATTATATACGATTTAAAAAAAGCTCAGTTTTCCGGTCGGGCAAGAGCGGGACAAGCTTCTAAGCTTAGACAGGCAGATGAAATCGCCGACAGTGTAGGCGAAGAGGTTCAGGATTTACTGGAATTAGTCGAAATTGAAGCCGGTAATGAGGTCGATAAAGCACAAGCCGATGGAGCTGCTTCTGCTCAACAGGCGTCCATCAGCATCATCGCAGGTGTAGCGATTGCGGCGTTAATTTCAATTATTCTCGCCAGGTTGATTACCTCAAGTATCACTGTGCCAACGTATAAAGCAATGAATGTAATAAATGAGCTTTCGACTGGAAACCTTACAGTTGAATTTACTAAAGAAGCCGACGACGAAATTGGGGTTATGATCAGTTCTCTCTCTATAATGATTAATAAGCTCCGGACAATTATTGCCGATGTAATAAAGGGATCTGACAATATGGCCATTGCCGCAAAAGAGCTCAGCTCTACAGCGCAGGCGCTTTCGCAAGGGGCAACTGAAGAGGCGGCCAGCATTGAAGAGACCTCAGCGGCAATAGAAGAGATGCAGGCAAGCATCACGCAAAACTCAGAAAATGCCCATGTGACAAATGACATTGCAGTTACCTCCGCAAAAGAAGCCAAAGAAGGCGGTGACGCAGTGACCGAGACGGTCGCGGCTATGCGAAGTATTGCAGAGAACATTACTGTTATTGAAGACATCGCGTACCAGACCAACTTGTTGGCGTTAAACGCAGCAATTGAAGCGGCAAGGGCAGGCGAGCAGGGTAAAGGGTTCGCCGTGGTAGCTTCTGAAGTACGAAAACTTGCAGAAAGGTCTCAAGGCTCCTCACAGGAAATTGGCCAGTTGGCCTCTAACAGCGTGATAGTCGCAGAAAAAGCCGGCGACAAATTGAAAATTATGGTTCCGAATATCGCTAAAACCGCAGAATTAGTAAAAGAAATAACAACCGCTTCGGGGCAACAACGTTCCAGCATCGACCAGGTAGGCTCGGCAGTGAACCAGCTAAACACAGTCATCCAACAAACAGCCGCATCCTCCGAAGAACTTGCCGGAACTTCCGAAGAGTTACAAGCCCAGGCAGCTTCTCTGCGCAGCGTGATGGAATACTTTAAAGTTTAATTCTAAGAATTAAAAAGCAATAGTTAAAAAGGGGCAAGCCTGCCCCTCCGCCGCACACGGTTGCGGCTTACCCCGACGTATAACCTAATGAGGTACGGCTACCGGTTTTGTTGAAGAACGAACTGTATAATAGGGTTCATTTTCCGCTACTTCAGGAAATTGACCTTTTGTGAATTCGTTTTGTGCTTTAAAGTACAAGAGTAACTCAATAATCCAGGGGAGGGACAAAGTTGTTTTACCCAGTCCTTTTTTGAGAGAACGCCAGAAGAGTTTACGCATGGCTTTATCTTTATTGAATATGTAAAACTTGAATAATCCATAAATAATCCAGAGAGTTTCTCTGCGCATATTTTTGAGCTGCATCGCTACTTTTAATGGTGAACTCTTTTTAACTTTTTTTACATCAATTTGATCGATTAAGCTTGAAAATCTTTCAAAAAAATGTTCCGGCGTATAGAGTTTCTTAAAAAGACTTCCGTAGTTACGCATAAGTTCATCGCGAGTCATCAGTTTGGGGTCAAAGTTTAAATCGAGACAGGGGTCTCCGGTTTCCAGCTCCGGATGCAATCGTCCTTCTTTTTCAAGGCGATCCCACAGTCTGGTTCCTTTTAGCGCATTCAACATGCCTAGCAACGTAATTGTTATACCTGCCGAGGTAAGAAATTCATACTGAAGGTCGAAGATTTTTATATCATCGCTGTCAAAACCTACGATCATGCCGGCCGAAACATAAATTCCGCGAGACTGAATTTTTCGCACAGCTTCTTTTATATCCACCTTTACATTTTGACCTTTGTTCGTCTCTTTCAGGCTTGCTTCACTGGGAGTTTCAATGCCGAGAAAAACACTGTAAAAATTTGCCTCCACTAGAAGGTCTAAGAGTTCATCATCTTTGGCAATATTAACAGTTGCCTGTGTATTAAAACGCAGCGGGCGTCGACGTGCGTTGTTTGTTCTGATAATTTCACGCAGCAACTTTTTTGCATACTTAGGGTTACCGATAAAGTTATCGTCGGCAAAGAAAATATCAAACTTCTTGTGACTCGCCAGATTTTCGATTTCAGCAAGTACATTTTCAATACTTTTATATCGACTTTTTCTGCCAAATAACGATATTACGTCACAAAAATCGCAATCGAAAGGACAACCGCGAGAGGTCTGAACCATTCCGCTTGAATAATGCTCCATCTTAAGTAGATCGTAACGTGGAACAGGAGTATTTGAAATATCAGGTTCTCTTGCTCCGTGGTATTTAGGTTTATATTTACCGGTTTTCCAATCTTCTAAAAACTGAGGCCAGACTTCTTCCGCTTCTCCGCAAATTAAAACGTCGAACAGTTCTGCCGCCTCTTTCTGGTGACCGGTTATATAAGGACCGCCAGCTACGAGCAATTTACCTTTTTTTCTAAATTCACGAGCAATTTCAGCCATTCGAAGGGAGTGCATCGTAAAACCGGTAATTCCCACCATATCGCATTCGGTATCAAAATTGATATCTTCTATGGTTTCATCTATAATTTCAACTTCGAATCCTTCTGGAACAAGCGCAGCCACCGTCGCAAGACTAAGTGGAGGCGAAGCCGATTTCTTGCGTATAATTTTAGTTATTCCGTTTAATTGCCAGAATGTTTCATGCCCTTCCGGGTGTATTAATAGTATTTTATAAGTAGACATATAAAGAAACCGCCTTTGTTTATTAATAAAACCAAATTATAACGATCAGGACATCGTCATTGGATATTTCTTTAATGCTATGCAAAGTATTAAAAATAGTCAAGTTTTTTTCTGTAAATTGAGCAATAATCGTGTTTTAAGCCTTATTTTCTTCTTTTTTCTATAAAATATTGAAGTTTTTTTTAACGCTCAGAAAATGGATGGGGTATAAACAGAAAAAATAATACTTGAAGAACTCGGTGTTCAAGTGAACGAGTACATATATTCAAGTCCTGTTATTAACCAGACAATCAATACAGATCGTTTGGTTTTGAATGGTGATTTTCACAGCGGCGGGTCAAGATTGATCTCTAATGCAATAAATTCAGGAAGCACGTCTGTCCATTTAGTTGTTGAGTCGCAAGAGATTATTTCGTTGAAGTAAACTCATCAAGTCTGGTTCATTTATTTTGAAAAATATTTTAGTCCTGTTTATTGGCAAAGATATTATTAAAAATGAATTTACAGACAATCAGTTGAATTGCATAGTCCCGCAGACGCCGGTATTTATATAATATTGCGGCGGCAAACTAAAACAATATGCGCCCCGAAATCGAGAAATTTTTACAAAGTGTATCTCTTTTTGAAAATGTAAAAAAGTCATTTTTGAAAATTATTTATGATAATGTTCGCGAGGTCAATATTCGATCTCATGAATACCTTTATGAAAGAGGCGATCATTCGTCACAAATTTATATTATTCGCTACGGCGAAGTGATGATTCGTCTGTCTTCTGTCGGCGATAATGTTCGTTACCTTGTGTCTGGCGATATTATTTCTGAAAACAGTATTCTTACCGGTTCTGCCCATTCTGCCGATGCTCTTGCCGTACTTGATACAATGCTATATTCTATCGATGGAAAGCTTTTTCGTGAACTTGCAGAGAAAGATAAAGCTCTTACAGCCAATCTCAATAAACTGATGAGCGTCCGCATGCTAGATTACCTGGATGGTTATCCAGAAGGAATCAATTACTCGAGAAGACTGATTTTTCATATACCACTTGAAAATATTCACAGCTTTCGCTCAAAATTGCGGGAAATTATTCGTTGTGGAACTCGCTCTTATGAAAAAAAGATGCTTTTACTCTCCGTCGAGGAATTTAACGACATGGATTACGACAAAGCCATGGATAAAATATCCGCTCTTCGGCGAGATTATCCAGTTATACATTTGTATTTCGATAAACCTGTTACTGAATCTCCCATGAATAAACTTGTTATGCAGTCTGATAAAATTGTATTATGGGAGAGGATGAGCGAGGATTTAAGCGGGACAAAAAACGAAGTAGAACTTTATTGGACCAACTGTATTCGAAAGTTCGATGAGAGAAGTATTCGAATGATCGATGGGGGAGTCGCTCTCGATCGCCAGAGTTATGGGGGTAAAAAAAAGGTATTTATTCGCAAAGAGACCTTGGCTCGCCATTTAATTTCGAAAACCAGGGGACTCACATTAGGAGGGGGAGGGGCTCGCGCTCTTGCTCATATCGGTATGTTAAAGGTACTTGAAGAAGAAGATATAACGATTGATTATATTTCAGGCGCTTCTTTTGGGGCCGTTATTGGAGCTCTTTACGCCATGGGGGAGTCGGTCAGCTCCATTATTGATACGACTGCGAAACTTTTTGGCGGCGACGATAAACCATTTTTTGATCCTGTTCTTCCCGTTGTTTCGTTTTACAAAGGTAAAAAAATGATCAAAATGCTACGTGAGACTTTCGGTGAAAAAAGAATTGAAGATCTCAGAATTCCTTTTGTCACTTCTGCTGTTGATCTTTATAGCGGGAAAGAAGTTGTATTTGAAACAGGACCGATCTGGAAAGCTCTTGTCGCTGCAATGAGTCTACCCGCTGTTTTTCCCCCGTTTCGCCACGGCAAGTATTTGTTAGTCGATGGCGGGGTATTAAATAATGTTCCTGATAATTTAATTCGCTCCAAAGGAGCTGATGTAATAATCTCATCTAATGTATCTCCGCTTGAAGATTCGGGGGTTACAAACATTGTTTCAATTTCAGAAATATTAAGATCCTTTTCATTGCGGTTTCTCTGGGAAAACATTAAGTTTCCTCCCATATTGAAAGTCATCAGCAGGACGATTACACTGGAGGGCAGGGAGCTTATTCGCCTTCGCCGCGACAAAATGGATTTTTTTGTTGAGTTCCAGATAAGCCATTTCACAATTTTTGATTTCAAGAAATACAAAGAGATTATTTCTATTGGCGAAGTTCAATTTCGCCCCTACTTTAAAAAAGTAAAGAAAATGTTTTATCCTTAGGTCCTTAGGTCCTTAGGTCCTTAGGTCCTTAGGTCCTTAGGTCCTTAGGTCACAAAAAAATCCTACGGTTTTGTTAGTGCTTGCAAAAATCCTGCGGTTTTTGAAAGTCGGCTTTGTGGAATTATCTATGCTTCGTTAGTTACTTTGTCCGTTCTTTTCCTGTATTTCTTCTTTCCTTTTATTGAGAAATTAAAATCCGATTTTGCGGCGCGGGTGTTTTTCCGTATTTAACAATTGTTCGATTACTTCAAAAACGATGCTGAATTGTTCGTCACTTTTTGTTTCGACTTCTTGCAATTTTGATTTTAACTCTTCGTAATCGACTAAATATTGACGTAATTTTATAAAAGCTCTCATTATCTCGATATTCACTTTGATTGCCCGTGGATTATTTAATACACTGGAAAGCATTGCTATTCCCTGTTCGGTAAATGCGTATGGTAAATATCTTCGGCCACCGTAACTTGAGGTCACAAATTGTGACCTCAAGTTATCCAATTCCTGGTCATTGAGTTGGAACATAAAATCAATCGGAAAACGTTCCAGGTTTCTTTTTACTGCCTGGTTTAATATTTTAGTTTCTACTGCATATAGTTTGGCTATATCTGCATCAAGCAGCACTTTTTGCCCCCTTATGAAATGTATCTGACTGGTTATATTTTCAAAGTAGACTATTTCCTGGTTTTTGTTTGTATTCATGTAAGTATAATGTAGAAGTTTTATGAATTTTTACATATTTATGAAACTTTTTTTAGTGTACACAAAAACCCTGCGGTTTTTGAAAGTCGGCTTTGTGGAATCTTTTTGCTCGTGGATTATTTACTACACTAGAAAGTATTGCTATTCCCTGTTTGGTAAATGAATACAGTAAATATTTTCGGCCGCCGCAACTTGAGGTCACAATTTGTGACCTCAAGTAAATACTTCTTTACACGAAGCGGCGAAATGGACTTTAGAGTTTATGACGGTTGAACTGAATTTATATGCATGGATTATTTTATCGGCTCTGGTAGTACAACTTTTTGTAGATATTATATCGAACTATTTGAATATTAAGTCGCTATCGGGCGAGCTTCCGGGTGAATTTGACGGGGTTTACGACGCCGAAAAGTATGCTAAATCGCAAAATTACACGCGGGCGAATACCTCGTTTGGTATGGTTTCGGGTGTTTTCGATCTGGTTATTCTGCTGCTCTTTTGGTTTCTTGGCGGTTTTCCCTGGTTAGATTCCATTGCGCGCTCTTTTGGCTATTCACCTGAAATAACCGGAATAATATTCTTTGCCGCCCTGATTGCAGGGCGTTCCGTTCTATCGCTTCCTTTTAGCCTGTATGGAACTTTCGTGCTCGAAGAAAAGTTCGGTTTCAACAGAACCACGCCGGCCACATTTGTCATGGATCGCATGAAAGGTATTGTTCTCGGAGCGCTTATCGGTGGTCCTTTAATGTATCTCGTGTTGTGGTTTTTCATGAATGCCGGGCCATTTGCCTGGGCCTATGTTTGGGGCGCCGTTCTTAGTTTTACCGTTATTATGCAATATGTAGCCCCCGTCTGGATAATGCCGCTATTTAATAAATTCACCCCCCTTGAAGATGGTGAACTGAAAAGTTCAATTTTAGATTATGCAAAGTCGGTCGATTTTCCATTAAACGATGTCAGCATCATGGATGGCTCAAAGCGATCCAGCAAGTCAAACGCCTTTTTTACGGGTTTTGGCAAAAATAAAAGAATTGCCCTTTTCGATACACTGGTAGAAAAACAGACTCCGAGTGAGCTTTTAACTGTTTTGGCTCACGAAATTGGTCACTACAAAAAAAAGCATATTCTAAAAGGGATGATCATCAGTTTTATTCACACCGGAATTTTGTTTTTTCTGTTCTCGCTGGTAATTCAAAACAAGGGTTTGTTTGCCGCTTTTGCCATGCAAGATCTTTCCATTTACGCCGGGATGATTTTTTTCACTATGCTGTTTTCACCCATTGAAATGATTCTTGGTCCTCTCATGAATGTCCTTAGTCGAAAACACGAATTCGAAGCTGACCACTTCGCAAGCGAAACCACCGGTAAAGGAACCGACCTGATCGAAGCCCTCAAAAAGCTTTCCGTCGATAACCTGTCGAATTTGACCCCGCACCCGTTCTATACTTTTTTAAACTATTCTCATCCGCCGGTTCTGGAGCGGATAAAAGCGTTGGCGAAATAATATAAGATTTTAAAGGGGAGAAGGCTCTCCCCTGGCTTTGGCTGAGTCTATTTATTGGTGTCGCATATATGCGACACCAACTGAAAACTACCAACCGAAAGAGCCGCCGCCACCCCTCACAATATTTTTGTCAGATTGACTTTTAGTGAGCAGATGGTAGGTGAGAATTTCCCCATCTGCAATTACCGTGCCACTTGGGAAATTCCACAAGAAATATTCCTATTTCGTTAACACTGGTTGTGAAAAACCATACTATGTGATTGCTTGTTCAAGATCGTTTGCGGTGCCGAAAAACGAATGGCGTTATTACACTATGGCATACATTTTTTAATACAAATACTCGACGAGGGAGGCGACTGTGTCGTCGGAGGTATACCACGTTCCGTCCACACCGGCGTTGGAATAGGTCGATTTATACAAAAGGTCCCCGTTTGTGTCATACGTATAGCCGTGAGTAGTGCTGAATGTATCGTCGGCCGTAAACCATGTTGCATCAGGGCCGCTCGCTGTATAGATTGTATAGTATTTCTTTTTGTCATTTGCATTATATTGAGACTCAGAGTAAAATTGCATCACGTCGTCGCCATTGAGCCAGACTGTGTCTGCGCCAGGGCCGGTCATTCGGTTTTGGTAGACCACTTTATTGTTTGCGTTGAAAATCTGGTTGTAATATATGTTCACTACATCGTCAGCCGTATACCACGTTGCATCGGCTCCCGCTCCCACATATGTAATAAATTGTATCAAATTTCCATTTCCATCGAATATAGACTTCTCGTATCCGTTAAATGGATCATCAGCCGTGAACCAGATTGCGTCTGTTCCTGCAGTTGGGTAAAACACTTCGTATTGTAGATCTCCGTTCGCTGCGTACGAATATTCTCTGTACGTACTCACTCGATCGTCGGCTGTGTGCCACTCCCAGTCAGCACCGTTATTATTGTACGATGTCCATCTGGTTAAATTCCCGTTTATATCATACGTAAATTCTTGGCAAAAAGTTGCGACATCGTCCGTCGACATCCAGATTCCGTCAGCTCCCGGAGTGTTGTGAAACATAATGTATTCGATATTTCCGTTTGTGTCATATATATATTCTCCATAGCTCGAAATGACATCATCCGATGTTAACCACGTTCCGTCTACACCGGCGGTGTTGTAGTTAACCAGGTATAGTACCGGTGATTGCACTATGTTTTCCTGGATTGCATTTTGAAGGTTGTTACTTCCTGCGTTATTAAAACAGGAAACCGTAAGCAGTCCTGCAAAAGAGACAATTGTAGTTACATTTTTCATGACATATGTGTGGTGGGAATTGATCTTTAAAATGTCAAGCATATAACGTCAAAATATCAAATATAATTATTTTATAAAATTTATGCTGTTGGCGGTCTTATGCGTGCTTTTTCAAGAGTTAAAATTGTATGCAGTTTTGACTCTTTATTCTCCGATTATATTTATTCTTTCATCTTCGGTTTGGAATAAAATTAGAGCGTCAAAACTCAGTTCCTGCCATTTAATCTTGGCATCGTATTTTATTATAAAGCTGCCTGTACCTTGTGTCATTCTTTTTAACAAAGTAATTAATGGAGTCATTGTTCCTGAATTCATATATTTCAGTTTACCTATGTTCACAATGTAGTTGCGGGAGACATCTGCAAATATTTCATTAAAAACCGGCTCAAGATATTTAGCCGGGTTGTCATCGGTACTTTCTCCTTCCCAATCTACGACAATATTACCTTCTTCCTCTTTAACTTTAAGTTTCAGTAAACCTGCATCATTTTTATACTCTTTTATCGCTTCCATTTTGTTCCTCTCTTTTATTTATATTTCATTTTATTGATATTTTATAACCATCCTAATTTTTTCCACAGATATGTCAAGCAAGAAAAGTCTCAATTTCGACATTGCAATTAATCTATTTTTAACCTATGTCTGACTTTTCACTTTCTGGTGGTGGGGAATTTACATTTTTTCCCCGCATAATCAATACTGAATTCCAAAATTTAGATAAAAACCAATAAATATCGCTTTTAGTGAAAAAAAACAGAGAAACTGCCTATTACCTTATTAGATATGCGATATCGAAAATTTCTATTATTACAGGTTCTGTGTCTCTGGTTGGCTGTTTCGGTTTTGGCTCCGGTTACCTCCTTTGAAACCGATTTTGTCCCGAATATTTCAATAGGTTACAACACTCAAAACAACGGGACTTTACCGGCAGCACCTGTGTATTTGTTTTCCTGTTTTTTGAATAGTCCTGTGATGGAAAAAAAACTGTGGTCCCGGTTTGCTCTTTATGCTGATTTGAGATATACAAATTCGGAAAAACAACATGCGTATCTTCTTGGGGGGTTTCGTTTCAGCGAGATTTTTACGTTGTATGCCGGGGCATATTATAACAAAAGAAATAACCAAAAAAATAGTCAAAATACAACGTGGGTTGCTGCTGGGTCTTTTCAAACCAGCAATGCTATGTTTTCTCTGCGAGCAAATGGTTTTGGCGATTATGTCTGGTCTGCTTCTTTATTCGAGAAACTGTTTTTACCGATGGAATTTGGAGCAGGTGGCTTTAAAAACGTTGAAAACAAAACTCTGACGTTTCAATGGGGCGTCTATCTGGCGCGAGTTGGACTGCTATTTTCATACGATTATAAAAACCGGACGCTGGAAAGTCGCCTGTTAATTTTACCTTTTAAAAAAACCATTCTGACAATATCTATGTATACGTATAATTTTGAGCAATATCAATCTGTTCAGTTGAACCTAAAACTCAGGTGGGCTACCGGGGCAGGGCCGAGCGTCTTAAGAGGGCCCGACAACAGAGAAGAGTCTGACAACAGAGAAGAGTCTGACAAATCGACCTCAAGTAAAGAGACCCGAAAGAGAAAACCTAAAAAAGTACCCGATTTTAAAACACTCGTTCGCTGGGGTGTATCGCCTTCTGAAGCTTTGAAAATAGTAAAAACAAAAGAGTATTGTTCATCGTCCCAAAAGACAAAGAATATTTTATTGAAACACGGGTGGAAATGTTGGTGAGGTTTCAAATGCAAAATCGCCCTGGCTGTAGATGTTGCCTGATTTTGTTTGCTGTTTTTTTTAGCTCTGTGTTAATTGCGCAACAGAAACAACAAAAACCGCAGAAGCCCGAGAAAAATGACCTGTTTTTTCAGACACGGTTGAGTGACCCGTCGAATACTGAAAATGCTTTTTATTTTACGGGGTATCGCAGTGAAAATTCAGAAGCGGGAATAATTACTTACAAACGATTTTCTCCTTATGGGAATATTACAATGTCACCGCAGCCATTTTTCTTTCGCGCGGGTTATTTAAGCAAAACGCCGTATAATGGTTTTTTGTTATCCAATGGGGGGTATTTTCCATATTACGAGTCACTTCCTTATAAACAACCATTTGGGTTTAGGGCGCGTTTTCAACCGGAGAAAGCGGGAAAATATTTCGATCTTACCATGGACCGTTATGTTCGTAACAGGTCGGTCAACATGGAGGTAAACCAAAACGAAAAGTATGAACTTACAACAACACGGTTGAATTTGCGATACTCTTTAAAACGGTTTCGTACACAAATTTCAGGTACGTTGTTTTCCCTTTTTCAGAAAGTGAGGCGAAAAAATAAAACGGATTATGGGTTTCTGCTTTTTGCAAGCCTTACATATCATTTTAATGCTGGACTTTTATTTCAAATTGACTTTTCTTATTCACCGCTTCTTGGCGAAATATTTCAAGTCGAATTTAGAAAAGCAGACTTCAAAATTGCATTCTTTGATTCTCGGCCTCGATATAAGAATCCATTTGCTTCTGAATTGTACGAGAAACAAATTTCACAATTTATTTTAAGCGGCAAAGAGTTTAGCTGGAAGGGGGGTTATGTAGATGCAGATCTGTTTTCAAAAGGCTCTTACGAACACAATGGTTTTGGCGCTCTTTTTTACAGCTCCGAAAGCAATGAAAATTATATAGGCATCTACCACTATTTTGAAAAAGAGTATTTTCTCCCTGCTTTTTCTTATTATCGAAATCCAGAGCATTCCGATTATATGTATTCAATTGGCGCCGGTATTGCAAAAAAAGCCCGTATATCTTATGTGCATATGCACTCTTCAAGAGGGCGTTCTTATCCTCTCGACCCCGCATTTTTCCCAGTTTCATTGTATAATGATAATTTACGAGAAGATATGTCTTTTTATTTTTCTGGGAAAAAAAAGGGCGTTGAACTGTTTTTGGCTACCGAAAACATTCAGTTGGTCGGGGTATATTTACAACCTTTTCGTCCTAAACGTCGCAGCGATCTCTATTATGAATTTCGTGTGAATATTGTAACACCACTTAGTCGGTAATATCGAGTTGGATGATCTCTTTTTTGAACGGCCCCTGGTATCCGGAAGCTACCCAGATGAGTTTTCCAGATTTCTTAAAACCGGTTCCGAAACGATACCAGTTTTCAAAATAGACTTCGTTAAAAGGTAGTCCGCCGGAGGTCTGCCATTGTCCGTTGCGATACTGAATATAATCGAAGACGATGCTCCTAATTGGTTTATCCATATTTTCATTTTTGTAAACGTCAATTTTATAGACCCCCCAGCGTTCTCTGCCTGTAGCCGAATCGACAAGTTTTGCGTAAATGGGGTAGTCCTGGCTCATGCGAAAGCTTCTTTTAATATTGAGTTGGGTAAATCGGTCGGGTAGTTTTATGCCATATGCGGTTACCCGAGGCGCAGTGGAGTTTTTGTACAGTGAGTTACTCTCAAGTAAAAGCAGAGGGTTGAATATTTTTCGGGTTTTCTTTTCATAGATAAAAAAGTGGAGGTGAGCGCCACCCGAGTGTCCCGTATCTCCAGAACGTCCGAGTGCATTTTCTCGTTTTATATTTGCATCCTGCGGTATAGGTGTAATAGAGTCCAAATGCATAAAACCCGTCCAGTGTTCCCCGCTGTCGACTATAATGGTTTTACCACCACCAAATGGAATTTCACCGGGTTTGTGAATTGCTTCGGTTTTCCATAGAGCTACTCCGTCTACCATTGGGTACACCTTCAGGTTTTTTCCCGCAATATCGAGACCGTTATGAAAATGATCCAGTCTCGATTCACCAAAAGTGGAACTAATTCTCAGTTTTAGATGCGTATTGACCGGCCATGAAAATACCCTGCCTTGACTGTGAGAGGTGTTAGTATCCTGGCCCAAAAGCGGACTAAAAACCAATCCAGAAAAACCGATCAAAAAAGACACCACGCCGAGAATAGAAAATAGTTTTATATGACGAAGCATATTTTAGAAAATTCATTAGCGTACTTTGTCAAGCGATTATTGGGGTGGATATAATATAAGGAAGTCAGGAAGTTTGGAGATAAGGAAGTCAGGAATAGATGAAGAAAACTCGTATTCTTTTCCTGTATTCCTTGTAACCTCTTTTGTTTTTTATGAAGATAAAATCGATATATGAATATAAATTTTTGTTTACCGGACAACTTTTGTAAAGCTTTTGAACTACACAGGATGGCCATGTTTAATTCTGTGCAGTTCAAATGTTGTTAAAAATAAGAAAATACATATTGATTTCGGTGATTATTTTTATTACCGCAAACCTGTACCCGCAACAGAGTTTTTTAAATCGTCCGGTTATATATCAGCCGCTTCTCGTTATCGACTGCGGGGTGAAAGGTTCTGCGATTTCGGGAACCTGCCTGCGCGCTGTACACTATGCAACCAGAAATATATTGAGGTCGGGAAAATTTGCCCAGGTAATCTCTCTTGTGAATATTTCATTTTTATATGCTGTAACAAGTGGTAAAACTTACCCGGTTTCGGTTCAAGATATAACTTCTGAAAAAACACGTAAAACTTACCTCAATTACTTTGTAAAAACTTACCCTGTGGAGCGTTCTTTTTTAATGGGTAATAAAAACCGGTATGCCATGATACAAGTCGGACAACTGTTCCTTCCCACCGCAGAGCAAAAATCAGAGTGGGCCGAATATGCACGCAGAAAAAAATTGAAATATGCTTATTTTGACGAACCCGGTTTTACCGATTATGTTCGGGGTAATTTTAATTTTCCAGCTGGAATTATTAAAATAGAAGTTTCCGAAAAAGAACCCTGGAGCCTGGACGACGTCTTGCGTTTAAATCAACGTTTGTATAAAATTAAAGGGTTAAAACAGATCTACTCCCCCTGGCATGCATTTAAAAATTTAACCCGAACCAGTGAAAATTATGCCTACTCAAAATTCACCTCAAAAAGCCTCGGAAAAATATGGGAACTTACAGGAGAGTTTGGCTCCACCTATTGGGACCGTTCGGAACATGTAATTTACATACAGTTTTATTCGGGCAGAACGACCGTCTCCCTGACCCGCGAAGTGGGAAACGCCCTGGATGAACTTTTCTCAGACAAAGAAGTTGCCTGGACTTTATACGATCCGTTGTACCATGAAATACGAAAGAGTGTTGTCGGTGCAAACCCCTGAGCGAATTTAACCTATGGGAAATTTGCAACTGAGCCTCTCTGAGTATTTAAACGAGCGAAAAGAAAAAAAGGGATATGTTTTTGTTCCTTACTTAACCGTCGCCGACCCCGATTGGGAGGTCTCTCTGAATCTGGTGGATGCTCTAATCGAATCAGGAGCAGATACAATTGAGCTGGGTTTACCTTTTACAGACCCCGTAGCAGATGGACCGATTTTACAAAAAGTTTTTAAAAGAGTAATTGAACAAGGTTTTACACTTGAAAAGTTTTTTAACTTTCTTGGTAAAATCAAACAAAAACATCCCGACTTTCCCCTTATGGTTATGGGATATGCCAATATATTTCACCGTCACGGATTTTCTAAAATTTTAAACAAACTTCACAAGCTCAACGTTCGCGGAGTTGTTATTCCTGATGTTCCTATTGAAGAAAAACTCAGGCTTGTAAAAAACGAGAACCTTTCGGCTATTCTCGATAAAGTCGCCTGGATAGATTTTGTCACCCCAACGACAACGGGCGACAGGCTCGAAGCCGTAGGCAAACAAGCTCGCGGTTTTATATATTTTGTTTCTACAAAAGGGGTTACCGGTCAAAGTGACTTTCACATAGCCCCCTGGAAAAAATTGATTCGTTTAACAAAACAAAAAAGCCATACACCGGTATTAATTGGTTTTGGCATACGTAAAAAAGAACATGTGAAAGAAGCCATCGGTGTGGCTGACGGGTTTATTATCGGTTCGCGTATTCATGAAATTATTGAGCAAAATCTTAAAAACCCGAGCCGTATTATTAAAGACATTAAGAGTGAAATAAAAAATTTATTGCCTTCATAAACCGGTTCGTAAAATTTACCACCGACAATACTAGAAAGAAGCGCGATTGCTACCGTACGGGGAACACTGTCTCTGTTTTACTTTTACACAAAAAGGATGCAAAGCGGGCTGCTCAACCACTCTTAAAGAAAAAAAGTTGGCAGGCTGTAACGTAACGTAAGTCTGAACCATGTCTAAAAACAATACTGAAAAATCAAAATCATCTAAAAGTTCCTATCTGGATTACCCGAAAGACCCTTTAAAGTTTGCCGTTAACACAACGGGCGGTGAAGCAACAATTGCATTTTTGTCAGGGGCTTCGAGTAAAAACGATAAAGATAAAAACAAGGTCATTGTTGCCGATTTTCCGTTTTTTAAAGCAGGTCCTTCCGAAACTGTAAAATCGCCAAAGGTCTGGTATACGGGGGTTGGTCCCATCGATACTTTGAATGTCGATACTCTGGGGGCGGCAATATTAAGCGTAGCCAATGCGGCCGCAAAATCATTTAAAGAAGTCGCTGTAACATTTGATGCATCGATTATTGAAAAAATGGGTGTCGAAAAAATTGCAAGGCTGACGTTAACTGCTTTTGGCAATGGCGCTTACCCGGTTGATTTATTGAAAAGTAAGCCTGCAAGCGGGCAAATTACGTTAAAAAAAGTAATAATAAACGATAAAAACAACGACGCTCTCTGGAAAAGCGAAGTTGCAGCTCATGAAAAAATTCCACGCCATATTAATGCAAACAGACAGTTGCAATCGTTGCCAGCGAATATTGCCAACCCCGAGGGTGTAGAAAAACGCGCCAGGGCTATGGCCAAAGAGTTCGGTTTAACCATCAAGGTATTTCAGAAGGACCAACTTGAAAAAATGGGAGCGGGTGGTATAGTCGCTGTGGGCAAAGGCTCGGCGGTACCTCCTCGCATGATTATTCTGGAATATAAACCGACAGGTAAAAACATTAAAAACCTGAAAAAATTGGCGCTGGTTGGTAAAGGGGTCACTTTCGATACGGGCGGTATCTCTTTAAAACCCGGTGGCGATATGCACGAGATGAAATATGACATGTCGGGCGCAAGCGCAGTTCTTCATTCTATAGCGGCGATATCGCAGCTCAAATTAAACGTACATGTGGTTGCTTCGATCGGGCTTGCAGAAAATATGCCAAGTTCAACAGCAATAAAACCAGGCGATGTGTATACCGCCTATAATGGCAAAACCGTTGAAGTTCAAAACACGGACGCGGAAGGAAGACTTATTTTAGGCGATTTGCTTGCTTACACCGGAAAAAATTATAAACCCGATTACATGGTGAATCTTGCGACTTTAACCGGGGCTTGTTTAGTAGCACTGGGTCGTTTTTATGCCGGGTTGTTCAGCGAAAATGAAATTATAAGTGAGAAGTTAAAACAGGCTTCTAAAGACTCCCTCGAACCGATCTGGGCGATGCCAATGGGGCCTTTATACAAAGCACAATTGGAATCGAATATTGCTGATTTTAATAATATCGGGGAACGCTGGGGCGGGGCCTCAAGCGCAGCGTCCTTTTTATCGGAATTTGTCGATGAGAATATACCATGGGCTCATATCGATATTGCGGGCATAGCCTACATGAAAAAAGGTTTCAATGTTTACCCAACGGTAGCGACTGGGTATGGGGTCAGGCTTTTAGTCGAGTTAGCCCGAAAGTTAACATAACGAATAGATAATAGAACAAAAATCGCATTAAAAGGAAGAATTATGGAAAAAGTACATTTAGCAATTATTGGCGGAACAGGGTTATACGACGTACCAGGCTTGGAAGTTGTCGACAGTGTGTTTCCCGACACCGCCTGGGGAAACCCATCCGATAGTATTACCGTAGCAAAACTGGATAATTTGCTTATAGCATTTTTACCACGTCACGGGAAAGGGCACTTCTACTCTCCGACAAACATTCCGCAACTAGCAAACATGGCGGCCTTGAAATCGCTTGGCGTTGAAGAGATCGTTGCATTTTCTTCTGTAGGTTCGCTGCAAGAAGAGATTGCTCCCACCCATTTTGTACTGCCTTCACAAATTATTGACCGAACTCGACACCGGGATGATACCTTTTATGACGGTGGCATTGTGGTCCATGTCTCTTTCGGCGACCCCTTCGACGCGGAACTTTCTGCAATACTCGAAAAACATATTAAAGCTACTAATGTTCCACTGCATACCGACCAAACTCTCATTTGTATGGAAGGCCCTCAGTTTTCAACCAGAGCCGAGTCAAAACTTTACCGCTCCTGGGGCGCGGGCATTATAAACATGACAGCTGTACCCGAAGCGAAACTGGCACGAGAACTTGAAATGTCCTACCAGATGGTGTGCATGTCCACCGATTACGACTCCTGGAGGGAGTCCGAAGAGGCGGTAACCACCGATCAAATTTTAAAAACGGTCCATGAAAATACCGAAAACGCTAAAAAAGTTATTCAAGATATGCTACCCGACTTTTTACCGCGCGTTGGAAAAGATTCCCACTGGAAGGGTTCCGTTAAATTTGGCATCTTGACATCGCCCCATAAACGTTCCGAAGAAGACCGCCTCAGATTAAATGCACTATTGCCCGGATATTTTTAAAATATCTGATCTTTAGAGCTAGAACTAGAACTAGCGGGGGAAATTTGGTAAATACTTTACCCGAATTTTCCATTTTCCCCTCGCTCCGAACCAAGCGGGGCAAGCCCCGCCCGGTTCTACGCTACCCCTTCCGTATAATCTCCTGTGGCTCAATTCAGGTAAACCAAAATACGAATGAAACTTTTAATCAGGAAGATATTTCAGCAATAAAATATTATCTGAGAACAAAAGTTGATGCAGATATATTTTCCGAAGAAGATCGAGTTCTATATGTAATATGCTGCAACGGCAGCAACTATTCCGATGCCATCGTACATTCTGTGTTGCCAAGAAGCGGGGCCATACCATTCATGGGCAGTTTTAAATAAGTATTTACATACAATCCAAGGGAAAATAAATCCGAGAGCAAGTATTAGTGTAATCAAACCCCAAAATGGTAACAAGCCCGTTAGCAATGTACCAATATTACCCCCAATGGAACCGAAAACAATTGCTACACATACTGAAGCTAAATTTGCTTCAAATGAATTTAAAGTAATTGTTTCACTCCTCTGGTGACCTCCGTCACTTCCTTCATGATTTCCACTCATTTTAATCTCCTTTTACTGCTATTTCTAATTTTTACTCTGCGCAAATATTATCGATTTAATATTTTATTTGAGTAATTTTAATAACTTAATATGTATGGCAAGGATGTCAATAGATTTTATTGCTTGAAAACTTGCGAACATGACAAACTGCAGTCAGAATTCGGTGCTTCTTTGAATATTCGTAAATCGACACACTAATCTACAATAATTCCTCTGATGCGATCAAATCAGCTGAGTACTCAAGGCAAGCTAGAATTAGGGGGGGGGCGTGTGGAGGTGGAAGTTTGTTATCGGAAGGTTTTTTTAGAACAGTTTGATTTCGGTTAATTTGCAATCGCATGATAATTTAGAACCATTAGTTTCCTTGAGTCGATGGATTTAATTGCATACGTTTTTCCGTTATTGTCATGGAACTCTACATCAAAAGTTTCAGAGTCCAACAATTCTACTATCCGTGCTGTGCGAATTGTGAATGAAATTCCATTATTACTTTGCTCAAAATCCACTGCATAACGGATTCCATAAGAATCTTCATTGGTTTTTGTTGCTTCATCAAAAAACTTACGCATGGCGTGTACCCAGATGGAGCCAATAGGATAAACATCCCATTGACTTGGTTCCCTTTTTGTTATATAAATGGTTTAATAAATCCCGGTTCGGTTTCAGCGTGGATTTAAATGCTGAATTTGACGACAAACAATTTTTGTTGTGTGGAAAAAGGAGAATTCAAATGTCTAAAAAAACGAAACGTTACGGCAAGTATTTTATAAAAGTTTTTATGTTGCTCACAGCTCTCTTACAATTGCAAGGTTTCCCGGTGAATGCGACAATTCCGCAAGGCCTGCCGGCGGTAACAATTAATGCAAACGGGAAAGCCGTTACTTCTTTGCCAATACGCATACCGCCCGCAACAAAAGATCTACTCCCTGAATTATCCTTAACCTATAACTCCGGTGGTAAAAACGGAATCGCAGGGGTAGGCTGGAGCTTGCGGGGAATACATTTTATTTCCCGCAATGAACAACTCGGTGTACATTATAATTGGAGAGATGATTACACAAGTTCACTGGCCGGAAGAATGAGAAAAATATCCGGCTCCTTCGGAAATTATTATCATTCGGAAAGGGAATCTTTTATACGTTTTGAACCCGTGCAACCATCGACCTTCGGACCGGTCTCCTGGAATGCCCATATGAGATCCGGCATAAAATATAAATTCGGCACATCCGTTAATTCCAAGGTTGCGGGGAACGGGACTCACGCAGCCTATACAAATGCCTGGGGTCTAAGTTCCGTAAGAGATTTAAACAACAACGGCTACGATATCACCTATACCAGCCAATCACAAATCGACGGTGTCTTATATCCGGCTAGTATTTCTTATAACGGGGGGAAAGTGGTAATCACTTTCACATATGAATCCAGAGGCGATACCACCCCGGGTTTTGCTTCGGCGAATACCAAAGGATATACAAAGAGGTTACATCAAATCTCCGTAGCCGTAAACGGAACGGATGTCGAACAATATACTTTTGTCTACGAGCAAACCGGTTTTACAAATCGCAGCCGCCTGGTGAAAATAGAAAGAGATAATTACGATCCCTTGGTTTTAAATTATTCGGACCATCCCATAACCCGCGTCTCGGATTTTAATTCGGGGGTCTTTAACAATTTAAACTACCATTACCCGTTGGCCGACCAAACTCCATGCCATTGGGGCAGAATTTCCTGTCTATGCTCAGCTTACGCCCCTTGCGTAGCGACTTTCGGCCCACATGTGTATGAAATGTGCGCGTATTTTGTTGGGATGTATACCAAACCCTGTCTTGACGGTGTGGAGGGTTCTAAAACCTATTTTATGGATGTAGACGGAGATACGAAGCCCGACTTTGTTCGCATTACCGGGATCCAAAATAACAATAAACTGTCGGTAAACTATGTCAATGACCGTGGAATTAAGCCCACAATTACCGGAACGCAAACAATAAATATGACGGAAAATTCCTATATGATTCCCGCTGATTTTAACGGGGATATGCGAATGGATTTATTAATATTAGAAGAAAATGGCAGAGATTTAAAAGTCGCTTATGCAAGCTCTAACTCAGCAAATCCGTTAAACGTTGTCACGATGACCGGTATGAGTATCAATCTTCCTAAAGCAAGTGAAAAGATCATTAAAAATTTTGCCGCAGATATAACCGGTGATGGAAGAGCCGACTATATCGAATTCAATCCGGGGGATATTGTCAAAGTATACACTTCGTACGGTTCCACGTTTAGTTCCGCCAGGACGATAAACATAAATGATTTAGGGGACTCATATCAAAATTTTATAGATATGGATAAAGATGGTGTGGCTGATTTTGTACGCATCAGCGGGTCTAAAATTCTCGTGAGTTTTATAAACTCTTATAATTTTACGGTTCTTAAAAACACCACTTCGGATGTTACGATAGGAACAGATGGAAACCGATTTTTAAATGACGTTAACGGCGACGGTTATTTGGATTTTATAGTCTTTAACGGTGCCGAATTAATCATCCACTTGTTTGATGGAAATGAATTTTCTACTAAAATTACGCGGCCGGTAAATTTTACTCACTTAACCACCGAGGGGATGGGAGGTACATCGTCGGCGAACTTTTCATTGCATGATGTCGACCGCGATGGTTTTGATGACCGTGTCACGTTTGCGGGGGACTCCCTGAACATTCAACTGTACAACTCCGCAACCGGTGCTTATGCGTCGTCTTTTTCTGTCAGCGAATCGGGAAATAGTTCCGTCGACCTTAACGGCGATGGCAATAAGGATACGATCATTTTTGAAACTCCCAATTTAACAGTTAATTTATATGACTCAGAGGGAGATGAATATAAAACGTACGGGATTCGGATTAATATTACGGAAGCTTCACCGACGACTTCAGACAACGACGATATGCAGCGCGTTACCAATGAAGCCTATGGTAACTGGAGAAATTCAAAAAGCTTTGCCGATGTGGATGGCGATGGCCGGGCTGATTTTGTTCGATTCTATAATGGAAAAACTTATATTTCTTATTCCCGCACTCTTAATGAGTCGGTTTATTTTAATCCTGGCGGAGATTATGATTTTGCTTCGCAGGGATTTCATTCGTTAGCCGATTACAACTCAGATGGGCGAGCCGACTTTATCGGAATTTCTTCCGGAAAAGAACAGATATTTTATAATACGAATGAAGGCTTTGCCACCTTTCGTCGACAAAATAATACCTCCCATTCGACAAACGGTAGGTTACATTTATATTTAACCCCCGTTACGGGGCCAAACGATATACTTACCGAAATTTCCGACAGCAAAGGTAGAAGTACAAATGTACGATATGACATACCCATGCATATCGGTGGGATTGTAAATTTACCGTTAACGACGACGCAACCGCTCAAACCCAACATTTTTCCGGATCATGTGGTGACCAATATAACCACGGATTACGGGGCGAATATAACGCGTTCGTTTACTTATTCTTACGGAGAAAGTAAGGTCTTTTTAGGCGACTCTCGTTATCGCAGAACAGCGCTCGGTTTTTCCTACATCAAGAGTTTAAATAATAATACCGGCCAATACCTCTTGGATAAATATATTCAAGATTCATGGGATTATGCAGGGTTGGTGTATGCGAGTTACGGGTATGATGGTAGTGTTCTGCAAAATCGGAGTGTCATTAATTATGAAAAATTAAACAGCCATTTCGGTATGCTGATCGTAAGACCTAAAAAAAGTACAAATGAAGTATACCAGGCAGGGGTGAAAATTAAAACGATTAATAATTCTCCTGTATACGACCGCTATAACAATATCATCGAGTCTAACACCAGTCTAAATAATACATTTAGTCAGGTTTTCTCGAGATCATATTATACAAACGAAACATCCTGGATTCTTTCGCGATTAGAAGCAAGTGTTAAAAAAAGTAACGGTGCCATTTTGGAACATAAAAAATACTTTTATTCCAATGATCAACTGAGCGAATTGCACGATTATACCGGTTCCGGAAACTGGGCAAAAAGCTATTTTCTGGAATATGATACATATGGAAACGTTACGCTTGTTGAAGATCCGCTCGGTCGCCAAACGACATTTACGTATGACACCTATGCCGGTATTTTTATTGAACAGACAACAAATCCGCTTGGGTTTATAACCAAAAAAACTCACGACTATAACTTCGGCGTTGTTTTGACATCGGAGTATCCGAACGGAGGCATCGAGGCCAAAAACTACGACGAGTACGGACGCCTGAAAGAAATTATCTCCCCCGGCGAAACCCAGTGGACCAGGCAATTTGTTTATCATAACACGGGTGACCCCGGGCTGGAATATACCGAGACAATTCTGCGCGATGATGAGAATGCTGACGATTTCTGGGTTCGGGAATATACGGACTCTCTGGGTCGAGGTGTTCGTAAAGAATCAAAAGCGTTCGGCGGAAATATCCTTACGGAAATATTTGAATACGATGAACGCAACAGGTTGATTTCAAAAACGGATCCCTATTTGGACGGTCTGCACGACCCGATTTATTCATCTTACGAATACGGTCATCCCGACGGGATATTGACTAAAATAATAAACCCCGATGAATCTACGAACTCCTATACATATAGTGTATTTGATAGCACAGGGATTACGAAGGCAAAAGACGGTACGCTATTGAATAGTGAAATTGTAAAAAATGACGCAAGAGGATTACCGTATTATCGTAAAGTCCAATCCGGCATAATGAGAATGCAATACGATAGCGCCGGGCGGGTTGTGAAAATCACCGATCCGGCGTCAGATGTGACAACATTTACTTACGACTTAAAAGGCAACCGGATTAGTATAAAAGATAAAAACGGCGGTCGAGTAACCTCTGTCTATGATATCGTGGGTAGAATGATTCAACAAACGGATGGCGCCAACCGTTCCGTGTATTATACCTACGACGATTTGAATCGTACTAAAACTCTCAGCGCTCCCGGAGAGCCATCGGTAACGTATACCTATGACGTCACCCCTTTTCAAAAAGGGAGGGTGTCTAGCGTTACCGACGGGTCGGGAACGACTTCCTTCGATTACGATATTCGGGGAAACAATATTTCCACAACCCGGCAAACCGACGATATAACTTTGATCTTTAATCGCGAGTACGATGTGTTGAACAGGTTGCAAGCCATCACGTATCCCGACGGGGCGAAGGTGTATTACCAATACTCCGACGGGGGCGGCATATCCGCGCTTACCATGGACACTGCCGACGGTTCGAGTACGGGTCATACCGTGGTCGATTACACAATGGAGCAAGACGGATCATATAAAGTATTCCGGACAACAGGGAACGGAGTAAAAACGGAAATCACTTATGATCCGGTTACCAAAAGACCCGAAGCCATGCAAACCGTCTTAGCGGATGGAACGGTTGAACATAACCGGAATTACATTTATAATGCACATGGGAATATAACGGATATCGAAGACGTGATTAACCCGGCAAGGACGCAATCTTTTGTATACGACGACTTGGATCGATTGACGAATGCGAGCGGAAATTATGGTACGCGTACCTATGCATATTCCGAAAACGGGAACATGACGACCAAAGGGGATATCACATTATCGTATAACAACCCGCTGCACGTACATGGGGTAACCAAGGCGCAAAGTTCGGTGTTCGGGACAAAAACCTATGCGTATGACGGAAGCGGTAAAATGACAGACCGGAACGGGGACGCCATTACCTATGACGGGTACGGACGGGTGAGTGCAATATTAACGGCCGGCGGAGATAACATTAACTATTCTTATGATTATAGAGGAACCAGGATAAAGATATACCGGGCAAAGACCAATACCACAGTCTATAGCATGGACAACCTTTACGAAGTCGAAAAAAAGGGCGGCAACCCCCACTCATACACAATGTATATTATAGGCTTGCACAATGAAATCGTGGCCCAGTATACACGAACGGATACCGTACTGCTGGCTGCTCAGGATAATACGGACACGCAGGTTGGGATGATCGCCGCCTTGTCGGGCGGTTTTCTTTGCAAAGGTGTCGCCATTAAATGCACAGACTTTTGGCGTAATCGAGCGGCCTATTATTCAAGGTCTTTTTTCAACAAGATTCTTTTTGTAAAAGACGGGCAGGTCGGACCGGAGTTTTACGGAATTCTGGTATTGTTGCTATTAACGGGGTTATTGTTTTACTCCGTAGTCCAATATCGAAATACAAGCGGTATATCTTTATTTAAGGCTATAACCGTACCCATTTACCTAACGGCCTTTTCCTTGAGCTTCGGTCTCGCAGGGTGCGGGCCTGCCAAAGAAAATCCCCAGGGTAAAGCCCCCTGGTTTATCACACCGGATGGAGTCGACTTTTCCACGCCGTCAGTTGATAATCCGGGCAATGGTGGAAATCCACCGGGCGGCGGAGGACCACCGTCAGGAGCCGGTCCCGTGAATGCCGGTTCGCCCACAACCGGAATGTATTTTTATCATACCGACCATGTAGGTAGTGTCGTGATGATCACTAACTCTATGGGGCACCCCGTGTCAGGTGGACAAATGGATGGAAAAAGCGAGTTAACGTACACCCCCTACGGTGAAATCAATCGAGCTGACTCCGGGGGCCCCGATATATTTCGATACAAATACACATCGCAAGAAGAAGAGCGTGAAACTGGGTTGTATTTTTATGATTCCCGGTTTTACGACCCGGAACTCGGACGTTTTCTTCAGCCTGATAGTGTCGGCGCACCTAAGCAACCGCAAGGAATGAACCGTTACATGTACACATTGGGCAACCCCGTAAAATATAGAGACTCGGACGGACGTCTAACCGAAGAACAAATTACGACGCGAATCGTTAAATCCGTAACGCAGGCGGTTTTGGAAGATATAGCATCGCAAAGCTTTGAAGGAGCGGCTATGGTTGTCTTGTTTGGCGCCTACTCAAAGCAGCAGCAAAAGAAAAAACTCGAACGGATGAAAACCCATCAAATTGTGAACGTTGTCGGAGCTGTTGTGGTAGGGGCAGTTCTCACCGTGGCCTCCGGCGGAACAGCGACTCCCGGCTGGGTGGCAGTCGGCAAATACGTTGCCAGTATGGCGGCGGGTGGCGCGTTTGGATACGCAATCGGGTCCACTGTGGGTTATGTAGTCGGCAAAAACTTTGGCACATCGGGATCGTCCGAAGCGGACGCTGTAGCAGGGGCCTCTTTAGGCGGCAGCATCGGTTTTGGAATAGGCATGGCCATAGGGGGAAGCTGGTTCAAGGAAGATCTCGCCGTATGGGCTGAAAGTAGCCAGGACTTGGCCAGGTTTAAAGGTTTAATGTTTGGTAAAGGGGGGAACGTTATAATCAGAGGCGGTATGGTGGGAGTAGTCGAAAAATCGATTGCAGGGGTAATGCTCATAGGCAATTACAATAGCTCGTCATTTTATACGGACGCTATGATCTTTGCCTATAATTTGTTTACCCCGATGTATGCCATCCCGGTAGATCTAGGTACGATTAACGGATTAAACGATGCATACACCGAGACCTTACGCAAAGGTTTGCACGACTGGTATGGCACCAAGCATGAATTTTAAAGATCGTATGATTCAAGGAAACCGCCCCAAGCGGTTTCCTTGCTTTTGAATCCGGATACTAGTTAAACGTAGCGGGTAGTCGAACTCGGGCATTTCGAGGCCACCCGACGGGTGTAAGAGTCCCCGGTAATAATGGTCGACAGTGCTCCCGTTCTTATTAAGCGTGTCGTAAGCATAATCAAACACAGGAAATAAATTTGTCGGCGAAAATGGAGATATGCACCTATTTTGGTGCGAGTTCTGGTGGATTATTCGAACCCAAAATGTAGTTGATCATTTACAAAAAAATTATTTGATCGAATGTCTCTTTAGAATTTGTGGGGGAAACACAGTAAATTCTCTACCCGAATTTTACATTTCCCCCTCGCTGCATAAGTTTTTGTTTTCGGCAAAACAAAAACGTTATCACGCTACCCCTTTTATATGAAACGGGGGGTTGTGAGGAGGTGGAAACCACCGACAGAGTTGATTACTTCTAGAAATGAATTATTAGGTATTACGAATAGTAGCGACACTATATTCATGAGATTTGTAGAAAGTGATAAGTCTATCTCAGGAGTTATTACACATTTTTTTAAATTCTTGCAAAATGACTTCATAAACCATCGTTCAAATTCAAAGCTGAATATTAGAATTGACATTCATCATCCCATGTTAACGAGTCAATACATGATTGAGGGAATGAAACAAATGCTACTGTAAATAGTCGCCGAAATATCAATTTGTGTTTACACTTTATATCATATAACGCGATAATACAAAAAAGGGATAACCATATGGAAAAAAAGAATTTTGGTAGACATATGTTTTGGGTGATTTTTTCAGCTTTTATTTTTTGCAGTAGCGGATGTTTTTTGATTCCCAATCAAACAGAAGAGAAAGTTGTTTATATAAAACATACAAAAGGCGAGTGCCGGGGTATGGTCTACTCTTTATGCATGATTACTAAAGATCGAACCAATGGTTCCTATGATGGCGTATACGGTTATATCAATGGTTTTCATTATGAATGGGGCTATAATTACAAATTGTTGATTGAGATTGAAACTTTAACCAACCCACCTACGGATGGTGGTTCGGAGAGATATACGTTACTGCAACAAAAGGATAAAAAGTTGGAGCCTTTGGCGACGCTTTTCGAGATTTCTGTATCGGAACCTCAGAGACTTATTTTGCTTGCTTCGGGTACGGAGTATGAAATATACAATGAAAAAAAATTTACATGCTCACCTGCCGATTGCACAACAATTGGAGAGAATATCAATCTTAACATAGCGATGTTATTCGAGTTTACACATAACGCTAATCCTACCCAGCCTCTGAATTTGGTACGTATAAAGTGCAGCGCTCCGGTAGATACTTTTGCTAACGCCTGTTTACTGTAGATCTATCGCTCAACGCCAAAAGCAATATCGTATTGGGTGACGCAGAACCGCTTAACGGGTAAACTCCGATCTACCAGCTGGTAGCTAATTTTTATAACGCCTGTTTACTGTAGATTCATCGTTCAACGCCAAAAGCAATATTGTATTGGGTGACGCAGAACCTGGTAGCTAAATTTTGACATTCGGAGGCTAGTTTGAGTTCGTCTGTTAAATGAAGTTGATGTGTTAGAAGATCAATCCTGATCCTGGTTAAGGAAATATGTATTGATTTTCCCTTTTCCCTTTACATCTATAAGTCCTCTTTCTGTAAATTGAAATTTGTTTTTTAGAAGCATGTAAGTATCTTTTGTCAGTTGAATTGTATCTGGATTTGATGTTGACTCCATTCTTGCCGCAGTATTAACAGTATCACCCCATGCGTCATATGAGAATTTCTTTGTACCAATAACACCAGCGACAACAGGACCTGAATGGATACCGATTCTAAGTGACATAGGTAACCCTTCAGTTGTTTTAATCTTTTTAATATTACTTTGTAGTTCTAAGGCTAGTTTGGCGATGCACTCCGCATGATCAGTTCGTCGTTCCGGTAAACCGCCAATAACCATAATGGCATCACCGATCGTTTTAATTTTTTCGAGATTGTGTTTATGAACCAGCTCGTCAAACATAGAAAATACTTTGTTTAATGTTTGGACTAATTCATCAGGTGTTAAATTAGAGGACAAGGCAGTAAAACCTACAATGTCGGCAAACAGGATCGTAACGGATTGGTATTCATTTGCAATATGATTTTGAGGATCAATCTTTAACTCTTTTGCAATAGCTGCGGGTAAGATATTCAACAATAAGGCTTCGGAACGTTCATGTTCATGATTTAATGCTTTCACAAAGTGCCATAAAGCAGTAAAAATAATCGTAGATAATACACCAATGTTCATTGCATAGAAAAGTAAACTATGCCAACTTTCAAGTTTATTCACCTCATAGTAGGAATTTCCATTTGTGAATAAAAGTATTGCTAATAGTAAAAGATAAAAAAGGAAAAATGTAAATGCCGACCGGGTGCTATGGAACATAAATGCCCCGATGGGAGCCAGAATAGACCATATAAAAACGGAACCAGAGTTGGAAAAACCACCTAAATTTAATTGCACAAAAAATGGAAGTAATAAAATCAGAAATAATTGTGAGTAAAGAAAAACATTATATTTTTTGAAAACAATATAAACAATAAAACTAACCAAGAGGCAAATTGAAAAGGTAAACGGGATAATACTGGTAGCTTTAAAACCTAACAAAACATACATGATACCCCAGCTAATACCAGCGAAAAATAATAAAATCGAAATAAAGGTAAGCAATGCTTTTTTAACCTTAATATCATCAGGATCAGTAGTTAAAGTAACAGCGCTTTTTAAGTAATTAATTATATTTGTAGACATGAATCCTCGTTTTAAATAGCATAAAACTTTTATTTCTGGGTACGTAAACACAATAAACCCATATCGCAGGGATACAGCCACCGACTTTAGTTATTCTATAGACTCGTTAGACTCCGATCTACCAGGTTTGCAACTAAAATATGGAGTCTGCTAACGGAGTTGGAATTTGGATAATACAGTTGACACGGAAAATAGTTTGTACAGAATAGTTTCTATGGAAACCAATCTGGATAAGAGTAAAGAAGTAAATTATTTATTAAAGCACCTTCTTCGTACAGGGGCAAATCTAGAGAAAGCAGGAAATCGAATATTAAGTGAATACCATTTGAATCAACAGCAATTTATTGTTTTGAATGAAATAGTCCGTAAGAAAACAATGACACCCAACGAAATAGTCTTAGAATTAGGGTACGAAAAATCGAATATATCAAAGATAATTAAAAAATTGAAAGTTTTAAAATATCTTGAGAGCGTCTTAAATCCAGATGATCACCGAAGTATTATTTTGAAGCCGACGACCATAGGCATTAAAATCTGGAAGCAAGGCATTCATAAATTGAATAAAGATAATAATATAATGTTTCAAAAAATATCTATAGAAGATATAATTATCATGAAAGAATCTGTTCACATGATATCAAATATAATATTCAGGAAGTAGAAATTGAAACATAATCTGATAAGAACGAATGAAATTTTAGAAAAATCTACCAATAAACAATTCGTCGAGTTAATTAAAGATGAGACCATAAATTTGTCAAATGAAGTGAGCTTACTAATTACCCACCTCAAATGGAATAATCTTCATTTGCTAATACAAACATGTTTCCAAATCTCCTGTGTTATTTAATGAATTCTCTGCAATGGTTAAGATCATATCTTCCGTAGCATTTTTCTTTACGTCAAAGTCAAGAATATAATCTTCTCTATTTACGCCAGATATATTTTCCTTCCGATGGTTTCACCTATATAACGTTTTTTTAAGTTGTGGCCGAGACGGCCTTTCCTTTATAGTCTGATTTACAATAGATCAAAGTTTAGATATCAAAAAATGGCCCTAAAATCAACAATTCATAAAGTTAATTTGCAAATCACGAATACCGATTGTGATTACTATGAGTTACATAAAATAACAATAGCGAGACACCCTTCAGAAACAGATGAACGGTTAATGATAAGACTTCTCGCTTTTGCATTAAATGCCAGTAGTACACTTACCTTCGCTGGAGATATAAGCGAGGCCGACCAGCCAGCCATCTGGGAAAAATCTCGTTCTGGTCTCATTGAAACTTGGATAGAGATCGGGCAGCCAGACGAAAAAATTATTCGTAAAGCTTGTAGCAATGCACGAAATGTAATTTTATATTGCTTTAATTTACGTCGTTCTCAAACCTGGTGGAATACAATTCAAACAAAGCTAGAGCGATTTAAAAATCTTGAAGTTTGGTTAATACCGGATGGAGATGAGGAAAAATTAGAAAAGCTAGTGCAAAAAAATATGCAAATTGATTGTCGAATTCAAGATCAAGAGGTATGGATTTCCGACAAAGATGTTGAAATTCACCTCACTCCTCAAGTGTTAAAAGTTGCCACCTCAAAATGAGGAGATGCATCTACGAAAAAAACAATTGATCGAATGTCTCTTTAAATATAAATATCATTTTGACGTATAATATGATGCGAAACGCGAAGGCGCACGTGAGCAGATTAAAATTTGTTGAGTCTGTAGAATAAGTCCATTTTGACCTGATTTTATCCCCTGTACTCTAACGTAGAGGGATTACAGCCATCCAATTTTACTTATTCTACACTCTCGTTATGCGACGTACATTTGAAAAGTATATAGTTAGTAGTTATGTTTGATTATAACGAACAAATTTATGTGAAAAAAAAATTTATCAAAAGTTTAATTGATTATAAAGAAGTAGATTCTTTTTCTATGAATAGCTTGAATACTTGGCTGAGCAGTAGTAATTTATCGGAAAAAGAAGAATATTATATTTTAAATATTCTATCCAGGGCTCAATACTATAATGAAGCGCATTTAATAAAAGCATTGCATGAAATTTTAAACAATAAAATAATTCCGCACATCGAATTTGAAATTAATCACAGGCTAGTTGATGAATATATTGATAAGCCTTTGAGTTATAGTGAAAATAAATACAAAACAATTTTGAAAAAGACTGCCTTTATTCCTTTACTCGATCGAAATAAACCAAATGAAAGTAGTAATGGGATGATGAGGCTTTTAACGAATAATGGTATTATAAATGAATCGCAATGTTGCTTTTTAGATGAAATTATTGGAAATGAGCTATGGAATGAATTCGATTATTTTGTAATCTTCGATGACTCAATAGGTACTGGGGGACAATTACTTCGATTTCTCAATTTACCAGAAATTGAAACCCTTCGTATGAATTTAAAAACACCGGAACATATGTTCTTTGCATGCATATTAGCAATATATAAAGGATTAAATAATGTTAGCGAATATATCAATGTATTATACTGTGATTATTATGGCCCTGAGTTTGATGTGTTTTCAAAGGATTCCATATACTGGCGAAATGATAGCGAAAGGGATACTGCATATGCAGTATTGAATGAGTTGTGCAAGAATCGTGGTATTACCATCAAAGGTAGACGTAGGTTAGCATATGCGATCTTTATAGCAAAAACTACTCCAAATTGGACCTTGCCTATATTCTGGAGAGAGTTGAACAATGGAACCCTAACGAAAAGGAGAAGCACATAAATGCCAAGTCCGATTAATCCGTTTAAGGCCTTTAGAACAGAAGAGTTAGGCTTGAAAAGTTGGAAATATTATATCAAAAATAAAAGCTTTGAAGGTCTACTAGGAGAACACCCTTTAATCTATGAAGGGGGTCGTGGCTCAGGAAAAACAATGTTTTTTACATGTAATTCTTGGTATCCCCAAATGAAAATGTTTGCACAAGAACATCAAGGAGCTATAGTAGAGTATTTTAGCAAGCAGAATATTATTGGTTTTTACTATGTTATAGACCATACTTTCATACCGGCATTAACTGGGGCTAGGGTTACAAAGGAGGATTGGTTAAAAATATTTGACACATATATTAATTTATCCATAGCAAAAGAAATTGCACTATTTTTGCAATTTTTAAGAACTCAGTCACTGATAAATGAAAGTAAAATAATTCAGATATTATCAATACCTTTGTTTCCTCCAGATACTGAAGTGAAGGAAGGGATTGCAATACAAGACTTAGAAGCTTTTATCGCTCAAATAGACAATGCCCTCGATAATATTGAATTCTTTACGAACAATAATATCCCGATCGAAAAATTACTTTTATATGGGCCAGGTAGGCTTGTGAAGAAACTCATCGATATACTGAGTCAAATAGAGTTATTTGAAAATACGCAATTCCATGTTTTAATAGACGAATTTGAGACTTTAAATGCTGAGCAACAAGTTCGAATTAATACCTTGATAAAAGGTAGTAAATATAATTTGATATATAACATCGCGGTTAAAACTAAAGGTCAAAAGACCTTGGCCACCTCAGCTGAATCAGAACAAATTGAATATCCGGATGATTATACTTACTATAACCCAGAGATTAAAGAAGGGGAAGAAAGAAATTATAATCAATTATTAGCAGATATAGTTAGGGTTCGACTAGAAAACCATTTTGGAGATAAGCTAGAACCAAAGTATTACGATATCAAATATTATCTAGGTGAATACAGGTTTTCGGACGAACTATCAGAATTAGAAAAACAAGTTGAAAAATTTGATTTATTGAGAGATGAAGTATCCAGATTAATTGAACAAAAGGTAGGGGCAAATGACAATTTAAAAGAGATGATTCAAATATTAACAAATTGCGATTTGTTAAATTTACGTTTACACAAGTCATTATTGCTCCGGAAAACTTTGCGGGTTCACGATATATATGATGCTTATATTGAATGGGATAAAGCTAATTTTAAAAAGCCAACAAGATATCATAAATGGTTGAATCCAGCGAAATTGAATATTATATTTTTGCTTTGTAAGGAATTTAGAACTACAAAAAAATACTATGGTTTTAATACTTATGCGCAATTATCACATGGTGTTATACGTTCATTTCTAGAGTTATGTCAAAATGCGTTTGATATTGCGATTGCTAATGGTTTTGATTTTATCAAACCACGGCAACTATCGATTGATGAACAACATACTGCAGCGATAGATACTAGTAGATTAAATATCAAAGCTTTGAGCAAAAAACATCCAAAAGGAAAATTGATTTTAAACTTCATTACAAACTTGGGTGATATTTTTTACCAAGTACTAACCAACCCCAATAATACGTTAAGCGATGTGGATATTAGTCAATTCTGGATTCGAGGAACAGAAAAGAGTAAAGAAGTAGAAGACATTATTGATCTAGCTTTAATGCACGATGCTATAATTCAAGAAACTCCAACAAAGGTCGATAGGAGCTCTGCTTCAGTTGAAATAGAGGATTTTCGGATAAATCATATATTCTCCCCATATTTTAAAATCAGTTATCGGAAAAGTTACAAAATTCCCTTAAATACTGGTGAGATCTCCGAAATGATCAAAGAAACTAGCAAGGTAAAACGTAGTGTTTTGAAAAGGTTGAAAGTTATTAGTGATGATTTACCAGAGCAAGCACAAATCGATTTTTAATTATGTTCAAACCATACTTCACTTTTGAAAAAATCGAAGGATATTTAAACGATAATATTGATACGTTTATTTATGGACGGACTACGGAGGACAGAGATAGATTTTTATACGAATCTTTTTTAGAAAATAAGAGTATAAAGCAATATCAGTTTATAATTGAAGATGATATTATTTATTTTATTTACAACCAAGAAAAAATAATTATAGATGATGTAATACGTGACTTGCCACAATTACTAGATGATTATTCAATTGCAGGCTGTAATTTATTGTTGGATATTACGAGTATAGATCATAAAATATTATTCATTCTTATAAAGTTATTATTAACAAAATTTCAACCCAGCTATCTATTTGCAGGTTATACATTACCACTAGAGTACAAGAGAGATGATGAGTATAATTATGAATTATCATTTGATGCACAAAATTTTGCAAATTTTCCAGGGTACACGACCCGTTTAGATTCTGTATCCGAAAAGATAATCGCAGTTATACTTGGTTATGAAGGGGGCAGGGTGAATTCACTAGTTGAAAGTATTACTAAATGTACCACTATACTGCCGATAATTTCATTTCCAGGAGTGAATAGTAATGCGAAATCCATTGCTTTTGAAAAAAATATTGGCGATCTCGAAAGCCATAACAGCCTAGGGGAATTTTACTATAGCAGTATATACCACCCATTTGATATAATCGAAATATTGAATGAAATAAACAATTGCTATCACAATAAGAAGTATCAACTGATAGTTGCTCCATTAGGAGCTCGTACACAAAGCCTAGGAACAGCAATATTTGCAACTTATAACAGAGTGACCCCATTATTCGATTTTCCTTCAGAAAAAGAGCTTCGCAGTTCAGGGGTTCAATCTTGTTTCATCAGCCATCTGTCGCACCTATTAAAAACTATATGATAAGATTTAAAAGAAAAACCAAATGCATTTAAGATAACGTTTCAATTTTATCTGACGTTTTCATGCCGCCGGAGTTAGCCATGCGAGCACCAATTAATATCCATAATTTGTGCGAGCCTGGCGGTTAAGCGAAGGCAGCCCCAAAATGTGGTTGTGAGCATTTACAAAAAAAACAATTGATCTATAGTCTCTTTGAATATTAATATCATTTTAAAGTACAATAAGATGCGAAACCTGGGGGCAGCGAAGTCTGCCCCGAACAGATGAAAATTTGTTATACGCAGAAGTGATTTAGGGAATTTTAGGAGTACATTATTATGAGGTATTTTTCAGTTTTTCTGGTAATTGTATGTTACTTGTATAGTTCAGACCTTAATTCAACTGATTATAATTTAAATAGTATTAAAGCCAAGCTTACAAATAATGGTGAAAAAATTTGGGTTTACAAGAAAATGGTAAAAACATTAGGTAATAAGAGTAAATGTTTGTCCGGCGAAACATGGCTATTTAAAAAGAACAATCAGCTAATTAAAAATATTTGCAAAAACAAAAAAATTATCAGAACCACCCATCTTTGGAAGATTTATAAGAAGGGTATTATTGATATAATAATCAAGATTGATAATACTGATTACAAACTACTATTTTTTAATAAACCTGAGAATCCGGACCAAGAGTTTATGAAAATCAGAACTATAACAAGCAAACCAAATGAATATACTAAAGACATAATATTT
>JBEQLE010000019.1:0-60637 GCA_040326155.1 Leptospirales bacterium | reverse complement strand
AGGGGCCCTTTGGAGTCCAATTTTTGTATTAACTTTTTTTCATTCTTTTTTTACATTTAATAAGGGATTTTTTTATTATTTTTTTTTAATAGGTCTTTTATCTATATTTTTTATAATGTTCATGGGTTACCTGTTGACTGGCAATTTAATATTTTTTCAAATTAGAGTTTTTTATCCTTTGATGTTTTTTACCCTCACCGGGCAAATTTATATTTTCTTTCTTAGTGTAAAAGCTATTCGAATGAAAAAAGAGATGGCCGGAAGAATGTTTTTGGGCGTTTGTATCTTATTCACAACCGTACTTTCTCTCTATCTAGGTGAAATTTTTTTGAACCGCTCAGATACCTACATTTCAGATGGTTTTTTTGGAATGATTATCGTTTTCTCGAGTACTTTGCAAACACGTTACGCTGCGGTTTATAAGGAGCTTCAAAATGCATACTCGAATCTTAAATTGCATAATAAACTTAAAGAAGACTTTCTGGCCAATACTTCTCATGAACTGAGAAGTCCGCTTCAGGCTATAATAAGTCTGGCTCAGACCATATTACGTTCAGACAAAATTAAGCCAAAAATTGCCCAGCAATTAAACTTGATATATTACAGCGCAAAAAGGTTGACGTATTTGGTGAACGATATTCTCGATTTTTCCAAAATGAAAGAAAATGATATTCGACTGAATATACAAAACCATTGCCTGAATGAACAAGTAGACACTGTAATTGCGCTGAATAGACATCAGGTAGATGTAACGAAAATTAAATTGGAAAACCGTATACAAGAAGAAATATTTATCCTCGCTGACAAAGAACGAGTACAACAGATTTTATTTAATTTAATTGGCAATGCTGTTAAATTTACAAAGCAGGGTTCAGTTATGATCACTGCAACAACGACTTCAGAAAAAGTAAGAGTAAAAATAGAAGACACTGGCTCAGGTATATCAGAATCAAAATTGAAAACCATATTTGATCCATATAAAACCGATACAGATGTGAATATAAGCAAGTTACAAAGTAGTGGGCCAGGAATGGCGATTACTCGTGAATTGATTCAGAAACAAAAAGGTAATATTAATATCGTTTCTGAAGAAGATAAGGGGACCAGAGTGACGTTTGATCTACCGAAAGGAAATCGGCCAAAAAATTATCGAACAATTGCCACGATAAATGCAGAGTTTTCCTCTAACTCAAGCGCTTATGACAAATTCGCAGTGAGTAAAAGGGAAGAAGTGAGCGATTATAGTTCACATTATGTATTGTTAGTAGATGATGATCCTGTTATTATCACTGTACTTTCTCATATTCTTAAGTCGGAAAATATGGAAATACGATCTGCATATAATGCAACATCGGCTCTAAATATATTAAATACATCGCAGAAGCCAGCGTTGGTCATTCTCGATTTTATGATGCCCGGTATTACAGGAATTGAACTTTGCGAAATAATTAGAGATATCTATCCACCCAGGGAATTACCAATATTGATGGTAACGGCCAAATCTCGTTTTGAAGATTTAGCGGAAGCCATAAACTCGGGAGCCACTGATTTTTTAACGAAACCGGTCGATTACGACGAATTTATATTACGGGTAAAGAATTTAATCGATATGAGCCTTGTGGAAAACGAAAAGTTCAAGCTGTTAAAACAGCAAAGAGAAGATATATATTATGATCTACACGAACACCTTGGCGGTTTTTTAACACATATGCAAGATAACGTAAAAGCGCTATCATATAAAGAGCAGGGTGAAAACAGGATTGTATTGGAACTTAAAGATACAATTGATAGTACTATTCAGTTGTTTCGGAAACAAATGGTATATATTGAAGATTTAACAATTATATCGAAAGATTTTCTGGGAGGTTTACAACAGGTTTTGAGCAAAAGATATTCAATGGCCTCACGATCTTTTTCTTTTAAAGCAAAAGAAAAATTGCATAAAAAAATTATGCAGAAAAGTTTTGCACCTATTCGTAATGGACTTTTTTCGATAGTAACAGAAATTGCTACCAACGATCTGAAATATGGAAGGGGAGGTTCTACATGGGATTTTCGTGAAAAAGACTCAGCACTTGTTTTAACTGTTTCAACACAAACTGATTATAACCCTGCAAAAAACAGAACTGGAAAAGGAACGTCTGGTATTTTTCAAAGGGTTTCAGCCTTAAACGGATGGGTTAAAATACACGGAGAATCAAATTCATTCGTTATCGAGTTATCTGTTCCCTGGAGGCAAAACGTTGAATAACTTTTTCGTTATATACTTGACGAAATTGCTCTAAATTTTGACCATTTTGGTGATGAAATGCATACGATGAAAAAAAAATTAATTTTCATATTTTTTGTTTTATTATCGCATACTTCTCTTTTTTCAAATAATGTATTGAAAGAAAATGTGCAAATGATATCGCTTATTCCAGAGAAGTTGGTTCGAACCGGAGAAAATACTTTAGTCGTTCGCTTCAAAGTGATTGATGGCCAGAGCAGTTTTCGTAATCAAATCCGTTTTGCTTCTGAGAAACAAGTAAACCTTGAGTACCTGTATGACTTGATTAAAAGAAGTGGAATTACTGCGATATTGGTATTTCTGGGGCTGTTTTTCGGCGCGTATTATTTTACAAAAAAACAGGTTTATTATCTGTATTTTGCTGCTACAAGTCTGGCAATTGGTTTGTGGCAATTTGCCTACCAGGGAATGGCTCACCAGTTCATCGATACATATTGGCCTGCAGTCATTCTTAGTTACACTTCAGCTATTCCGACAACGGCTTTTCTTGTTATGTTTTTCCATACATTTTTTGAAATAAAGTTGAGAACATATATTAAAGTAATTATTACAGCGTTTTATAGTATTATCTTTTTATTGTGGGTAGAATTTTTCATTACCGGTGGTGTTCACTATTTTACAGAATATATATTTATACCATATTTATTTTGCGAAGCATTAGGTCACTTGTATCTAATTTATATTGTTATTTATGCGATAATATTGAAAAAAGAGATGGCCTGGCGCATGCTATTTGGTCTTTCTTTCATCTACCTGGCAATGTCAGGGCTTGTGCTCGGGGAAATGGAACTGCTTGGTGGTAATTATAATTATGTGATCGACTCTTTTTTTGCTATGATCATCGTATTTGCCAGTGTTTTGCGGACGCGTGATTCAGCAATTTATAAAGAACTTGAAAAAGCGTATACGAATTTAAAGTCTCTGGATAAAATAAAAGATGAGTTTTTGGCTAATACATCACATGAGTTACGAACGCCATTGCAGACAATTATCAATCTGGTTGAAAGTATATTGCAGGTGAATAAAAAGTTAAACACGAAAATCGTGGAACAGTTAAATTTAGTAAAATTCAGCGCTAGAAGATTATCCTATCTGGTTGATGATATACTTGATTTTTCAAAAATAAAAGAAGGTGATATACGACTTAATATCGAAAATCACTCTTTAAGCGAGCAGGTAACAAAAGTTATTGCTTTGACAGTTCATTTGTCCAATGTTAAAAACATACAGATTATTCATAATATTGAACCAAATATTTTTATTCAAGCTGATAAAGAGAGAGTACAGCAGATCTTATTTAATCTAATTGGAAATGCCATAAAGTTTACTGAAAAAGGAAAAATTGAAATTGCTGCAAAAACCGAAGCGGAAAAGGTCGAAATAAAGATTTCTGATACAGGAGTTGGAATTGATGAAAGTAAACTTGGTCAAATTTTTGATCCTTTTACGATTTCTTCTGATATAGATACTAAGCAATACCAGGGCGCCGGCCTGGGGCTGGCAATAACCAGAGAACTTTTGGAAAAACAAAACGGTTCTATTAAAATTCAATCTAAAAAAGGAGAGGGTACCGAAGTAACATTTGAGCTTCCTGCAGGGATACCTGTTCATGGATCACTTAAACGAGTAACTAAAATCGAAGCGCGGCCTGTACAGGTTGAGATGCCTGAAAAAATGAAAAATATCACAGAACGAATAATAGACGATTATGTTTTAATTGTTGATGATGATCCGGTTATTATTTCAATTTTGGCAGATATACTTGAATCTGAAAACATACGTGCGGTGATTGCCAGTGATGGAAAAGTTGCGCTTGAGATATTATCTCATTCGGGAAAACCTGTTCTGGTAATTCTTGATATTAACATGCCCGATATATCGGGAATTGAACTTTGCAAAAAAATCAGAAATAAGTTCGATGCAACGAAACTACCAATTTTGATGTTCACTGCAAAAACACGTTTTAAAGATCTAACACATGCTATTAATTCAGGTGCTACGGATTTTTTAACTAAACCGGTCGATTATAATGAATTTATTTTGCGGGTTCAGAATCTGTTGAATATGTCATATGCAGAAAAAGATAAACGTAAGTTACTTAAAAAGCAAAGAGAAGAGATATTCTATGATCTACATGACCATCTGGGTGGTTTTTTAACCGATATGCAATTTACGGTTAAAGCTCTTTCCATTAAAAAAGGCGGTGATAATCACTTTTTGCAAGAATTAAAAGATACTATTGATAAAACTATATTGATTTTTCGAGAGAGACTCAATTATATTGAAGATTTAACAATGATTTCTAAGAATTTTTTTTCGGGTTTGCAACAAATATTACTTAGACGTTATGTAAAAACTGGAAGAGGCATGAAATTCAATGTGAACCATAAACTATTTGAAAAAATTATGGATGAACAGTATGGAAACATCCGAAATGACCTGTTTTCTATTGTGACTGAAATTGCTACAAATGATTTAAAGTATGGAAAAGATATAACAAATTGGAATTTTTTAGATAAGCAGGATAGTTTGTTTTTGACGATCAAGACGAAGTCGAATTATAATCTAGTAAAGAATGGTACCGGTTTGGGCACCTCAACAATAATGCAACAAATTGCAGCACTTCATGGAAATTTACAACTAAATTATGAACAAGGGGAATTTATTATAAATATATCGATTCCATGGAATCAGTCGGAGAAGATTATAGACCACGCCAGTTGATAAACAAATCCTGAAAGGGAAGCGGCAGCTATAGTCCCGTCGGAAGTCGTTCATCATCTATAAACTGCGATTCCACAAGCGTAACTTGTGCACCGGTCTTTCCAAAAATTCGTTTACCAAGTTTAAAAAATCACCCATTTGGGGGATTGCATAATGAAAGAAATTCATGTATCTTTCCATTGACGTAAACAAATAAGGTTCTTTTGCTGTAATGAATGACTTTACTCATTGTAAAGGCTTCCTTCATAGCACCGGCTCGGGTAATTCAAGTGTCTGGGTCGGTTTTCTTTTTGACTCTATCATAATCTATATACAAAGTATCAGTTCTTAGTCGACTAATTCTAAAAAGTGGTTGTCTGGATGTTTTTATTCGGTAGTTAGTCGCTTTCACAATAATCTATATCCAAAATTGGATTTCATTCTTAAGGAGAACACATGAGCAAAACAACAGATAAAGTAGAAGAACATAGCTTTCAAGCAGAAATGGAGCAATTGCTTCATTTAATAATTCATTCTTTGTACACACACAAAGAGATCTTTTTAAGGGAGCTGGTTTCCAACGCCTCCGACGCACTTCATAAAATTCGATATTTAGGACTTACCGATAAAGGTTTCCTTGATGAGAGCGCCGAACTTCGTATAGATATCACTCTGGATGAAGAGAAAAAGCAAGTTACCATAAAAGATACCGGTATTGGTATGACCCATGATGAAATTATAGCGAACATCGGTACCATTGCTAAATCTGGGACGATGAAGTTCTTAAAAGAGCTTAGTGAGAAAAAAGACGACAAACAAAAATCCGATTTAATTGGTCAATTCGGTGTCGGGTTTTATTCGGTTTTTATGGTGGCTCAAGAAGTTACTATTAATACACGTTCTTTTGCAAAAGATGAAAAAGCGTGGCAGTGGAAATCGGAAGGAACCGGTAAATTTACTCTTGAAGAGATTGAAAAAGCCGATCGCGGTACGGAGATTATAATCCAATTGAAAGAAGGTGAGGATGAATTTGCATCGGCCGATTCACTAAAGAATATTATTAATAAGTATTCTAATTTTGTAGATTTTCCAATTAATATTGGTGAAGAACATGCAAATAAATCTTCAGCACTTTGGAGAAAACAAGCTTCTCAGGTGAAAGAAGAAGAAAGAACAGAGTTTTATAAATTCATCTCACATGACATGGAAGACCAACTTGGCCATGTTCATTTGAACGCCGAAGCTCCCATTGCTTATAGCGCACTTTTGTTTTTTCCAGCTAAAAGTAACAACGACATATTTCAAAAACCTGAAGATTTTCACGTTCATCTTTATGTGAAAAAAGTTTTTATTCAAAACGATTGTAAAGACCTGCTTCCGTCGTATCTTCGTTTTATGCGCGGGGTGGTCGATTCTGAAGATCTTGACTTGAATGTTTCACGCGAGGTTACCCAACACAGCCCTCTGCTTGCTAAAATACGAAAAGCTCTGACAGGGCGTATTCTTAAAGAGATTGAAAAATGGGCAGAAAAAGACGCGAAAAAATTTGAAACGTTTTATACTCAATTTGGTAATGTCATAAAAGAAGGCATCGAGGTGGATTACGAAAACCGTGATCGATTGGTTGATCTTCTCAGATTTCAAAGTACAAAAACTAAACAAGGCGAAACCGTATCTTTGGCTCAGTATCTTGAACGAATGAAAGCTGATCAGAAAGAAATTTATTATCTGTCGGGTAGAAACCTGGATGTTCTAAAAAATAGTCCAAACCTGGAATATTTTACAGAAAAAGATATTGAAGTGTTACTTCTTGATCATGTAATTGACGATTACTTGATGCCCGTTATTGCAAAATACAAAGAAAAAGATATTACATCTATTGATAAGGCAGAGGTCGATTCTGGAGTCAAAGACAAAGACGAACTCGACCCGGTAATTGTGACCAGCTTTATCGGCCGAATGAAAGCTGTTATAGGCGATGAGATTGAAGATATTAAAGAATCGAAACGATTGTTAAAAAGTCCATGTTCACTGGTCTCTTCTAAAGAGGCGATGAACCAGCAAATGGAAATGATGATGAAAGCAATGAATCCTGATTTTGCCGGAGCTAAAAGAATACTGGAAGTAAACTTACAACACTCCCTGATGAAAAAAATTGCAGGATTGTATCAAAAATCGCCCGACTCGCCAGAATTTACTACTTCAGTAAAGGCTCTTTATGATTCAGCGAAACTGCTCGACGACCGCCTGGAAGATCCTTCCGTGTTGGTTAGCAGACTGTACGACTATATGGATTCAGCGCTTCCTGAACCTGATAAAACATCTGCACCAAAAGTCGCAGAAAAAGAGGCAAAACCGGCTGAAAAAACGGAGCCAAAAGCCGCCAAAGAAGCACCTAAAAAAGATTCGAAAGACGACGCTGGAAAAAACAAAAAGAAATAAAATCTAAACAAAAACTTAGATTAGAACCGGTTCCCGGGTTTTTAAACCCAGCAGAATGAAAAGCTCTTTGTCACTGTCTTCATCAATGTTGGCTGTGGTTAAGAGCTTTTCGCCGGCAAAGACCGAATTTGCCCCGGCCATAAAGCAAAACGCTTGTTCTACCTGGCTCAGCTCTTTTCTTCCCGCGCTTAAGCGCACAAATGACTTTGGCATTAAAATACGAGCCGTAGCGACTGTTTTTAACAGATCCCAGAAATTAAATCGTTCATCTTTTTTTAGGGGAGTTCCCTCTACCGGCACTAAAATATTGATAGGCACTGACTCAGGATGGGTAGCCATCGTTGAAAGATGAAACAGCATATCTATGCGATCGGAGGCCTCTTCGCCCATACCGATAATTCCCCCGGAACAAACGCCGATACCGGCTTCTTGCAAGCGCCGAATGGTTTCGAGCCTATCAGCGTAGCTTCGTGTCGAGACTATATTTTCATAAAACTTTTCACCCGAATCGAGGTTATGGTTGTATGCGCTTAGACCTGCATTTTTCAACTCTTTGGCCTGCGCGTCGGTGACCATACCCATCGTAGCGCAAACTTCAAGACCGATATTGCGAACAGCCTCAATCATGGAAGTAATGTTCTCCATTTGTGAATCGGGAATTTCTCGCCAGGCGGTTCCCATACAAAACCGGGTAGAGCCACTTTGTTTAGCCCGTTTCGCCGCTTCAATGACAGCTTCGAGCGCCATCATCGGTTGGTCACCCGTTTCGGTATCATATAAAGAAGATTGAGAACAGTATTTACAATCTTCGCTGCACCCACCGGTTTTCACCGATACAAGTGAAGAAACTTGAATCTCCGAAGGGTTGTGGTGACCTCGATGAACCGTCGCGGCTGCAAATACTAAATCGAGCAGGGGACGGTTATATATTTGTTGAATCTCTTCTCGGGTCCAATCGTAACGAATTTCACTCATACGTTTTTTGAAGAAAAATAGAACCCCCCGTCAATGTTTTTTCAGTACCCCCGTCTTTAGATCAATATCAAATTGTTGAATAATATTATCGCCATTTTTAACTATAATTGTTTTTGTTTTTCCGGTTTTTTGATCAAATAACATTTCCATTGTATTATTTTCTGAATAATATTCGACAGATTCATCCAAATTACCAGTGAAATCATTAATCGTATATTGAAACAGTTTCTCATCTTTTATATTGTAATCGATAACTTTCTCAAATATACCATTTTCATTGTTGTCATAGAATTTGGTGTAAAATTCCCCATCTCTTGAATATCCCGTAAAAACCTCAAAATATTCATTTTCATTGTGATCACAATTAATAGTATCTAACGATTCATCCTCTTTCCAGTATGTAGTTTCACAACGAGTTGAATCATTCCAATTAAATATATAAAAATCATTACTGGTAGTGCTTTCATTTGAATGACCATAACTGGAAAAGTCTAACGGACCACCAACAGGAAACAGACCAAAAGGATTCAAAGAATATAGTGCTGTTCCCATAAACGCTCCCACCATTAACGTTATAATCAATGTTTTCATCGTAAAACCAGGCGCGGTTTGCCTGTTTTGAGCAATGCTTTTTGAACTGTTATCATCTTCCAGACTTTCCTGATTCTCGTGGTTTATATCGATATCATTCGGCGTAACACCATCCATTTCATGTAAAATTTCTTTGGCCCGTTCAAAGTTCTCGTTCCACACATAGATACGAATCGCTGCGTCGTCAAAAGGTAAAACCCCCAGGGCGTTTCTATTTTCACCTTCCAGATGGACATTAATGCCGGCGTCCGCAAGTTTTGTTTTAATAATATTCGCTTCAAACGAGTCGTTTGTTTTATAAATTTCACTGAAATCGCTCATAATGTATAAACTTATTTTCTAACGAAAAGTCAAGGAATTAAGAGTTTTTTATATATGCTTTAATGCGTTAGGAAGTTTTAACCACTATTTTTATTCCCCGTTTTTCTAATTCAGCCATGTACTCTTTTGTGGGTATCGATTCTTCCTGGGTTAAGACGCCGCGTTTTTGAATTTTATTTTCTGCGATCATTCCGGCAACAATCGCCAGCGAAAAACCTGTAGTTCTCATCATTGCGGTTAAACCGGTGCCCGAGTCGTGGTAATCGATCATCTCATAAATCTCTTCTGCGTTTTTACCATTTTTCTTTCCGGTAATGGTAACTCGAAGTAAAAGTACATCTTCCACATGGTCGGTTTTTAATTTATCGCGCAGTAGTTTTTCTAGAAAAACGCGAGGCGAAATTGTGGCGTCCGAAACCCGTATTGGTTTTTCGTCTGTAAAACCCAGCTCAACGAAAGCTCTCATTATATGATAATGGTTGGGGTATCGTATTGTTTTATAGTTAAGCTCAGCAATTTTTCCCTGATATGTAAGCGGCAGGGTGGAACACCCACCTGAGGTAATAAAAGCCTCCATTTTATTAAAGGGATAGTGAAATGAAATCGTTTCAGGTTCGCTCAAAGATTCAATTTCCTGGAATTCACCGTTTCGTAGAATTCTGGCTTTTTCTATATATTCGTTAATGAGCCCATGCACGGACCAGGTCACGGCGTAATTCAGAGGGGGGCGAGGGTAGCGAGGCAATCCTCCCACACGCAAAAGCGCTCGTTCTACTTCGTCAAAATGTTTAATTCCATGCGCCGCGATAATGTCGACCATTCCTGGGGCGACGCCGCCATCAGGAATCAGCGTAAGATTTTTTTCAGCCGCCTTTTCTGAAAGAGTAAATTCTTTATTTACTATTTCGACATTTTGTCCCAGGTCGCAATAGTTGACGCCAGCCTCTACAGCAGCTTTTGCTGCCATATAATTAAATTGATAGTTTACGGCGCTGATGACACAATCGGCACCTTTCATCGATGAAATAAGTCTGGCTTCGTCGGTTACATCGGTTTCCACAATTTCTATTTTTTCACTGAATGGTTTACCAAGCCACTTTTTTAATTTGATCGCTTTATCCATATGACGGTCGGCTATAATTAGTTTATGGGCATTTTGATGGTTCAGAAGATCGTAAGCAATGGCTTTGCCCATTTTTCCGGCGCCCAGCAATAAGAAATTTTTACCTTTTTTATCCATTTAAACCTTCTCGTTACCAAATTTTATCCCCTGCGACAGTGGCAACTTTCCGGACCAGTTTATTGTGGTTGTCTGCCTTCGCATATAAACCTTCCAGGCGTCGCTTCCCGATTCTCGGCCGCCGCCGGTATCTTTTTCCCCACCAAAGGCTCCGCCGATTTCGGCGCCGCTGGTGCCAATATTTATATTTGCTATGCCACAGTCACTTCCACAGTGGCTTAAAAACTGTTCGGAATATTGTAAGCTTTCCGTAAACAAGGCTGAAGATAGACCTTGCGGTACGTTGTTATGTATTTCGATCGCCTCTTTCAGGTTCGCTGTTTTTATAATATACAATATTGGCGCGAAAACCTCTTCTTGTAAAATCGGCATTTCTTTTGGGGCAAGTACGATTGTCGGTTCCATATAAAAACCATGTTCAAATTTGCCCGTTTTTAACTGGTTTCCCCCATAAATAATTTCGCCGCCTTGTTTTACAATTTCGACAAGAGCTTGTTGCATATTTTCAACTGCAATTTTATCCACAAGCGGTCCCATCAACATATTTTTATCGAGAGGGTCTCCAATCTTTATGCTGGCGTAGGCTTTCACCAGTCTGTTAACCAGCTCTTTGTGAATATTTTTATGAGCCAATATTCTGCGAGTCGTTGTACACCGCTGACCTGCGGTTCCAATGGCTGCAAATAAAATTGCGCGAATTACCAGATCCATGTTTGCATCTTCCATGACTACAATGGCGTTGTTTCCGCCAAGTTCGAGAATGGTTTTTCCAAACCTGCGGGCAACAATACCGGCAACTTTTCTACCCATAGCAACAGAACCGGTCGCACTAATTAAAGCAATTCGTTTATCGGCGATTAAACCCTCGCCTATAATTTCGCCCGAACCAATAACCAGGTTCATTATTCCTTCCACGTTATTTTGCGCTAATACCGGACTAATAATATTTTGAATGGCCATAGCCGTCAGTGGGGTTTTGGACGATGGTTTCCAGACCATGGTATCGCCGCAGACTCCGCCAATCATGGCGTTCCAGGACCAGACCGCAGCGGGAAAGTTAAAAGCGCTTATAATTCCAATCGGGCCAAGAGGATGCCACTGTTCATACATTCGGTGTTCCGCTCTTTCACTGTGCATGGTGAGTCCGTATAGTTGTCTCGAAAGCCCCACGGCAAAGTCGGCGACATCGATCATTTCTTGCACTTCGCCTTCGGCTTCGGAAAGTGTTTTACCCATCTCCATGGTCAACAGTCGGGCTAATACCGTTTTGTATTTTCGCAACTCAACGGCAATTTGTCGTATAATTTCTCCACGATGCGGCGCAGGTATCTTACTCCATTTTTTAAAGGAGTCAAAGGAGTTCTCAATAACCAGGTCTAAATCTTTCGGTCCCGCACTTTTTACATGGGCAATAATCTTACCATTTGCGGGGTTCACAGACGCTATATTTGGCCCAGATGGGTTTTTAAGCCACCCACTGCAATACACTCCTGAATTATTTTCTTTTAGACCGAGCTTATGAAGTGTTTGTTCCATAAATTTTCCCTGCTATTATAATATAGCATGAATATCATGAAACGGGCAAATAATAGATAAAAGAAATAGTGCAGAAATTAATGACGAAAATATATATAGAAAATGAAAAAATAAATTTTTAAAATTTGGATTTTTTTCAATTATGATAAGAACCCAAAAGAAAATTCCAAATTCAATTGTTATCTGTTCATATTGCTATTCATATAGCTATGAATATTACTTTTCTTGTTTTAACTTTATTGTATAAACTGGACGGCACCCATGAAAATGAAACCAATTTCAGTCGAAAAGTATACACAGCAACGCAATATAGGAATGAGTTCGTCGAGTTATACTCGATAAACAGTTCCGGTTCGTTTTTGTCCAGTTTGGCTGAGGTTGCTGAATTTCTTTAGCTCGGCGCTACGGTAGCCAACTCCGTTCACAAAGGTTGCTACAACTTTGGCATCAAAAGTGTCGCCAACAAAGGGGCTCCATCCACAAGCGCTTTGCACATCGTCCTGGTTAAAAGTCCAGGTTTGTTGCAGATCGACAATGGCAAGGTCGGCAAAGTTTCCAGTTTGAATTTTACCTCTTTTTTGAATGGAAAACAGATTGGCTGCATTTGCAGACAAAACATTTGCGGCTTGTACTTCTGTCAATTTCCCTTTCGCAAGATCGGAAAGTACCAGATGAGTTCCAACTTCCAGCGAGGGAACTCCACTTGCGGGTTCTGCATCGGTTACGGTTTTCGCGCTCATAGGGTGGGGGGCATGGTCCGTTGCTATCATCGGAATTTCACCATTATGCAGACATTCGCGTAAGCGTTGAGAGGTGGCAGGCGATCTTAGTGGGGGGTTGCACTTCCACTGGTAAGCTCCAACTTTGTAGTCATCGGTGTTTTTATACATATGGTGCGGCGCCACTTCGAACGTTATTCGGGAAGAATTTACAGATTGTAGTAATTCGACTTCACGGTCGGTGGTTACATGGGCAATGTGAAATTTCAGGTCAAAAGTTTTTGAAAGTTCGATAACACGTTTCGTTGCCGAGATGGCTGCTTCTTCACTTCGAATGCTGCTATGTTCCCAGGGGTTTTTTAAAGGTCCATTTTTATCCCGGTTGTTTCGAATGATGGTTTCGTCTTCGGCGTGAAAGGTAAAAACTTTGTCTGTCATTTTATTTTGCAATGCAGGCATTTTTTCTATTAATAGATCGCCGGTTGTAGAGGCAAGGTAGATTTTTACAGCCTTAATTTCGTCTGTTTTGAGTAAGAATTCCAGATTGTTGCGGGTCAGTCCGCCGAACAAGCCATAGTTAATAAAAGATTCTTTTTCTATATGGTCCAATTTAATTCGTAACCCCTCTTCATTGACCGTTGGAGGAGATGTGTTTGGCATATCAAGTACGGTAGTTACTCCTGCAAACAATGCGGCTAGAGAACCACTATTCCAGTTTTCTGCAATATCTTTGCCGGGGTAGCGAAAATGGACATGAGGGTCAATAAAACCAGGCAAAACTAACTTTCCTTCGTAGAGGTTGATCTTTTCTATTTTGTCTTCGTCTGGTATCTTTGCAGCTATTTTTTCAATTATGCCGGAACCTCGGTCGATTAAAATATCAACTCCATGCATAAGCTCTGTTTTCCCCGATTCATCGGTTGCGACCGTATCAATATTTTTTAAACACAAAAATGGTTTCATAAATTCCCCCCGATTTGGACATCGTTAGATTCAGTATGCCTTTAGTGAGGATGTGACGACAACAATAATCTACTTTTGTCGGTTCTGTAAATAGAAATTACTTCCACAGATATGTTTTTGAACTTGTCTGTGGAAGTAAGTTTATCTGGTCGGGAGTTGCAAAGTACGTACATCCTGACCGATGTAAATTTGCGGCAAGGAGGGTAGCAGGCCAACTTCTTTACGTTCGATACATTTTCTGGCGCTTAGAGCAACGCTTCTCCAGGTTCGATAAGCGGACAAATTGGCCACAAGACAACCATCGTAATAGGTATACTGATTTTCGACACCGCATCCAAAAGAAGTTCGATCTTTACGCGCGGCTGTCATAATGACCCTGTTGGGATGAAGCATTTTGTTGTTTGTAAATATACCAGAATAACAAGCGGAGACGATTACGACGGCAGGCTGCGTACCGCAATATTTAATTAACAAAGCGTTTAACTCATCTGGTGTAAAAAGTTCAACGCCATCGATTGAAAAACCATATTCGCTGCCGTGGCTGCTCATAAAAATCATACAGGCAGAATTGAGCCCAACTTTTAACTGTTTAAAAGCGTTTTCAATATTTTTTTCAGTTGTATACTTTATTCTTCCTCTGAGTTTCGCTTTTATTCGCGAGAGTTCATAGATATCTCCAGGTTTTACACCTTTGCTTACCAATAACCGTTTCACAGATTCTCTAGCATTATCAAACGCAGTAATACTGGAATCTCCTGAAATTAAAATAGCCTTGTATTTCCAGGCAAAGGCATCTGGGTCTATTTCATCTTGTATGGCCGCTGCGCCACAGGCGTTAAACCCAAATAATAAAAAAAGCAAAAATGGTAGAAACCATGAATATTTAGACTTAATATTTGAAACTAATTTAAAAAGCATAGCCTGTACCGAAGCTCCAATAAGGGTTTTGCATATCAAAAACCGTATTATAATCAAAATAAAATCTCATTTTACTAAATAGACTTATTTGTCGTCCAATCATAAACGTAGTTTTGATGTAATAATTCATAAAAATATGGGTCGAACTTACTGAAAATGGACCTGTACCAATTCCATTGGTAAGCCAGACTTGAAATCCTTTTAAATCGAGTATATTGAAAGACAAGCCTCCATCCAGGTAAGAGCCAATTTTTTGATCATAATAAGCCAGACCCAGGTATAACTCTACACCAAACCCATACCGTTTAAAAAAAGTAAATCCCGTGTCAATACCGTACACCTCTTTGGGGGCATTCGAACCCGGTTCACCCAGTCCACTCTGAAGCGCAAAATTCCGGGGTTGCCATGAAAACTGCGCCTGCATATAGCCATAATACGGTTGGATGTTTACAGGTCCTTTTTTTGGCCGCTCTCTGGTAACTTCATTTTTCTGCCTTTTTTTAACAAAAGGAATTTTGTTCGATAAAAACTTATTCAAATATTCATTAAAATTATTGGGTGTAGTGCGGTTTACGGGTGGAATTCTTACAATACGGTCCCCACCGGCCTCCACTAAAAATATTTCAGGTATAGCGTAAGATCCACTGTTTCCATATACAATAGTCATATATTTTCGAACGATACTTGAATTCTCGCCCTGGTCGACATCGATTTTAACCGCTGCAAAATTCTCTAGCACTTCTTGTACTTTTGTATTACCAAATATTTCCGATTTGACCGATTCACAAGCATGACACCAGTCCGCATAAAAATAGATAATTTTGGGTTTCTCGGTTTGTTTCATTGCACTGTTATAGCCGCGCAAATTTTCTTTCCAATCATTTGCATATATTGAACTTGTCGATAACGTAAATAAACAAACTATAAATAGATTGCAAATAATTTGAATTGTTTTATTTAATACCAATCGAGATCTGTTCATGCAGGAATATTACGAATAACTGTGTAGATGTCAATCAAATTACTATGTAAGTTATTCACGATCGGCAAATTCAAAACGCTAATCCATTCAGTTTATTATGGACGATGTCTAAATCTTTATACATATTCTCTTTATGCAAAAAATCAAATGGTTTACTTTCGTTTTCGTTCTTATTGGGTTTATATCAATAACTTCTATATATTCTATGAATGTAGATCGGGTAGAGCCGTTACAAAAACACACAGCGCCAATGGCTGTAATGGACACTTTGTTTGAGTCTGCAAAAATAGGTAAATTTTCCCAACTAGGCGGACTTTGCGATCCTATGCAGGAAAACGATGGTGACACCGATTGTATTTGCGCAATTGACCCTTTGTATGAACCTCATAAATGCAGTGAACGACAAAAAAAAGAGATCAATGCAAAGACCTTTGTGGAATATTTTCAAACAGCCAAAACAAAAGGTTCACCCGAGGTAGATGCAGATCATGCTAAAATTGAATTTCTTTTCGGTCCTGAAGCTAAGGTCGAAGAAACAATGAACCTGGTTCGTAGAGACGGATTCTGGTACCTTTCGAGTTTTTGATAAGGAACGCAGAAAAAGATTAATAGGCAGGATTGACCGGTTAACATGATTTAAGAGGAGAACTTTGTTTCATTTCATAAAAATAATTACACCCTCTAATAGTATTTCAAAATTCAATACGTGCCTGATTTCCTTACCTGTACATCCTGTCGAAATTTCCTGTCATGCATTTCGTGTAATCAGCCGATAATCAGATATGGATATTTTAGTAAACGGACAAGAGATTGATTTTGACCTTCAAGAAAATATAGCTTTGACCAAAGTGTTAGAACATCTGCAAGAGTGGGCTTCTAAAGATTCAATGTTTGTTCTCGACTACAAGGTCAATGGCGAAAACTCAGGTTTGGCAAACCAGAGCTTGATGAGCAGTCAAATTAATACCCTTGAAATTGAATTAGGCGATCAGTCCCAATTGGTCTATTCTCATCTGGAAGAGCTTACAAAGTATGTAAACAAGGTGGGGAATTTCATTGCAGGTTCCATTCAAAAGAAAAAACCTCTCGACATTAGTGCCATTGCAGAGATCGACGAGGGTCTAACCTGGATAATCGACTCGTTGCAGGGTTTACAGAGATATTTTGAAGGCTATAATATACAAAATGAACTATTAGTTTTAGAAGAAAAACAGGGCAATATTGCTCAAAACCTACCAGAAATATTAGAAGGGTTGATATCCATTCGCAATACCGTAGAACTCTGGTCAAAGAGCTATGTAATTTCCAACTTAAATGAAGAAGAGGCAACAGAGGTAATGCAGGGCTTTGTATTAGAAATTGCTCAGCAAACCGATATTTTAGAACAAATTGCCACCGATTTGACAGCTGGAAATGAAAAGAAAGCTTTGGCCTTACTTGAAACCATAATGCAATGGATCTCAGATGGAATTTTAATTATGAATAAAAGCGGTTTTCAACCAGATCTACTTAAAAAACTAAATGAAACCATGAATGAAGTCGCAGAAAGTCTAAATGATAACGACTTTGTAACCCTGGCCGACATAATCGATTATGATTTAAAAGATATTTTAAATGAGCTTGCCGCTGCTTGATTTTAAAAAGTAAACCTAAAGTCAATCTACAATAAACTTTATCAATGAGTATTCCAACTATTCAATAATTCATGCAGATGGTTAAAATAAGAGTCAAATTGACTCTGTATTAATTCTACCATAATGGGAGAGACCCAGGTTAAAACCAGAAATGCCACCATTATTTTCAGGGGAAAACCCAGCATTAAAATATTCATTTGCGGTGCTGCTTTAGAAAGAATACCCATAGTGATCGAGACCAACAAAAGAGTACCCATTACCGGAAATGCTATTTTAATACCAACCAAAAACATGGATGAACCCGAAAGAGCTAAATAATCCAGAATTCCAATATGAACGGCGCCGTTGCTTAAAAACTCAGTAGAAAAATACGGATGATTCGCAAAGGATTGCACCATCGCTTGAAAAGTCATCAGGTGGGCACCACTGACAAAAAATACATATAACGCAATAAGGTTTTTCAAAGTTCCCATAAGCGGTAAAGATACTTGCGCCAAGGGGTCAAAAACTTCACTGATACCAAACCCCATTTGTACCGAGAAAAATTCTCCTGCCATTTGAAAAGCTGCAAATAACAGCTGAAGACTAAAACCAATTAAGATTCCCATAAAGGCTTGTTCTAAAACCAAACCTAGAAAACGTGTTTCAATTAATGTTTCAAAACCCTCGGGAAATTCTACAACGGGAGTAGCCATAAACGAAATTAAAAGAGATAGAGAAACGCGGTGAAAGGCCGGAACTCCCTGGCCTCCAAAAGCTGGCATAATGCTCAGCAAAGCCAATATTCGAGCAAAAAGAAGAACAAAAATCTGGAATTTATCAGCAAATAAATCCATTTAATTCTTTAAAAACTTCCAATCCGGCTCAATAACTCTTTTGTATAATCTGTTATGGTTTGAATTAACCAGGCGGCAAAAATAACAATAGAAAGTAAAATTCCAATAAGTTTAGGAACAAACGTCAATGTCTGCTCTTGAATACTCGTAGTCGTCTGAATAATAGAAACGACAAGACCAATTCCCATCCCTAAAATCAACATGGGCGAAGACAGCTTCAAAGTAACCCAGATTCCTTCTCGCAACAATGTAACAATATCAGCTTGCGTCATAATACACTCCTACGTAGCGTAGCTCCGAACAATTTGATAAGTTAAAAGCGACCAACCGTCAATGAGTACGAACAAGACAATTTTAAATGGTAGCGAGATCATAACAGGCGGCAGCATAATCATACCCATGGACATAAGCGTTGAAGCTACGACCATATCGACAACCAAAAATGGGATAAATAAATAGATTCCGATAATAAAAGCTTTTTTAATTTCAGAAAGCATAAAAGCGGGTATTAGAACATGCATGGGAACTTCTGAAAAATTAGCTGGTTTTTTGACTTTACTGAGCTTAATAAAAAGGGCAACTTCTTTAATACCATCGGTTCCTATTTGCTTCACCATAAACTTTCGCAGTGGCACCGCAGCTTTGTCAAAAAAAGTTTCCGTTTTAATTTCACTGTCCAAGTAAGGGCGAAGTGCATTTTCGTTTATTTCGTTAAACGTTGGCGCCATAATAATAAAAGTTAAAAATAACGAGAGAGAAACCAGAACCTGGTTCGGAGGCATATTTTGAAGCGACAAAGCCCTTTTAATAAAGTCGAAAATAATAATAATTTTAGTAAACGACGTAAGCATTAAAATAATTGCCGGCGCCATACTTAGAAGGGTAATTAAAAGCAATATCTGCAAAGATAGTGCGACCTCGGCCGGGCCTTCGGCCTCCGTAATGTTAAAATCAATTTTCGGGATAGGTATTTGATTTGCGCTTTGACTGAAAATTGCTTGTCCTGACCCGCTCAGCGAAAGAACAAATAGTATAATAAATATCTTCTTAAAGTTTGTCACTGCCATCATCCTGATTAAAATTTTCACGATTTTTTTTCAATGTCTCCAGTCGTGTACGACTTTTACTGCGCATATTGTCCCACGGCATCGGGCCAGAGGTATTCATTTTCTTTGATTTTTCCGTTCCCGTTCCCCTTACACGCTCTGCTATAGTTTTACTTAATTCGACCCAGAAATCTCTTTTTTCCATGCTATTTTCATTTTCACTGTCGAGTTTTATTTGATCGATAGATGGCTTATCTTTGATTTCTGTAATTAATTGCAAACCGGCGTCACTGTTACCTATAACTAACAATCGATTCGAAAGTTCCATAATTTGAATTGATTTTCCAGGGCTTACACTTTGAGTATGAATTACTCTCATGACTTCTGCGGCTTCGCTCTGAAATTTCTTTTTATATATAAAAAATTTCCAGATAAGATAAAAGACACCGAACATCATAGCGAGCACAATTATCATTTTTAAGATCTGAACTCCCCACGAGGGAGGTTTGACTATTTCGGGTTCAGCAGTGGGAGCTTTTTTCATCTCTTCATCGAGTTGTTTAAATAACTCATCTTCAGCAAAATTGCCGGTATCGGTCGGTTTGTCTTCCGGTTTATTTTCCCCTTTATTCTCATTCGGGGGTTCCGTTGTGGGTTCAGCCGCTGCAACCTTCGCAGGGTCAGACTCATTGGTCTCCACGGGCTGGGGTTTTTCTGTGTTTGTCGGCACAGATGTAGCCGGGCTTTGCGAAAACAGGTAAAGCGCCGATCCAAATAGAAAGATAAGGGCAAAAAGAAGAACTCGTTTATTCAATTTCATTTTTCAAAATAGTTTTTATATTCAGTGAAGCCAGGCAAGAGTGATACTCTTTAAAAATCGGTATAGCAACATATCTAAATGTGACATAATAAGAAACCTATGGGTTTTGATATGCCATGGCAAGTCTTTTTTGTACCTTGTAACGGGGGGTACGCGCATGTATGTATGGGTACTGCGGTGTGGGTAATTACCCCGAAATTTTCCAGAGTGGGCTGGGTGTTACCAGTAATCGCCGGGTTTGTAGTATATGAATTCGAAGTGCTGGTGTCTTATGCCAATGGTGTGGAATCTCACACCACGGTAAATCTTGATCCCCAGGCACTTCCACGCCGGACCACTGAACCTGCCATTGCGGCCCCGAGAGCGCCCAATCGAGGAAAACTTGCTCACCAAATCATCCAGATACATCGCCAGTGCCAGACGAACCAGGTGACTCATCGTACAACCCATCTTTGCAGCGGCAATTCGAATAAACAATTCGTCCTTCCCATATAAACAAAGTCGATGTCTATGCTTTTTCTGACTATTGCCTCGTTCGCTTCGCACTAAGTTATTTAGCTTTTCAATTTTAGCAGAGCGCAACCCCGCATTTTCGCCATCTGGATGAAATTGCCCGCTTCGTTTAATCATCCGAAAAACAGCATACCGAACTACCCAGGAATGGGTTCGGAATGTACAGGTTGCTACCCATTTTACTTTATTCCAGGAGAAAGGGGGCAGCCGAATTTCCAAAACATTATCAATTGGTATTTTTAATTTTCGATACGTAGTTATATTCTTCATATAAGTGTAATAGGCAAAAATCGGAATTTTTTCAGATTTTGCTTATTTTTTTCATTTTTAGTGTATAAAAAAACAGCGGTTTTGGCGCTCTTTGCTAGCCTAAAGTCGGCAGTTTCACCATCGTTCCTTACGCGCACCCATCGTTATAATGCAATGTGCGTTGATCGACATCAATCTATGTTAATTTTCAGGAACGATAATAATCTCGGTGTCGAGCTTTACGCCGGTTTCTTTCAGAACAATTTGTTGCGTATAATGAATAATTTGAAGAATATCTCTGGAAGTAGCATTCGATTCGTTCACGATAAAATTAGCATGCTCTTTAGAAATGCAAGCACCGCCTGTTGTATAACCCGAGAGCCCACAGTCCGAAATAAGCTGCCAAGCCTTTTTCCCATCAGGGTTTTTAAACACCGACCCTGCGCTCTTTCTATTTTTGGGCTGGCTGTTTAGACGATGTGTTCTAAACTCTTCCATTTTTAACGTAATGGTTTCAATATCACCCGGAATGGCAAAAAATCGAAGCGCATGTATGAACAAAGATGGTTCTGTTTTAAACAGACTAAATCGATATGAAAATTCAAGTTCTCCTGATGGCACCCAGCCGATTTTCGTTTCTGAAGAAATAAAAGCGCTTTCTAAAACATCTTTTATTTCGCTTCCATAACAACCGGCATTTTGCGCCACCGCACCGGCCAGCTTGCCGGGTATGGTCGATAAAAATTCAAAACCAGCGTAACCCATTTTACCAACCTTGCGCGAAAAAGATGCGCTAGAATGGTTCGAGTTAACTTCGACCAGCGAGCTGCCATTCACTTCTATAAGTTCAATGGAGTTTTCATAGTCGCCATATACAACCAGACCATGAAAACCATCATCCTGAAAAAGCACATTGGAACCGCCACCTAAATAAAAAACCGGAATGTGAATTTCGCTTACCAGTTGTTGTATTTTTTGAGTAGCTAGAGCGTTCTTCGATTTTACAAAAACGTGAGCTGGGCCGCCTGTTCTATAAGAAGAATACTTCGAGAGAGGAACGTTAATTTCAAATGCAATATTCGCTTCATACAGTTTTTTTTTTATACGTTCCAAATTGTCCATTATAAGCCGGTAATGCGGTTTTGTTCAAAATACTCTTCCATCTGTTTTTCCCGTTCCGCTTTAGACCATCCAAGCAAGCGTCCCATATGTTCAGCTATTTCTACAGTCGTTTCATGGGCAGGTATTCCAGTATTTCCAATTAAAGAACGACGCATCATAAAGTCAGAAAGGTGAAAAGCCATCTCATGTTTTACCGCATACTCAATTTGGCCTATACAATAAAGATTAGTACGCGTAATCAGTTTTTTCAATTTAGATTTTTCCTGCATAAAGTCAAACAATCGATTACATTTGGCCCCATAGTACTCAATTAAATGAGTTGCAGTATCTACAGGATACGATTCACTCATCTCAGCGATTTTTTTATCGCGCCAATGGGTAAATCTTTCGGGAATTTCATCGCCACTGAGTTGGGTTTTGGCCGTATTGCAAGGCAAAGCGGGAATATTCATTCGTTTTAGAATTATATCCAGCGCGTACTGGGCGAGGGCGCGTGAAGTCGTCCACTTACCGCCAAACACAGAAAAGAGACCTTCCACCTTATTCTTTTTCCCGTGGTCCACCAGCTCATGTTTTCTTGAAATATTATAAGTACCACCACCCGTACCCTCATCCTGAGCGGCAAGCGGGCGAATACCACAATAAGAGTGCAAAACATTTTCAATAGTCAAATTAGCGGGAAATAGACTATTTACCTGTTCCAGAAATTCCTCGACTTCGGCTTTGTTAACCCTTACCTTGTTAAGATCACCTTCATAAGAGGTATCGGTCGTTCCAATCAGGGTATAGTTTAACCAGGGAATAACAAAAAAGTGACGTCGATCTTTCGTTTCAAAAGCCAGCGCAGACTGGTTAATCAATTTCGGAAACAGTAAATGAATTCCTTTACTTCGCACAACCTTACTCTTTTTTTTCTCAGAAAAAGATTGAATTAAATTATCAGCCCACGGGCCTGTAGCATTAATAACAACATTGGCTCTAATCTTAAAAGGTTTTTCACGCTTTAAATTATCTTGAACAGTGACACCCTCAATTCGTTGTTTACCAAATTCATCCTTCAAAGTAAAATCAGTCACTTCCAGATAATTTGCCACCGTGGCACCCTGGTCCGCAGCAGAAAGAACAAACTCCAGATTTGCCCTCTCGGGATATCTGTTCTGTGCGTCATAGTAATGAAAAGCACCTTTTAAACCTTTCGGCTCCAGATTTGGTTCCAACGAAAGAGCCTCCTCTTTATTATACCATTTATGGTTAGACAAATACTTGTCTGGGTCATTTATAAAATTCTTATCAAAAGAGAGCAGATCGTATAAAAATAGACCTATCCGTAACATCCATTTCGGAGTGCCAGAATTTTTATAAACAGGCAATAAAAATGGTAACGGAAAAGCGAGATGAGGCATAATTTTGGCAAGATGCCGTCTCTCCCGTAAAGATTCCCGAACGACTTTAAATTCATAATTGGCAAGATACCTTAACCCTCCATGCAACATTTTCGAAGTCGCCGCCGAAGTACCATGACCAAAGTCCTCTTTTTCAATTAAAGCAACCTTTAACCCTCTTAACGAAGCGTCCCAGGCCAGGCAAGCACCGGAGATTCCCCCGCCAATAACCAATATATCAAATTTCTTATCTTTTAAAGCATCTAAATCGCGTACCATATTTTTCAATAAACGATGCAGCATACACAGTCAACTCATTTGCATATTTTCCCACCCAAAGATGCATGATTTCATTGACGGTAAGATTTACATGTGAAGTTAGTAACTATGCGTTATTTTAAAATCAGTGTTTTCGTAGTTTTAATTACTACGGTTGTTTTCTCCCAGATCTATTCACAGGGTAGTGGTCGAGGCGCAAATGCGAATGAAATAGAGAAAGATCTGATTTTTCATATACTTCCTCATCATATTGACCAGAGTGAAGATCAATCTTATGCGAGTTTTATTATGGACTCGTTTCGAAAGGCGGATGAAGAAAAAGCGTCTTTAATTATTCTGGAGATTAACACACCCGGCGGAGAACTGATTTCTACGCTGGAAATAAAAAATATTATATTTTCTGCAAGCATACCCACTGTATGTTTTGTAAATCAAAATGCATACTCTGCCGGTTCCATTATCGCGCTATCTTGCGACAAAGTAGTCATGTCAACCGGGTCGGTTATTGGCGCAACCACTCCTGTTTACATGAAAGACGGAGAAATGAAAAAAGGGTCCGAGAAAGTAATTTCCGGAACTCGTGCGGCTATTCGCTCTGCTGCGGAAGCTCACGGCAAGCCCGGTATCATTGCCGAAGCTTTTGTCGATGACTCTATCGTTTTAAATAAAAAAGAACATGGAATTGATAAGCCAGCTGGTAAGTTACTTACTTTAACCGTTGACGAAGCCATTCGGTTGAACATTGCCGACTATAAGGCTGAATCTATTGAAGAGATTATTCTAACGGAAGGTTTTGTAAATTTTCATATTGAAAGAGCAAAACCGAGCTATATTAGCAGTTTTTTAAACTTTTTCCTGGACCCAGTCGTTTCGGGTATTTTAATCGGGCTGGGCGTATTAGGGCTTTTCAGCGAAATGAAGGTTCCGGGGTGGGGAGTTTCAGGCATGTTCGGTATAACATTTATATCGATCTTCTTTATAACGCGCATCATGGCTGGTTATTCGGGCTGGGAGGCCCCGGCACTGTTTGCCTTCTCCTTGTTATTAATATTTCTCGAAATTTTTGTAATACCGGGGTTTGGCGTGGCAGGCATTATTGGATTCACCGGTATGCTCGGAGCCATAGTGTGGTCCTTTGGAATTGATAACATGGAAGATGGTATAATAGCGCTCGCAGTCTCTCTTGTTTTTATAATGACAGGAATGTATTTACTTATACGGCTATTGCCGACCATGGTAAAAAAAGGGAAGGGGATCTTCCTCTCTAATATACTAAAGAAAGACTCGGAAAAAACAATCGACGAGTTTGGTTTTCTGGTGGGAAAGACCGGAACCACAGCCACAGTATTGCGGCCCTCAGGCACAATTAAAATCGACGATATAAAATACGACGCCGTCAGCGAAGATGGTTTTATTGAGATGAATGTAGACATTGAAGTTGCCTATGTCGAAGGTTCGAGAATTGTTGTCGACAAAACAGAAAAATAGCGTCACTTGGCATAGTCTAGATATATAAATGTTAATCTAAAACAACATAAAACCGATGTTTATCCATATATGCCTCAGATATAAAATATTAAGATGTAATTGATTTGATAAAAAGTATTGACGTACACATTAAATAAAAAAATATGAACATTTTAAGAAGTTAATAAAAACCTGAAAATAAACCTATATGAAATCTAAAAAAGAAAAACCAGTGCATGATCTGGATGCAAAACCGGAAATCAAAAAAAGGGGAGTAAAAAAAACCCCTCGTAAAAGTCCTGCCCAATTTTTACGAACAACCTACCAGCAATTAATAATCTTATTGAAACGGAAAAAAGAAGAACGCTTGACCTTAATGTTTATTCCACACAATGAACAAAAGATTAAGAATTTCCACATTTCAAATTTAACCCTGTCTATTATCATAGGGCTTTTCACATCCGTGGTTGTGGTTAGTTCGGTTCTCATTATTAACCATACCAGTACGCTTCAAGAAGTGAAAAAGCTGAAAATTTCTCAGGAAGATGCTAAAATTCAATTTGCCAAAATACGCGAAGAGATACGAAGTATGGATTCCTCCTTTGGAAACATCAGAACTAAAATTTCGGACTTGCACGCGCTATCATTAAATAAATCCAAATCCGATGTAGCCTCCTTTGGACAAGGCGGACCTTCCATACCACTTGAAAATATATCTGAAAGCAACGAAACAGGTGAAAAATCTGAAATTCCTCCAGAGATATTTTTATTAAATAGAATTATCGATGACATGGAGCGCTCCGAAAAGCCTTTGCAAGATATCGAAAAATTTCTTGAAAAACGTTCTAAAATTATAAAAGATACTCCAACATTGTGGCCCGTAGAGGGTTATGTTGTAAATCCCTACGGGATGGTTCGACATGCAGATAACCTGAAGGCTTACTTTAACAGTGGAATAGATATCTCAGCTCCTCCGGGGTCTGAAGTTGTAGTCAGCGCACCTGGTTTAGTCTCTTCCATCACTCGTGACTCAAAATGGGGCTGGATAGTGAAAATCCGCCATAATTACGGTTATGAAACCATCTATAAAGGTTTAGACAGGGTTACGATTGAAGTTGACAAAGATATCAGTAAAGGCGACACCATTGGTTATCTGGGTAATGGCCAGGGAGTCTCTGGAAGCATATTGCATTATCGAATTTATATCGGTGTAGACGCACAAGACCCGATGCCATACTTAAGTTATATCGCTGAATAACCATGAGTAATCAATCCGCAATCCTTGACCCAATTAATTCTATTATAGGGGAAGACGCTTCTTTCTCTGGGGAATTTATATTGCAGGGTTCTTTACGTATTGATGGAGAATTCAGCGGTAAAATTGTTTCAAAAGGAAAAGTCATTGTTGGCCCTCATGGCCATGTTAAAACGAATATTCAAGCTCGCCAGGTCGTAATCGCAGGAAAAGTCGATGGCAATATTTACGCTCTCGATTCGGTCCGTCTGCTTGAAAATGCCAATGTGACAGGCGATATTATCAGTTCGAATCTTCTTCTCGATGAAGGAGTCATTTTTGAAGGACGGGCAAATATCCGGAAATTATTAAATGAAGAAGAATTTTACGAAACCTACCGATAAATAAAAACGTGCTTTCTCATATTCAAAATACAAACCGTAGTGCATCAAAACCGGGTAAAAGCGGTGAAAAAAGAACAAAAGCGACCAGTTCACCTGTTGGCGATAGCTTTGGCTCTTTATTTGGGGCAAAAGTCGAAGAGACTACTTCAGTTGAAAGTCCCGTAATGAGCGATGTGGACGATATGATGGTGAAGCTTGAAAACCTGGAACAAAACTTAATTTCTGAGCCGTCGGTTTCAAACTATTCTGAATATAAAGAACAACTGCAAAAATTATTGAAAAAAGTCATGAAGCAGGCATTTACAATCCGAACTTTTAGAGATCTTGAAAAACGAGAATTTGAAGTGGTAAAAGTTATAGATCGTACAATGAAAGAACTCTATTCAAAAATTGCCAAATCGGACGGTGATTTAAATGGTGTAATCTCTTTGTTAGGTAAAATAAAAGGGATTATTCTCGATATTCGAGTTTGAAATCAATATAGCTGCAAATTCTACTTGCTTCGTTCTTACCAAAAAATTCTTTACAACCAGAATGCACCGTTCAACGCTGTTGCATGCTTATTGGCCCTCCCGGAATGTGGGAACTCTTAATTATTTTAGCCATTGTACTTTTAGTCTTTGGCGCAAAACGTTTACCAGGTTTAGCTCGCAGTCTTGGTTCGGGAATCACCGAATTTAAAAAAGGAATTAGCGGCCAAAAAATCGAGGATGAAGAAGAAACTGAGTCCGATAAAGAAGTTGGAAACGGCAAAAAGGGCCGTAAAACTTCGAAAAAAGTATAATCTTTTCGATGTAAGTAATGGCCCGTCGAAAGTCTAAAAAAGACGCCGGGGAAGAGAAAGAATTTTCTCCAAGGCCGTTCCAACGTAAAAAAACTGAACCAGCTTCCGATACTTCCAACAAGTCTACGAAAAAAGTAAAAAAAACGAAAATTGAAAAACCTTCCAAATCTCCAAAAACCGTTGCAAAAAAACGGGTTAAAAAACCTGCCGAAAAAGAATCGCCTGAAGATGAATATGTCAGACAATTAAGAAAGCAGCAAAAACATATGCCGCTGGTTGACCATTTAGGTGAAATTCGAGGACGGCTCGCGCGTTCCATTCTATGGCTGCTAGGTTTTTCCGCTTTAGGGTTTGTTTTTTACGATGAAGTCTGGTATTTCGTTATGGCGCCACTTGAAAATCTTGTTGTTTCCGCCAAAGAAAAAAACCTACCGATTAAGTTTATTACCACAGAGTTGACTGATTATTTTATGCTAAAAATTAAACTGACGCTTACGGCCGGTCTTTTGTTCGCCGCCCCCGCGATCAGTCTCGAGATACTGAAATTTGTTATGCCTGCTCTGGATAAAAAAAAGTGGAAGTGGGGATATGTGTTACTTTTCGCATCGGTAATCCTTTTCTGGTCTGGAATTATGTTGGCTCGCAATTACGTATGGCCATTGGCCACAGATATGCTGGTTTTCGGTATGAGAATACCGGAATTACCTATTGAAAATGGAATTGCGCCTGAGCTGCATTTAACCTTGAAAGAGTATTTTAGCATTTTCACATCATTCCATTTTGCCTTTGGATTGACCTTCCAGTTGCCGATAATATCTGTAATACTGGGATTGTTCGGAATGATTAAAAGTAGTTTTTTCATTAAGAACTGGAGAAGTGCGATTGTGGTGATAGCTGTGTTTTCAGCTTTTATGACACCGCCAGATCCATTTACAATGGGCTTTATGATGGTGCCATTGTTACTGCTTTATTTTTTATCAGCTATTTTAGTCCGCCTGGTAGAAAGAAAAGAAAAATTAGATTAGAATAATATTAAAATTGTATTCAAAGTAAGGTTAAATTATTTATGCTTTTTTCATGGCCACTGGAAAAATTTAAAACCATTTACAAATCGATTCCGTTCTTTGTATTTTTTGTAAGCTTTGTTATAAGTGAAGTATTTGCAGTTGGTGCCGCATTATATTTGAATTCACAAAATTTAGATAGGTTGATGCAAGAGGTAAATTCAGAAAGTACCTGGGTCGCGCAAACAGTCGATAAATGGATTTTATCCGGTGGTTTGAATAATGCTCCACTAGATGTAAAAGATTCGAATTATGTAAACAATACAAACATAAAAAGTATTGAAAAATCTAATTTTGAAATAATAATATGGAGCAGACAAGGGAATATTCTCTGGCACTCCGACCAGCAGATTCAGTCGATGTTGCATCTTCGCAAAGAAGATAAAGATCGAAAATACAAAGATCTATTTATTCTAGAAAATCAATTTGACATCGTCCGAACTTTATTTCAACAAAGACCAGAAATAAACAGTATTCAAGAAAACAATGACCCGGGTGAGAAAATTGAAATATATCGAAAATATATCTATATGGATGAACCGTATTATTATATTCTAAGGAGAGCTTCGGTGGAAGATTCTTCGTCTGGATGGATTCTATGGTCTTTGTTATTCTCTTTCTGCATTTCGATTTTTATGGGAATTGCTACAAGAGGTGTGGCCGGTGGAATTCTTAAACCTTTGGAGGCCATGCGCTCTTCTTTAGGTTATTTGAATAAAATGCAGCAAGCGGAACCTGTTCACTATTATTCGGACAATGAAATTGGAAAATTGGTTGAAGAGTATAATAAACTAATTAAACAAACAGCAAGCGCTAATTCTGGCAATGTTTTTTCCGATGCTCCAAACCAGGACTTTGAAGCGGAACTTACAACTCTGGTTCAGCAACAACTTTTTAATCATCCTTTTCCCAGATTACAGGGTATTGAAGCAGCGTTGTATCCTCGAAAGCCTGGCATACCCATGCAAAATTTTTATTCGGCTGCGCAACATAATGATGTATTGTATGTATTTCTGGGACACTTCGATATAACCAGTGCAAATTCCGCTATACAAAAATTACGCTTACAGGAACAATTTTTCTCTTTTGTTAAAGCGGGTATGGAGGCAGATGAAACTGCCAGAAACCTCTGGGACAATATGTTTACCCATCTTGATTTTGGTCCCGGTATTTTATTCTTATCCTTCGATTTAAATAGTAAAGAGTGGAAAATCTTTCGTTCTGGCCCGTTTGAAGTTTTTGTACTCGATAAAGAAGATTATCGTAAAATCGAAAATGGCAATGGCTATTTTAGCTCCGATTATACAGGTCTCGAAAACATGAACTTTACCAATGGAGAATCTTTAACCATTATAACGAATGAAGTGCTTGACCATTTGAATTTTGATGCGGAAGAGTTTCAATGGAAAATTTTAAATCGTCTGAGTTACAATGATAAGGCCGGTGAGCAACTGGTCGGTATGCTTGATTCTATTGCAAAAGTGGAACAAATCGGCGAAAATTTTTCCGGTTTACTTTCGTGTATTAATCAAAAGTAAGTTGATTCTTAATATTGTCCAATACAAATTTTTCACTTAATTTAATATCATTTTGAATTTGTTCTTGCAACGTTGAAACATCAGAAAAACGCATTTCTTCTCTAATTTTTTCGAGAAAAAATACAGTCAGGTTTTCATCGTATATATTGTTATTAAAATTCAATATGTGGGTTTCAATACTTCGTTTTGTACCATCGAAAGTAGGGTTGGTTCCGATATTGGTAAGGGCTTTATATAGAACTCCTTTGTATAAAGCTGCTGTAAAGTAGACGCCAGGCGGTGGGTAAATTTTTCCTTTTGATATATTCAGGTTCGCGGTAGGAAAACCAATTTTCTTTCCTCTTTTATTTCCATGTATAACAGTTGTGTCTACAAAAAATGGTTTTAACAGAAGATGGTTCGCTTCTGGTAGACGCCCGCTTAGTATATAGTTTCGTATAAGGCTCGATGAAACTACTTTATTATTGAAACGGATTTCCTCCACTTGAAATGTTTCGAAGTTGCCATGTTCTTGTTGCTTCAATAAAAAGTTAAAATCACCAAGACGATCTTTCCCAAAACGATGATCATACCCAATAATAATAGAGTGAGCTTTCAGCCGCTCGATTAATATCTCGTTCAAAAAAGTATGAGCCGATATATTTCGTAAATCTTGATTGAGCTCTACAGATAACACATTTTCCACTCCAGCGGCTTTTAAAAGTTTTACCTTTTCGCTTGGCGAAAATATAGATCTCGGTTCTTTCTGAGAATTGTCATCGTGGGGAATTTCATAGACTATAACAACAGGTTTTACCCCCGGTTCATCTGCCGCATTCAGCAACCGTGAAATCAATTTCTGATGCCCTAGGTGAATGCCATCGAAATTACCCATAGTAATGGCACAAGACTTCCAAGGTGAGTTAAACGAACGTAGTGATTCAATCGTCAGCATATCCAAAGATAAGATGAAGCATCTTTTTTAGACCACGCGACAAGTAGAAAAGGTCTATAGAACTACCTCTTCTTTAAACAGTACAACAAGGTGGTAAAAAAGAACGCGGCCGGAAAAAACCCGGCCGCAATGTTTTGAGAGAGAAAGGAGTAAGCAGAGTAATTGGAGAAGGGTTAGCTTCTCTTCTTACTTTGTTTACTAATAAGACGATAAAAACCCGGCAAAAACAACAGAAATTACAATATGCGAATTTACTAATGTAAATACAACATTACCAAAAAGAATCTACCCAGATCAACGCAAACTTGCAAGAATTTATTTGACAACCTGAATAAATAATATTTTCTACCCCTGCTGAGACGCCGAAAGGCGCACAAATTCCCCGATAGCTCAGCTGGTAGAGCAGGTGGCTGTTAACCACCTTGTCGCAAGTTCGAGTCTTGCTCGGGGAGCAAAGATAAAGGCGAGCAATGCTCGCCTTTTGTATTATACAACCGATGTATTGATACACTTGCGACATGAACGACCTTCCACCGTCAATCTTGCTCGGCGAGAAAATCTTAAAGCCGGTGGGTTTGATCAGTTTTTTTTGTGTCGATTCCTGGTCGATGGTTCAGAAATATTAAAGGAACGGTAGGGGCCGTGAGAATTTTATATCGGCTTTAATGGTTGAATCTAATGTTTCCAGGATTTCCAAAGTATCCTTAAAATCATCTTTAATAAGCATTGCCATGCCTTTATGAAGATTGGATGTTTTAATATATTTTGCTAAGTAATATGGATCTAGCAGATGGTCGATATCTCCGAATTTATCCAGGTTCACTTCAACTTGTTCATTATATATTCCGATAAATTTGCATTGGGAACCGTGGAACCAATAAGCCCAGCCACTTTCCAATTCCCCTTCTAACATGTTATTCGGTAAATTCATACGAAGGTCTTTGTGAACATCTGGCCAGCTAAGTTTTAGATGTTGGAGCAACTCAGAAAGGAGTTCCTCAGAAAGACGAACATAATCCTGGATAGCCACCAGAATAATCTCTTTGTTTCGTTTTATTTTAGATTTTTTAAACATACATACAAGTTTATATAAACAAAGCGAGCGTCAATCTTGCTCGGGAACCACGACACTACACGCTTGTATTACCTTTTGTTCTCAATGAGTATTTTTTCAAACTCTGGCGCAGGCACGGGTTTGCTGAAATAATAACCTTGTATTTCACGGCAACCCATGCTAATTAAATAGTTGAATTGTTCTTGCGTCTCAACACCTTCCGTGACCACATGAAAACCCAGGCTTCTTGCCAGATTGATAATGGACGTAACGGTGATCATAGCATCTACGTTACCAGGGACATTATCTACAAATGATTTATCAATTTTAAGAGTATCTATAGGAAAAGTCGAAATTTTACTGAGTGAGGAAAAACCTGTACCAAAATCATCAATGGATATTTTTATACCCAGCTTTTGAATTTCCTGAAGTATTTCGATACTTTTATCAATGTTATCCATTGTACCGCTTTCTGTAATTTCCAACTCGAGCATTTGAGGAGGTAATTTTGTGTGCTTTAATATTTTTTTAATGGTTTTAAGCAGATATTCATCAGAAAACTGAAAAGGCGACAAATTGACAGAAATCAACAGTTCTATATTCAGTTTATCGTATAAGTATTTATTAAACCTGGCTGCCTCTTCTAAAACCCAATAACCAATGGGAGCAATAAGACCTGTTTTTTCAGCGATCGAAATAAAGTCAGTAGGTGGAATTAAACCATCTTCAGGATGTTGCCAGCGAATAAGAGACTCCATACCAATAATCTCTTTCTTTACGTTTATTTTTGGCTGGTAATACAGTACAAATTGATCTTTTTCAATTGCCTCTTGTAAACTTTTTTCTATTTGAAGATTCCTCGATAAAAGATGGTCAATTTCTTCGCTATAAACGGTAGCTTTGTTTGGTCCTTGCTCAATAGCCTGGTGTAAGGCAATATTACTCCGTTTTATTAACACATCAGGGTCAACTCCATGTTCGGGATAATGGCTAATACCAACATTCGCATTAATTATAGAAGTATTGCGATAGTCATATTTTGTAAATTTATATGGATTCGAAAATAACTGGAGCATCTCTTTGGAAATCGATTCGATTTGTTTTTTGTTTTTGATTTCATGGACCAGCACAAAGGTACTTCCACCCACCCGAGCGATATCTTCTTCTGTTTTTCCTAATGTTTTGAGTCTATCGATAGATTCGACAATAATATTATCACCGACTTCATAACCCAGGGTATCGTTTATTTTTTTAATATTACTTAGATAAATGGTGAATATTCCAATGCGATTTTGATTCTTTAGTTTTTCGGGCAAATCAAGTAGTAACTTTTTTCTATTAATTAAACCGGTCAGATCGTCATGGTAGGCCAGATGGGCTAGTTTTAATTGGGCTTCTTTTCGTTCGGTAATATCGCGTGAAACAACGGCAACATGAGTTATTTTGCCTTTTGCATCAAAATATGGGTATTGCCGTACTTCAAAACATCGCTGACCCAAAGCCGGAAAAGAAAACCACGATTCATATTCAATTTCTTTTCCGTTAAACGTTTCCATCATGGCAGGCTTTATAGTTTTTTTGAAAAGTTCTTTGCCCCAGATTTCAATAACAGATTTATTCAATACATCTTCCAATTTCTTTCCATGAGCATGTAAATAAGATTTGTTGGCAGCCTCGTATACGAAGTCTCTATTGATAAGAGTCATAAACTCTTTAGATGTGTTGGCAATAAATTCAAACTTGGAATCTGGAACTTTTACTATCATAGTTAAATATTATCTCCTATTACCTAAAGTCAAACCATATTCAAATAATTTGGTGACGCAAACATAAATGTTGTATGTACTATTAAAATATACAATAATATCAGGCTATCCGTATTGGTTTCGAAGATTTACGATTTTTATGTAGATAGGCTAATATATCATCAGGAGGCATGGGGCCGGCAAAATAAAACCCCTGTACTTCATCGACTTTCTGAACATTCAAAATTTTCAACTGCTGTTCGTTTTCTACCCCCTCGGCAATAGTTTTCAGATTTAGCGTACGAGCCATCTGGATAATAGCACGAACAATGGCCACATCTTCAGAATTCATATCCAATTTACTGATAAACGATTTGTCAATTTTTAATTTATCGACCGAGAGGCGTTGCAAATAAGAGAGACTGGAATACCCGGTTCCAAAATCGTCGATGGCCATATGTATGCCTAGGGCTTTCAAACGCTTTACCAATAGAAGCACATTTTCGGTATCATGAATTAATATAGACTCTGTCAATTCAAGCTCCAGCAACTCCGGGTCAAGTCCCGATTCGCCCAATGCTTCAATAACAACATCTTCCAGGTTACCATGTTTAAACTGCACTGCCGAAAGATTCACGGCAACCACGAGATTTTCAAAACCTGACTTTTCCCATTCTACTGCCTGTCGACAGGCTTCGCGTAATACCCACTCTCCAATGGGAACAATTAAACCGCTATCTTCTGCGACCGGAATAAATTTATCTGGAGATAATATACCACGATCAGGATGATTCCATCGCAATAGGGCTTCGACTCCGACAACCGAACCGGTTTTTATATCAATTTGTGGTTGATAGTATAAAATAAATTCATTTTCTGAAATAGCATGGTTCAAATGATTCCGCATATTCATAATCGCCATAGAGTCCACATTCATCTGGTCGGTAAAAAAACGATATGTATTTTTGCCCGCATCTTTAGCTGAATACATTGCAATATCGGCTTTTTTTAACAACGTATCTAAATCAGTTCCATCATCCGGGAACAGCGCAATGCCGATGGACACAGAAACAGAAAGTTCATGCCCGTTAATTTCATAAGGAAGAGCCAGCTCTTTTAAAATATTTTCAATAATTAAGGTTATATCTCCGGTTTTGCTAACATTCGGCAGAACAATAAGAAACTCATCGCCACCTTGTCTGCTGATGGTATCGCTTGTCCGCACACATTTTTCAAGGCGTGTTGCTACGACTTGAAGAAGAATGTCGCCGACCGAGTGCCCGAGAGAGTCATTAATACTTTTGAAATTATCTAGATCGAGAAAGAAAACAGAAACTTTGTCTTGAGAACGCTCTGCAATAGAGATCGCTTGCGCGAGCCTGTCTTTAAATAAAAGACGATTCGGCAGACGGGTTAATACGTCATGATTCGCCAGAAATTCAATACGCTCTTCCGATTCTTTATGTTGAATAACAATTAATAGTTCATTAGCTATCAACTGAATTTGCGACACATCGTTTTCGTTATAATTGGTCTCTTTATTACCCACTCCGATAATCATACGAACTTTGTCGCCATCTAAAATGGGCAGACTAAGGTGTTTATGAATAGGAGCATGACCTTCCGGGTAACCTTTTTTATTCTCTAATTTTTGATAATCATTATGTATGACAGGTCGTTTTTGTCTGGCGCTATCTGCCCATACTCCGGCTTTATGAACAGGGTAATGGGAGTCATAAACGGCAGTGCAAGACTTCAGAGCCTCTTTATTCCATGTAATTAACGAAATAGTTTTTTGATCTTCGTTAATACGGTGCAGATAACCAATCTTGCTATCGGTAAGCATTACCGCTTTTTCGAGTACAAAATCGAAAATCTCCTGGTCGGTCCAGTCCAGAGCATGCATGTGAAGATTCCGAAGCATATTACTACGTTCCAGCTCTTTTAAACTAATTTTTTCTCGTTCAATTCGTTCTGTAATATCGACAGCGTTGCTTAAAACCACGCGGCGGCCATCGGGCAGGGGAGGCAAAGATTCCGATTGAAAATCCCAAATACGAATTTTACCATTTGCCGTAGTTACTTTATACTCACCTTCTTTTTTAATTCCTTTGAAATCATATAACGATTCAATCTCTTCTTGAACTTTTCCCGATTCAATACCATACGCTCTTTTTGCCCATTCTGCGGTTGTTGAAATTTCCTCTCGGGTATAGCCTGTAATTTCAAACCAGACATTGCTAATTAAGATAACTTCCCCGTCTTCGGCGTGAACCATAATCGGGTGTGGCGAGTTGATAATTGCTTCGCTCAACCGTTTTTCACTGTCAGTTAAGTATTCATTTGTCCGGGCTATCTCTTTAACCCTGTCTTCAACCAGATTTTCCAGTGAACCATAAGCTTTTCGTAGCCTATAAATACCCGCAACAAGAACAATCAAAATAATAACCACCAGCCCGGAAATGACTGGAATAACAACTTTCGGGTCAAGTCCATCGGTACGAAGCTCTACCCAACGACCCCAGATGGAGTGTCGCTCCGTTTTCGATATTTGGTTAAAAACTTTGTTTAAAATAGGTCCAAGTTGCGTCCAGTCTTTGCGAATTCCAAAACGCAGACGATTTACAAAAGTAGTTTGGCCGGCAACTTTTAATTTTGATAAACCATATGTACTGATAACATGACTTGCCGATGCTATATCCCCTATATAAAATTCCGCTTCGCCCAGGGAAACAGCTTCCAGGGCGTGAGCAGTATCATGTTTAGGAATAAGAAAAACCTCTGGGTGATCGCGCCCGAGCCACTCATGGGCAACAAATCGGTTGGCAACCGAAACACGTTTACCATATAGTTGTGATATATGCGAGATCTCATCATGGTCCAGGTGGGAGATAATAACATAGGGAAGCTCCACCAGAATATCTGAAAAATTTAGATAGGTATCACGATCCGGAGTCTGTCCTAAAATTGCTATCACATCAATTTTTTTCGATCTTCCACTTTCGAGTACTTCATCCCATGTCTCAATATCAATCAGTTGAAATTCGATTCCCAGCTCCTTTTCAATAATATGAATATAGTCACCGGCAATGCCTGTAAGTTCATTTTTCTCGTCCAACATAACCAGAGGGGCCCACTCTGGAACTCCAGCGATTCTCAACACAGGGTGCTCTTTAAGCCAGGTTTGTTCTTGCTCAGTTAAAATAATATTCTTTGACGCAGAAGGTGTCGAGCAACCGGCGAAGAAAAAAGCCAGCAACAAACACAATACCAAAACGGAATAATACAATAATTTACACCAGAAGTTCGATTTTTTTCTTTCTAAGAGGTAAGTTAAATAATTGTATTGATAAGTAACAAGCAAGATACTAAACCATTCCTTTTATTTCGATACTACCAATATATTAAAATATTTGGCAAATATGGTTCATTCATTACATTTTGTTAGTGGATATGTGGCAGAGAGGTTTTGTTAGAATAAAAAACAGGGGGGTGGCGGCGGCTCTTTTTTGCGCAGTGAAAAAAGCCAGAGCCAGGGGGGTTTCCCCCCAAATGAAAAAGGTTGTTAGCCCAAAACTTCTTTCACACGACCGACTTCTCCGGTTTCCAAACGAACTTTTATTCCATGTGGATGGTTTTGCGAGTTCGTTAGAATGTCTTGTACAACACCTTCGGTGAGGTTTCCGGTTCTCTGGTCAGCTTTAAGTACAATATTCACCCGTTTTCCCGGTGAAATATTTTTGCGAAGTTGTCCGTCTTGATTCATAGAAAACGAATTCCTGGTATAGGATGGCAAGTAAAGTGAAATTTTATGGGCAGGGTGGGCGTAAAAATCCTGTTGACTATAGAACTATCTTTTGAAAAACACAGCATTACAAATTAAAATTCTACTAATAAAATTTGTATCAAGGATCAATATGAAACCACTTTTAATATTCATTGCGTTACTCTCTTTATTTTCAATCAACTGTACAAACATTCCTTCACCAAAAAATGCAGCAGAAGATGTTGTTCGCTTATTCAATGAACGTGATTATAATAATCTTTGGGGGTATGTTTCTGAAGATAGTCGAGGAAAAATTACAGTTCAATTAAATGACAACAAAGCTAACCCAATAGGGCGCAATTTGATTTCCAATGCATTTTCGATTCCTCCCGAATCAATAGATACTCTAACTACTCAAGGGTATTTTGTGGCAATTCTTAATTCTGTTAAAACAACAGAGATTTTAAATATGAAGATTGAAAATCTGGAAGTAAAAGACGAATTGGCATATATATATTGGACAACGAATCAAGATAAAGGCACGTTAAGTATGATATTTGAAAATGGTAAATGGATGTTTTTACTCGATAGTGTTGCCGGTCATAATGAGTGAAGTGACGCTATTATATATTTTGTGAAAAAGTTATCCAGTAAATTGAAAGCATAATAAAGCCATGGCGAGGTTAATAAAAAGTGAAAATTATGTGGGCAAGGGTAAGGGGTAAAACTGAAAATGTTTTATTCGACATGCCATTTCAAGACGCCTATATGTTTCGACCCGCTTATATTCAACCGATTAAAAGTAAGGTTACAAATTCTGAAACTCTCGGAAAAGCTCTCATTCGAGCTGCGGCAAATGGTTATAATAAACCGATTCTTGAAAGTTGTGACATAAATAAGATAGGAGAAGGGTAATTATAAGGAAAGCAAGAAGACAGGAATGGAAAGAGTAAGAATTTTTGACAGGATTTACAGGATTAACAGGTTAAGAGATCAGTTGTGAATTGAATCTGAAATTATAATTATATCGCAAAAGTTTTCTGAAATGGAACAGAGCTCTTCTCTCAAACCGGTGAATCATGTTAATCCTGTCTATTAATCTTTTTCTTTAAAATTCAATTTGGTTAATTACTGGTAAAATCGTCTGCATGCCATTTTATTTTAATTTTTCAGCGAAGCTTCAATTAAGGAGCGTACATAATCGGAAGTCGAAACGCCTGAAGTTTCTGCTCTTTCTTTCAACTTTTCGGATAGCGAACTGTCTATTCGAGTATGAACGAAGGAATCTTTTGCCTGTCTATTTTTTTTAAGTTCACTCTCCTTCTCTTTTAATTTATCTATTTCCAGTTGGGTTTGCAGTCTAATAGACGCGGTTTTTTCTTTTGCTTCTTTGTAAATTTGCTTGCATTCGGCTTGCGATTTCTCACGCAGATCTTTAATGTCTTGTTTAATTTGAGCAATTTCCATGTTAATTCACCTTCTTTGACTTAATGTCTTGTGCCACATAATTAATGTACAGCAAATGTATTACAATTTCAAATTTAAATTCTGTTTTTAGCATTTATGTGAAGAAAAGGGGAGTTATAAGGAATGCAGGAGATAAGGAAGACAGGAAGACAGGAATGGAGGAAGAAAAGAGGAAGAATTTTTGACAGGATTTACAGGATTAACAGGTTAAGAGATCAGTTGTGTATTGAATTTTGAAGTTTTAATATATCGCAAAAGTTTTCTGAAATGGAACAGAGTTATTCTCTAAAACCGGTTAATCCTGTAAATCCGATCTATTTAATCTTCTCCTTATCTTCTCTTAATCTTTTCCTACAATTCCTACCCTTCCTGCCTTCCTTATTAACCTCTCTTCTTCTTCACAGAGAATCTGAAAATTCTTCAAGGGGTTCGTAATCGCCGCTGTTGGTTATGGAAAGATTTGCTGTGTGATTACTTTTTATTTCCTTACAAGGCACATTAAACAGAGGTTCATTCTGGCGAACTAAAAGACATTGGATATTGCTGAAAATATTTTTTGGTGTTTCATTTGGAGCGTTTTCCTGAAGTAACCCGACCATAAAGAACGTTTCCATATCGAGGTTAAGCTTTTCATACTCTTCTAGAAAGTCAAAAGCGCGGTAAGGTTGCTTGACTAAATTTAAAATGGTTCGTTCATAGGCCATGCCAATATATAAAAGATCCACTTCCGTAGAAGCTTCGTCTTCGATATTTTCAGCGACGAGCGCATAAAACCCGGAGAACTCCGCTAGAGCATTTTGTCTGTTTTCATCCAGGTCAGACCAATTTATTTTAAATTTATTCATTTTGATTCAATTGCGAGATAAATACATTTTATAAAAATCTTTAAGTCACGCCCATTTTTTTAGACTTAAAACTCTTTTTTTATTTCTTTATTTCTTTATTTCTTTATTTTATGCTTTTTGTCTTTCTTGCCTTTTTGTTCCACAGGGGCGCTGGTAATGGTTTTTTTTCTAAATCTTCTATACATTTTCCGTAACAGCACAAACAACAAAAAGAGAGGGACGAGCAGGCCCTGAGCGGCCAACCTGTTGCAATAAATGCAATAGAAATTAGTTGTCAATCTGTTTTGAAGTTTTTGAAACCAGTTCGTTTATTTTCAAAGCAGGACTATATTGTTATGAACTGTGCACAATTAAAAAAACCTCGAAAAACTTTTTTTAATTGACATTTGAACTTATTTTCAAGCCTAGTGGTAATATTATTATTATATATGGAATTTAAAAGGAGTTACGTATAATGGCACGCAAGATGAAAACTTCAGGGAAAGTAATTATAGGATTTGTGGTGGTTACCCTATTGTATATAGGGTTAAAAAGCACAGATACTCTCGATGTAATATTTCCCAGCAAACCCAACAAAGCTTCCAGCGTACCTATTATCGATTCCGCTGCTTTGCCGGGCACCAATGTGGTTCGCCTCGGTCACTGGACCTGGAATTCTCACCAGGCATGGGCTTATGCTAACCAGGGTAAAGTTACGAAAGCAAATAGTATATTTGCAAAACATGGAATTAGTCTCGGGTTTAACCGAATGGAAGAAATTCCAAACCAGATTGCCGCTTTAGTCGCTTTTGCATCTTCACTGAATGAGCCGACCGAAGATTCCAATCAGGGTATTCATTTTTTCACCATTATGGGTGACGCTGGCGGTTGGATATTAAACGATACGAATAAGGCCCTGAAAGGTACGGGCTATACAGCTGAAATTATAGGTTTCTCGGGGTTTAGTTCCGGGGAAGATAAATTTATGGGACCACCATCCTGGAAAAAAGACCCGAATAATGCCAAAGGTGGGCTTGTGGCAGGCGTAGCCGCCGACGGAGATTGGAATATCATGATATTCTGGTGTGCACAAAACAATATTCCGTTTAATCCTGACCAACGTTATTACGACCCCGAAGCATTGAATTTTATTCATACAGATAGCTATTTAAAAGCAGCTGAAGTGTATATAGCTGGTAAACCAATTGAACTTAAGTTTAAAACTGCCGGTAAAGATTACCAGGGCAACCCTGTGGAAGAAGGCGATACAGGTGGGGTTTTAATTAACGGTTCAGTCACCTGGACTCCCGGCGATAAAAATATTGCCGACCAAAGAGGCGGTCTGGTTTCTATTGTTTCTACAAAAGAGTACAGTAACCAAATGCCCCAATATATAGTCGGTTTAAAAGAGTGGGATGAAAATCACCGCAGTACTGTAGAAAACATGCTTGCAGCAATCTTTGAGGCTGCTGATGAAATTCTTACGGCTGATCAGAAATTGAAAAAAGGTCAAATTAAAGCTAAGTCTTCTCAGGACAAAAGATGGGAAGCGGCAAAGTATGTTAAAGAGATATTTGGCTCTGAATCTGCCGATTACTGGTATAAATACTACGATGTTGTGAAAGTAAAAGATATTACAGGTCTTACTGTTGAAATCGGTGGATCTTCCGTAAGTAACCTTCAACGAAATTTAACTTATTTTGGTTTAGGCGGCGGAACGGACATCGGTGAAATTGTCTACAACCAGTTTGCAAAACTGGCCATGTATTATTATCCTGACTTTATGGACGGTTATCCAAACTGGACGAGTGTTTTTAATCCATCCTACTTGCAGGGTGTTTTATCGCGATACCCATCTTTGGCCTCTAGTTCGGCTTACCTACCCACTTTTACTAAAAGTCAAGGTTCTAAAGAACTTATTGGAGATATGACCTACAATATCGAATTTGACAGCGGTCAAGCTTCGTTTAAATCGGGAGCCGGAACTACACTTCGAGAAGTTTTGGAACAATTGGTTATTGCCGCAAATTCCCGCGTTGAAATTCACGGTCATACGGACTCTCAGGGCAAGGCCGATGCGAATATGAACCTATCGCGAAAAAGAGGCGATGCGGTCTACAGCTGGTTGCGTAAAAATGCCGGTTCTTCGTTTCCTAAAAATCGGGTTCGAGTCATTCCTCATGGCGAAAACCAACTGCTGGGTAATGATGTAGTAAATGGCGATCCTGATCCGGCGCAAATGGCGAGAAATCGACGAGTTGTTATTAAGGTTTATGCAAATTAATTGAGTTGCTGTATTAAGCCAAAATATAAGACCAAAAACATGAAAACATAAACATGGATATAAAAAAACAATTAAGCAGCCTCGTTACTATTAAAGGAGATTTACCCGTACAGGTGAAGTATGGTTTGTACGCATTGTATATTCTTCTTTTTGTAATTCTCTGGGAAAGCGCAGCAGGTGTGGCAATTCGCCCTTTCTCTGAAATATTTGAAAGTTTAGGCGTATTGTGGTTTGAAAAAGGGCTTGCAGTTGATATTGGGCAAAGTTTGCAACTGAACCTGGTGGCCCTTGCCAGTACCATCACGTTAACGCTTATAACCAGCTACCTTTCGATCTTTCCCTTTTGGCGACCGATTGCTTTTGCCATATCCAAAGGGCGATTTCTGGGACTACTTGGTTTGAATTTTATTTTTATTGAACTTTTTGGACTCGGGTTCGAAATGAAAGTCGCTTTATTGACATTTGGAATTACCGTTTTCTATTTAACATCGATGTATTCCATCGTTCAGGAAATTCCTGAATCGAAACTCGATTACGCACGATCTCTTGGCCTTTCGAAAGGACAGATTGTCTGGCAGGTTGTCATTCGCGGAACTGCTGACCAGATGCTCGAAACGTTGCGACAAAACGCCGCTATTGGCTGGATGATGATTACAGCCGTAGAGGGTATTGTAAAATCGGGTGGCATTGGCGATTTATTGTGGAACTCAAATAAACACTTTGATCGTGGCGAAGTATTAGCTATTATATTTTGCATACTTGCCATAGGTATTTTTCAAGATATATTCTTAAAAACGATGAAAAAAATAATTACTCCGCATGCAATTTCGGAGAAACATTAGGATAAAAGATATTATTATGCCTAAGTACAAAGAAACAAATACATTGATGCATATAAGCAACGTAAATCTTGCGTTTGGACCGCATCTTATACTTGATAATATTAATCTTGAAATAAAAGATATTGTAGAACCGGGAAAAGTACGAGGTCAAATTCGTTGTATTCTGGGACCAAGCGGTGTGGGTAAAACGCTGCTTTTTCGTATTATGGCAGGTTTGCTTGAACCCGATTCCGGCGAAGTGTTAATTGCCGCAGATGGAGAAACCTTGCATCCGGTAAAAGCAGGCGATGTCGGAGTTGTCGGCCAACACTATCCTTTATTTGAACACCTTTCAGTACTTGATAACCTGATATTGGGCGGAAAAACCGCCGGTTTAAGTAAAGCAGAAGCAAAAGACAAGTCGATGGAACTGCTTGATCGGTTTGGACTTGCCAACTGGTTTAACTTTTGGCCCAAACAACTATCTGGCGGTCAAAGACAACGAATTGCGATATTACAACAGGTGATGGTCAAACGAATGTTCATTATAATGGATGAGCCGTTTTCTGGCTTAGACCCGAAAGCTTTGCATAAGGTCATAGAACTGATTCGAGAGCTGGCTGCTTCACATGAATTTCAAACCATACTTTTTACAACGCACGATATAAGCGCCGGAGTTCAGGTCGCCGATTTTGTCCATATTTTAGGGCGTGAATTTAACGCAGCGGGCGAAGTGGTTCGTCCCGGTCATTTTCTGGAACATATGAATTTAATTGACCAGGGAATTGCGTGGCAATCCAATATTCGCGAACTCGCTAGCTTCCAACGCCTTATTAATACACTTGAGGATAAATTTGATAATATTTAGTTTTCCTAATAACGAGCTTCTAAATATGCAATGGGAATTATAATATGGGTATATTTAATAAAATAGTCAATGTCTTTTATGAAGAAGATCATGCGCGACCAAAACCTTCGCGTCAATCGGCTGCTTCTACAACTGCTTCTGCGCCCCCTGCCAACACCGGCAACATCGGGAGCACAGCAAACACAAACCCCAAAAACCAAAACACGACTTTAGCAACGCCAGCTGCGTCGAATACAACTTCGAGCCACTACACGCCGCGCACTCATGTTCCAAATGACGATGAGGTGTATCAAAAATTTTGCGAAAGTCTGCAAAGGGCCATTGAGGCTGCAAACCTTCCGGGGTTTGACCTTTACGAATTTCATTCTTTATATAAAAAGTTTTTATCAAACGGGAAATCAGAGGCGGAGGCGTTAAGCACTGCGCTTACATCAGCTGAAACGATGCGAGTCGATAAAAATATTCTAATATCTAATTTTCAGCACTATAATTCAGTCTTAAACAGCCAAAAACAATCTTTCGATCAAGACCTCGAAGATTTTCAAAAGCAAAACATATCGGAACCTAAAAGAGTGGGTGGCGATATAGATCGGCAAATGGAAGAAAAAAACCGATTGATATTACAGAACCAGCAAGATATAGAAAACTTAGAGCAACAAAAAGTAGACCTGGGTGTAAACGTCGAAAAAGCGGAAAAGCAAATTCAAAATGTAAATGCCGCTTTTCAAAAAGCATTTAACGAAGCTACTTCAGATTTTAACGAATTATTTGAAAAATTAAAAACACTATAACTGTAGAGGGGAAATATGGATTTATCAAAGTTATCAGAATTCAGTCCGAAATCATTTTGGCAAAAAACAGAAGGACAAGTTGGCAAGGTTGGCATTGTGGCCATTTTAGCTGTCATTGGCTTTTTCTTTGTAGTAAATATTCAATGGATAGTCGGATTGTTGCAAAATACACTGCACACAATTTTACTTTTTGTAACCATAGCCGCGGTATTGTATATCGTTTTTGATAAGAGAACGCGAACTCTGGTATCCGGTGTTTATAAATCGATTATCAGATTCTTAACGGGTATCTTTGTTACCATAGACCCCATCGGTATTTTAAAGAATTACTTGTCTGAAATGCGTGATAAAGAAGGCGCGATTAATGCGCAAGTAGGAAATCTGAAAGGTGAAATAGGCAAAATTAACAGCATCATTAAAGAAAATCAAAATGCGATCAACAAAAGTCAGAAAATGGCCGTTGCCGCACAAAAGAGTGGGCAAAACCAACAAGTAGTTCTTGCCGTGCGTAAAGCCGGAAGAAAACAAAACTTTAATAAAAGTCTGAGCGAAGTCGCAGACCGCATGAATAAGCTTTATGAGGTCCTTAAAAAAGTATCTGAAAATGTGGCATTTTTTATAGAAGACCTGGACGACGAAATTGTTACGCGAGTAGCCGAGTTTAAAGCGATTAAAGCGGGACATTCAGCTATTAAAGGCGCTATGGGAGTATTTAATAACGTATCTGAAGAGGAACTTTTTAACCAGGCCATGGACTTTGTAGTTCAAGAGACCGGACGTAGAATCGGTGAAATTGAATACTTTCTTGAAGTTTCAGAAAAATTTATTGAGGGTATTGACCTTGAAAATAATATGTTTGAAATGGAAGGCTTGGAGTTATTGGAAACCTGGGAAAAAGAAAACTCCTCTATTATCTCTAATAAAGATAAAGGAGATTTATTAAAAGGGGTTCCTGTATCGAAAATTAAAAGTACACTCAAAAAAGAGAGAAAATCGAGTTATCTGGATATAATGAATGAGTGGAAAAACAGCAATTAAGTTGAACTGAAATTATTTAAAAAATTAGTATAAGAAGGGAGATTATAATGTACACAGCAGAAATCAGTCGAGAAAATCCAACGTTAATTTTATTTTTATTTGATTGTTCTTATTCCATGTCAGAAAAATATGGCGATACTGGATTGACGAAAGGCGAGTATCTGGCAAAAATCGCCAATGAAAGTCTGGACCAACTTGTATTATCTTGTGAAAAAGGTGATGAATTGCGCAGTTATTTTGAAGTTGGAATTCTAGGTTACGGTGAAGGTAAATACGAACTTATGCCAATTCAATCGATCTTGCAGGTAGCAGAAAACCCAACAGAGATGATCTCTACAGAAATGGACGGTGTAAAAATTGACCGACCCATTTGGATTAAAGATCCGACCAGAGAGACAAATACTGACATGAAGTCAGGTTTTGAATATGCTTCTGAACTTTTATTGGACTGGATAGATGGTCATAAAAGTAACTTTCCACCTGTATTAATTCATGTCAGCGATGGGGAGTGGACAACGGGTTCGCCGGTTGAATTTGTTCAGCAAATGCAGGAAAACATTTTTACGGATGATGGCAACGTTGTTATATTAAATATTCACATTAGTGATACTTCTGATGATAAACTTACCTTTCCTGAAATTGAACCAACCAGTTCGGATCACCAGAAAGGACTTTTTAATATGTCATCTGTTTTGCCAGACTCGTTTTTACAAAGAGCGAAAGAAATTTATCCGGCAGTTCAACCGGGGGCCAGGGGTTATATGTTCAATGCTCAGCCAGATGATCTTTCGAAATTCTTTGATATTGGAACCCGTCTAATCGGTTAAATTCAACCTGGAATATAACAGTGGAATACCAACTGTTTGAAACCCCAAAATCGGGCCTTCCGGACGATAAGAATGAAGACTCGGTATTGGTAAAAAAAATTAGTTCCAACCAGGCGTTAATTACAATGTCAGACGGGGCCAGCACCGGAGTGTTTTCTCGAAACTGGTCAGACCATATTACGGGGTTTTTTGACACGGCATTTTTAGATTCTTCAGAAGATTTTTTAAATGGTTTACAATCGTTAAGAACTTCGTTTCAACCCGAAATTACTAGGCCATCGGCTCAACGTAAATTTTTACTCGAAGGTTCCTATGCAACCGTGCTGGCTTCTTTTGTAGAAAAAGTTACGGGTCTGTTTAGCAGTCGTTTTAAAATAAACAATTACGCTGTTGGAGATGTCTGTCTGTTTATTTTTAATAAAACGGGTGAGCTAAAACAACTCTTTCCGTATAAAGAATCAGCTGATTTTGGGAATATACCAGATTTAGTTCGTTCTAGCGAAAAGCACCAGGCTAAAACTCCCTTTAGTTTAAGACATGATAAATTTACCGCCTCATTAGATGATACCATCGTTTATGCGACAGATGCATTTGCCGAGTTCCTGTTGAAACAAGATGAGGAACATAAACTTGGTCACAAAATTTTGGAACGAGTGCGAATGTGTAAAAACAACCAGCAGTTTCGTCGTTTAATGGATTACTACAGAACAAAAGGTGGAATGCATAATGATGATGTAACCATCTGCATACTGGAGGCTAAAAAATAAATGCAATACCCGGCTTTACGCACTTATCTTGCTGCAATATCCGATACGGAGAATATAAATATTCCGTTTTTTAAAAGCAATTCCATGCAAATATTTTTAAATTCCCGAGGCAAACCTTACATGTCTGTCGGAGGTTTTGGAGCAGTATTCAAATTTAAAGATAAAAATGAAAACCAGTATGCCCTCAAAGTTTTTACACGAGACGCAAAAGGAAGAGCGCAAAGATACAAGGCGCTACATGACACATTACAAATTACAAAATTTCCCTTTATGGTGGACTTTCAATACGTTCAAGACGGGTTAAAAGTTGGTAAAGAATATTTTCCTGTAGTCGTCATGGAGTGGGGCGGGGGGCTTGCGTTAAACAGTGCCATAGGCGAATACCTTCAAGAAAATGACAGCACGAAGGCGCCTATTTTTGCCGGCAACTTGTTTTCACTCACGAAAACTTTACAAGAGTGGAACATGGGCCATGGTGATTTTCAAGAGGGAAATCTACTGGTATTGAGCGATGGGCGCATTCATCTCATCGATTACGATGGAATGTTTGTACCCGCTCTTGAGGGAGAAAAAGCAAATGAAAAAGGTCTGGCAGATTATCAACATCCCAAAAGAGGTGCGACTGATTTTGGTTCTACCATAGATAATTTCTCTTTATTGTCCGTACTGTTTCAACTTTCGATTATTGATTCTACTTTATGGAAAGAGCATAGTGGAGATAAAAGACTTATTTTAAAAGAAGCCGATTATCGGGCGCCATCCAAATCGAAAATAATAAAAGCGGGTCTGGCATCTTCAAATTTGCATACGGTAGCTCTTGCTAATTTATTAAAAAAAGCGTGTAAACTGAATCCTTTAGAAATTGACGCTGTAAAATCGATTTCCGAGGACGAATCGATTATGAACTGGTTGCGTATGACAGAAGCGACTGCGCCTGAAACAGAATATACTTCAATTATTTCAAAAGTAGTTTCGCTGACTACAGATGAGGTCGATGCATACGAACAAGACGAAAGCGCAGTAATACCGGTGAATGAAAATGTAAACCCTGAGCCGGAGCGAGATGTCACTGAAAATGCGGGAACATGGAATGTTGTTACAAGTTTCTTTTTTGATGATGACGACGATGATGAAGCGGGTGAATCGCCCGAATCTGAAACCGGAACACAGCCAGGGCTTTTTAATAAATTAAAAAAATCGATGATAGATTTAATCTACGAAGACGAAGGCACCGGTACATACCAATATAAAAATAAAGAGATGGATGAAGAGGAAAGTAAAACGGCAAAAACTCAGCCCGTTGTAACACCAAGAGTTGGTGCAGTTGCACCCGCACCAACTCCTGCTGTTTCGTCACCGGCACCCAAAAAAGTTGTACCCGTAAATAAGCCCGAGAAAGAAGTAAAAAAACCGACTATAAGTTCAGGCAAAAAAGATGGCAAAACTTCTCCTGTTCCAGACTGGATGAAACATCGTAAACGAGGCAAGTAGTTCGAAAAAAGGGGTCCGCAAAAGAAAAACCTGTTTATGTTAACTGAAGTTTTCCAGCTCTCCCATCAACTCTAACAAGAGGTTCTCTTTTAAAGAGTGTTCTTTATACCACTCATCGAGTTTTTGCGCGTCACTCTCACCGGAATTTAGTTTTGCATCGAGTTCTTTTAGTCGACCTTCAAGCTGTGGAATCTCTTTTTCTATTTCAGTTTTTCGCCGCTCTTGTTTGTACGAAAGTTTTACTTTATTATTGCCTGGTTTTTTTTTTGCCTCTGTAGAGGCGTAGCTTTCATTTGCATTGCTTTGGTTTTCTAAACTCGGGGAGTTTTTACTTTTAGAAGTACGGTTATTCTTCTGATAAAGATAGTCACTGCAAATTCCATTTATTTTTTGTATGGGTTCGCCTTTTTCAAAAACAAGCAGAGTATCCGCTAATTTGTCCAGAAAATAACGATCATGAGATACAACAATGAGACAGCCGGGAAACTCCAACAGGTACTCTTCGAATAAACTCAGAGTTTGTAAGTCGAGGTCGTTTGTAGGTTCATCTAAAATTAAAAAGTTAGGGTTGGTCATTAGAATACGGATAATTTCGAGGCGACGTCTTTCCCCACCCGATAGGCGACTCACTTTTTGGCCATGTTTGGAACCGGTAAACAAAAACCTGTCGAGCAACTGGGTCGCTGTAATTTTTTTCCCGTCTTCAAACTCAATGTAGTTAGCAATTTCCCGCACGGCGTGTACCACCGTCAGATTTTCATCGATCGGTGCGTTTACCTGTGCAAGATACCCAATTTTCGTATTTACACCGTGGCTTACTTTACCCGCGTCCGGTTCAACTTCTTGCATAAGGATTTTCAGGAAAGTTGTTTTTCCGGCCCCGTTATCTCCGATAATAGCAATGCGTTCTTTTTTATGAAATTCATAACTAAAAACAGGAAAAATAAGTTCCTGTTTTTTTTCGTCTGTTACACTTTCTGTTTTTATTTTAGATTTACCTGGCCCCTTCGCAGGAAAGGATTTCGTTATATTCACAATCTCCATTATCTTTTTTCCGAGTCGATCTGCACCAGAATAAAACCCGCCCATTTTGGTCTTTGGCTTTTTACTGGCAACGACTTCGACTCGCTCTTCAATAGCTTGTATACGAGCTTTTTGTTTCGTTCCCCTGGCCTTCGGCATTCGGCTCAGCCATTCCAATTCTCTGGTTAAAATATTGTTATGTTTGGCAAGTGTTCGTTGTTCAATTACGGCAATTTCCGCCTTTCTTTCGAGAAAGTTAGAGTAGTTCCCTTTGAATTTATTTATTTTAAGGTTATCAATTTCAAGTATATGATTCGTAATATTATCTAAAAAATAGCGATCATGCGTAATAATAATCATCGCTTTTTTAATTTTAATAAGGTAGGTTTCAAGCCAGGCAATAGAGGCCAGGTCAAGGTGGTTTGTTGGTTCATCAAGCAGAAGTAAATTGTTGTCTTCAATGAATAGGCGGGCAAGGGCGACTTTTCTTACCATTCCACCCGAAAGATCGCTCATCAGAGTTGCCATACCATGTATATTCAAATGAAATAAAATCTCTTTGGCATCACTTTCGAGTTGCCAAACATCAAGTTCATTCATCTGGTCTTGCAGTTTTTCTAATCTATTTTGAAGTTCAACCGCTTCTTTCGATTCATGTTGATCATCAGCCAGATCTTCCATTTTTATAGTCAACAATAGATGGTCTCTTAAAACCTTCATTCGCTGGTTATCAGAGGCAAAAATAAACTCTTGTATAGACTGGTTCTCTTCAAATTCAACATCTTGCTGCAAATACCCGCAAACCAGACTTTTGTTTTTTGCATACTTGCCATCGTCAAACTGATCAAGCCCAGCCAGAATTTTTAACAAAGTAGTTTTACCGCTACCGTTTACCCCGATGATGGCAATTTTATCCTGATCATCCACCCCCATTGAGATCTCTTTAAACAAAAGTTTATCTGCAATCTCTTTTCCGGCTTCATGTATCGAAAGTAAATTCATTGTTCTTTATTGTAAACAAAGACAGGCTGTAAATGAAACAATAGAAATATAAGACAAAGATTCAGGCAGACGACGACCCCGGAACAAACGTAATGTAAAAGTATTTTCTACCACAAGTTCGCCGTGCGGAATGCTACCGCGCTAGTTTTGGAATGTCTATTTTTATAAAGTTTGTTGAATTCGGTTTTTACCAGGGGAGGGTTGGTTTTGGTGTGGTCTTCTACGTTGGTTGGTGAATTCTAGAATTTAGAGTTATCGGCAATAAATGCTGCTTAGTTCTCAAGCTCGCCCAAATTAGCGAATTTAATTACCGCTCTCGCGGCTCATTCAGGCAGCATAAAAACAATTCATAAACCCGCCACGTCATACAAAATCGCTGACCTTTTTTAACTTCCCGCCTTATGAGTATTTATTACGTTGTATACGGACACAAAACATGTTATATCTTTACTCCATAATAATTCTATCTGTATGGATCATTTATGGGATCATTCGATTTAGACAAAAGAGTACCGTAACGCTTAGTGGCGAAATGGCAAATGCAATTTTTAACGAGAATCTTAGAATTAAGAATGGCAATTATGGGATGTCACCGGTGGACAATATAAATTATAGTGAATATCGAAATGAAAATCACTTAGAAAATCCAATATCTAATTCTACTGATCTCCAGATTAAACATATTATAGATGAATATTGCGAAAGTCAGAGCAAATTAGATATTAGAAGATCCATAACACTGGATGGTATATACACTCTGTTTACTTACGCAAAACGATCGGTGGTTTTTTCTTTACGCTTGAAAAAAACAGAATTCCTTCAAAGTGCTATCTCATCACTGATGATGATTGAAGTCGATAGGTGTGATTACAGAGATTTAATGGTCGCATTGGCTTTTACCAGATATTCCGCAGAAATTCTGGATTTTAAATTAAAAGAATTTATAGAAATTCATGAAGGTGATATCGATCAGTCGACTAATTCATATTTTGATAGATTCATTAATAAAATTTCACCCAATGTGAGTTTACAAGATCTTGCTGGATATCACCCGGTTGAATTCAACACAGGCTTAGGTTTTGTAAGTACAAATTATGAAAAATACTTTCCAGACAATCCACTGCATCAAATATTATACGATATATCCAATATTATTTGTAGAGATGAATATTGTGGTAGCAGTATTTCAATAGCAGGTCAAGTTCCGCGAGTTTGGCTTTCAAGTGAAAACGACAAGAAGTTTAATAGTTACTCAAATGATCTGAATGGTTGTGCATCAATGCATGCTAAATTAGAAAAGGATATGGAGAATATTTTATCAATCTATATACTTGAATTTTCAAATGCTGATTCGCCAGAGTTAATGTTGAATGGCATTAACACAAGAGCTTCTAATCGTTTTGCCCGTATGATCATTGTTAAGAAAAATATTTTATGCATCGTTGTTGGGCGAGCTACAGTCGTGGGCAAAAAAGACTACGAGTCCAATGATACTTTACAAAGATTTAAAAAACCTATATTAAATGTATTAGATGGTATATAAAACATATTTATTCAAAACTTCGTATAACAAATTATCATCATAAGAAAAAGAGGGAAAGGAAGAGTTAGAATTATATTCATCATTGAAAGAAGGTTAGATTATTTTATGCAGTAGAGTTTTCTGGGCATTGCAAATCTTGTAAATTTGACTTTACAGACCTTTTGCAATGTGAGTATTGTGACCAGCAAAATAATTGGTGAATTCAAAAATCGTTCACCCGTGCAGTAATAATAGTTAAAAGAGGATAAAATGAAAAAGATATTTGGTTTCATCATTATAGCAACGATGGTTGGTTCAGTTTACGTTACAGAAGTAAGTAGCAGTGAGAAAAAGAATAAACAAGAGTCGCAATTTCCTCAATCGGTTTTATGGGGTGACGAAACGTTTACTCTTACATGGCGAAATTATAATACTAATTTTGTTATTTTAGAATATTTGCCTAAAGGCCACAAAACAAAAAATTTCAAACATATGATTACAATACATATTAGCAGTGAAAAAATAAAGGACGCCATAAAAACTTTTATCGAGAAAACAAAACCATATCGCACCGAAGAGGCTCGTATATTTACAAACGATGAAACTGGAGAAATTATGGTTGATGTTTTGCTATTTGATAAGGAAAATGATATCGTCGAGCACAATCTTGTTAAATTTGTTTCCCTAAAAAAAGGGAAATTATTAAAAGTATTTTTTCATACACGTCTGAAACTTTCAGAAGTCAAGAAGAATAATAAATTGATGAAAACTGAAATTGGGGACTTCTTAAACGAAAGAAGAGGACTTTTATACGAATTTCAATTCCCCTTGCCGTAGACTTCTCTGCGCAAAAAAGGCAATATCAGGTTTCCAAATACTTTAGATTTTACCGAGAGATTTGTTGATTTTCGTAAGGTCAACCGCTTCCGGATCAAACTCGCCACTAATCCACTCTTTCAGATCGTCATGCATGTCGTGCAAAGGGTCGACCAGTGCTTTAAGAAGTTCAGCATAACCCATAGGACCTCCGCAGTCTTCCGGGGGGCAGGCTCGTTCGCCATCGATACAGGTGATTTTTTTGGGAATGTCGTCTGTAATCTTTTCAAGTGTAATCGTATGAGCCCAATCGTCTCCAAAATCATATACATATTGTATTTGTTGAGACTTTTTAGTTAAAAGATCACCGAGAGTAAATTTGTTTTCATCTTGAAAATCACTTATCTCTCCGGGGTCTTCTTCATCGGGTAAACAATACTTTTTATCCTGGTTCACAAACATATGCAAATGCATATCTTCCCACCCCAGAGACTTCTGAATAGCATCATGCAAATGTTTAAGAGGTATCGAAGAATCGACACTGAGCCGTCGCCATATTTCAGGTTCAATCTCATTTAATTGAATTTTTATTTGATAACCTTTCGGCTCTTTCTTTTTAATATTAAACCCTTTTATTAATTCCATATGCTTATCCATTATTTAAAGATGTATTGATCATTTTCCCTGATATTATTTCTGGGCATTCTCTATTAATATTGTTCAATAGAATCTTGCAGTGTCCAGCGGTTTTTTCATAAATAATACACAAGGATTTTTGTGAAATTCTTTCTACATAGTTGACATACTCTGTCACATTAATGAATTGTATCTTCAATGAAAGTATGTGTTTATATAGCGACGTCCCTTGATGGTTTTATCGCAAGAGAGAATGGTAGACTCGATTGGTTGCCAGGCGCTGAAGGCGTAGAAGATACTATGGACACTAAAGCGGCTACGGACGCAGTGAAACCAAAGGAAGCCGTTGCCAGTGGTGAAGCAAACCTCGCCGATGGTGACCTGGGGTTTTCCACTTTTTTTGAGTCCATTGACGTATTGGTCATGGGGCGTAACACCTACGATTTTGTGCGAAATGCAGGACCATGGCCTTATAAAGGTAAAAGGGTGATCGTACTGAGCAGAACGCTAGACAAGAATCAGCCCCATAATATTGAGGTGCAATCGGGTTTCGTAGAAGACCTTTTTCGCGACCTACAGGTTTCTGGAGCCAACAGGGTCTATGTCGATGGCGGCCAGACCATCCAGGGTTTTCTAAAACAGGGTTTAATCCATGAAATAACAATAACAACAATACCCGTTCTAATCGGCCAGGGAATACCCCTTTTTGGTCCCGTTTTAAAAGATATTCATTTGAACCATGTAGAAACAATATCTTACAGCAGTGGTTTTGTGCAAAGTAAATATGAGGTTTTGCCTTAGTGTAGGAAACATGCGCGTCAGTTTTTCGTGAATGAATGAAGAATTAATAAGGAAGGCAGGAAGGGGAAGGAATTGCAGGAAAAGATAAAGAGAAGATAATTAGACAGGATTAACCGATTCACCGATTTGAGAGGACAACTCTGTTCAATTTCATAAAAACTTTTGCGATATAATTATACTTCGAGATTCAATACACAATTGATTTCTTAACATGTTAATCATGTAAATCCTGTCAAAAATTCTTTCCCCTCTTTTCCTGTATTCCTTATCCCCCTCTTTTCCTGCCTTCCTTATAATAGTCCCCCCCAGCTATAAAATTACCCAACAATCGTCATCGGCTCAGCCAAAATAAAATAAAAGGGGAAGCGTAGAACGGCCAGAACCTGGCAGTTCGGAGCGGGGGGAAAATCTACCATACAGGCAGAGAATTTACCTCTTTTCTCCGCATGCTCTCTTTATCTTTTCGATTATTTTATACAATTGTGGGTAATTTCTTCGGTGTTAGAGTATAGAGATTCAAACGCCAGGAATTCGATATCGAGCTCTCCTATTTTCGAAAATTGATAAGAGAGAAGCCGGGTTTTATTATAAAAATAATCTGTAACTATATAGTCATAAATTCTAAATAAATTCCAATAAAACTTGAATTAAATTTGACAATGACCCTTTTTCTTTGTAATTTCTTTTGACGGCTAAAGTGAAAAAGAAAACATACCCTTTAGTTATTCCAAACCAAATTAAAAATTGAATCAACAGGTTTATGATAAACCACAAAGGAGTAGAATTATGAATAAAATTAGTTATAAAGGTCTTTTCATTGCATTTATAATATTTTCGATCGCAAACACGCAAACCGTTGCCCAGGGTGATGCCGACGGCGATCAAAAAATTGATAAAAGTTTGCAAGTTCATGGCATGATAAGAGTTCGTCCAGAAATTAAAGAAAATGTTGGGTTTTCCAGCGCGAATAAATATGAATTTGTCGGGCAAAAAGTATGGCTTGATATTGATAAGATTTTATTCAGCGATTCTTTTCGGACCGGACGGGCTTTTATTAAATTCCAGGATGCAAGAATCTGGGGCGGGCAAAACGCCAGCATCGGCGGTAAAGACTCCGGAGCTTCGAGTATTAACTCTGCAGGAGATAAAATTACAGAAAACGGTGTCGATTTAAGAGAAGCCTGGGGGGAAATTGATCACCTGGCTGGCCCCTTTGGTTTTCGTATTGGACGACAACGTTTGAACTATGGTGAAAAACGCATGGTTTCTTCTTTAGACTGGGCTAACGTAGGCATTACGTTTGACGCTTTGTTGTTGAAATTTGACACTAAAAAGAACTCACTGCACGCCTGGGCCAGCATTTTACGTGAGGGTGACGCTCTCGATTTGAACAATGTATCGGCCTATTCGGACTTTGCCCAGGACACCTACTTTTTTGGTATTTACGATACCATAAAAGCGATAAGTGGTTTTCACATCGATTTATATCTGTTATCTCTCATGAATACTTTTACTATAAAAGAGATACATACTACCGGGTTTCGTTTTTCAAACCGTGTGAATAAAGGCTTTAAAGCGAATGGCCCTTTCGATTTTACCGTCGAGGCGGCTTATCAATTTGGTCATGACGGAAGCGGTACGACCGTCAATGCCTTTGCAGGCGGTATTTCTGCTGGTTTTAAAGTCAATACACTTCGTATTGGTACAAATATCGATGTAGCCAGTGGCGATGACGACCCTTCTGATTCGACTGTAAAAACCTTTCACAATATGTTTCCTTTGAACCACGCCTATTATGGTCAGGCTGATCTACTTTCCTGGCAGAATCTGATGGCAGGTGAGTTGAATTTGACCTACTTTGCTACGAAACAGCTCATGCTTAAAGCAGCTTATATTTACGCTATGCGTTATTCGGTTAAGGATAACTGGTATCCAGCTTCGGGTGGCGGCAGAAGTGGCAAGGTAGTAGGGGCGATCGGGTCTACTACCGGCGCAGATCTATCGAGTCAGGCCCACTCTATGCATGAAGTCGATTTTACCTGTAAATATACGTTAAATAAACACTTTAATGTATTGGCTGGTTATTCGATTGCTCTTCGTGGTGATGCTTTGAACGATAAAAAGGCTAATTCCGATTATCATTATGGTTTTGTTGCTACTACATTTGCATTTTAACCAAAATCAGCATTTTTGACTTTATTTAATGCGTCGCGCATAACTACTGCGTAAAAATTTAAGAAAAAGGGGCCAGACATACGTTATGGCCCTTTTTTTTTGTTAAAATAGTGATATTTTTTTTAAATAAAAGTTTTGTTTTGTTATAACAAGAGAAGACAACGGCGTAAATTTATGCTATAACTGTATTATATTGAATATGAGTTAACGATTGGTTATTCGAATTTTAACTGAATTAAACCTGACAGCTGAAAATAGAAACAGTAGCTGTACAAAAAGGGTTTTTCAAGGAATATTTACAGGTGCTGATCGTAAATTTGATTTTCAATTTAAGAACGAACCGGAATAATCGAAATTTAAAAGGACGAACAATGAGGCTGACTACCTCTGAAATGACGAATTCAACGTTCCTTTTTTGGTGTGAAACATAGATAGAGCACCATTTAAACAAGATTCAAACCGAATAAAAATATACGGTTTACCGGGTCAAATTGCTTCCTTTCAACACGCGGGGAAAAATCCCGCGTGCTTTTCTAATTCATTTACCGGAAAAAATTTATAAAACGCAGATAATAGTTTGCCTAATTGCCAAATAAACCTAGACATCTTCGTTCACCAAAACGGCACTTTAAACACACTTTTCATGACTTTATAGGGATAAATGAGTCTAACTGAGTTTAAAAAAATTCTTGATAGGTTGTATGGCTGATTCGCCGGTTTTAAATAAATTTACGTAAAATAGTGATATTCGTTCCGTTTTCTCTACAACAACTAACTTCACTCATTACTTTTTTTATAAGTGCTGCGCCAAAACCGCCGTTAATGGGGCTATCAATGTAGGAGCCGAGATTTGGTTCTTCATGAGTATTGATATCAAAGAAATTGCCTTGGTCGCTGATCATTAATTCAACATAGTCATGGTATTTCTTCAATTGAATTTCAATATCATTCGCAAGATCTACTTCTCGATTTTCATAACCATGAGCTACAATATTTGCTAATACTTCCTCCATGGCCAGTTCAATATCAATAATCTTATCTTCGGAAATATTCCATTCCCTAAGCGTTTTTCCATAATCAATTACGATAGAACTAATCTTTTTCATATTGGGCGCAGTAGTAATATACGTTAGCATGCAATTCTCCCTAATAATTTAACACGAAAAGAACTGTTTGTCAATAGTACCCAGGTATTAACTCAGCTTTTTTTCAACTTATCATTATTTTATTTTTTATCTAACTTTATAATCATTATATAAAATTCGATTTTAAAAGTTGAATAAACAGAAGAATATGTATGAATTAAAAGAAAATTTTTTGTACAATTCTACTCAATTCACTACAATATATTATTTAATGGTTTACCTCTTTAAACGAATGATGAATTCAACTCAAAAAGTTGAACCGTTTACCCAGAAAAAAGATTATAATAGATTATTTTTTTATATTGAAGAGATATCGAATTTGTTTTAAAATAAAAAGGAAATGAAGTGCATATTGGTGAAAAAGAGATTATTAAAAAGATTGTCGAAGCCTATTTTGGAAGCGAGAAACAGAATACTCACATTCAAGCCGAGTATGAATATGTACGTTTAACTGGTGGCCTTACGAATTACAATTATTTGTTAAAAATAAATAATAAAGGCAGTTTCTTTCTAAAAATATTTCGCAAAGCCCCCGCAAAAAGAGTAAAAGCGCTGGTTTATATATCAATGCTTTTGCAAAAACGGAATTTTCCTACCCCACATATTATTAAGCCTATTCAGGGAGATTATTGGCAAGAAGATCAATATTCTGCAATAATAACGGAGTATATTACAGGTGTACACCCGATTCAGAGTGAAGATACTCTCCATAAAATTGGCAACGTAATGTCTGTTTTGCATCTACTTAAACCTGACAAAGACGTTGCCGAAACACTTATACAAAGTTATTCACTTAACTTTCAAAACAGAATGGAGCAAATGCGTGGTTCTAAAATACCTGAAGAGCTTTCGCATTTTATCGACCTGGCGCGTCCGCATATCGATGTAATCGAATTTGAATCTTTTTATAGAAGTATTATTCACGGCGATATTTTTCTGGATAATGTAATGGTCAGTGAAATGAATGATTTCTTTTTTATCGATTTTGAGGGCGGCTGCATTGACAATGCCATCTTTGATATTGCTCGCGCTATTATCGGTTGTTGCCTGAAATATGGCGAAATTGACCCGGAATTATGTAAAGCGTTTTTATTCGGCTATACTTTGATTCGTCCTCTCGAACCGAACGAGGCAGAAATGATCTATGAATATATTATTTATGCAGGAACTGTTTCGGCGCTGTGGCGTTTTACGGAATTTGACCTTGCCAGGGTTGAGGAAAATAGAATGGGTATTTATCGTGAGTTGATGAAACCGACTTTGGCCTTAATTAAAATGGGCAAAAAAAAGGCGTGTGAGGATTTGATCAACCCGGCGATAAAATAATTCGCGGGAAAATATAATTTCGCTTGTCATTTTCAATCGATAGATTTTTTTATACTATGGCCTACGATAAAACACCTTTAGTCGACAGTATTAGTAAGAACACCTTTTCTGAAGATCTGGCAAAACATGTTCCTACACCGCAAGAAATTCAAGAAAAATTAAAAAAAGGTAATAATCCTGTTTTGCTGTCCATTTATAAGTGGGAAAAGATTATTAAGGCAGTAGAAGAGATTTCCAAAAAAGATACTCTTTCTTACCAGGCGTTTATATCACAATGGCGCAAGTTTGTTGGTTATGAGACATGTGCGTTATGCCTCGATAGTATTGCCCGTTTGCATAAAATAAAAGCCGATATCAGTTCCAAAACGGAAAAATGTTCGGTTTGCGCTCTGGCAAAAATCGACCGTTGTATTGATGAAGATTCGATTTTTAAACAACTTGAATTTCAGTTTCAAGTTGAATTTAATCGAGATAATAAAGAAAAATATACAGAGGTTTTGATTTCGATATTGAATAAAATGGTTTCAAATTTGAAAGCTCTAAAAAGCAGATAGAGACCCGGCAACACAGAGTTAAAAGTATAACCACAAAATGAAACTTCGAAAGAAAGTTTACATAACCGGAAAAGTACAAGGAGTCGGTTTTCGACCGTTTTGTGTAAGATTGGCAGAAAACCTCCAAATAACCGGTTTTGTTCGAAATGAACAAAACGCGGTGTATATCGAAGCCCAGGGTGAAAAAAGAACAGTTCAAGAGTTTATCAATCAAATTCAAATACATGAAATACCGCAGTGCAGTATTCATTCACTAAAATCTGAGAATATTCTTATACAAAACAATTCGCAAAGTTTTAAAATTGAGCCATCACTCGAAGACATGCATTCATCCCACTTTTTGACCGTTCCGGATCGTGCAACATGCACCGTTTGTCTGGATGAAATTAAGAACAAACGACGTAACGGGTATGTTTTTAATTCCTGTGCACATTGCGGACCGCGTTACAGTCTGATGTCGGGTTTTCCTTTTGATCGACCGCACACTTCCATGAAATCATTTTTATTATGTACGTCTTGCGGCGTTGAATATGCTAATATACAAGATCGCAGGTATCATGCGCAAACCATGAGTTGTCCTACTTGTGGTCCGCGTTTAACTCTTTTGAACGGTTTTTTGAATACGGCTACAGCGCAGACAGCATCAATTCTTTTGAAGCTTGTCGACCTTTTAAAATCGGGCGAGGTAATTGCTTTAAAATCAACGGGAGGTTTTCACCTTGCTTGCGACGCTCTGGATGAAACCAGCGTAAACAAACTTCGCAAAATAAAAAACCGTCCTGAGAAACCTTTTGCCGTTATGTTCTCTTCCATGAAAGAGATTGAAAATAGATTTCAACTTAGTTGATCAGCGACAATTAGAAGTACCTTCCAACGACAATTAAAATTACCGCTCAGAAAGGACCCAT
>JBEQLE010000018.1:41825-61066 GCA_040326155.1 Leptospirales bacterium | reverse complement strand
GAGTTACCCGATTTTTTGGAGGACATTATATACTTCCTTAGTTAATTGTTCATATGCGATTGCCACCTTATTCTTTGGCGCATAATCGTACAAGCTCTGTTTTAATAAATGAGCCTCTTCAACGGCAACCGAACTCGGTATGTTTGTATTAAAAAGTTTCATATTCTGAGAGATCTCTTCGGTCATCATTTGAGAGATTGTAGTTCTTTCATTGAACATTGTAAAAACTCCACCGATAATTTCCAGGTTTGCATTGTATCTTTTTTGAACAGTATTGATTGCGTTGACTAAACCTTGTATTCCGTCCACTGAAAATTTAGATGCCTGCAATGGTATTAATATACCTCGGGCTGCTACGAGTGCGTTAATTGTTAAAACTGACAAGCTTGGAGGACAGTCGATAATTGTAAAATCAAATTCATTTGCGAGCGGCGCCAGGTTTTCATTTAACCGAAAAAAACCGTCCAGTGCATTGGATAGCATCGTTTCTACTTCAACAAGTTGCAAAGAGGAGGGGATGACCATTAAGTTTTTTTGTTCTGTTTCATGCAGTTGCAGGCTTGTAACAGGGTTACCTTGAAAAAGGTGGAATACCGTACGCTCTGCGTCAAAATCTGACTCTTTGAGTAAAACGTCCGTACCGTTTCTTTGCGGATCTAAATCAATATATAGTGTCTTTTTTTTAGGATTTTGCCTGGCAAGACCTACTGCCAGGTGTAAAGCGGTGGTTGTTTTAGCAACCCCCCCTTTTTGGTTGGTTACGGACAATACAGCATTCATTCTTATGAGCCATTTACTCCCAATCGAATTTTTTTGCGTCTTCTAAAAAAGCTTCGAGCCCCAGGTCAGTTAAAGGGTGTTTCACTAATGTGTTAAATACACTTGGCGGGATAGTCGCAACATCAGCCCCAATTAGCGCAGACTCTTTCATATGAATCGGATGTCGTATACTGGCTACAATTATTTTAGTATTGTAATTATAATTTCGGTAAATTGTTGCAATTTCCTGAATAAGTTCCATTCCGTCGTGGCCTCGATCGTCCAGGCGTCCTACAAATGGAGAAACATACGTGGCTCCGGCTTTTGCGGCAAGTAGAGCCTGCATCGCTGAAAAACAGAGCGTTACATTGGTTTGGATACCTTTTCCAGAAAGAACTTTAACCGCTTTTAACCCTTCTGTTATTAAAGGTACTTTCACTACAATATTAGAGGCAATTTGAGCGAGCTCTTCGGCTTCTTTAATGATGCCCGGGGCTTCGGTAGAGAGAACTTCCGCAGAAATAGGGCCTTTTACAATGGCAGCAATCTCTTTAATTACCGTTTTAAGAGGTTTTCCGGCTTTTGCTATGAGAGTAGGATTCGTAGTCACCCCATCTAGTATGCCAAGTGCCTCAGCGTTCTTTATCTCGTCAATATCAGCAGTATCTATAAAAAATTCCATGGGTTAATTAAGTATAGGTGAACGTATTGTCATTCTTTTTTACGTTAACTTGATATCTTTATGTTTAGAAAACTTATCGAGCAGCTCTTTCCAGACTGCGTCACTGATATCGCGTAACTGTTTCGGCTGGCTTAAGTGCCTTAAAGTCAATACAATCTTTCCATTTTGGAATTCGGTGTAGATTTTGGGTTCGGTTCTCTGGTAAAATATGGCATGTTTGTTTTTTGCCGTTTTTAACCGCGGGTCGCTTGGCAGAATTTGAAGAATATTCTTTTTAGACAGTTGTTCCAGTATTTTATGCGCTTTTTTCCAGTTACTATCTGGTGTGAGTGTCACAATAATCTCATTCCAGTACAATGAAAACTCTTTACTGGAGTTGGCCATAGGGTGAGTGAACAAAAGTCCATTTGGCACTCTAATAATACGGCCCGTACTCTGGCCGCCTTCATTCCGTTTTTTTACCTCAATCATGGAAAATTCCAGCAGTCGAATGTCCGTAACATCACCGGCAAAGTCTTTAATCATGATGCGGTTCCCGATTTCAAACGGTCGTCGAATCACAATATAGAACCATCCGAGAAAGTTGACAATGACTTCTTTTGTGGCAATTAGAATACCCGTACCGATAATTCCAAAAAGAGTAAAAAAACCACGAAGGTGGGGCAACCAGATAATTAGAATAATAATAAAAAATAGAACCATGCCAGAGTAAGAAATATTCTTTTTCCAGGTTTGTTTTAAATAAGGTTTTAATCTTCTTAGAATAGATTTATTGATTATATACTGAATGATTAGAATAATCACAAGACTTGCAATGGTAATGAAAATACGTTGGGCGGGGGCAGCCGTATCTTCAAAAAGGGTATTCCAATATTTATCTATCTGGTCAAGAATTTCCATTGCACTATCCAATCGGGCAAAATTAAACGTAACTGTTTTTTGTAAATCAAGTTTTATAAAGTGGAACTAAAACCGATACGTGACTTATAATTACAGAAATTAGAATTAATTTATTTGTTATGGGCAAAAAGCATTTTTTAATTGACAACTTTACAACCGCTGTAAAACCTATTGTATGAAGTTTGGTGAATTTTTAATCGAAAAACATATCGTTTCTCCCGTGCAATTGCAAGAAGCTTTGAATATTCAAAAAGATAACCCTACGTTAAAATTAGGTGAGGTTCTAGTGGCGCATCGGATGTTGGAAAATAATGAATTATTGAAGTATATTCAAAACTTTATGGACGAAACCGGGGCCGAAGTTTCTGAAATGACCAAATGGCTTTCACAAAAGGAAGCCGATGAACTTATTCAATCCCTTAAAGAGGGATAAATCTAATTAGATCATGAACCTGCAACATGCAGGGTAGTTAGAATTTCATAGTGAGATGTCCATGGGAAAAAATCAAGCAGGGTTGTATTTTCCATCTGGTACTCTTTAGTCTGTAAAAAAGCTATATCTCTGGCAAGTGTTGACCCGTTACAAGATGAAAAGATAATCGGTAATCGTTTGTCTTTTAAAATATCTTTCAGTAAGAATTCAAACTGTTCTGGTACAAAACCACCTCTTGGTGGATTAATAATTAAAAGCTGCGGACTGAAATTTTGTATTTTCTCTATATCCGTAGCATCCATTGCTTCGAGCCTGTTTAAGTCACATTGAATATAATTACGGGCAAAGTTTTCTATGGATGGTTGAGCCAGTTTATTGTTTGTTATTTTTACTTTTTCTATTTCTGTCGGCTTTAAGATATCAACACCCAGTGACTCAATCTTGCGATCATAAGAGAGCATTTTCGTAATAAAGCCTACACCAGAGAAAAGTTCTAAAACACGAACCGGCTGGTCGTTCTCGGTTACGAAACTGTCGAAAAGTTGTTTTATCTTTTCGAGCCAGATCGGGATAAACTCTAAATTGACCTGAAAAAAAGAAGGGTTGGGAATTTCAACCGTGGTCAATGTTTGTGCAGGGTAGGCGACGGTGTATTTGAATTCAGACGTTTTGTCTTCCGGTGTATTCAACGAGCAGGTAAGTGTTTTTCCTGTCGCTGGGTCGATACGAACACGTACACATCTTTCGAGTTCAAGTTCTTCAGGAAATGCCGCGTCCACCAGGTCTTGTCGAAATAAAAGACACCCTTTTTCTGGAAAAGGTATCGTTCGGTATGAACCAGGTGCGTAAAAACCCCTTTCTTTGTGCTTATTAATATGTATTTGTACATGGTTGCGGTAATAAAACGGAGAATCTGATTTTATCGATTGAATATCATCGCTATAAGTAACATTCGCTCGCTCCAGTTGAACTTTAAACCAGTCGGTTTTCAAGTCGACGGTTTTTTCATAAGGCATATGCATCATTTTGCAACCACCGCATTCGGTAAATCTTATGCAGGGAGGGTCGTTGCGTTCCGGTGAAACGTTAAACAGAGCCCACCGGTCGTGTTTAAACTCTAATTTACCGTCGGTTTTTCCAATCCACTCTTCATCATCTGGAATTTCTTTTAAATTTAATACCGAGGCGTGAAAGTGGTTGGAGCGAACGCGCAGTACTTTCGCCAGAAACCTTTCTCCAGGTAGAACACCCCAGACAAAACCGGTTAATGGTTTAAAATCGTCTGCGGAGGCTTTAATATGCGAAAGCCCAAGCCCTTCGGATACGAAGTCGGCGCACTCTGCTTCGATAATCTGGAATTTACGTAGTTTTCTTGTTTGCACTCAGTGGTTTCGCCTAAAACAGATCAATGTTTAAAGTGTCGTATTCCGGTATGTATCATAATGAGACCGGCTTCATCGGCAGCTGCTGTAGACTCTTCATCTCGCATGGAGCCACCTGGTTGAATTATTCCTTTTACGCCAATGGCGGCAGCCTGGTCAACTACATCGCGAAATGGGAAAAAAGCATCTGAAGCAAAATAACTGTCTTTTAAAGGAAGACCCGCTTGTTTCGCTTTTTCAATGGCTATTTTAATGGAATCAATACGACTCATTTGCCCGGCACCCACAGCGAGTGTTCGTTTTCCTTTCGCAAAAACTACCGCATTCGATTTAATCGATTTAACAAGCTTAAAGGCAAATAGTAATTCTTCGAGTTGTTCATTATCGGGTTGAACTTTGGATACAATATTTATATCTTCTTTCGTCGAACTGCGTCGGTCGTTCTCCTGTAGTAAAAACCCGAAAGAGGAGGTCCGCATATCCATCTGATTTATTTTTAAAGTATCTAAATTGACTGTTTCTACGATTCGTACATTTTTCTTCTTGGCTAAAATGTTAAAAGCTTCTTCTTCATAGGAAGGCGCGACTATAATTTCTACAAACTCTTTGCTCAAAATTTCTGCTGTAGCTGCCTCAAGTCGAGTGTTAAAAGCGATAATTCCGCCAAAGTAACTGACGGGGTCTGCAGCCATTGCTTCTTTTAAACTGTCTGGCTGTGTTTTTGCCGCAGAAACACCACATGGGTTCGTATGTTTAAAGATAGCACACAAAGGTTCTTTAAAATCTACCAGAATTCGCATCGCTGCGTCTAAATCGAGAAGGTTATTGAAAGATAACTCTTTTCCATGAAGGCATTTCCAGGGTAAGTCTTTCTGGTTACTTGGAGTATAAAAAGACGCTTTTTGATGAGGGTTTTCACCATATCGAAGATTCTGTACTTTTTTAAGGCCAATCGTCATATCATTCGGTAGATCGTCACCTTGTAGTTTATTTAAGTAGCCAGAAATTACTGAATCGTAAACTGCGGTTCGGTTAAATGCTTTTATGGAAAGTTCAAATCGAAATTCCGTTGAAAGAGCGCCTTCATTTTCGTTCAGACGTTCCATAATAAGATTATATTGGGATGGGTCAATAACCACGGCAACATCTTTGTAGTTTTTTGCAGCGGCTCTGATCATTGTAGGTCCGCCAATATCGATATTTTCAATGGCGTCTTCGAAGGAAAAATCGGCACTTTGAACTACCTTTTCAAAAGGGTATAAATTAATGCAAACCAGGTCAAATTCCAGTATATCGTGTTCGGTGAGGCTGGCCACATGACTTTCAATATCTCGGCGAGCAAGAATACCGCCGTAGATTTTGGGATGAAGTGTTTTTACACGTCCGTCGAGAATCTCAGGAAAATTGGTGTAACTTTCAATTGATTTGGCCTCCACATTGCCGTCTAAAAGGGCTTTTAACGTCCCTCCGGTTGAATAAATTTCCGTTCCATATTTTCGTAATTCTTCGGCAAATTCGACAAGTCCGGTTTTATCAGAAACTGAGATGATAGCTCTAGTAATTTTTTTTCCATTCATATGTAGAAACGTTTTTTCTCTACTTCATACCGCGTCAAGTTATTCAAGGAACCGACGAGAATAATATTATTTTTATAGAAAAAGACTTGTAACTCTATCTTAAATCTACCTGATTACATATAATACATTTATAGGTAACGTACGAATTTTGGAAAACACCTTCGCTGAAAAAAATAAATCGATTCCTTATCGTCGAGTAGAGCCTGCCAGGCTCAGCACAAATAAAAAAAAGAACATGAAGTTCCTTGTTGGCGGACTTTCAAATGCCATTGATGAGATTATTGCGGCTAGTTTTTGTGCGTTAGGTTATAATACATCCGCTTTGCCCATACCTCGCAATGAGTCCATGCAACGTGGTAAAGAGTTTTGCGATTCTGGACTTTGCAGTCCAACCTATTTTGTGGTAGGTAATTTACTTCATTATCTTGAAAATCTTCGAAAAGAGGGGCTAAGCGCCCAGGAAATTGTCGAAAACTATGCCTTCTTTTTTGCCAGCTCTTGCGGACCATGTCGTTTTGGTATGTATGAATACCAATACCAGAATGCTTTAGAAAAAGCGGGTTATCATGGCTTTCGGATGATCTTAATTAACTCTACCGGAGAAGGGATGGAGTCAAGCAGTGATGATGTTGGCATCAAAATGGATCTAGAGTTTTATCGTACAATTTTAAATGCTGTCATGGTAGGCGATATTCTAAATGCCATGAGGTATAGAGTTCAACCATATGAAGTAAATGCCGGTGAAACTGAAAAAGTCTATAAAGAGTGTAAATCTATCGTTATTGAACATCTTTCCAGAAAAACTCCATTGAGAAAATTAGAAAGCAAATTAACCAGAAAATTGTTGAAAAGCGGCCTGGGTGATATCATTGTTAATTTAATAGATCAGAAAAAATCTGGCGAAATTAAAACTGCTCTTGAAATCTGTAAACAAAAAATAGCAAATATAAAAGTAGATTATATGAACCCAAAACCTGTAGTCAAAATTACAGGAGAATTCTGGGCTGCCTTAACCGAGGGTGACGGGAATTACCAAATGTTTTCTTATCTGCATGAAGAGGGTTGTGAAATTATTGTAGAACCAGTCAGTACCTGGATTTCATATTTGTTGTGGCTATCCAAAAGTCTCGAAAAAGAAAAATTTATTTCACCCGGTAATAATGGTGACAATAAATTTTCTGTGCTTAACCCTATTTCGATTATAAAGAAAAAGTGGAGATTTCAAGTCAGTCGTCTGCAAATTGACTTTGCCGACTGGTATTACAGACGTTATTATAGTCGTTTCTCAGACTGGATGGGAGGTTTTGTACGTAAAACTCCATCTATTGAGTATCTTGCCAAAATTGGGGATAAATATATGGATCGGTTATATGATTCCGGTGAAGGTTTTCTGGAAGTTGCAAAAAATATTTATTATACTAAAAACAGATTAGCTCATATGGTTTTATCGATAAAACCGTTTGGTTGTATGCCTTCGACTATTTCAGATGCAATTCAAGCAAAAGTTGTGGAAGATTTTGACAATATGGTTTTTTTACCCGTCGAAACTTCAGGTGAAGGTAAGATTAACGCTCTTTCCAGGGTGCAGATGGCTTTGGGTGAAGCCCGGGAAAAAATGCGCGATGAGCTTGAAGCGGTTTTAGGTGAATTCGATTATACATTAGATGACTGGAACAAGTTAAAAGAAAGTATGTCTAATCCCATTTCGGCTATTGAAAAATTTCCCGAAAAAAAAGGTCACGCAATGAATTTTAGCCATTATTTTTATTGGACAATGAATGGCAAAAAAGGAAAAATACTATAATATGGATAAAAAATATTTTCTTGGACTCGATGTTGGGTCCACTACCGTAAAAGGAGTTTTTCAGGAAGAAGAAGATGGTGAATTAAAAACTCACTGGCAGCGCTATGAAAGACACGAAACCCGGCAAGCTGAAAAGCTCTGGGAATACCTTGTCGATCTTGAAATTAAATTTCCCGACCTGTTTTATACCGGTAGTGACAAAATTGCTATTTCGATTACAGGTTCCGGTGGATCGGGCCTGGTAGAACCGGTTGGCGCACAATATTTTCAGGAAGTCCTTTGTGTGAGTAACGCCGTACAAACGCAATACCCAAATGTCTCTTCGGTTATTGAGCTGGGCGGGCAAGATGCTAAAATTATTATACTGAAGCGAGATGAAAAAACAGATCGCACTAAAAAGATAATGACCATGAACGATAAATGCGCTGGCGGTACTGGCGCAGTCATCGATAAAATTGCCGGGAAATTAAATCTCACGCCTGATCAATTAAAAGAGATTCACTACGATCCTGAAAAGGTTCATCCCGTAGCTGGAAAATGCGGTGTGTTTGCTGAAACTGATATTAATTCTCTTCAAAAAAGTGGCGTTCCCCCAAATGAATTAATGATATCTTTGTTTGACGCGATTGTGCAACAAAATCTCAGCGTTTTGACTCGCGGAAATACGATGGCTCCCGAAGTAATGTTACTTGGCGGACCCAATACTTTTTTACCCGGCATGCAAGAAGCGTGGCGCCATAATCTTTCTTTACTATGGAAAGAAAAAAAAATGGACGTAGCTTCACGTTCTATTGAGGAACTTATTTATGCGCCTGATATGGGTGAGTATTTTGCAGCCATGGGGTCCATTCTTGTACGCCGTGAATATGATATTGATAAAGTAAACTCAACGTACACTGGCTCTGAACATTTTAAGGCGTTTATCGATAAAAGACGTTTATCCATTGAGGGACCTTCGAACTTGCCCGATCGTACCTCAGAGTATTACGATTTTAAGAATAAATTTGTTCCTCCTGAGTGGGAAGCTCCCATTTTTTACAAAGGAGAAAATGTCATCGCTTATCTGGGTTTAGACGGCGGCTCTACCAGTACCAAAGGCATTTTACTTGACCCCGAAGGAGAGTTAATTGGCGCTGAGTATCTATTATCGAAAGGTAACCCCATTGATGATGTTATTGAAATTATAAAATCACTGAGAAGTAGCATCGAGAGTTCCGGCGCAACACTTGAAATACTCGGCGTTGGAACGACCGGTTATGCGAAAGACCTTATTAAAGAAATTGTTGGCGGCGATGTTGCTGTTGTTGAAACTGTAGCGCATACGCTTGCAGCAAAACATTATTATAATGATATCGACGTTATTGTAGATGTCGGCGGACAGGATATTAAATTAATTCATATTAAAAATGGAAAAGTGAAAGATTTTAAACTCAATACCCAGTGTTCAGCAGGAAATGGATACTTTTTGCAAAACACAGCAGAAGGGTTTGGTTATAAAGTTGAAGATTATGCCCAGATTGCCTTTTCTGCGAAACGTAACCCCAGATTTGGTTATGGTTGCGCAGTTTTTTTACAAACAGATATCGTAGATTTTCAAAGACAGGGCTGGGAAGCCCCTGAAATTATGGCCGGCCTGGCGGAAGTTTTACCGCGAAACATCTGGCAATATGTAGCACAGATACCAAACCCATCAATTTTGGGAAAACGGTTTGTATTGCAGGGTGGAACGCAAAAAAATATTGCTGCGGCGAAATCTCAAGTTGACTATTTACATGATAAATTTGAGGGGACGGGCATAACTCCGGAAGTTATAATACACCGACACACCAGTGTATGTGGAGCTATAGGAGCGGCTCTAGAAGCGGCCAGGGTAACCAAGGTAACCAACAAAGGTAATACAGCATTTCTGGGCCTGGATGAAACGGAAACAATCGAGTATAAAACAACATACAATGAAAGTACTCGTTGCAATTTTTGCAAAAACAAATGCATTCGTACATTTATCGATATTAACACGGAACATGAAACACAACCGCGTCGTTTTATTGTTGCGCCTTGTGAGAAAGGCGAAGTGGAAGAAAAAAATGATCTACGCGAAATTCGCTTGAAGTCAGAGAAAATTAAGAAAGAGAATCTTAATCTATCTGAAGTCGCGGCTCGTGTGGTCTGGGAAGATCAAACTCTCGCTGCAACTCGCATGCAAAAAGTTTTTTCTTATAAAAAGAAACTGGAAGCGGAAAAAACAAATAAGAATCGCGCGAAGACAAATCGTAATCAAATTAAAATTGCCATACCGCGTACTTTAGACCTGTATGGGTTACAGCCATTTTTTACGGCGTACTTTCAATTTTTGGGTATTCCCTTTGAAAATATTATCTTCAGTGATCTTTCTACGGAAAAGTTATATAAAGACGGTTCTAGAAACGGTATTGTCGATCCATGTTTTCCTGCCAAGTTATCTATGGCGCATATTTATAACCTGCTAAAAAAATGGGAACAAACTCATTACAATTATCTTTTCTTTCCAATGATCAGCGCTTACGACTCGGGCATTGTAAATGCCATTGACCACAGGGCTTGTCCGACTGCAAATGGTGGCCCTGAAATGGCCTATTCAGCATATACAAAAGAAAAGGATGTTTTTGCCGAAAAAAATATAGAGTTTTTAAAACCCGTATTGTTTCTTGATTCTCCCGGCATTGCTGAAAAAGGACTTTTCAATACTTTTGGTGAACGGTTTAATATGAACATTCGAGAGAACCACTTTGCGGTCAAAGCCGGTTTTCATGCCCTTAAAAAATATAAATCATCCATGGAGAGAAAAGGCTTGCAAATTATTCGGCAGGTGGAGCGAGAAAAGCGAGTAGCCATTGTAATGCTCGGAAGAGTGTATCATAATGATGAAGGTCTGAATCATTCCATATTGGAACAGTTTCAGAGCCGGGGTTATCCGATCTTGACCACAAATTCACTTCCGACAGATCCTGAGTTTTTAAAAGAGCTGTTTTCCTACCCCGGAGATGAGCAGTACCATCCCATGGATATTACCGATGTCTGGAAAAATTCATATTCAGCCGCCAGTTCCCAGAAAATCTGGGCTGCGAAGTTTACAGCCCGTCACCCGAACCTCATTCCACTGGAACTTTCCAGCTTTAAATGCGGACACGATTCCACTTTATATTCTGCTATTGAAAAAATTGTCGAGACGCAAAACACTCCACATTTTTCTTTTAAAGATATTGATGAAAATAATCCGACCGGTTCCATAAAGATTAGAGTCGAAACCATCGATTATTTCTTAAAAGAGTATACCGAAAAACTTCGCCGCAAAAAAGAAGAAACGGTAAATACCCAGCCAGTTTTAACAGTTTCATAAAATGCGTGCTTACGCAGCAATGATACAGAAATCAATTTTGACGCGGTTAGAATACCGAGGGTCATTTTTTATTTCGCTGTTAACCATGGTGCTGTATTATATTACACAATTTTCTATAGTTGGTTTTACTGTAAATGCATTTAATGAAATAAACGGGTGGGACATCTACGAGCTGGCATTTTTATATTCATTTATATTAATGGCGCAGGGAATGAACACTTTGTTGTTTGGCCCATTGGTCAGATTTGACGAAGTTATTAAAACGGGTAGCTGGGATTATCTTTTGATTCGTCCGGTTAGTCCGTTGGGCGCATTGCTGAGTATGAAATTTGATCCGGCTGCCATTGCCCATCTTATATTAGGTGTTTTATTCTTTATGTATTCTGCATCGACCCTGCATATAGAACTTACATTGAACGCCGTTATTACAGTAATCGGACTCTGGGCGGGGGGAACACTGATTTTAGCTGCCATTCGATTAACTGTCGCCTCGTTTGCTTTTTGGGCTGTATCTACGGAGTCCCTGGTTCATTTTTTTGTGTATAGTGCTAAAGAGTTCATTATTTATCCGGTAAATATTTATCAATTTCCAATCCCTTTTGTATTGACGTTTATTTTTCCGTTGGCATTTATCAATTACTACCCGGCCCATATATTTTTAGACAAAACAATGATTTTTAGCGATTATCTAAAATACTTGAGTCTACCGGTTGGTATAGGTATGTTTGCAATTGCATTCGTATTATTTCGTTTTGGGATGAGAAAATACCACTCTACCGGAACTTGAATTATCTACGAGAATCAAATTCGCTTATTAGTTTGAGTAGTTCTGTTTTTAAGTATTCTTTCGCATTGGCGTTCGATAATTGAAGTAACGTCATTTGAAGCGTAATTGCTTTTTCTTCCGAAGAAGAAGCCAGGTCGAGTAGTTTAACGAGAGGAGCATACAAAGCCTGGACCTGAGCGATGGGTTCGCCCTGAGTAATGGCTTTTTGAAAGGTAGTTTTAATTTTTATAAGTAGAATTTTGTAATATTCAATATCAAATTTAATTCGTTCCAAAAGCATAACATCTATTTTTTCCATATAAGTAATTTTATGAAAAAAAGCATTCCATTGGACCGGGCCGTCTTTTTCTTTATTAATTAAGTTGTTAATTTGAAGAGCAATTCTATGTTCTTTTGAAAGAGTAATGTACCACTGTTTGTAACCATTCTGATCTTTATTTCGAGAAAAGCGCGTCATCTTGTTTGTAATATTTACATACATTTGAAAACTAATGGTGCGTACCGCAGACGGTATTGTTACTTTTGCATCTTCTTCTGTTTCTTCTTTTAAAATCGGGGCACCGTGGAACAGGGGACCGAATTTTTTAAGTAATATTAAACCAGGCATATCGGAAGCATCGATAGTCACTACGCTGGTTTTCTTTTCTACAACCCGTTTAGTAACTGAAGTTTCCACAGATTTTTCTTTTTTAGATAAATCAAGAACTGCAGCCGAGGCAAAATCTGTCGTAAAACGCTCGAGAACATGTTTTCCTGGCATCGCCATAGGGTCTGCCGGTGTCACTACGATAATTTTTTTAACTGGTGCTGGAACTTTACCGGCGTCGGTATCTGTAGATGATGATTCGGGTAGAGCGGACAAGGGCGGAGCTTTTTGAAAAGCTTGCGCAAAGCGCAGCAGCATATCATTTCCGGGAGCATAATAGGGATTATCGAATTTGTAACTGATTTTTGGAACTTCAATTGTTAAAATAGCTGCCTTCTCTTTTTCCAGCGTAGAAAGAAAGTATTTCCCCATAAATTTTGAAAAATCAGCACTGTTTTTTTCTTCTAGAAATTCACTGAGCAGATCAAGCTTAGTTAAAAAGTCGTTTAAATTATTAAAGTTACTTTCCAGAAAAACATGCAGTGTTTTTAATTTCGATTGTATGAACACGGCGTCGCGTTTTAACGCTTTCACCATGTAATATTTCGAAAGTTTTTCTGTCGTTGAGATATATGCTTTTCTATCTCCCAAATCAGAGAGAATATACTTACCGAATTCATTTTTTACGGCGAGGTCGTTCATGGGCGCTTACAAGATATAAAATATTTGATAGCCAAATTATAACTTTCTTTGCCGAGCCCTGAAATTACCCCTACGGCAATATCTGCAAGGTATGATTTTTTTCTAAAATCTTCTCTGGAATAAACATTGCTAATATGTACTTCGACAAATGGTATTTGAACGCTTAAAAAAGAGTCTCGCATCGCGATACTGGTATGTGTATAAGCGCCTGCGTTTATGACTATGCCGTCTTGCTTTTTCAAATTCTGAATAAATGAAACAAGTTCACCTTCAGAGTTGCTTTGAAAAAAAGTCAAGTTGACTTCTGTATTATCGTCTATTAGATATTTCTCAAGATCGGCCAAAGAGAAATCTCCGTAATGCGATTTCTCGCGTCGACCCAGCATATTTAAGTTCGGGCCGTGTATTACGGTTATATTTAGCTCTTTAGGTATGTTTCCAGTATTTCCCATATCTCTTTATCGGCGATTTTCTCAGGTAATTTACAATTTCCAATCTGCCTCAATAAAACAAATCGAATATCACTGTCAATATTTTTCTTATCGCCTTTCATGAATTGTATTAAAGTATCTATTTGTGGACGGTTTTCTTCAGGCAGCTGGGAAAACCGGCTAGTTAATTTTAGAGCATCCAAAAGATTTTCTACTCTTTTCTGGTCCGAAAAGCCCTCTATTTTTGAAGAGAGAAGGGTGGCAAAATGAATACCGGCCGAAACCGCTTCACCATGTTTTATAGCTTTATAACCATAATGACTTTCGAGCGCATGGGCAAGAGTATGGCCTAGATTCAAGATGGCTCGAAGCCCTTGTTCTTTTTCGTCTTTCCCTACCACAAAGGCTTTTATGGCAACAGAACGATAAGAGAGCTGAGAAAACACATCCAGGTCTTTTTCCAGAATTTTTTCACAGGAATTTTCAATGTATTCGTAAAATTCACTATCAAGTATAAGGGCGCTTTTTATAATTTCACTTAGACCGCATTTAATCTCTTGTTGTTCGAGTGTGTTTAAGAAAGTTATATTTATAAATACACCTTGAGGCTGGTAAAATGCCCCAATCATGTTTTTACCTTTGGGTAAGTTTACACCAGTTTTACCGCCAACAGAACTATCGACCATAGATAAAAGAGTAGTTGGTATTTGAAAATAATCGATACCGCGCATATATATAGAGGCTAAAAAACCTGTAATGTCGCCAATTACACCGCCGCCCAAAGCCCATAAACAAGAATTTCGGGTAAAACCGCACTCAAGCAAACGTTGCGCCAAAGATTCTACAGTATGAATATTTTTTTGCGCTTCGCCATCAGGGATGGTGAAAATCTCGAAATCTGGAAAAAGTTTTGCTATTTTATCTTTATATAAACTATAAACCAGTTCATTCGTAATTAGACCATTCTTTTGTTTGTTTTTATTACGTAGAACCCACTCAGCCAGAGCGTCAAAATCGGGATCCCATTGGATAGTGTATGAGTTGGACTCTAACTTTACTGATAATTGGTTTTTCACTATTCGATCAAAAACATATTAAATAGCAGTTTGTAAACGAATAAACATTGTTAGAATTAAAAGTTCCCCTGACTTTAAAGGAAAAGTGCAGGTGATCTTATCGCCAGTCATAAAAAAAATAGGGAAAAGTACGATTATATAGAGCTTCGCGATCTTTTTCGTATTCTAGAATTTTTGATCTTGTCGCCAACCTTGTTTCATTTTCGTGTTTTAAATCATTCAGAATGGTTTTTCGATTTTTCTCAAGTTCATCGTGTATCTTCTTCTTGGCTCCCTTTTGCACTTTAAACTCTTTTATCAATTCTGCTCTTTTTTGTCTATAAGGGTGATTTTTGTTTAGGCTGCGTTCCGGGTGAAATTGAAAACGGCGATACTCTGTTGTCCAATTTGAAAGTGTTGGTAGCATTTTTATTTCATTCAAAGTGGAATCTTTAAGAAGAGGAATTTGCAGAGTTCTGGTTTCCACCATATATGGACTAATCGAAACATTAAAATATTCATGCATTATTTGATTCGTGACTACATCATACCTTGCCCCTCCTGTTCCGTGAATAAAAATATCCGAGAGGTATAAGCGAACAAATAAACTTAAAGTAATAGCTCTTGGCAGAGCCTTTTGAGCGTCAAAATTATTTTTGTACGCTTTTTCACGACTTTCTAGTTCAGGGTTCGTATAGATCCAAAAGGGTAGTTCTTCTTCATGTAAATCGGGGACTGGTTGAGCATGATTAATAATTCCATGCTCTGTACGATACATAGAAAGAGCTCGATTGTATATTTCACGAAAGCGAGAACCATTTTCATAAATATCATTGGCAAAGTTTTTCCACTCCGGGGTTGCGATCAGGTCACTCGTGCGAACGGGGAAAATTTCTATCTTCTCTTTTTGAAGGTCTTGCATACGACTGAAAACCAGATAATCGATTAAATTATCGTATTTGTTTCGATTATCCAGCAAGGTCTCTATGCTTTGCCTGGCATTTTCCGTTGTTTCCCGGTTCAAATAGTGTTCACAGTTTTTAGACAATTCTATTAAATGAGATTGCCACCGCTCCGAATGAATTCGGGCAAGACCTTTTTTCTTTAAAAAAATATCGCCCAGATGACAATCTTTTTTAACCAAACGGTGGTGGTCCATTTTTAAATTCCAGTCAGGGTAGTTAAAATAGACATGAGTAGGGTCGTGATCAAGAACAAGAGTGATGGCTATGCCGTTTTGCTCTTTGGCCAGTTTGCCAGCCAAAACCTCTTTAGCCAATATACCAGGATGAAAAACGCCGACCTGGTGCCCCGAAACGATTACGGGTGAACCACGTTTCGCTTGAATTTTTTTTGTAAACTGCCCCTGCAAAACAGTGCGTATCGACTGGATGTTTTTTGGGTATTTTATCTGAGAAATCTCACGATTAGGCCCGGTTAGATCCTCTTTTTGGCTCATACGTTTTATAAGACTAGATTATCTAAGTTATGAAAACCAAGTACTTCAGGCGAATAAAAAGGTTCAGCGTAAGCGACGCCAATTTTACTTCCCCAATACGCATTCTGGGTTTTCAAAAAATTAGATAGAACTTGTTCTTTAGAGCTATCTTCCTTATCCGTTTTATATTTATTTTGCAGGTTGTGAAATTGTGATTCATAAGACAGTACCGCTTTTAACTTTTTGTCGAAGGTTTGTGAAATATCGAGACAAAAATCGGGTACCGGCGCTATGCGCAAATGGACAGAAAAAAAATAAAATATGCGAGGCGCAAAAAACCGTTCCCCTTTAATGTCGACTTTACTTAATTTACCGTAAAATCTAGAAGCCATCGATAGAATGGAAGCGGCCCAATGGTCAGGGTGGGCGTCATCTGGATAATGGACAAATAGCATGTCGGGGCGAAATTCACGTATTTCACCGGCTACGGCTTTTCGAACGTCGATATTGTCGAATAAGAAACGGTTTTCAAACTCTAAAGTTTTTCTGGTTACACCAAGCAGGTGGGCGGCCTTTTTACTCTCTTTGGCTCTTATTTCAGGGCTACCATGCGGTGTTGGCTCTCCGTTTGTTAAATCAAGAATCATAACCTCATAACCATTCTCGATCATAGATGTAATGGTACCACCCATGGCAAATTCAACATCATCGGGATGAGCTCCTATTGCCATCACCTTTTTAGCCATTTTATTCATAAGAAAATGGCTTCTCAGGATTGGCCGAAGTCAAGCTTTTTTTGCACTTTTTATGATACTTGCGTATTTTTAATAAGGCCACTCGAAAAAGGGGCGATAATTAGAAAAATGAACAAAGTTTTGCAATTCATAGATAAGTATATCGATAAAATCCCGGTTCATATTCGAGACATAATCCAGAAGGCTTTCATTATGCTCGCCGCTGTTGCTGGCGTGGTAGCTATCGCGTATGGTATTAAAATGGGCGCTGCTGCGGCGAAACCTGGCGGGAAACAACTTTTTGAGGATGTTTCTGATATGTTTTACAAAGAACAAATTATTGAGGAGAATATGCAGCGAAACGAGCTTGAAATTCTTCCTCTCGATTTTGACAGCAAAGAAATGTCATCGGATATTGAGGGCGAACGGGTACCCGATTATATAAGAGAGCAGCAAAAACAAGGGTTTGTCACTCGCCCGGAAGGGTTTGAGCTAGGTGAAGACCCTTATAGAAATACAGATGATACCAAATTTCAGAACACGAATAATGATGCGCTTCCAGAATTGCCACAAACAGAATCGGGTAAAAGGGAAGATAGCGAAATACCCACTCCTGAAACCGAAATGGCTGGAGAGCCCACAGAAAAGGGTGATATTCCAATAGAGAGAACTCCTGAAAATATTCCAACAACAACAAACACTACAGAAAAACAACCCGATAAACCAATGAAATCACCAGACGATAAAAAGGGAGCAGGAAATGATTCGAAATTCCTGAATACCGATGAATAAAAGATTAAAGTCCTTTGTTACCCTTTCTCTGTTTATCTTCCCGATGTTGGTATTGTCCGCACAGGGTTCATCAGATTATCCCACTTTAAATAACGACGATTTTGCTATAGAAAGTACGGATAATGAAAATGACGATACGAAAACTGATTTTTCCGGCTACCCGGCTGATTTTGAAGCAGATGACATGCAACCTGACCCTGGAAAGAAATTTCTTGAAATTGCTATAGATTCCATTCATAGAAACGATTTTATTGCCGCTGTAAAGTTTTTGAACCTGGCTATGGAAGAGGGCGATGAAGATATTTACTGGGAAGCTACTATTTTAGCGTATTATGTAAGAGCGTTGCAGGGCCATACAGATATGGTAGATGAGATCGAAGTGCTCGATGATGTGACTAAGGCGAAAGCGATGTATTTTACTGCCGATGGTTGGCATGGCTATACAGATACTCACCCGGAAAAAAAAGATATTTATGAACAATCATTGGAAATGAGAGAAAAGTTGATTGCAATATATCCAGATTCAGAATGGTCCATTCGAGCCACCATGCAGCTTGTTTCTTTATTGTTAAATGGAAAGAAGTATGAACGAGCCTTGTCTTACCTTTTACAATATCTTAAATATGCGAAAGGTAACCCCGATTTGGAATATACCGAAATTGATCGTGCCTGGTTTTATCTCGGTTTTATTCTTGAAAAATCTAAAGAACACCGAGATTTGTACAAAGCGTTAAGGGCGTATAAAAAAATTCCCCCGGAGAGTCGGTATTACTTGCAAGCCCGTCAAAGAATCGAAAAAATCGAAAAGTTTTATTTTATTACCGCATCTGAATAGAGTAAATCTTAAAAATTGAGTTGCGAAAAACGTAGTTTCAACCGATAAGAGACTAGTTATGAGACTCTTTGATAAGATTTTAATGTTTTTTGCCGGTACATGTTTTTTCAGTATAATTATTATTTTGTTTAGCGGTGAAATCAGTTACGCCTATACAGCTCCACCGCAAAGTTCCCTGCCGGTTTCCGAACAAATTCGATCTTCTGGGGCAACAGGAGACATTGTCGTTTACAGCGAAGACATTGACAAGGTTATTGATAATTACTTTAAAAATATAGAAAACAATCCTGGGCAACGCGAAGAAGAGCAACGTCTTATTACAGAAAATTCCAATGCAATTTCTAAAGATAACCTCAAAGAAGCGATTCAAAAGAATGAGGTAAAAGAGCCTGCCGATAAATCTATTCGTTATATTACCCATGTCGTTGCTAAAGGGGAGTCATTATGGCGAATTGCAAATCAATATAATATTCCAGTTTATACCATTGTCTCGTTAAACAAAACCAAGGCAAATAAAGTAATTCAACCAGGTGATAAACTCATTATTGCCAGCGCTACTGGCGTTCGTATTAAAATTAAAAAAGGCGACACTCTTTCAGGGTTAGCCAAAAAATATAAACTTCAGGTTCCACTTATACGCGAAGCTAATAAATTAAGCGGTTCGAATATTAACACCGGGGAATATCTCTTTTTACCCGGCGCTAAACCGCTTGCCGAAACTCGTTACGTGGTAAAAAATCGTTTTCGATGGCCTCTTCGAGGTCGGTACACCAGTGGGTATGGAAGGCGAATTCACCCGATTTCAGGAAAACGTCATTTTCATTCAGGTATCGACATTGGGGCAAAAACAGGTGTTCCCTTTTACGCAGCTGCAGATGGAGTGGTGATCTTTGCCGGTGATGGCGGTTCTTATGGCAACATGATTATTTTAAAGCATAAAGACGGTTATTTAACTGTGTATGCGCATG
>JBEQLE010000018.1:0-41815 GCA_040326155.1 Leptospirales bacterium | reverse complement strand
ATGCTTCGAAAATTGTGGTTAAAAAGGGAAATTATGTAAAATCCGGTGCGATGATCGGTAAAGTGGGTAACACTGGAACTTCTACGGGCAGTCATTTACATTTTGAAGTCAAAAAGAATAAAAAGACAGTCGATCCGAGAAAGGCTTTACAGCAAAAAATTAAATACAAAGTCAAGGTTGGTTAAGCATTCGTAGTTTCACCGATCAAGTATTCAGGCGGAGCGTAAGATTCAAGCGTAAACCCGTTTTCACCTTTTTTAAATCTCAATGTACAATGTTTGTATTCCTGGGTAATTTTTTCAATTAAGTTAAAGTGGTGAATAACGACACCGGGGTAGAGTGTGTCTTTCACATGTATAAAAACATCGCCGTTGAAGTATCGTTTGTTTTTAGCGAGCTCGAGTTTTTCTTTCACAGCTTTATATTCGTTTTCACATACTTTATAATCGTCAAATAGTTTTTTAAATTCCAGTTTTTTCTGAGTCGTCAAATTTCGTTGCATTCTCTGAATATATTCTTTCATCGCATGTACTTTTTCTATATATTCTTTCAACAGGGCTTCTTTTTCGGTAAATACAGTTAGAGTACGTTCGTAGATTTGTTGAAATTGAAAGTGATTTCCAATACTGACGATTGTATGGGTATCATTCATATTTCCAAAAAAGTCTGTGGCAATATGCTCCAATGCGGTAATTTCCCCGCCAACAATTTTGCTCCCGTCTTTAATAGTGTTAATATTGCCGCAACAGGTCAGATTACTGCCAATAACGGCATTTACTATTTTCATTGATCCATCTGCGTAGACTTTAGAGTTTTCTATATAAGTTGCATGTACATCACTTTTAACAGTAATTAAACCTTCTTGTCTGGTTTTAATGCCGCCGCTAACATGTAACGAGCCGCCAACTTTAACTGAGCCAGACTCTATAATGCCGTCTACAAACAAGTCGCGTTCACTGCTTACTTCGGCACCAAGTTCTATGTTACCGTTCACTTTGATGACACCTTCGTAATGAAGGTTACCTGTTTCTAAACCAACATTCTTGGAAATAGTTAAAACTTCACTGACATTGATTGTATTTTTTATTTTACTAAAAACTCCGGTTGCTCTGGCCATTAATTCTCCGGAGTCAGCGTTATGAATAACGTTTTCACCAGCGATTAGCTTTGGTTCTCGAACAGCCATAGGGGCAATTTTATCACCAAATACATTATAGCCTGGTTTGCCTGGAATGGCAGGGATTATTTTTGCAAGTATCTGGTCTTTTTCAACAGTTCGAAATTTTTCAATATTACGAAAATCTGCTTTTCCAGTATCATCGATGGCGACAGGTGCCGCTTCGTCTATATAGATATCAACTTTGCCATTTTGGCCTGGAACCATGGGCATACCTTTGGCCACAATAAATTGTTTTTTAATATTTTCTTTTGGGTTTTCGGTAAACTCGGCAATGGCTTGATCTACCAAAGATGGATTTAGCCCATATTTAATATCATATCCAGAAATAATATCGAAAATAATGTTTTTTGGTATTTCACCATCATATATATTGATAAAACTGATATATGCAGCCATATCGTCAGGATCAATTTTGACCACAACTATCCGATCTAATGGATGTCCTTCTACGTCGCTCATTTTACTATTTTAATTCAAACTCCCCAAAAAATAATATTCTATTAGTCTCGAACTATCTTTGACGAATTATTTTATTGTTTCCTATCTATTTTATTTTATTTTTTTTCCTATAGCATCTTGTTTTATCGATTTTAGCTGTCAAGCAGCTAATTAACGCTTACAATCAATGTACATAAATGAATAAAGAAGAAACAATAAATATTCCCATTTACATGGTGGTCTTTAACTTTTATACGGTTACGAAAGGGGAATTTATGGTATCAAATCTTGAAAAAATTATACGTGAAGCATATGCTTCAACAGAAAGAGATTTTAGCAATAAAATCTTAAAAGACGCAATTCTTGAATCTATTGAATTAATCGATAAAGGTAAAGTTCGCGTAGCCGAGCCTGAAGCAAATGGTGAGTGGAAAGTAAACCTCTGGACAAAAGAAGCAATTTTACTCTATTTTGGGTTGATGGGTATGAAAACCATTCACTCTGGTGATATTGAATATTGGGACAAAATACCCTTAAAAACTGGTTTTGAAGAACAAAAAGTACGTGTTGTTCCGCCCGCCGTCGCCCGGTACGGTTCGTTTATTGAAACAGGGGCAGTTTTAATGCCATCTTACATAAATATTGGCGCTTATGTATCAACAGGAACAATGGTAGATACATGGGCTACGGTCGGCAGTTGCGCTCAAATTGGTAAAAATGTCCACCTTTCGGGTGGGGTAGGTATCGGTGGCGTTCTTGAACCTCCACAAGGGGTCCCTGTAATTATTGAAGACAATGCGTTTTTAGGTTCGCGTTGTGTGGTTGTAGAAGGGGTCCATGTTGAAGAGGGCGCCGTTCTTGGCAGCGGGGTTATTATAACCGCTTCGACTAAAATTATCGATGTCACTGGCGATGAAGAAAAAATAACAAAAGGACGAGTACCAAAAAACTCCGTAGTCATCCCCGGAACCATCCCCAAAAAATTCAACGCCGGAACATACCAGGTACCTGCAGCTCTTATTATAGGACAAAGAAAAGAATCCACCGATAAAAAGACTAGTTTGAACCAGGCGTTAAGAGATTTCGAAGTAACGGTATAATCAGAAGGTGAAAACACGACTTTTTTTACCTTGAAGCCAGCGCTCAAAAACCACGCTTTTTGAGCGCGAAAAACTTTAAACGTAAATCGAACGAAGCGACGTTCAAAAAACCGAAGGATTTTTTGAAGCAATCAAGAAAAAAAACAAGTTTGAACCAGGCGTTGCGAGATTTCGAAGTAACGGTATAAAGAAGAGGTTTTTATAAGGAAGTCAGGAAGGGACTCTCTTTTTCTGTCTTCCTTGTCACACAAACAGCTGGGCAATTTGAACTGCGTTCAAAGCAGCACCTTTTAGCAACTGGTCGCCGCTGACGAATAGTTCAATTCCATTTGCAGGTTGTGAAATATCTTTTCGTATTCGTCCAACCAGGCAGTCGTAAGCTCCAGAAGCGTCGATTGGCATGGGAAATCTGTTATTGGCAGGGTCATCGACAAGTTCGAGGCCAGGAAATGCGGATATTAACTCTCGGCATTTTTTTACCGAGGGGGCTTCATCTTTAAATTGTAAATTGATAGATTCTGAGTGCGCTCGAAATACGGGTACGCGAACACAAGTTGGCGCAATACCAATAGATTCGTCGTGAAGAATTTTATGAGTTTCACGAACCATTTTCCTTTCTTCTTCATTATAGCCGCTTTCGTCAACCTTTGAGTTGTGCGAAAAAGTATTAAATGCATAGGGGTGTGGAATAACTTTTGGTGTAAATGCTTCACCACGCAAATGATGTTCCGTAGCGACTCTAAGTTCTTCCATTGCCGCCCAGCCTGCGCCCGAGGCCGCCTGGTAAGTCGAAACTACCATTCTTTTTACAGGGAACTCTTTATGGATGGGGTAAACCGCCATCAGCATAATAATAGTAGAACAATTTGGGTTGGCGAGAACGCCATTATGGTTTTGAATATCTTCTGGATTAATTTCGGGAATTATAAGCGGGACGTCATCTCGCATTCGAAAAGCTGAGGAGTTGTCGATCATTATACAGCCGGCATCGACCAGGTGTTTTTCATAATCTTTACTGATGGAACTTCCCGCCGAAAACAGGGCAATATCTACACCCTTAAATGACTCAGGCGTCATTTTTTCAACAACAAGAGTTTCCCCACGAAAGGACATCTCTTTTCCGGCGCTACGCTCAGATGCTAAGAGTTTCAACTCAGAAATCGGAAAATCAAGTGTTTCTAACACCTGAACAAATTCAACACCTACGGCCCCGGAAGCCCCGGCTATGGCTACTTTTTTTAAACTCGACATTCGGACTAAGTACAATACGAAAATAGCCTGTCTAGATTATAAACTTATAAAACTGGTGGGGAATTTTCGAACTAAAAAGATATGGCAGGCGACGAGCCGGTGGCAAAACCCTGGACAGGGTTTTTTTTTGAAATTGGCAGCTGGCAAATTTATTTGTGTGTTTTATGAAAGTGCTTTCGACTCACCTATAGTTTAAAACACGCGTAGCCGAAAATAAAAGTGATGAAGATGTGTTCGTTACGTAAATTTGACCTTACTCGAATATCGGTATGGTTGGTATTATGTTTAGCCATTTTTTCTTCTGTGGAATCGGCATCTAGAAAAGACGTCTGGGTGAGCCACACCATAAAAAGAGGCGAAAACTTAACCGTCATCGCACGCAAATATAAGGTTAAATCTAATGATATTATTGCCTGGAACCGAATTAAAAGTCCTGACAAAATATTTGTTGGCCAGAAATTAAAAATTCGAAAGAGTGTTCTAAACAAGCAAAGTCAACCCTCGGCAACATTTTCTGAAAAAATTGTTAATCCGGTTGGTAGAATGAATATAATTAAAGGGTATCGACCCTATGGCGAGGGTCGAAACTATGGTATTGTAGCCCAGGTTATTGGTTCTAGCGAAGTTATGGCAATGGCCGGCGGTAAAGTAATAAAAATTGGACAACTTCGTGGATATGGAGAATATATTTTGATTGACCATGGGAAAGGGTGGCATACCATGTATTCACACTTGAGCAAGCTCAATGTAAAACGAGGTCAATATGTCAATGCTGGCGAGAAGATTGCAATAGTGGAAAACCATAAACTATTTATATTGATGGCATTTAATGGAAAACCGGTAAACCCTGTTTTATACCTAAATAATAACTTAATAAAGACTTGAGGAAACATGAGCTGGGAATTGATAAACGGAACCATTGTAACACCAGATACCGTAATCCAAAACGGAACTTTAACGGTTGAAAAAGATGAAATTGCCAAAGTTGGCAAAGGTGAGGGCGGAAGCTCCAACATACAAATTGATTTAAACGGATTAATAGTATACCCTGGATTAATTAACGGACACGATCATTTGCTGGGTTCGTACATGCCGCGAGTCGGCGACCGAAAACCATACATGAACTGGTTGGTATGGGACAACGATTTAAAGTCCAACCCTGTATATGCAGAAAGGCAACAGATTGAATCGAAAGATTTATACCAGATGGGGGCTTTTCGCCACCTGTTATGTGGAATAACCTCAGTCCAAGATCACATACCACACTTTGTTCAAGATATGTTTAAAGACGATTTGCCGATTAAGCTGATTGAAGAGTACGCGGTAGCACACTCGGTAACTTCGTTTTCTTTAAAATGGGGCGATACCATTGAGAATGAACATGCAAATGCCACAAAAAACGATATTCCTTTCGTCGCCCATTGCTCGGAAGGGTATGACGAAGAAACAATTCGTTCTGTTACTACTTTAAATGAAAAACAAGCTTTAAGTAAAAACACGGTATTGGTGCATGGAATTGCATTTTCAGATGCCGATATTAAATTACTGAAACAAAATGAGTGTAATGTGGTTTGGTGTCCGGCATCGAATTTATATATGTTTGAACAAACCGCCCCCATAAAGAAATTACTAGATAACAAAATTAACGTCTGCCTGGGAACTGACTCACCAATGTCCGGTTCATCCAGTCTTTTTCAAGAAATTTTTGTAGGACAGGAGTTCTATAAAGAGGCTTACGGGGAAGAGTTGGCACAAAAAACCATTTTGAATATGCTTACGAAAAATCCAGCCCAGGCATTTTCTTTAAAACGGCAGGGGCAAATAAAAGAAGGGTATTTAGCCGACCTAATTATAGTAAACGGAGATAAAAGCAATCCATATTCAGCGATAACAGATATGAGTTATGAAGATATAATGTTGGTAGTTATAGATGGCATACCAAAATACGCAGATGAAAGTTTTATTCCGCTTTTCGAAGCACTGGAAATACCATTCCAAAAAATAAAAGTAGACTCGTATAAGAAGATTATTAATGGCGACTTATTGGGGTTACTCGATAAGGTACGCGACGCGGTAGGCTTTCAAAAAACTTTTGAATTTCTACCTGTAGAAGCTTGGTGAAATTTATGAATGGTCCTGTATTAAGAACATATAAAGCCGGTTCTATTATCTATTTTATTGAAGATAAAGGAACAGATATATTTGTCTTGCAAAAAGGCAGAATTGTATTAATATCCGAATCTCTCGATAACCATTCGGAAGTTCGTGAAGAAGTCTCCAAAGGAGAATTTTTCGGAGTAAAATCTGCTCTCGGTTTATACCCTAGAGAAGAAACATCCCAGGTTTTAACAGATTCCACCGTACTTGTATTTAACCCTGCTATATTTCAAACATTTTGCATGAAGAATTCTCGAATTGTATTGCAAATGTTAAAAGTTTTTTCAGGGGAGCTTCGAAAAGTACACCGTAAAGTACGTGAGTTGCTTGGTGGTGCAATAGAACATGATAACACAGTAGATCTATTAAAAACAGCTGAATATTTTTACAAAAAAAATGAAATTGAACATGCAAAATATGCCTTCGCAGGCTATTTAGAAGCGTACAAAGATTCCCAACTTGCGGGAAGGGCGCAAAAAATGCTCTCTCTTATTGAATCAGGTCACCCGTTTCCTATTGATGCACAAGAAGTTGACCAGGAGCTTGAGTCTATAAATAACCAGGGTGCCGATTTGGTCGGTGCGGCCGCCCCGGACAGTTTTAATCCATCTGATTTCAGCGTGGATAATGTTATTGATATGGATGTTCCCGACTTAGGCGAAGCAGACGGTATGAGCGAGTTGCCAGACATACCAGATCTTGACGCTATTCCAGACCTCGAAAGTATTCCGGACATTCCTGATTCAAATAACGGCGGCAGTGCGTCTATACCCGATATGCCCGATATGCCTGATATGCCCGATCTAAACGATATACCCAATATGCCCGATTTACCTGATTTACCTGATTTACCAGACGTGAGTCTTGACGCCGGTACAAACGTCGCCACAGCTTCCGGTGAACAGACGATTAGTGAACTTTACTATGCAGGTTTGAACGATTTTTCGCAAGAAAGCTGGGACGCTGCGATATCAAAATATCAAATAATTCTTTCTAGGGAGACTGTCGCTACGGAAACAGATATACCCATTCTAGAAAAAACCCTGTATGAAAAAGGCAGGACTCACCATAGAAAAGGCGATACGGTGGAAGCTTTTGAGTGTTTTTCCAAATTCGTAAAAAAATACCCCAGAAGTCAGACGATTAAAAAAGCCATGATCTCGATTGGTGAAATTTACGAGAAGAAGAATGACAAAAACCGAGCAATGGGTATATATACAAAAGTGACCCAGATGCCGCCCAAAGATAAAGAATCTGCATTAGCTAAACAACGAATAGAGAAGTTGAGGGGATAAAGTGCAATTAGACGGTCTTTCTAATAAATTCGGTAAAACATTTGATCCGGGAAAAATTATTTTTTGTGAGTTTGAACCTGGTGGGGATTTTTACCTCATTCAAACAGGCAAGGTGAAGATTACGAAAATAGTAAAAGACACTGAAAAAACCATGGATATTCTTGGTCCGGGGGATATTTTCGGTGAAATGGCGATTTTAGAAGAAGCTCCACGTTCGGCTTCAGCTACCGCAGTTGATTCTGTGAGCACATTGCATTTTAACCGAGATAATTTTGTAACACTTATGACGTCCCAGCCTCAGCTGGCTTTTAAATTACTGACCATTTTTACAAAACGAATTTACGATGCGCGCAGAAGGCTTGTTATATTATTGTTAGATGATGTACAGGCTAAAGTCTGTGACGTGTTTTTAATGCTATCTGAAAAAGAACCGAACGCTAAAGAATTAAACGAGATTGTGCTGAATATTACGGTAGACGATGTCGGCCATTGGTGTGGGGAAACTCCCGATAAAGTACAACCGGTTTTGTCCCATTGGATAAAACTTGGCAAAATTGAATTATATGCAGATCGTATACATGTATTTCATTTAAATGATTGCCGTCGTATTGTCTCTATGAGAAGAAAAGGCTTACACGAGTAAGAAAGAATAAGAAAGGATCGATTTTAATTTAAGAGCTTCATAATTATTGCCGATAAAATCAGTAGACAGGTCAATATGAAAAAATATATTATTTTACCCATAGTATCTTTAATTACAGCAGTAGCTGTGCTCGGCGGGCTTCATGCTGAGTCGTCAGATAAACCAGATATAGTTCATGCAGCTATGGATGATGATAGGTTTGTAGTTAAAAATTTCTCATTTTTTAAACGTCATTCCATAAAAGGTGGTGGTCAGGAATTAAACGTAACCTTTGAAATATTTAATAACACAGATATTACAATTGATATGAAAATGATGTTGCTTGCTTACTACGAAGAAGACGGTGTCGATGATAAATTACGAAACCTGGAAGCTTATCCTAAGTGGAGAAATAAAGACATCGAAAAACAGGTAAAAATTATTCGTAACCTCGATACAATTCCCATTTTTAAGGATGAGGAAGCCGATGCGAAAAGTAATGTAAGCCGTTACGGTTTTGCTGAATTAGTAAATACAATGCAAAAAGATATTGAACTGGGTCAAAAGCTTTCTATTCGCGGAATTGCCGCAGATGCAAGACCAGTTATTGCAGACGATAAGTTCTATATTGATATGCAACCATTACGAACAATGGTTATTGGTAAGCTTTACGTTCCTTTTAGTGCGAATATAAAGTTTTTTAACACCTTTGGAGTCATCTTAAAAGACGAAGAGTCCGGTGAGGTGATATATTCACAGGTTATTCGTTTTAAACGCCCGTTACGAGTGTATTAACAAGAGTATATTAACGCCCTATATCCAGCATGCGTCGTAAAGATTTTTCGGCTCCGATGCGTACTTTTTCTTCTACAAAAACTTCGTAAACTTCTTCTTGTAAAGAGCGAAGTACGCCTTCGAGTGTAATTTTTTTCATATGAGGGCATATTTGACAGGTAGAGACGAACTCCACAGAACTGTTTTCACCTTTAATATTTTCACCCATCGAGCACTCTGTTAAAAGTAGAACCTGAGAGGGTTGTTCCGATTCAATGTAGTCTTGAATTTGCGAAGTGGAACCTGTATAATCGGATATTTGTGTTACTTCGGGTTTACATTCTGGGTGAGCTACAACTTTGACTCCAGGAAAATTCTTTCTGGCCATTTCGATATCCATTTCTGAAAAGAGTTCGTGTACCATGCATTTTCCACTCCAGTATAAAACTTTCTTTTCAGTCTTTTTTTGAACATTCATGGCCAGGTAGCCATCGGGAATCATTAAAACGGATGGTTCAGGTAGAGATTCGACCACTTTGACGGCATTTGCACTGGTACAGACTATATCGCATACCGCTTTGACCGATGCCGAACTATTTATATAGGTCACTACGGGAATTTTCGGGTTTTCTGTTTTAAAACGCAAAACTTCTTCGGCGGTGACAGCTTCGGCAAGCGAACACCCTGCATCGAGATCGGCAATTAAGACTTTTTTATGAGGATTCAGAATTTTAGCCGTTTCTGCCATAAAATGGACACCATTAAATAATATAATATCTGCGTCCGTTTCTGCGGCATTTTTCGCCAGGGCAAGGGAGTCACCGGTAAAATCAGAAACTCCGTAATAAACATCGGGAGTCATATAGTTATGCCCTAAAATAACCGCATTTTTCGCCTTTTTTAGATCCTGAATCTTATCCATTAGAGAAAATGCTGTAAGAATCTCGTCGGGAGTCATGTATCGCTGTAATAACTTTTCTAATTTTTTCCGTTCCATATATGTTTACTAACACCTTTATTTTAATCACTCAACAGAAATTGCCTTTACCATGTCAAGAAGGTTAACTATGATGCGCTCCAGGAAAAAATAAAAACAACGCAACTGAATTTACGTATAAAAACCTGGATACCGATAATAATAAATATATGAGATATCGTACTAAAAAATATCTGAAAAAAACTTTGTATTATTCTCTATTTACAATTATAACCAGTTTATCTTATTTTATAGCTGCGCACAAAAAAATATTGCCTGCTCTTATGGAGTTTTACACAGGCGAGGCGATTCGCGAAGCAACACAGCCATTATACAATTATTATGCCATTGTATTTGAAGACTCCGAGATCGAAGTGGAAGAGTCGCGTAGGAACATGCATGACTATCTTGATATAATTACCAGGGAAAGTTCGTACCTGTATGGAAAAGACCTGTTGCAGGCGAAAGCGGCTGAAGCGGACCTGTCTGGCCCTTTTCAAAAAGAGGCCCATGTGCTGGCAACCCATCCGGGGTTAATGCAATGGTTAAAAAATACCAGGGGCAAATATGCTGAGGTGTTTCAGTATGAATTTCTCAGGTATGTAAAAAATGTCGATATCGTTAAAAACCTGACTGTTATGGATAATTCGGGCAAAGTTTTATACCCAGATAAAACCAAAGATTTTGAGGGGGCGATACCTGAAAAAGATTTTACAATTGAAGATTCACGTTTTTTTATAAAAGTAAAATCACAGGATGTATTGCTGGGTTATATCAGCGCAGAAATGGATCGATTTGGTTATAAACTCGATCATTTTAATGTTCCGCAGCCTGCCTATGGAATAACAGCTCTTTTTGTGGATTCCAAAGGGAAAGTTCTGAACCGCGACAAATTTATCGGTTATTCTGTGGAATGGATAAGAGATGGGTATTATACGGGTCCGATGGGCGGTCGAAAAGGCGAGGCCAGAATTTTAAGTCAGAAAATTGGAAATCATAATCTGGTATTTATTTATGAAGCCCGGCATTGGCTTTTCTATCTGTTTAAACTCCTGTTTATTATAGCGCTTCCCGTCACGCTTCTAATTTTTTTACTGTACCTGCGAAAGAATATAGGTAATATTGTCCAATGGATTAAGGCTGAAACGAAAGGTAAAGAGATACTTGAATCGGCTATACTTTTACAAAAAGAGAGCATTGAATTTTCTAAAGAATGTGAAGAGAAAATGGTAGAAATGAGGGTGGCAGAACTGGAAAAATTACGTCTTATAGGGCGTCACTTAGAAGGACTTCATTCTGCTTTGGAAAATAGAAGTAGCGATAACAAATTACTTAATACTGTAACGTAATGGTCAATTTTCGTCTTTGATGGTAAAGATGGATCGCGTTTTATGTTTTATTATGTTGAATCACCTCATAAAAAATTCTGATGGAATAAAAATGTAATATGAAAAAACGATTACTGATATTGTTAATATTAATCTTCCCCTTTACAGGTACGCAGCTTTTAGCGGGTGAATTTAAAATTACGGGCACCAACCTTAGCAATAGTGGGCTTTACTTTTATACTTCTGGAAACGGTACATTGAACGCCGATTCCACTGGAATTTACGCTACGGTTGATACATTGCAGCTTCAAATTGGCGGTTTTACAATTAAAAAAAACCAGTCCTGGCAAAATTTGAAGATTACAACAACAGGCGCTGGTTCCTATGATATTGAAATTCGCTCTAAAGCAGGGAAAGTTATACATTCTCAATCGGGTTTAACTTCAACGGTAAGTATAAATCTCTCCTCCATAAGTCTTTTATCAGAAGGCACTAATTTTCAGATGTATCTTACATTAAATGCGGACTCTCTTATGGTAACGCAGATTAAAGCCACTTACTCCGGTAATTCGGTTATTTGTTATCCGGCTCCGTATAAGGCAGGTTCGGGAGACTTAACAATCGCATACGATTTACCTGCCAATGGAAAAGTCACAATAAAAATTTATGACAATGGAGGAAAACTTGTTAAAACGATTTTAAACGAATCTTACCAGAGCGCTAAATCTACACGGTTTAATAACGCCCCTTATTGGAATGGCAAAAGTAGCACCGGACGACTGGTTTCGACCGGAGTTTATACCGTGGTAGTCGATGTCAGGTTTTTAACCTCCGCATACAGCGATTATGTTTCATATTTTCGTCTTTTAATAATAAGGTAGATTATCAGGTAAATAGCATGAATGATATTTTTAGACATCGTATTTTTCATTTTTTTTATCCGTTCACATTAATTATAATCTTTGTTACACCATTTAAAAATTCATTTAGCATCACGGGCGGTTTAAGTCCTACTATTTATCTCGAAGACGCCGCATCGACTACCAACCTTTCTCTTGGTGGGGCCGGCCAATCTGAAGAGTTGGGACAAATCTGGTATAACCCGGCATATCTGTTTGACAGAATCAATGGACGTATATTTGGATTGACCTATATTGCCGACCCGAGTGGATTTCAGCAGAATTTTGCTTTTTTTGGTTACGCCATGCCGACAAAAATTGGCAAATTTGTTTTTGGTCTGTCTTATCTGGGAAATTCCCTGCTCGAAAGGTATGATTCCTCAGGTGTTTTTGGTGAGTACTACAACACAGCAGAAATACTGGGCGGGGGTGCTCATATCTGGAGACCTCTGCCAACTCTCACTATTTCTGAAACGATTAAAGCTTATTACTTTAATTATTATTACATCGATGGTTTTGCCGTATCTTTGGACCTGGGGCTTGTTTATAATCCGGTGAAATTTTTTCGCCTCTCTTTTTCCATCGATAATATTGCAAACTATCCTTTTCAATTTAATACAACGTATGAGTTTCTTCCGGTAATTTTGAAAATTGGCCCGCAGATTGTCTTATTAAACGGAAAGGGCCGTATATTCTATATGATGGATGTATACCTTCCAGTATATGAAACTGTCTATGAATATATTGGACACCGATTAGGTATGGAGTTCGATATATATAGAAATTATTTTACTTTAAGAGCTGGTTTTGATGGTAACTTTTTTACTCTCGGGGTCGGTACTCAATTGCAGACGATGAACTTGAATTTTGCGTTTATGCCACGAGGCTATGAAAATCTGGCCTCCATTAGTTTAACCTACTTTATCGATAAGAACAAAGCCATGAGAATTATTGGCAATGATGGACAGGAAGTTTCCGACGATGAAATTATTGATTTTTACGAAGGGATGCAAAAGTACAATAATGAAAATTATCGTGGAGCTTACAGCGATTTTGAAAGAGTGTTAGAGCAAAATCCTGAACACGAGATGGCTAAATTATACATGGAAAGGGCGTTGCTTCACTTGAAAACATCGGACTGGATGGACGAAGAAGAATCCCGTTTAATTAAACTTCATAAAGACCTGGCTAAAAAATACGAAGCTCAAAAAAATTATGGCGACGCAATTTATGAATGGCGAAAAGTGGATGAAATAAACCCCGCAGACAAAGAGGCTAAAAATAATATATCACGAATTCAAAACCTGGTTCGAGATCAGGTAATAAAACATCATAAAAGCGGTATGGATGCCTATGGGGCAAATAATAAAACAGCCGCCATTGAATCTTTTTCGTCAGCTCTAAGTTTTGACCCGGAGTATGAGCCATCGAAAGAAATGTTGCTGAAAATAAAAAATGAACTATCAGACACGGAATTGGCTGAAAGAGAACGTATAGAAAAGTTGCAACAGTCCGAAGTTTTTTATACCAAGGGATTACAATACTATAGTCGAAAATCTTTTGAAGAATCTATTAATATGTTTGACCAGGCTCTTAAACTGAACCCTGACCATCTGGACGCTCAAAAATATCGCCAAATGGCTATTGAAGAGTGGGAAAGAGAAAAGATGGGTTTAAAGGGAATAGAAGCCGCGAATAAAATATATGAGAAAGGGATTCGTAATTTTGACGAAGATAAATATTACCAAGCCATTCAGGATTTTCGTTTGGCGTTAAAGATTTATCCTACTCATGAGAAAGCGAAACCGTCACTTGAAGAAACGATAATAAGATTAGCTGCCCAGGTGCAACCTTTTATACTGGAAGGAACGCAATCTTACCAGGCCAGACTTTTTACCAGCGCAATTGAAAACTTTAAAGCAGTTTTGAAACTTGACCCTGATAATGTGGCTGCAAGAAATTTTCTGGTAAAAATTAACAAAGAGAAAAAAGCTATTGTAAAAATGCATTACGAACAGGGTAAGAAATTTTATGAAACCGGCAAAAAAAATAGCGATATGCCCAGTTTTTCAAAAGCCATTAAACACTTGAATGAAGTTGTGCAACTCGATTCTTCTTATAAAGAAGCTAAGGTAATGCTTGATTATGCAAGAAAGCAAGTTCGAGATGTAACAGGAAAAATTCATAAAAAGGCCCTTGCAAACTTTAACAATAAAATATATGACCAGGCCATTAAAGGGTGGGAGCAGGTCCTGGAGATAGACCCGGCAAACGAACTGGCAAAACAGTATCTTGACCAGGCAAAACAGGCAGTTGATCTGACTCAAAATGTAGCCCTTATATCTGAATGGAATGCAAAATCGGCCGGGTTTCTTGAAAACCGGGAATTTGAACGAGCTCTTGTATATCTTGAAAAAACTCTTTCGGTAGACCCTAATCATAAAGAAGCTCTTGCGTTAAAAAAACGTGTGCTGCAAGCCAAAAAAGCCGAAGAGTTGCAAAGCAAAATTTCCATTTTATTTATTGAGGGTGTTCGCGAGTACAAAAGAAGAAATTACGATGAAGCGATTGCGAAATGGCAAGAGGTGAAAAAACTTGACCCTGAAAATACTCTGGTAGACCGTTATATTCCAAAAGCAAGGGAAGCCAAATTAAATAGAAAAAGAATCGATTATATTAAAGGGATGGAATACTACGAAGGGGGAAAGTGGCTATTGGCTGAAAGCTCCTTTCAACGCGCTTTAAAAGAAGACCCTGGTAATCGTGAAGCTAAAAAAATGCTGCTAGAAGCGCAAGACCGTATTGAAGAAGAAAAAGCTGTGTTTGAAAAAACAGGCGATGAAAATCTTAAAGCCGGTAAATATGAAGAAGCTGCGGGACAGTACGCCAGGGCGCTTCGCTTGAGAAAAACCACAGCCCTTGCGCTGAAACGGGAAAATTCCATTAAAGCAAAAAAATATTTTGACGAAGGTGAAAAGTATTTAAATTCCACAGACCAGATTGGTTTAAGTATTGTTCCGTTTTTAAAAGTTCTTGAAATAAATCCATATGATAAAGTTGCCCGCAGTAATATTGAAATTGCAAAAGAGAAAGGTAAGAAATTAATTAAAACCTGGATTAGTCAAGCGCAAGACGCCGAAGCGAAAAAAGATTTTAAAAAATCAAACGCCTTATATACCTCGATATTGGTAATTGAACCGAATAACGTCGATGCTTTAAAAGGACAGTCGAGGTCAAAATTAGGATTAAATCAAATGGCATCTTTTCCTTATAAAGACGGAAAAGAAGCGATGGCTCTGAAAAATTATTCATTGGCAATTGAAAAATTCAGCGAAGTTCAGGAATTGGTAAAAGATTATGAAGAAACACCGAGCTTACTTGCCCAGGCGCGTAAAAAACGTCAGGCTCAAATTAATCAACGGAATGAATCAAGAAGAACATCGGGTAGCTCGACATCTTCGGGAGGCTCTTCATCAGGACATGAAAAAGTTGTGAGCCAGGGTATTGTATTATATCGGCAGGGTAAATATAAAGAAGCGATTGCCGTATGGAGCAAAGTTCCGAAATCATCCTCATCTTACTCGGCGGCTCAAAAGTACATAGCGCGCGCCAGACTAAAGTTATAAAGTAAAATTATAAAATGAAATTATAAAGTTATGAATTTCTACGATAAAATATAGCGACAGAATATAATAAAAAGATATAACGATACATTGAAAAAAAACATATGCTAAAGCTGCACAATTTAACAAAAAAATACACGATCAAGAAAAACCTTTTAGGGCAATCGAAAAAATCGTTTTATGCCGTAGATGGTGTCAACCTTGCCTTTCCTTTAAACCGGACAACCGGCATAGTCGGGGAGTCGGGCAGCGGAAAAAGTACTCTTGCGAAGTTACTGGTGGGTCTGATTTCACCTACACAGGGGCATTTCGAATATGGGAATATGCTGAGCAACACCATGAAAAGTACCGACTGGAAACACTACCGCAAAGAGGTCCAGATGGTTTTTCAAGATCCTTATGGCTCCTTGAACCCTCGAATGAAAATTCAAAAAATTCTCGAAGAGCCATTAATTATTCACAAAAATGATCTTTTATTAAGTACCCAACAGCGCAAGAGTATGGTCAAAGAGGCGTTGGCCTCCGTGGGTCTTGGTCCTGAAGCTATGGAAAAATTTCCGCATGAATTTAGCGGAGGACAACGACAAAGAATTGGCATTGCCAGGGCTTTAATTCTTAAACCGAAAGTAATTATTCTCGATGAGCCGATTAGCGCGCTTGATGTTTCCATTCAAGCTCAGGTGATGAACCTGTTACATGAAATTAAAGAAAAATATGGAATTACCTATTTGTTTATTGCGCACGATTTAGGAGTCGTTGGGCATATTTCAGATGTCATTGCTGTAATGTATTTTGGTAAAATTGTTGAATTTGGTGAAACCAAAAAGATATTTTCCAAACCGCGCCATCCTTATACGAAAATGCTTCTTGACGCGATGCCCCGAATTGGTAAAAAAATTGACGTTGCTAAATCCATAAAAGGGGAGTTACCTTCTCCCAGTGAGTGGATTGACGGCTGTCCTTTTATGGGACGATGCAATTATAAAATTGAAGAATGCGAAAACAGTTATCCGGATAGAACGACAGAAAAAGGTGATTCTTTTTTCCATTGCTTTAACCCCATCAAATAAACCAGGAACAAACTATGTATCAAGCACAATTTGGCCCCAAGATTACAAATGGAATAAAAACACTCATTATAATAAATGTAGCAGTTTTTGCAATTCAGCAATTAATATCTATGCTTTTATTTGGGTTTAACAGTTTAGGCACTCGCACACCATCCACACCATTCGATATACTTTTTTCCGTTTCAGCGGTTGATTCAGAAAATTTTCAGGTATGGCAGGTTTTTACCTATATGTTTTTGCATGGCGGTTTTTTTCATATTGGCATCAATATGTTTATGCTGTGGATGTTTGGAAGTGAACTTGAAAACCTTATGGGTAAAAAAGAGTTTTATAAATATTACCTGGTTTGTGGGTTAGGGGCTGGAGTGATTATTGCCGTAGGTAATATGTATTTAATACCAACAGGCACTCCAAGTCTGACATTAGGGGCTTCGGGAGCTGTGTTGAGTGTTTTGTTTGCTTACGCGGTGTTTTGGCCCGATCGCCAACTTTTGTTTATGATGATGATACCTGTCAAAACGAAATTTGTTGTGCTGTTTTACGCAGCTATCAGTATTTATTCTATGATGGGTTCTGGTGGTGATGGAATCAGCCATATTGGACACCTGGGTGGATTTGTCGCCGGTTTAATCTACCTTGGGTTATACAAAAAAATTCCCGTAATCGAAAGGCTTTTTGGCAAAGCCACGGATGATAAATTTAAAAAAGTTTATCGTAATGTAAAAACAAAGACATCCAAGCCATTTTATAAATTTGATATGAATCATCCTGGTGTAGATAAAAAGGTGAATGAACTGCTCGATAAGATTAGCAAGGACGGTATTCACAGTTTGACGGAGACAGAAAGACAATTTTTACAAGCCGTAAGTAAGCATAAAAGCAAGAAAGATGCCGATAATTAATATAGCATGCCGGAAAAAAAATATATAAAGCTGGCCCTTTTAGCCGTTTTATCTTTAATACTTGGTTTTTTTTGGGAACATCCATATATGGTTCCTTTTAAGATACTGGTCGTGTATCTTCACGAAATTTCTCACGCCCTGGGGGCTGTTTTTTCGGGAGGCGAAGTAAGTATTATAAATATTAATTTAAACGAATCGGGGTTTACTCAAACCTTTGGGGGTAACTTTTTAGCCATTGCAGGCTCTGGTTACTTAGGAAGTATTTTATTCGGCTCTTTAATGTTACACTCCGGGTTGTCAGGAAAGTTTGTAAGGCCGGTCTCCTGGTGTATCGGGGTTACCATTATAATATTTACACTTGTGGTTCCTGAAAAGATTCCAACTCTTGCTCTTAGCGCCGGGCTTGGCTGGGGGGGAGCGTTAATTCTAACTGTTTCTTTGTTTCATCATATGAACCGAATTATTCTTTTTATTATGGGCGGTTTAACATCTTTGTACGCTCTTTACGATTTGCTCGATTTCTTTCGCGGAGATATTTTTTCTACCGACGCGGGTTTAATTGCACTACACTATGTTACCAACCCCGGTATGCAAACCACGCTTGCCTACGCTATAGCAATTTTAATTACACTTTTATCAATCTGGATTCAATATCGTATCATCATGCACGCCGTTGCTTTTGACCAAACACCAGAACCCGAACCTGAAGCAGAAAATGCAGGTTTTGACCCCTCCATGCTGCCGCCCGAACTGGCATTACAAATGGCAGAAATGATGGCAAAAATGCAACCAGGAGATATGAAAAATGAGCGGTGAGACCAGAGATAAACTGATTGATCAATTACGAAGTAAGTATGAGAGAGCTGCTGAAAAATACGGAAAGAAATTTTTCGATCTCGTACAACTTGAATCAAGAATTACTCATATGATGCAAACCGGTCTAAATGTTCAATCTTTTTTAGAACAAGAGATGGAATTTTATATGAAGACCGAAAGTCTCGCCGAGGTAAAATTATCCGATCAGAAAAAAAGGGATGAATTCAATCAACGTGCGGAAGCAATGATGGCGGCTAACGATGCCTTGCTTGATAAATACAAAGATATATTTTTTGACCCGGCGGCGTCACATGAAATTCGTCGACTCGTTGGCGCAATTACCGAGTGGGTTAAATATTATTATCCCGTTATAGAGTATCTTTTACGCGGCACTTCATCCTGGGAAACGATAAACCAGCTTACGGGAGAACTAGAAAGGTTTAATGTACCTGATGAGTTTTCCCCAACCGTTTTATTGCGCCATTACGTGGAAGAATTAAAAGAGCTGGGGCCGAACCAGCGTGAAAAAGTCGAACGCAAGTTACTGCAAACGGCGGCTCTTGCTTTGTATCGACTCGAAAATATTATTATCGATGAAAAAAAACTTTTGCAAGATTTCGACAACGAACGTGTGATGAGATTTCCCGGTTACGAGGAAGATATTAAAGATCGTTGGCATGAAAAAAAACAGAATGTTGCCTTAGAAGAAGCGTTTCAATTTACCAGACAAATTGTTGACGATTTTCGCCTTCGCGACCTGGCGAAACATGCAGACCAGTTGAAAGAGTTAAATACTACCTCCGATTTTCCTTGACACACAGAGCAATAAGCCATCATCAATTCAATTATTATGAGTGGAAGTTTACTTATCATTTTTGGCGTCGTGGTTTATGCGTTGGGTTATCGATTTTACTCGAAATATTTAGCTGAGAAAGTTTTTAAGCTGGATAAAAATTATCGAACTCCAGCCCATGAATTTAACGATGGTATCGATTTTGTGCCTACGAATAAATATGTACTTTTTGGGCATCATTTTACCTCTATTGCCGGCGCAGCGCCTATTTTAGGACCAACGATTGCCGTATACTGGGGTTGGTTGCCCGCCCTTTTATGGGTTGTTTTCGGGACTGTGTTTGCCGCTGGAATTCATGATTTTGGCTCCATCGTAATTTCCGTTCGTCATGACGGTAATTCCATGGGAACTTTAGCTAACAAGATAATCGGTAAACGTGCGAAAGTTTTATTTCTGTTTATTATACTTATTTTATTGCTTATGGTAAATGCTGTTTTTGCCTGGGTAATTTCGAAACTTTTTATTGTCAACCCATCAAGTATTTTACCTGTATTTATACAAATACCGCTCGCGGTCTGGATAGGATATCATGTATACAAAAAGAAAGGTAAGATTTTAATTCCATCTTTAATTGCCCTGGTTATAATGTATGTTTCGGCAATTTTAAGCAGCAATTACAGTGTACTTCAATTAGACCTGGTCGGCATGTTAGGCGGCGATGAACCCACGTCTTTAGGTTTTACCGGTACGGAATTTTCCTTTTTTATCTGGATTATTGTCTTAATGATATATGGTTATATTGCTTCAGTGTTGCCGGTCTGGAAACTATTGCAACCAAGAGATTTTATCAATTCACACCAGCTGATTGTTGGTTTAGCTATTTTATACGCAGGCGTTTTTATTATGAACCCGGATGTAACGGCTCCTGCCATTCAAATGAACACAGATCGCTCGTGGTTTCCACTTTTGTTTATTACCATTGCCTGTGGAGCCATCAGTGGTTTTCACGGATTGGTCTCTTCAGGAACAACTTCTAAACAACTCGATAAAGAGACCGACGCGCGTTTTGTTGGCTACCTGGGCTCAGTTGGCGAAGGTTCCCTGGCTTTAATCTCTTTAATAGCCGTTGCAACCTATTTTGCCTCTGAGGGCGATTTCCTCGCCAGCTATAATAGTTTCGAGTCGGCCAATGGCCAAGGGTTAACTATCTTTTTAAGCGGAGCTGCTAATTTAGCCGGAGCCGTAGGAATTCCCGTAGAAATCGGTAAAACAATTGTGGCTGTTATTGTCATCAGTTTTGCCGCAACATCTCTGGATACGGCAATGCGGTTAATGAGGTATATCATTAATGAACTCGGCAAAGAGTATAAAGTTAATATATTAACAAAAAAACATGTAGCAACCAGTCTTGGTATCGGCGCAAGCGCTCTTTTAGCCATGTTACCGCAAAGTGACAAAGGGTTCGGTAGCGGTGGTTTTACTCTGTGGCCATTGTTTGGTACAGGAAATCAATTGCTGGCGGGCATTACCCTGTTGATTATTACAATCTGGTTGAAAGTTACGAAAAAGAATTTTATACCTTCGTTAATACCGATGTTGTTTTTACTGGCTATGACCATCTGGGCGATGGTTGAGCAGGTATTTTATATCTGGCCGGGCCAAAGCGATTCTGGAATTTTACTGTTTTTTGGTAGTATTATTTTGTTTTTTGCTTTTTGGATTTTAGTAGAAGGTGTACGAGTAGTAATGGCAAAAACTGATGAAAAAGAAGTGGAATAACCGATTTGCTAAAATCTTTATTGGAATACCCGGTAAAGTTTCGAAAGCTGTAGGGTATTATGAAAACCTTTTTTATGGGCCATATAAACAATCCGTTTTAAAAGATATTCGTGAACAAGATGATCTGTTTATGATGTTCCTCTTTTCTGAAGAGTTAGGTATACCAAACCCCATCATGTTTTATATGCTTGAAGCCTATCCTTTTTTAATGGAGCATATGCATGAGTGGCACTTAAGAATGGGAATGGAAAAATCTCCCTTTGAAGGTTTAAGTTGTTGCTGACAAAAAATATTATTTGGCGGCGGCGACGTTACAGCGGTAGCTGCAGTTACTACAACAACAGGACTTTATAATGGGCATCGGTGATCTCTGGTTAAACAAAAAGATAATTTTTTTTGGCGGGAAAGGTGGCGTAGGTAAAACTACTTTTTCGGCGTCGCTGTCGGTTTTTCTTTCTGGGAAAAAAAACAAAAAGGTATTACTTATTTCGACGGACCCGGCTCATAATTTGTCCGACATATTTCAAAAGAGAATAAAAAAAAATATTACAAAGGTGAATTCCCGTTTAGACGTTTTGGAACTCGACGCAAATTACGAAGCAAAAAAATATTTAAAAAGCGTAAAAGAAATTATGCTGCAAAATGTCCATGCTAAACTTTTTGCCCAGGTGGATGAATATTTAAAGTTGGCAGGCTCATCGCCAGGTTTAACAGAGGCGGCTTTGCTCGATTCGTTAAGCGATTTTATTGTAAATAATATTTCAAAATACGATCATATTATTATCGACACAGCTCCTACCGGCCATACGCTTCGCCTTGTACTACTACCTGAATCGATGAAAAACTGGATCGACTTGCTCATGTATAAAAGAGAAAAAAACAGACAAATTGCCAAAGTCTGGAATGACAAGAAAGGGGATAGTGATCGACTGTTGAATATTTTAGATACACGCCAGAAAAAATTCAGTCATCTAAAAGAATTGATAATAAACTCTGATATAACCGCTTTTAATTTCGTATTGAACCCGGATAGTTTTTCTCTGGAAGAGACTAAACGAGCCGTAAAAGAGTTAGATAAAGGCAAGATTGTAGTTCATAATTTTATTATTAATAAAGTAATTGAGTCTACACAAGAACCACAGTTCAAAAATTACGTTGTCGAGCAAAAAGAGACTCTGGCAAAAATACGAAAATGGAAAAAAAAGAGTAACTTAATTATCAGCCCCTGGTATGCAAAAAGAATACAGGGTTTAGACGCTTTGTATGAATTCGGTTCTCTATTTGATTAATTCGTTTCACCAAAAAACTGTTGAATTAAAGCTAATATACGCTTGTCTGGTTTTTCATTTCGACGAGCCATTATTATTTTCATATCTTCCGTAAACCGGTCAAATTTATAGCGTTGAACATCACTTCCCCATGAAAACGGTGAATAATATTTTCTATGAGGATAATAGACTTCATTTTTTACAGTGGTAAATATTAAACTGCCGAAATCAATAATCGTGCCGGTGTTCAACATTGTTCCGATCGCCGTTTTTACATGGTCACCAATAATGGAACCGAACTTTATGGTCTTGGTATCAAAGTTCGTCTGTTCAAATTGCAAACGAATTTTTCCATAGTTGTTTTTAAGATCGGAGGTTGTAGTCAAGGCGCCCAGATTTACCCAGTCGCCGACCAGACTGTGACCTAAAAAACCTTCGTGGTGTTTGTTACTGAAATCGCCAATAATAGAGTTGGAAATTTCTCCTCCAAGGCGGGCGTGTTTACCCGTTATACTGTTTTCAATGAAAACACGATCTATGTTAGAATCTGGGCCAATATAAACTGGACCTCGAATTAAACTGAACGCCGAAATTTTGACATTGGCATCTATAATAACAGGACCGTTCCTGGTGTCGATTACAGCGTGTGGCGAAACCTTTGCACTAGAAGCAATCCAAAGATCAGTTAAATCGCCCTCCAAACCAAATTCAGGATTTTCAATAATCGGGAACTCTTCTCGCGAAAGAAACGCGACGTCATTTTGAATATTTTTCCCGATGTTTGCTATGAGTTCGGCTGGTTGAGTAGGTTGTATATTACTGGTTTTTGCTTTGATATTAATATAATTTTTTGAGATATAATTTTCGGAAGTTGTTTCTAAGGAAGCATAATGTATATGCAAATAATCTTTATAAAAATTTTCGTCTCGCGAAATATGTATTTTTAGTTCATTTTTTATATCAAGAAGGTCTGTATCTTTCGTCTGTTCGCTTTTTAGCTTGAGCAGCACTCTTTCGGCTTCTGAGAATATTCCGGTACGCAAAGCAAAGAGAGGTTTTAAACGCAACAAAGGCAAAAGGGTGGGTTCATAGATATCGTATAGTTCTATAATATTATTTTTCATAGGGTTCCTTAAAAACGGTATCTCCAGAGAATGACTACTGTAATAGTGCCAAAAACAATATTGGCCAACCACGCCCCAAACAGGGGATGCAAAGTACCATTATTTGCCAATGATTTTCCAAAAAACATAACTAAATAATAACCAATGGTCAACCCGGTAGATATGCCAATACTCATGGACATCGCCCCTTTTTTTACCTGGGCGCCTAAAATACCGCCAATAAAAACGATAAAGAAACAGACAAACGGAAAGCTATAATGCCAATAGAGTTCCACTTGATATTCTCGATAATTGGCTCCGCGTAATTTTCTGGCCTCTAACTCTTCGGAAATATTGATGATATTCATCTCATCAAAACTTTGCCTGATTTTTCTAAAAAATTCAGGACCTGCTCTGAAGTCTATATTGATCATCTCAAAGTCGCTAATTTTCTCCGCACCTTCTTTCTTATTTTTACTGTATAGAAATTCTTTTATACTACCATTTATTAATATCCAATGGCCTTCAATCGGGATGGCATAATCCGATTTTATAATTTTTTTTACATTTCCTGCTTCATCCATTTCAACCATATGGGCCTTGTGTATTAGATTGTTTTCAATTTCATACAATCCCGCATTGTAAAAAATGTTATCTAATTTACCATGAAAATTTACACGTCCCATTTCACGAGTGAATTCTGTATTTTCTTTTAGAACCTGAAGTTGATTCATGGATTCATAATAAGAAGGGTAAGCAATAAATTCATTGAAGAAAAAAAGGCCCACGGAAAAAAATAGTGTAAAAATGGATATAGGGGCAAGAGTACGTAAAAAGGAACGTCCTGCCGCCAAAACTACGGAAAGTTCTTTGTTTCTGGAGAACATGGCAATCGTGAAGGCTACGGAAAACATGAGAGCAGGGGCTCCAACAATACTGATAAAGTAGGGTATGTTCAACAATAGATAAAGCATTGTGTCCAGGGCAGGTCCAGAATATTCAAGTATAATCTGCAACCGCTCCATTGTCTTGGAAATTAAAGAAACTCCCGTCAACAATATCAAAGCGCCGAGAAAATACTTTAAAAACTCGGTAAAGAAGTATCGATCTAATATTTGTTTCATATGAATAGATCAGTTTAAATAGGCAAAAACAGCGCTTTCCAGTCGGGCAACATCAAGTGAAATGGAATATCGCGATAAATAAACCAGAGTATTGTCATTACTGCGCCGGAAACTACGGGTATAATAAAATTATCGTCACTTAGAATTCCATTTTTACTAAAAAGTTCTGCTGTAAAACCCACGACAGCCCCCGCAAAAAGTATTGCAAAAACCCCATAATGTATCGAATTTGCGTCCCATAAAGTGAAGGTAGGGTCAACGCCGTACATTGTGTGAAGAGTAAGGAAAAATAATGAAGCTGGAAAAGCCACAGCAATTCCGGCAATTAAACCTTCCATGCTTTTTCCATTAGAAAATCTATGTTTACCGTATTTACCGCCAAAATAGGCAGCGGCGGGGTCTCCCGCTTGTAAAAAAAAGACAGCCGCAACGACTATGACCTTGGGGAATAAGATAACCCCGATGGTAAGCCCTAGAAAGTATGGTATTCCACCTTGAAAACGGTCTGTTTCATGCCCTTTCAACATAAAACCTACATATTTCAAAAATAATTTTTGAACGGGTTCAAATTTAAATCGCAGCAGGTCTACCGTAAGCATCGTTAGTACAATAAGTATTAAAAAATAGAGCGAAATGGATCGTGTGTTATGCTCAAATATTTGCCATTCATGACCATCGAAAATTTCCAGATAATACAATATTACAGGAACCAGAGAAGAACTGTGAAATATTTTTCTAGCTATGTTGAAAGAATCCATATACACGACAATTATAAATCCCTTGGCAGTTCATCAATTAATATTTCTATAGTTATAGCGTTATGGAATATTATAAACAACCGGATGAAGAGTTTTGGGAACTTACGATTCAAGTATTAAAAACCAGTGCCTTAAGGCTGGAAAAATTTTTTATTGAAAGCGGAGCTCTGGGTTCTTATGAACTATTGTACCAGGAAGGGGTCACGAAAAATCTGGAAGAAGAGTATACAATGATGTATTTCTTTTATGCAGCGGACTTTCCTGTTGAGGCGTTTACTACGATGGCCCTTGAGGTATTGGGATTGGGAGATTGCAGCTGGGAAGTTCAGAAGAAGAAATTCGCAGACTACTTGAACTCCATGGAACAGACCTTTCGATCATTTCCGCTTACCGATTCCTTATTGTTGGTACCGCCATGGGATATAAAAGAAAACCAAAAAGCATCTTTGCATGTCTCAGCTGGACCAAAAACGATTATTATTAAACCCGCTTTTGCATTTGGCACCGGAAAACACGAAACAACCTTATTGATGGTTAAATTCCTCGAAGATTCTATTCTTCCTGAAGATAATATTATTGAAATTGGTACCGGAAGTGGAATTTTATGTCTGGCCGGTCTAATTTTTGGAGCAGCCAGCGCAAACGGCGCCGACATTGAGACGCTCTCCATACAAAATGCAAATGAGAACCTTGCATTAAACCTTACATTAAACCCGGAAGCGAATTTAATTCAAGGCAGCTGTCATTTTGAAGTGGGTGATTTTGATGCATTTACAAAAATAGATGTAAAAGATTATGTATTTATTTCTAATATACTACCCAAAGTATTTTACCAGAATAACCCACAGATGAAACACTATTTAACCAGCTCTCGCAGTTGGGCTTTGTCAGGTATAAATAATGAATCGGCCCCCGATTTTGAAAAATGGCTGCAAACCCTGGTTCCCGAGCAAAAATTCGCCAGAAAAACTCTGAATGACTGGAATATCTTTTATAGAGAGGAAGAGTAGTTGTAAGGAAGGCAGGAAGGGGAAGAGATAAGGAAGGCAGGAAAAGAAGAAGACAAGTAGACAGGATTTACATGATTTTAAGAAACAAACATATTTAGAGTTTGATAATAATTCATAATTAAATAAGTTTTTAAAACGCAACATAAAACTCTTCTCTTAACCTGTAAACCGGTTAATCCTGTCTAAACCCTCTTTTCCTACTTTCCTGTCTTCCTGTAATTCCTGCTTTCCTTATAGTCTTTTTCTTCATTTTTCTACCTTCTCTCTATAAATTCGATATACCAATAGAACAATGAAATAACCCATCATATCGGCCAGAACATCGTAAGGGTCAGACATTCGCCCAGGGGTCAGCGATTGGTACAATTCATCTAAAACAGGAGTGAACAAACCGGGTAGCCATATGGTTTTGGAATTGAATTTACACGACTTAATGGCAAGAAAACCCAAAATAGCGTATTCCAGAAAATGGACAATTTTATCGGTTCCAGCGGGAAACCCTGGAGTTGAAGAGCCGGGTATGGAGGAGAAAATGAATATAAGCAGTATCCATAGCCAGAACAACAGGGTAAATATTTTTTTTATTTTCAATATAGACTAATATTAAACTATAACTAGTGAACGCAATAATTATTTTAGTTATTATACTGTTGATTTTACACGGCATGCCGCTTTTTGCAGGGTTGGGTTGGCTTAGTGTGGCGCTTTTTTATATGTATGAAGGTCCAGATGCGTTGATTATGACGTTTTTGGACCCTTATGGTCGACTAACACAGGGCGAGCTTTTATTGCCTCTGGTATTATTTACAGTCACAGGGTATATGCTCGCGAAAAGCAAATTTCCCGACAGGTTATTCAATGTCTTTCGAACTTTATTATTGCGTCCGTTTCGTGGGGCCACTTTTTCGGTTGGTATTCTTGCCGTAGTTGTATCGGCACTATTTACCCCTCTTAGTGGAGCTTCGGGTATAACCATTGTCGCTTTAGGTGGAATTTTGATGCCGGTTTTACTCGCCTCCGGTTATAGTCGCAATCTCTCTCTTGGAATTATCACTTCGTCGGGTTCCTTAGGACTTTTATTTTTCCCGAGTATCCCCGTTATATTATATGGTATAATTTCCCAAAACACAGTATCCATTAAAGATCTATATCTTGCAGGCATTATGCCGGGTCTATTATTGATACTACTTCCTTCGATCTATATTTTTATCGTAACCAGGAAAATCTCACTACCCGAAACAAAGGACGAACCCGAAAAACCAGAATGGATAAAATTCATTGTTGAAATTTCGATTATACCTTTGGTCTTCATGTTATTTTTAAAAGGCAAAGTAACCATTTCAGAAATTTCGTTATTGATGTTTCTCTTTTTCTTCATATTGGAAACTCTTATATTTCGAGAAATTAAGTTCAAACAATTCGGGTCTATGTTGAAAGAGTCCTTTTCTCTTTTAGGGGGTATTCTAGCGATTATATTCTTCGCCATGTCTTTTACCTCTTTTTTAATCGACCATCAGGTTCCACAGATTTTTTTCGAATGGATTCAAAATTACGTCCAGTCCAAATATACCTTCTTAATAATGCTCAACATCTTCTTGCTGGTCGTAGGCGCACTAATGGACATCTTTTCAGCCATCATCGTCGTCGCCCCCATCGTCATACCCGTAGCAGAAATGTTCGGCATCAATATGGTTCACCTGGGAATTCTATTTCTAACAAACCTGGAAATTGGCTACATCACACCCCCCGTAGGCATTAACCTGTTTTTATCATCCTTCCGATTTAAAGAACCCTTACCCGGAATCTACAAATCGGTCTTTCCCTTTTTACTCATTTTAATCGGGGCTCAACTGATCATCACATACATTCCCGAACTCAGTCTCTGGCTCTTACCTTAGGTCTATTTTCTTTCCTGGAACATACCAAGTAAGATCAGGCAGTCTACCATTCAGGAAAAAACGTAGCGTAAAGGTAATTCATTCTACATGTTTATAGCGCGTAATGCTACCGACCGAAGACCTAGCGGCAGCGGTCGTAGGGAGGCGGTGTCGCAAGCTTGAACAGAGCTTGTGGCCTACCGAATACTGGGCCAGCGACTATCGATTGAAGTTGGTGGTCGGAAATTCCCCACCACCCAATGTTTCCAGTTTATCTGACTTTTTGAGACTACCTGAGACAGCCGTAGGAGCACCAATTCACCTCCATAATTTGCGCACATCATGGCGGTTAAGCGAAGGCAGTCCCAAAATGTGGTTGAGCATCTAAGAAAAAACATTTGATCTTATATCTCTTTAAATGTAAAGAACATTTCGAAGTACAATAAGATGCGAAACCCGAATGCCCGGCCAAGGCGTGAGCAGATTAAAATCTGTTGAGTCTGTAGGATAAGTCAATTTTGGCCTGATTTTATACCCTGTACTGCAATCTAGAGGGGGTACAGCCATCTGATTTTACTTATTCTACAGACTTGTTAGGCGAAGATGCGTATGAAGAAAAAATTCATAATACTATTGCTGGTATTAATGGCCAGTATACGAGCAACCAAGAAAGAGTATGTAATTAAGTTGGTCGATCTGCTAAATATTGATTCGCTCACTTCGAACCTACATTTGGTAATTGAAAGTGAATATACAAAAGTACCTAAATCTAGTGTTCTAATTAATTTTGATTTAACTTCCTCGGAAGACAAATTAAAAATAGAACTAAATGAAGGACAATCTCAAGGTATACAATTAAATAATGATATTTATAACTTTAGAATTAGATCAGGATTTTACTATAGAGAGAACAAATTTTATATCGAACAGTATGAAATAGCCAAAGTTTTAAAACAACTTTTTCACAGTGAGAAAGTTGAAAGCATTCGAAAAGAAATAGGAGAGAGTGCTATACTATTTGTAAAAGTAATAAAAGATGATAAGAATGAATTTCATGCATTTATACACATAGGAAAAGGCTTAGTATGCATGGTAAATTTTACACCTAGCCAGAAAAGTGGATCTTGGGAATTGTTTTTGAAGAGTTTTATTTCTGTTAAGGATAGTAAAAAATATACTATATTAATACCGCAAACGGAAAAATTAAGGCCAATATTTAAGGATAACAAAATATTCAAAGATGATATTTTTTATCAGGATTCTGATTTTACATACAATTCTAATTTTCAGATCATATCAGGCAAAACGAATGAAGTGCAAATCTATCAAATCTATGGTGATGAACCTCAGCGTAGATTAACTTTTGAAAAAAACAGAAAACTAATCGTAGCGTCTAAAGAAATAAACTATACTAGACTTTTAGAGTATGAGAGACAGGTTAGAGAAGTTACGTCAACGGGTAATTATACTAAGTCAAGGCTAGTCGAGCATACAGTATTGCGATTATTTCTAAAAAATGGAATAGTTCAAACCTGGATGTTGGAATATGAGAAAAATGATGATAATAAAAAAATTTATAAAGCTGGAAGTTTGGTATATAATGAAAACATGTTAGAAAACAACGATACTGTTATGTTTCAGATAATCAAAGAATACATTAAACAAAGAGGGGAAGGATTTAAAAAATATTACAAGTTAAGTAATTATTAATTATAAACCACAGTATTTTCGCCGTCGTGGTAGGAATGCCGGTTACCCGGCACCCCCCATACAGATCCTGGCGTGCGGAATTACCGCACCTGGCTCCTCAACGATACTCACTTGCGCAATCAAGTATGCAAGAAGTTCCACTGACGGTTTTGGTTTTCGGTTATCCTTGGCGTTAGAATTTGGTAGCGTTGCAGCGCCCGGTAGCATTCCGCACGACGAACTTGAGAATGCAGTACTTTTATGTTACGAAAATACTCCTGACGTCGTCTGCCTTGTTAAGCTTTTGGTCGGAAATTACCCACCAATGAACGTTTCGATTCTATCTGACGTTTCGGCTCAATTGTTTAGCCCTAGAAATAAAAACATTTGACATTTTCCCGAGTAAAATGTCAAATGACAAATGAATCTATACGGGAAATTTAACAAATCGCTATTGATTCTTGTTATTGTTTTTGTATACTATTGTGGTTCTGGAAATCCGGGACCGGCAGAGCCAGGAAAACTGGTTATTCGATATAATCCCACACAGTTTGATTATTTTACCGAACTTAATATTCAATATTTTGCCGTGCAGGTTGTCCATAGTTTTGAAATCGATGGACCACAGACAATCATCGATCTGGGAGCGGACCCTGGTGAAATAAATTTTATTGGATTTCCCAAAGAAATTCCACCCGCAATCGGAACTTTTGAAGTTGAGCCTGGCTTCGTACATCAGATTCTACAAGTGTTTCCGGTTCCAGGAGGCTAAATGTATATAATGCGGTTCAATAGATTTATAGGAGTTGGAATTATTGCGTCGATTATGGCTATCTTCTTAGCCGTGAATTGCAGCAATAATGGGGGTAGTGGCAGTAGTGATGCACAAGCCATTTATTCTGTGAATTTCAGTTCAACGGCAACGAGCACTGAAGTCAAAGAAGTAGATACCAATATTGAAACAGCATTGGGGAGGGTAGTGTACTTTGATAAAGTAACTTCCATTTCTTATGATCTATATATACGAGTCGATGGAATCACTGACAATGAAGCTACCCTTATTGAGAATGAGTTGAACGCTCACGCGCATGTTTGCGAATATTGCCGGTATAGCAATGGGTGTCCGACAGTAGTATTAAGTAAGGTGGCTTGTCCTTAACTGAGAGTTAAATTGTAGTCTTGGTCTGTAGCACTTTATTTTTGTTATAAATCCAAGATTTTTCAGAAATAGATTCCAAGAAACTCTGTTGGAGAAAAAGTTAAGGTTCAAATTGCTTCGGAGTATTGATGAATTTTTTTCAGATCATCCTGGATTTCAGTTTTTCTATTTCTAAGCTCATATTCGACTTGTAGCCCCATCCAAAAATCTGGAGAGTTGCCAAAGAATTTGGATAATCGTAATGCAGTATCTGAAGAAATTGATCTCTTCTCATGAATTATCTGAGATATTCTAGTTGCTTGAATATGTGTTTCCTTTGCCAGTCTGTAGGCAGATAGTTTCATAGGGACCATAAATTCTTCTCGTAGAATTTCACCCGGATGAATGTTTTTTATTTTTTTCATATTTTTCTCCATTTAGTGATAATCAATTAAATGAACATCATTAGCTTTATCATTAACCCACTTAAAGCAGATTCGCCATTGATTGTTTACTCTAATGCTATAATAAGATTCCCTGTTTCCTCTAAGTTTTTCCAACCGATTGCCTGGTGGAACCTTTAAGTCATTTAAATCAGTAGCTCGATTTATCATAATGAGTTTTCTAAGAGCTATAGCCTGAATATCGCTTGGGAACTTTTTGGAATAAACTTGATTCCATATTTTTTCAGTCTCCTTACACGAAAATCTATCAATCACATACTATAATATCATTAAGCGATACTATCGTCAACTAATTTATAAATTTGTGCGGGCAGAGAATCACAAAAGGTTTGTTAGTTTATACTGAAAAGTGGTCTACCTTAGTCAGCCATGCGAGCTTTTGTTGGTAAATTACCCACCAGTGAAAATTTAATCGAACATTATGTTATCGATGAGGCGAACACCGTCGACAAACACGGCGCAGGCGGCCAGGGCTTTTGGTACTGGTTTTGCCAGATCTAGTTCGACCGGAGTTTCGGTTCAACTCTTGCGCGCTGGAAATAAAATTATCAAATGAATAAATATGGGAAATTTAACAAATGGGTGTTGATTCTTGTTATTGTTTTTGTATACTATTGTGGCTCAGGAAATCCGGGAGGGGCAGATCCTGGAAAACTGGTTATTCGATATAATCCTACACAGTTTGATTCTTTTACTGAACTTAATATTCAATATTCTACCGTGCAGGTTGTCCATAGTATTGAAATCGATGGACCACAGGTAGTGGCAGTAGTGAAGAGCCAATCATTTACACAAATTAATTCAAATATTGTGCAGGTTAACCTTTTTTGCACAAAAAAACCAGTTAATTTGTGCAAACATTAATCGCCTTTTAATAGATTAAATAAGGGTTCATTAATGTAATAATTTGAAATTCCAAATTTAGTTTTTATCAGATACCCTCCGGCGCATAATTCATTTAGATAAGACATCGCTGTATTTCTGTGTACCTTTAGGTCGTTTTCTATAAATTCAATTTTTGTGTAGGGATGTGCGAATAGATTATTTATCAAATCTTGACTGTAAAATTTATATTTTTCTTTAATCTCTTTTTTATAATGATTCATTAGAATATTCATTTCTCTAATCATTATCATCGTATTCATGGATGTTTCAGTTACACCATTTAATAACCAAATTAACCATGCAGCCCAATCTTCTTTATCGCGAACATTTTGGAGTAGTCGATAGTACTCTCCTTTATTTTTTTTAATATAACGACTCAAATATAGGACAGGGATATCTAATAAATCTTTTAAAACTAAATAGAGTATGTTTATGATTCGGCCTGTCCTTCCATTGCCATCATAAAATGGATGAATACTTTCGAATTGAAAATGGATAATTCCCATTTTAAGTAACGGATCAATATTGTGTAAACCATCGTCATTAATATATTTCTCTAAGTTCGACATCAGGTTTATTATTTCGGTATGATTTTGCGGAGGAGTGTATACTGTCTCTCCGGTGATATCATTTTTTAAGGCGGTTCCGGGGATTTTACGAAATCCTTTTTTATTTGGTTCCAGGTTTTCATGGATTTTCGCTATATGATTCGTTGTCAGTAATTCGAATTTTTTAATAAGTTTAAAGCCATATTTCAATGCCTCGGAATAGTTTTGGACTTCTTTAGTTGCTAAATTCTTGAAAGATTCATCAACTGATGCACGGAAAAGTTCATCATTTGTCGTAATAATATTTTCTATGGCCGAACTGTCTTTTGCCTCTTGTAAGCTTAAAGTGTTTATGAGTATTCTTTCGTTTGGAATAGTTTTTGCTTCTCCTTTTAATTCAGCCAGTGACCTGCTAGCCCTATTTAAGGCTTTCATTATTTCCAATGTTTCTAGATCAGCGGCGGGTGGCAAGTTCGTTAATCTGAAATTATCCATAATATCGTATATGGAATAATATTTTAGATATCCGGGCAAGTTCTATTTATATGGAAGATCAATACTTCTGAATATAAAATAAGGATTCTCGCCATTGCGCCCAACATTTTATTCCGCGAATTCCACATTGCACCACCTGAATAAATCATTAAACCAGAATACATAGAACTTAGCGCGGTAGCATTCCGCACAACGAACTTGAGAATGCAGTACTTTTACGCTACGAAAATACTCCTGACGTCGTCTGTCTTGTTAAGCTTTTGGTCGGAAATTACCCACCAGTGAAAATTTAATCCAACAAAATATTATCGATGAGGCGAACACCGTCGACAAACACGGCGCAGGCGACCAGAGCTTTCGGTACCGGTTTTGCCAGATCGAGTTCGGCCAGGGTTTCGGGGTTGTATAAGCCGATATACTCAATTTCGATTGTGGCTTGTTGCAGTATGTCGATTATCTGCTCTAAAATATGCGCAGCGCTAAGGGTTTTGTTGTTTCTGTGCAAGTTCCAACCGGCTTTTAATGCCTTGTGAATATTTATCGCTTTTTGTCGTCCTTCGTCTGAGAGGCGGGAGTTACGCGAACTCATTGCGAGGCCGTCGGCTTCTCTGATCGTGGGGCCGTTTACAACTTTTACATCCATGTTTAATTCTGTGCTCATTTTTCGAATGAGGAGGAGTTGCTGGTAATCTTTTTGACCGAATATTGCCTCATGGGGTTTTACCCATTGAAATAAATTATGCACGACGGTTAATACTCCTGAGAAATGGCCAACGCGTTTTTTACCGCAAAGTTTATTTGTAATTTCAGGGTAGTCGATTCTTATATCGGGGGGACCGTCCGGGTAGACATCGAGGGTCGTGGGTATAAACAAAAGATCCACACCCGAAGCGTTTAGTTTCTCTATGTCACTGGTTTCATCGCGTGGATATTTTTCGAGGTCGGCGGGGTCGTTAAATTGAATGGGATTTACAAAAATGGAAACTATGACGAAGTTGTCTTTTTTTTTTGCTATACGAATAAGCGATAAATGTCCTTCGTGTAAGAATCCCATGGTGGGTACTAAAGTTATTTTCTTGTCAGGAAAGTTACATCGATGCTGAGCGCTTATCGATTTCATTTCGTGAATTGTTTTTACTGTTTGCATTTTGGTATTTGCTACTTTGTTATTTGACTCTTTGACTCTTTGACTATTTGGCTACTTGGCTACTTGGCTTCCTGCCAATTTTGCCCGAACCCTCCGGTAACTTTCAAGGGAACATCAAGTTGAATTGCATTTTCCATGGAATTTTGTATAAGAGAAAAGGCGGAATCTTTTTCATTGTCGGGAACTTCAAATAAAAGCTCATCGTGAATTTGTAAAATCATTTTTGTTTTCATGTTGAGTCTTTCTAATTCATTTTGAATATGTAACATGGCAACTTTAATGAGGTCCGCAGCTGTAGATTGAATCGGGTTATTGATAGCCAGTCTTTCGGCGGCCTCTCTTAAAAACCTGTTTTTGTCGTTAATGTTATCGACTTTTCGTTTTCTGCCGAAAAAATTTATTGAATATCGCATTGTCTGAGCGGCTGCGATGGTTCTATCCATATATTTTTTAATGCCCGGAAAAGAGGCAAAGTATTGTTGAATTAATTCTTTCGCTTCGTCTTGAGCAATATTTAAGCTGCGCGCCAGGCCATATTGCGTGACACCGTAGGCAATCGAGAAATTTAGAACTTTCGCCTGACTTCTTTTTTGAACAAATTCCGGAGTCTGTTTCATCTTTTTCATAATGGAAGCGTCAAAACTTTCTTGTGTTTTATTCAGGGCTGTTTCAGACCAGGTATTGTCATCCGGGTTAAAATATTTATGAAACAAGAGATAGGCCGCCTGGTCATGAATATCCTCGTCATTTTCATATGCGCGAACTAGATGTTCGTCCTCGCTGTAGTGAGCCAGTATACGAAGTTCAATTTGGCTGTAATCCAGGGAGAGCAGGGAATATCCTTTGGGAGCTATAAAAGCTTTGCGAAGGGCCGCGCCGTCTTCTCCTTTTATGGGAATATTTTGAAGGTTGGGTTCAGAAGATGCGAGTCTTCCCGTAGCTGCAATGGTCTGCGATAACGATGTATGCACCCTTTTTGTAGTCGGGAGAATAAACCCCGGCAGGGTATGAATATACGTCGTTAAAAGTTTAGTCAAAGTACGGTGGTGTAATATTTCATCGATAATGGGATGCTGGTCTCTCAGGTTTTCAAGTACAGATGCCTGGGTCGATAGGGCGCCTTTCGGGGTTTTCTTTTTGGACTTAATTTCAAGTTTTTCAAATAAAATTCGTTGCAGTTCTTTCGTGGAATTAATATTGAAGACTTCATCGGCCAGTTCGTGAATTTTGGCTTGTATTATATCGAGTTTGTTTTGGTATTTCGTATCAAGAGTTTGTAAATATCTAGTGTCGATGCAAACCCCGTTTAATTGCATTTTTTTTAAGAGGGTTACCATTGGTAAGTCGATGGTATCGTACAACTTTAGAAGATTCTCTTTTTCAAGTAAAGGGTATAGGGTCTCTTTTAAACGGTAGGCAATTTCGGCGTCTTCACCGGCATATTTTACCAAATCTTCTAAGGGAACCTGGACTAACGGTCTAGCTTTTTTACCACTGCCGGCAATATCGGAATATTTTATAGTGTTGTGATGCAAATATTGAAAAGAGAGATCGTCCAGGCCATGCTTTCGCGAGTTCGGATCTAATAAAAAGGAGATGACCATGGTATCGTATTGAATCGCTTTTATTTCTACATTATGATTTTGCAATACCAGTGCGTCGTATTTTATATTTTGACCTGTTTTTTTTATTTGTTCGTTTTCAAGAATTGGTTTTATCCATTCGAGAACCTCTTCTCCTGGAGCCATGTCCTGGTAATCGAGATGATACTCATGTTGCGTGTCAAACATTACCGGAATGTAGATTGCATATTTTTCGCCATCCATGGACCATGCAAAAGAGGCACCTACGAGCTGGGCCCGCATAGGGTCTACGGAAGTTGTTTCGGTGTCTATTGCAATTTCACTGCAAGTCAGCATTTGCTTTTCAAATTTTTCCCACTCTGATTTTGTTCGAACCAGAGTTATATTTGTAAGAAATTGTTCCTGAGTTGCATCTTCAGTATTTTCGTTGTTTGCTTCTTTTGATGCTTCCGTTTCATTCTCGTCCTTAGATTCAAACAGGGTCTTCGTCTCCGGTTGGTTTGCGGGCGCACTGTTTTTCTCTTTATTTGGTACGGGTTTTGGTTCTGGTTCAGATGCCGTCGGCTTGTTTCCGAAAAGTTTGCTCCACTCTTCGTAGAGTTTCGTCAGTTCATATTCTCGAAAAATAGAGACTGAGTTGGAAACCAGATTATCCTTGTTCCATATAAAACCATCGAGCTTGTTTTCAAATTCAAAATTACGTAACGTAACCAGATCGAGAGAAACAAATGCATTTTCTTTGTCTTGTATTAATTTCTCTTTCAATTTTGCGTTTCGAACATCTTCCACATTTTTGTAAATATTTTCAAGGGTTCCATACTCTTTAATAAGTTTGGCGGCAGTTTTTGAACCCACCCCTTTTACGCCTGGAACGTTATCAGCCGTATCTCCGGTTAAAGCCATAAATTCAAAAACTTGTTCGGGCTTAACTCCAATTTCTTCTACAACAGATTCCCCGTTCATTATTCTGAATTCGCTGGCGCCTCGCTGTGGACGCAACAGATGTACGGTATCATCCAACAACGCAAACAGATCTTTGTCCCCGCTGATAATATTTATTTCTAAATCTTTAGAACGGTGTACGTTGGCCAGTGTGAAGATAATATCATCGGCTTCGTAACCTTCAATGGAAATCATGGGAAGTGAAAGTTTTTCAAAAATTTGATAGATCGAACGAATTTGCGCCTTTAGGGGCTCAGGAGTAGGGGACCTGTTTGCCTTATAAAAGGAGTATTTTTTATGTCGAAAGGTTTTAGCGGGAAAGTCAAAAGCCGTCACAAAGTAGTCCGGTTTCAGGTCTTTTATGTATTTCCCCAGCATACGAAAAAACCCGAAAATGGTCTCTGTCGGATTCCCTTTCGAGTCGGTCAAATTCTGGCCCTGCAATGCATAAAAAGCTCGGTAAGCCATCGCATGGCCATCTACAATAATAAAACGTTTCGGTGTATTCGACATATAATGAGTTCCTTGTTGGTCTAGTCAAATTAGATTCGCGAGCCGATCTGTAAATCGTGATTGTTGTGGTTGGGAACCCCAATTTCGGGGTATTCCACCATACCACGATTAGACTTTACAATAGGTAACTGCCTTGTTTCTCATCCACATGGTCAAAATTGGTTTGTTCGGGCTCGGAACCGTAGGAAAAAGCCTGGTAGAGATAATTCAGAAAGGGAATTACCCGATTGAAATTGTCGGGATTGTAGATCGCAGTTTTCATAAGAAAAAAGATATAATAGGTGATATTCCAGCGTCCGATCAACCGGAAGATCTTCTAAATAATGAATCCATTGATATTATTGTAGAAACGATGGGTGGGATAGATCATGCTCTTTATGTTGTGCGCGAAGCGCTCGATAAGAAAAAAAACGTAATTACCGCGAACAAGTTTTTACTGGCAGAACATGGGTATGCACTGTTTAACAAAGCAAACCAGAATGGTGTAAAAATTGGCTTTGAAGCCGCCGTTGCCGGAGCCCTTCCTATTATACGTAATCTTGAAAATATTTTTTTCTATGAGGATATTCCCTTTTTAGAAGGAATATTAAACGGCACCACGAACTATATATTAAGTAGAATGAGAAAAGAAAAACTCGATTATACTATTGTACTGGAAGATGCCAAAAAACTTGGTTTTGCAGAAGCAGACCCCACACTCGATATAAACGGAATGGACGCGGTCCATAAACTGGCTTTACTGGGTTCTTTATTGAGCGGAACCTGGATGGAATACCACAATATCGATGTACGTGGTATAGAAAATATCCGTCTGGCAGATATTAGTGTCGCCGAAAGAATGGGGTATCGTATACGGCAAATTTCAAGATACCAGAAAGTAAATGATAAAGTTTTTCTCTCCGTTGAACCCTCTTTAATTGGCCCATCGCACTTTTTGTGGGACATCGATATGGAAAATAATGCGATTATGTTCCAGGGCAACTATTCGGGAGATCATCTATTTGTAGGAAAAGGGGCGGGCGGTTTTCCTACTGCATATTCGGTATTGAGCGATATTATGCATTTTACTCAAGGTAATCACAACCCTTTACAATCTGAATCTTTTTCCTGGGTGTATGGCCATATTTCACCTCAAGATGAAAAAACGAACGCTTTTTATATGAGAATGTTGGTTAAAGATAAAACAGGCATGTTAACTCTAATTACCGGTTTACTTAGTAAAAGTGGCATTTCGATCGCCTCGGTTCACCAGGAAGCCCCGTATGAAAAAGTCGAAGGTGACGATGTCGATCTAATTATCGTTACTCACCGGTGTTTACGTAAAGATTTTCAAGTCGCCATTAAAGAGATTAACAAGCTAGAAGGGATAAAAGCGGAAATTGTGGTTTTACCCATCGACGATAGTCTTTGACTTGTTTTTTGGCGTTGGGTTATCGTCCGATAAGTTCAGCAGACGTTTTGACAGGTCCTTTTGCCATTTTTGTATCTTTTCATCTGTAAGATCTTTAGGTATTTGAATTGGTCCTTCCACTTTTACCTGTACTTTCGAGAAAGGTTTGGGAATAGACATTCTATCCCAGGAATTCAAACTCCATTTTTTTTCCATTGTAGAGTTTAACAGATAAATTGGCGCCTGGTTCATGGATGATAACTGAATTGCTCCTGGTTTAAAATCGTAGCAGGGGCCGCGCGGACCGTCCGGCATAATAACTATGGAATAACCTTGTTTTCTCATTTTACGAACCAGTTTCAGAAAAGCCGAAGCGCCTGACCTTGAGGAAGAACCGCGAATAGTTTCGGCGTAAAATTTCTCGGCTACAGTTGCAGCAAGATCACCATCTTTAGATGGGCTGACTAAAACAATTGTTTTTAAACCTTTTTGGACATACCTGGTAGAAAGAAAATAAGAAAAAAAGAGTAGCCTGTTGTGCCAGGTAGCAAGAATAACAGGTTTGCCCTCGTTAATTACTTTATCAATTAGATCAGACCCTTGAGTTACTGAAATTCTCAATGATTTTCCGAGCAAATTCAGCAACAGATGAGTTAGAAAAATTGCAAAACGCATAAGAATTTTTTCTGTAAATTTATAGTTTTGTGTCAGAGCCAAATTATATCCTTTTTTCGTTTTTCCGTATTGCGTAATTTAGTGCCAGTATTCCTTTATTAAAGGTGTTAACATAACCAAAATAACGAGACATGGGGTAATATAACGAATACTGATGCGAAACGCGGTAATACTCCATTGTGGATAATTATGGTCGGTAAATTCTTTTTTAAGTAAGTCAAAATTAATTTGATAACCCGCGAAGATGGCTATTAAAAAGCCCCCGATGGGTAACAGGTAAATCATGGCCAAAGCATCAGCTTGCTCTAAAAAATCTCCATTGACAGCAGAGCCAATACCCAGCAAGTAAATTGCCCCCGTAGCGGTTAAAGCCGCCACTTTACGAGTAAGTTTCCATTCATCTATTAAATAAGCGACAACCACTTCGAGCAAGGATATAGCAGAGGTAATTGCGGCAAGCAACACCAGACAATAAAAAACCAATGAAATAATATTGCCGCCTTTGAATTTAAAAAGTTCAAGCGGAAGTGTCGTAAATAGTATGCCAATGCTTTCTTTCGGGTCCAGTCCATATGAAAATATAATTGGAAATATCATTAAGCAGGCGAGCAGAGCGACAATGGTATCTAAAGCGGTAACCCAGATTGCGTTGGAGACAACATTGGAATTTTCTCGTGTATAACTTCCGTAAGTCATCATGGCTCCCATACCGAGACTTAATGTGAAAAATGCATGACCCAGCGCTTCTAGAAAAGAGTATTGGTTCAGTTTTCCAGGGTCCCCAAAAAGCATAAAACGGACCCCCTCTTGTTCATTGTCGAGCATCAGGGAATTTATAACCAAAAGAATCATCATAAAAAATAAAAGAGGCATAAAAAATCGGGTAAACTTTTCGATACCTCCACCGACACCTCCAATAACAATGAGCATGGTAATCAGCATAATAATAGTCTGAAACCCGATGGTTCTAATCGGATCACCTACGAATTCAACAAAAAGTTTTACTGAATAAACAGGCAACAGTGTTTTTTGTATCCATGATATATAGTCATGGGAAATCTGTTTTTCAGAATAAAAATAATCATGCCATTTTTCCAGGTTCACCTGTGATTGAAGCTTTAAAGATATTTGTTCGCGGTTATTTTTCCATTCCCGGTTGATCGTTTCAGAACTCGGTGGATCGTCTATAGATATTATGCCCGCATCTATCAACATTTCCTCTTTCAAAACATCGCTCAGAGGCTCCAGGGTTCCTTCTTCAAAGGCTTTTCGTTTCACAAAAGCTAAATTTTCCCCTTTTGTATCTTCCGATGCTAAAAGAGGATAGATTTGCTCTTTAGGCGTTTCATAAAATTTTCCCTGTATCGAGTGAATCGAATATTGAATTCCCCATCCTGCAACTACGGCGTAGTAACTCAGTATTATAAAAGCGGTTAAAATACCGAGCAAGCCAACAAAACGAAAAGGCGATTTAGGGGGACTCAAAGTACGAAATGCGCCTACCGGGTTTTTTCGGCTTAATTTACCCATAGTGATTTCAGCAATCATTATGGGCAGACCGACTAAAACAATAGCCACAAGATAGATTAGAATAAACAATCCCCCGCCATTATTCCAGGCAATATAGGGGAATTTCCATAAGTTACCCAGGCCGACCGCAGAACCCGCAGCAGCCATAATAAAACTCATTTTTGATGACCATCTGCCTCTATTGTTTTTAGGTTCCATACTTGTTGAATAAGGTTTTCAAGATTAAACTGGTAAAAGTTAATCTGTTTTTGACATACCGATTACTTTATCAAACACACCATATGGTTGAAGGCCGACCACGAGTCTGTCTTGAATTAAGAAAGCAGGCGTTCCGTTAATACCGATTTCTAAACCCTGAGATAAATCATTATCAATTTTATCGTTAAATTTCCCAGATTTCATACAAACTTCAAAATCGCTTACTCCGATTCCAATTTGTTTCGCATATGTGGAATACTCTTCTTTGGGGCCTGTGGCAAAAATTATACGGTACATGTCCATAGCTTTGTTTTGTTCAGCGGCGCACTCAAACGCATGAGCAGCAACTTTGTCTGTAGGATTTCGAATAAAATGTTTAAATGCTATTTTTATATTGGGTGAGTGTTCTTTTTCAAGTTGATCAATCTTAGTTTTAATATCTACAATTTTTGCTTTTTGTCTATTCATTTGAATA
>JBEQLE010000017.1:0-63289 GCA_040326155.1 Leptospirales bacterium | reverse complement strand
AGGCGACGCAGGTGAAGTTGGCTGATGCTGTGGCGAGTGTGCGGTGAATATGGGTGAAAAATTTACAGTTATAATAAATTACTTAAAACCCGGATATGCGAAATCTAAATCATTATTGCTGACAGCCAAGAATTGGTTTTTTGGGGAAAAGTCTGGAGAAAAAACAAGAGTTCCTAATGATACGAAGGGTAAGTTGTCGACTAAAATAGATAAAGCAAAAAAGGAAGAAATGAATATGGAAGAAAATATTAGAACCCTATACATAGAAGCAGGTAATGAAATTCGTCATTACAGCAATGTAAGGTCGGCGCTCACTACTTTTTTAATTACTGTGGCGCTGGGTTGCTTTGCTACTTATTTCGAAAAACCGGGTTTACATGAATTTTTTAAATTTACGGGCTTTTTACTTCTTGCTGCTGCCTTACTTGCTTGTATATATTTTTCTTTTAGAACTGAGAAGAAAGTCATTGAATATAAAAAGTTATTATATAAGATTACCGGTACGCCTGATTATTTATCAGAAGCTGCAAAAACACTTTATATAACAGATTTCAATTTGAAAGATTTCCGAAAAGAAAATAAAAGCGCTATTTGGAAACGTGTTGAAAGCGACAAGATGAATTGGTTGTTACTTATATCAATATCCTTGATAGGCGGGCTGTTTCTATATTTTCAATATTGCCCCCATGGATATTGATGTGGTGCTTTGAGAACATCGAGATGCTGAACCTAACTAATGCCTAGGGGAGCCGTTACGTAAAAGGAATATATAAAAATAGATATGAATGCTTCAAAAACATGGTGTGAAAAAGACGGTCATAATATTTATGATTATTATTTAGATTTTAATCAATGGCTTGAAAGTGATGAAGGTGCTAATATACGTATAGAAGCAGGCTTGGACGGTTTAGCGCAGGCTAGTAAAGTTTTTTATGTCAGTGATAGACTTGCATATGTTCAAGCTTATCAAGAGTATAGAATAGAGCAACGTCATAAAACACTAAATGAGTCATTTTTTAACATTAAATTTAGTGATGAGCATTGGTTTAGTAGAAACCTTAGCCGTTTTGATCAATTGTTAGAAAAAATTGATTCCGGCACTGTTATCCCTTTTGTTGGGGCCGGTATATCGCAAGATGCCGATTTTCCTACTTGGCAAGAGCACTTAAAACAACAAGGCAGAACGGCAGGGCTTGATCCAAAGCATGTTGAAGCATTATTAGAATCAGGTAAATATGAAGAAGTTGTTGAAGAAATTGAGAACACGCGTGGCCGCAATGTTTTTACTCAAGAAATTATAGATGTCTTTAGTGTATCTGGCGCATTAATAAAAGCAAAGGCAAATTGGTTAATTGCTGAATTATTTACTGATACAGTTATTACTACAAATTATGACAGGGTGATAGAACAAACATTTGAGACAGGCAAGGATAAGCCCTATCAGGTTATCAATGGTCTAAATGCAATGGAAAAGCTGGCCAGTGATCGTGTTACAATCATTAAGTTGCATGGTGGTGTAAGCGAGCCAGAGAAATGCATTTTCAGCAAAAAGCAATATGACCATGCATATGGCATGGGTATAGTCGACTTGAAGCTCCCTATTCCAAAATTACTGGACTATTATTATAAAAACAGTAGCCTTTTATTCTTAGGCTGCGGCTTGAATAATGATCGAACAGTTCAAGTGTTTCGCTCGATACAGGAGGATATAGGTGATGTTGGTCGTTTAAACCATTTTGCAATTGAGCAGGCACCTGAAAATGAAAAGAAGTTGGTTGAACGTAATGAATATTTAGTAAAACTTGGCATTACCGGGATTTGGTTTGAAAAAAATCGCTTTGAATATGTTGAAAGAATGCTAAATCTGGCAAAAAGTGAATTGAAATACAGAAAAGCGTCGGAACTATTAGTTTAATCTTCTATGCATGCACTATACTAGCGTGGATATTAATAGCCTGGATAGACTACTTATCCACCGTACTCCAATAGTAATGAACCTTTTTCAATTCATCCACCCAACACTGCAAAAACGAATTTTCCAAAAAGTCGATGAACTCATGGCGATCTGCGATGTCTTGAAAGAACGAATTTCCGAAGTGCAGGCGACGCAGGTGAAGTTGGCTGATGCTGTGGTTGGGTGTTGGATGATGAATTTCTGTATGACAATTTATGCAGCAAAATAAATATGGGTATGATTATGCATTTATTCCCAGGTGAAACCGAAGAAAGCAGACTCCTATACCTGCAAGAAAAATACAGTTGGGTATCTCTCGTCAAAGAAGTACAAGAGAGTGTCAAGTATACTGATCTCGACAAACGTAAAATCAAACATGCTTTTAAGGTAATGGAAGATGTTTTTGGAAGCGAATTTCCAATAGAAGTGATGAAGAACGAACATCGACTAAGTCAGTATCTCATCAACAGAGCAGCATGGACAAGGCATTGGTTTATCTGGTTCAGCGAAATGATCAAAAATATTCGTTCAAAAATTGACGATACTAATATTTTTATAGAGTATAAAAACCCTGCAAATGCAAAAGAAAAATTTGAGGTAATTCGTAATACCCACCGATTTATCAAGGCGGGTTTTAATGTTACAATCGAACCGGAAATTGAGATAGAAGGGACAATGAAAAAACCCGATTTGCGTCTTCGTAATAATGATAACGACGATGAGATTGTCATCGAAATTTCCGAAGTGGCTGTCGCCGATCAGCAAAAAGAAGCCCAGAAACCTTCTGACACTATTATGGATTTTATTATGAGAAACCTCGATGTTTATCCATTGCACTATGGAGGTCGTCTTAATAAAGTCTTATCCGAAAATACAACGAATGAAATAATAAAGGTGCTTGAAGAGAAAATAGAAAAATTAAAATCCAGTGAAATTTTTCAATGTATTGATAATGAAGAGATCACTATAGGCATGTCAATGCATGGCGAAAAAGAATATGAAGAGTGGATGAGAATGAACTCATTACGGACAGGTTCTTTCAGTTCACCACTTGGGGATGTTAATGAAATTTATCGTATAAAAAGAAAAATGAAAGAAAAACAAAAACAACTTCCCAAAAATGTACAATCAATACTGATTATATATCCTCATTCTACCTTTGGCTGGAATATGGCAGATGTTGTTGCTAAACTGGAAGAAGAAGTGTATAAGTACGATAACTTATTGTTTTTAGCTATTGTTAGTTCGGGTTGGAATGAGCCAGATACTAGCACTACTTACAAAGGTGAGCATCGATTTTATTCCCAAAACACTTCATTACATTGTAGTGAATCTGTTTATTTATTTTACAACAAATACAATAACCTGCCGACTACCCCGAACACGATGCGTAAAATTCAGGATGCCTTCCGAGAGCACTAAATAAGGAACCCATAATATGAAAACAACTCGAACCTTTAAAGACGCCGCCAAGTATATTTTAGAAGAGAACAACCGGGCGATGCATACGAATGAAATTACAGAGTTGGCACTGGAAAAAGGGATATTAATTACCGACGGTCAAACGCCTTCGGCGACCATGGGCGCCCAGCTTTACCAGGATACAAAGTATAACTCGAGTTCTATTTTTGAAAGGGCTGGTCGCGGTCTGTTTTTATTGAAATCGAAAACGGGTAATGAGCCGATTTCACCTGGGACGACTTACCCATGGACGAGCAGAGCTTTTCAGACTACAAGGGAAAGTATCTTGACTTACGGCAAAAAGTAAAGAGCGATCATTCCAAAAAGAAAACATCGATATTAGACGATGTTGATTTTGAGGTCGAACTTATTCACCGCGACGTTATTGACCGAGTGTATATTTTAAAATTACTGGGAAAACTCAAAAACGCAGATGAAGAAGAAACCGTAAAACAGAAAAAGGCGATTATGGATATGCTTGCCGGTGATATCGACTTACGCAGTAAACGTGAACTCATCGAAAAATTTATTGAAGAACACCTTCCGCACATAGATAATACCGATGCCATCGCAGATAAGTTTGAAAAATACTGGCAAGACCAAAAAGTTCTGGCCCTGGGCAAAATCTGCGAAGACGAAAAACTCGACCGGAAACAATTTCAATCATTGATCGACGCGTATATCTATAGTGAACAAGAACCCCTTCGCGAAGACATTTACAAATGCCTCGATAATCGTCCGAGTGTATTAGAGGCAGCCTCCATCGGTGAAAAAATTCTCGCGAAGATGAAAGAATTTGTAGAAGTGTTTGTTACGGGGATGACGGGATAGGGTAGAATTTACAATGGATAAATTTATTTTAAAAGAACCTCAGAACCAGGTTATGTTGTTCATTAATTTATGCCAAAGTATTAAGATTTAGTTATTTTAATTACGTATGACTTCAACACAATTATTAAACTACAAAATAGAAGATGTCGAACCAGAAGCAATAACCCTATCAAATGAAAAGTATTGGGTTCGTGTTTCTAACATAAACAACGGACATTTTGATACGGAAGTACGTAAAAAAATTCGTGCAGGCGCTATAATAAAATATCCACCAATGGGTAAATCTCACTAATCGCTAGTCTTTTGCAATAGGTCGATTCGCTGGTGCCGATCTGCGACGCCTTGAAAGAGCGAATTGCCGATGCGCAAAGGGCACGGAGGTGAGAAAATGAGTAGGGGATTGTTGGGATGGCTAAAATAACCGTATTAGATAAAGACGTCGTTGTATACACTCAAAATGATGGGGATTATATTTGTATAACTGATATTGCGAAATATAAAAATGCGGAGCGAACGGATGACCTGATTCGGAACTGGCTCCGAAATCGAAATACAATAGAATTTCTCGGAATATGGGAGCAATTAAACAACCCCGATTTTAAACCCGTGGAATTCGACGGGTTTAAAAAACAAGCTGGTTTAAACAGCTTTACGCTTACTCCTAAGCAGTGGATCAAAAAGACAGGCGCTATAGGTTTGAAATCAAAGGCGGGTCGTTATGGCGGGACCTACGCGCATAAAGATATTGCATTTGAGTTCGCGTCGTGGATTTCCGTTGAATTTAAACTCTACCTCATTAAGGAATTTCAACGTCTCAAGGAAGGTGAACGCAAACAACTCGGCTGGGACATTCGCAGAAACCTTGCCAAAATCAATTACCGCATTCACACAGACGCCATTAAGAACAACCTGGTTCCATCTGCATTATCCAAAATCCAGATAAGTAATATATACGCATCAGAAGCTGATGTTCTCAACATGGCCCTGTTTGGTAAAACCGCGCGCCAATGGAGAGAGGAACACCCCAAAGACAAAGGAAATATCCGCGACCATGCAGATGTCTCGCAACTTGTCTGCCTTTCCAACCTCGAAAATTTAAACGCACATTTTATACATGACGGTATAAAACAAAGTGAACGATTACAGAAATTAAATCTAATCGCGATTCAGCAGATGAAACTTTTGTATGCCGATCATGCCGTGAAAAAAATGGGCGGAAAGAAATGATGGTTGGCGGTGCAGCTGGTTCTATGCCAAATATTTCAAAAACTAAACTACTAGAGCATAAAATAGAAGTTCCACCCCTCCCCCTACAAAACAAATTCGCCGCCGTTGCTGAAAAAATCGAAGCGATGAAAGGTAGATACAATGAGAGCTTGAGCGAGCTGGAAAATCTGTATGGGTCGTTGAGCCAACGGGCGTTTCGGGGGGAGCTGTAGGTGGGGGATAAAATACCACACCCCCCATAGAAATTCGCATGAAGAACTTCTTCGACGGCGTCATCCAATTACAATTATAACCGCTAGTCTTTTGCAATGACCTCTACCCTCAATTCTGACTTTGAGCCAAGATGATGTGTACAAAGCTTTTGAAAAATATACTTGCTGTCAGGTTGGTTTTTTGTCTATTGATAATTAGAGTAGTTGCTATGAGTAAAGAAACACAACAATTAATTAAAGCCCCTGAAAGCGCGGCATCAAAAGCCAGAAAAAGGGCTAAACGACACAACTATAATTTTATTCAGTTTGATAATGGCATTTTGTACCAAACAAAAAATGGTCATAAAAGACTTCTAAAAAAAATATCTAACTACGAGAAAACAAAAGAAGAAATTCTAAAAGATCAGAGAATTGCCTGGTAATCCAACACGTAAACTCCGAACACGTTTAAATGAACAGGTGAAGCGTAATATAAAAAGGTTTCCAGAAGACTTTATGTTTCAATTAACTGATGCTGAGTCAAGTTTTTCAAGGTCACAATCTGTGACCTTGACGAACTTGCTTCCGATGGCTTATTAAAAAAAGAAAAGCTTGGTAAACATAGCTTTTATATCAATGAACCCTTATTTAACCTATTTATACCAAAAACGTCTGAGTAAAAAAGGAAGTTTTGTTAACACGGTCATGACCACATGTTAACGAAATGCGTTTTTCTTAACATGACAAACAGGGAAATCAATCGCTTACTACACAGCGCTACTGGCTTTTGCCGACGCTGATGAATGGCCAAGCGACAGTGCATCTCGATAGTTGACACAAAGCAAAGTCAGCTGACAATACTCTAAAATAATTGACAGCGAATAAAGATAATTTACTTTTCCAGCGTACTCCAATAGTAATGAACCTTTTTCAATTCATCCACCCAACACTGCAAAATATCTGAAGTATCTCTTCCCAGTTGTTTTGCCAGCTCAAAAAAGCCGGGACCAGGTTGCACATCTCCGTGTTTATGAACCACAATAACACTAAGCATGCCACGCCCTTCTTCATTTTCCTCAACCGAGATATCACCCAGCAATCTGAATAAACGAGTATCGTGCGCTTCAAGCCGCATCGATTGTAGGTTAGCAACTAAGTCTGAATAGGGTATCATCGCTCTTTTCGAAGCGTTCTGTTTTAAGATATCTTTAATTTCATCTTTAGCTTTTAATAAATCGGTTTCTTCTGTGTTTCCCATTTTCCTTTCCTTTGTTTTAAACATTGCTTGGTTATTTTTTACAGACTTCAATCATGTTCTTAAACAGAAGATCTTTCGACAAGCAAAAAGATTCTTTAAAATTATCGCATAGCGGAATCGATGGTAATAACCCCAACAAAAATTCAATAACCAGAATAAACCGTATGGGGTGGTGGAGAACGCCGTGGCGGTCGGAACCAGGGGAAAGACTTTTCCCCTTTTGCTGCACAAAAGTATAAGGCCGCTAAAACGGTGTATGCTACTTTTAAAATTATAACGGTTTTCTTTAGAAACCAAGTCATGTATCGCATATTCTATAATAATGCAATACACTGGCAATAATATATCACATTTTTCAATGTAATGCACTATATCAACATATTCATGTTGTTTCGTTATGGTGATTATTCCTGCGAAAAAAGATCTGACACGCTTTCGCTTTTAGGTGGATAAAATACACCAATAATTACAAATGGATTTTTAGCCCAGCCGTGGTATTGACGGGTGGTTCCCAGAAACAGATAAATATCTTTTTCCATAAATTCATCCGAGTATTTTTTGGAAAGAACCGGGTAAGTTTTAACAAGAATTAATATCTTAGCGTTTTCTAATATCATAGATGCTTTGTTTCAATGCCCAGTTTTTTTTCAATCGCATTACTAACCCTGGAGCGGTGGCAATAGTTATAATCTTTTTCAAAGCAGGTTAACATCACCCTTTTATTTTCATAATAACTTTCAGCAATGGCATTTATCGCCTTGTGTTGATAATTTAAAGTCGATTGTTCATACTCATCAAACAATTGTTGATATTTTCCAAAAGAAGAAAGGTCTTGTCTCGAAGCAGACTCAATGCCCAGGTCGGGCATATGTTGGTAGTTTACGCCAATATTGCCAAGCATTTTACTTAACTGTGTTTTAGAAAAACCATACTTCATGCTGATCGGGTTTTTTCGTACATCGATCACGGCAGAGATTTCTTGTTGAACAATATTATTCAAATACTGATCAACGGTTATACCTTCATAACCCATGGTGAAAAATTCGGCGTTTGTTTTTGCCGGGCTTTCTTTTGGCATCATACCTGATGACTTTTCGCCAAGAATGCGTTCTTTAATTTCACTTTTAATCGAATAGTAGGGATAACGTTCATAAATATATTTTATCAAAGCATTGCCTTTTAGTAGGCAGTACTTTTCAAAAAAAGGAATAAGTGCTTTTTGATCTTTCTCATGCAAAGAGGCAGTATAATCATAAGTATCTACTTTTTCAATATGGTCTTCGTTGGCAAGATGGCCCAGATCATTCAACCTGCGTACATCGGCGTATGCCTGAAAAGAAAAAGGACCAAATTTATAGGGCAGAAAATAATAGTGAGGTTTATCTGTAAATTCTTGATTGTATAAAAAAAGATATTTCTGAAGGTCGGTCTTGTGTAATTTTCCACCAAATTTCTGAAGCAAAGCCAGCAAAAACTTTTGCCTGAAATATTTTGGTTCTTTTTTCTTTTTGTCTGCCATCGAACTTCCCGTGAACACCGAATTGTTATAAAGGACATTCACAGTCCTATAAAAAAGAAAGACCCGCCACATTTGGGTTTGCAGCAGAGGCCTGGCGGGTTTACTATATACAATAGCGTTTTGAAATGACGAGAAGTCAATGATAAAATTTCCCCCAACTCCAGAAGCGCACCATAGCCAAAAAATGGCAAAATTTACCCATGAGACCTGCCCAACACACCGAACACAGCAAGCGCTAAATCTCAAAATTAGTTTACAAGCTGCCCTATCCTGATGGTTTTGAAATTGAACTCATAGCAATCTGCGATGTCTTGAAAGAACAAATTTCCGAAGCGCAGGCGACGCAGGTGAAGTTGGCTGATGCTGTTACTTCGACTGCGCTCAGCAACCGAGTGTAAATACGAATGACGATCTTAAGCAAACATGAGGTTTGCGCTCTTAAACCCAGACCCCCACAATCAGGAGGATTGTGGCCGGTCTGGCGCTTCTTTTTGGTTCGTTTTTCTTGGCGTCAAGAAAAATGAACATTAATACAATGAACGAAAATGTCAAGATAAAATGGGTTGTGATTAAAGAAGATAGTCTGAAGACTATTCGAGAAATAGGTGATATGCTAACTGTCGAAGATATTCCACATCAAGTGAACCTGGCCCCTGGTTGTAGTAATGGATCTTGTGCCTTAAAGTATACTTTATCCGTTCCTGAAGAACAAGACAAACGTGGTCTTCTGGTCATTGAAAACTACTATATGGAACTTCATCCAGAATTTCAAATATCTAAAGAGCTTGAAGAACAAGGGAAGTGCCCTGCTTGTGGTTTTGACAATGGGTTTAATGCTAAAATTTGTGCAGATTGTGACTTGCAGCTTATTGTCGAATATTGAGAAGTATATGGTGATGTACAACAAATTCTCTGGCCCCCTCCTTCTCTTAACCATCCACCTTTAATCTGTAGTGCTCCCATATTGTAGAGTATTCTTTTTGTATTTTTGTTAGTGTTCCTTTTTTCAAGGAATACAGTCCCTTGGCTTTTCGGGAAAACCAGCCGTAATGATTTTTGTATAATATCGCGTATGTGTTTTCAGGGGCGCCCATTTCCTGCAGTGCTTTGGCCGAAAGGGTTTCATGTCCATTCAGTAAGGCGGCAATATAAATGGCACTTTCAAGATAGGCTGTCTGAATTTTCTGACGGTTAACCCCCCCGATGTTTTCGGAGACCTCACGCCCCATGAATTCTTTCATCAGTTTGTGTTTCATTGCAGAAGATTTTCTGCCCTGAAAGTCCGACGGCTCGGCCAAAAATCGAATATTTTTTGCCTCAATGATAATGGCCCCAATATGTAATCGTCTGCACAAGCTTTTGACCATAGTCCAAAATGACATTTTTTGACGGGCTTCGGGTTTCAAAAAAGCCACATAGACCTGGTCTGTTATCGCCAGGCGCCGAACGGCCTGATACAAAAGTTTTACATTGAATGATTTTTTCAGTTCAATGATGATCAGTTGTTCATCACCTTTCTTTTTTTTCAGGGCGACCAGGTCACAGCCACAGACCTCGCCCTTGACCTCAAATCCCTGATCACGATAGTACGACTCCAGAACCACATATAAGTCTGACTCTTTCATGTTTCATGAGTTTATTATGTCACATTCTGTGATCAAGAACTTTTTATTGTAATCTAAATTAAATATGCAACGATCTTCAGCAACCAAGGACTTGTGGTGAGCTCATTGAACAAAAATGAATTGTACAAAAGGTCGATGAGCTGATGGCGATTTGCGATGGATTGAAAGAGCGAATTTCCGAAGCGCAGGCGACACAGGTGAAGTTGGCTGATGCTGTGGCGAGTGTGGGGTGATGGTCTTTATTCACTGAGAACGATTTCTTCAATGTATTTACAAAACAACTAAGGTGATATATATGTCTTTATAATCTATGGTTACTTCAGGCATCACAACTGTAAAATATCTTTTATCCAATTATAAAAAACATTTAAGTAAATGGTTTTCTTTGCCATCCATAAGCGATGATCAAAAATTGGAAAATCTCCTTAAAGAACTGAAAGATTCAACTTGCCTGGTTATTGAATTTCCGTATGTAGACAAGTTATTTAGAGATAGTTATTATAATTACTACTCTTCTGCTCATAAACAAACCAAGAGAGATACAATCAGGGTTTCTTTGTTTACAACGGAAATATCAAAGGACGATTTATTCGATCAAGAAAAGCAAGAATTAGTTCAATTTAGCTATGTTGGTTTTTTTGTATTGCGGCCACTCAATGGTAACTTTCTGGGTCGTAGTATTATCTCACCAAACGTATTACAAACATATAATTTTGTTTGTTGCTTATCGCATCATAAAAGTACCCTATTTGGCATACCTTTAGAAGTGCATGGGTTCCCATATTCTACGCAGGATACTAAAATGATTTCTTGTGCAGAGACTTCGATTTGGGCAATAACGGAGTATTTTGGCACTAAATATCCAGAATATGGGCTGGTTTTACCAAACAAAATACACTCCTTATTAAAATCAACCTATTATCAAAGGTCCTTACCAAAGCTTATCTCTATACGAACCTCTGGCTTCATATGCTGACCCTAAATATCATGAAGGTAAAATTATATCTGTAATTGTACCCATGTATCCTAAAATGTATTTAGAGGCTCCGACTGCAAAGAAACTTTCGGAAACATTTTTTACTGATGAAACTTTAGGTCTGCCAGGTTATGAAAAAGAGAAATGGTTGGTACGGCGATTTTTAACTTCAAGTCGGTCTTTTAAAAGATGGGTTAAGAACCAAAGTGGAATAACCATCAATTTTCAAAAATCAATTCTTGAAACCGAATTGCCTAAATTTATTTGGATTGCCGAATATTCAAGATCAGTCGATTATAGAGATGAGAAATCAAGTGCAATGCTAATATTAGATGCTACGGGTATGGATAATCAGGATGCTCTACTGTTTGCTCGTTATCCTGATCGATATTTTGTGATTGACAGAACTTCTGGTAGCTTAAAACTTGTGAAAGAATATTCTGATCCGATGCCTCTATACAAGAATAACTTAAAGGGAGAATGGAATCAATGGAAATCGAATTAACATCAACGATGGATGAAATGGAGGCTGAAGGCCTTGTTGAAAGCATACCACCAGAAGAAGTTCAAGCATCCATGAACAGAATCCAGCAAACCATGGCTAACTTTGATGTAGAATTTAAAGCGATGCAAGCTCAGAGCGAGCAAATTGCATCCGAAGTATATCTGACTTTTTGATTAAATACCTTTTTCTTGCACAAAAAAAGCCCTCTCGACAAGCAAAAAGATTCTTTAAAATCCCTAAACCGCATCCGAAATTATATCGTTAATAACCCCAACAAACATTCACCCCCAGAATAAAACGTCGGGGATAGCGGCGGCTCTTTATGGGGTCACATTGTGACCCTTTAAAAGCCAAAGCGAAGGGGCAAACTTGCCCCTGCCTCAGCCAGTGAAAAGGTATTGACAGAGTTAATCGGGAGCTTGTATCGTTTTCATCCATGAACCTTCTAGCGGGTAGAAAAAGCACACGGGAAACAGTATGAAAGACATTCTTCAAAAAATTGATGAGCTGCAAAAACAAATTAACGAATTTCGGCCGTTAGATAGGGAGACTATACTTTCCCTGAAACAGTATTATAAAATTGGACTGACGTGGTCTAGCAACGCGATTGAAGGCAACTGCTTGACTGAATCTGAAACCAAGGTTGTCATCGAAGATGGCTTGACCATTGGCGGCAAACCGCTTCATGATCATATTGAGGCCCTGGGGCATGCCGAAGCATTTGATTGGATGTCTGATCTTGCACAGAAGGTTGATATTACAGAAAAAGATATTTTAGATCTACATCGAATTTTTTATGTAAAAATTGACGAATCCAATGCGGGCAGATACCGACAGCAAAAAGTTTTCATTTCCGGTTCCCACTACCCTTTGCCACTGCCTGAAAAAATTCAGGATTTAATGAAAAATTTAATTCCTGCTATTCGGGACAACCGAAAAAATTTGCATCCGGTGATTGCTGCCGCCAAAGCCCACCTGGATTTTGTTTTTATTCATCCTTTTATAGACGGTAATGGCAGGGTCGGTCGGTTGCTATTGAACCTTGTACTTTTGCAGGAGGGTTATAATATTGCTCTCATATCGCCTGTTCTACGTTCCGATTACATTGCGTCTCTTGAGGCAGCACATACAAATGATAACGAGCATATGAAATATATTGGTCGAGCGGTAATTGAAACTCAAAAAGATTATTTAAGGCTCATGAACGCGGAGCCACCGAGGTAGTTATGGATATAAAGTTTTGGAAGGAGAGATGGGAAAAGGGTCAAACGGGTTTTCATCAGTCTGAGATTAATTTGCACTTACAAACTTTCTGGAGTTCGATGGGTTTGAAACCAGGGCAACGGGTGTTTGTTCCTTTGTGCGGAAAGAGTCTTGATCTTTTGTGGTTTCTGGAAAAGGGGTTTGCTGTCACGGGTATTGAGATTAGTGAAATTGCTGTGAACTCTTTTTTTGAAGAGAATAATTTGCAGGCCTTAGAGCATAATAGCGAAGGGATGAATTATTTTAACTGTAAAGAGCTCTCTCTAATATGCGGTGATTATTACTCTTTGAGTTCTGACATGATGGAACCTATACACGCGGTTTATGACAGGGCTTCTTTAATTGCCATGCCCCCGGAGATGAGGGTTAGCTATGCTAAACATATGGGGGAACTGGTTCTACCGGGCACGCCAATTCTTCTTGTATCTATAGAGTATAACCAGAGTGAAATGAGCGGGCCTCCGTTTGCCGTCCACTCCAAAGAGGTTGATTCGTTATATGAAAATGATTTCGATGTAGAAATAATCGACACGAAAGATATACTAAATGAGTATCCCCAGTTTCGAGACCGAGGGTTGAGCGGGTTGAAAGAAGTTATTTATAAGCTGGTGAGGAAATAGAATTTCTGTGTTGTGATGTTTAAAGTATTGCCTTGTTTGAAAGATAGGGGTTTGCGTCATTTTGTAAACTTTTTATGTAAGATTGTAAACCCCCTGAAATATTTTCTGCTACCAATATGGAGTTGTTAAATATATATTCCATGGTTTTATCACAATGTCTATTTTCATGAATTTTTTTAAATATATTCTGTTCGTTGTTTGTTTGAAAGATCGTTAAAATGATTTGTTCAAAACAAATGACTCGCCCTTTGTGATGTGTAACAAAATCATCCGGCAGTTGGGCATTGGCCAGTTCTGCAAGACATCTTTTATCTCCGGTTATGATATTAAAATCAGAGCAATCAAAAGTACTCCAACCATCTATCCTATAATTCGCTGAATATAAGAAAGAGATTCATCTGGCAATCGGTCAGTATCAATATTTTGTAAGAATGTTTTTTTAATTAAACCATGCGCATCGGGATCGGTTTCTATAATTCGAAGTGCCCCCATTCCAACAGGGATGAAATTTTTGTGCCAGGCATAATTCAAGGCAATAAAGCCAGGGTCGGTGAGCTGTTCTTTGGCAATTTTTATAGCGCGCTCAGCCAATTGTTTTGAGGATAGGTGAGAATTAGATTGGTAAACCATATCGGGATCGCCGGTTATGATCCCGGTACCGAATAGTGTTGCTTCTTTTTCTTCTTGCATCAGGAGTGTATTATTGTTATTTTGTTCTATCACATATTCATGCAAAGGATTTTTTATATCTGTATCTATGAGTTCACGCCCAACTTCGACATGACCCAAAGCAAGATGACCTATTTCATGCACTAAGTGAAAAAGCAGCCAAGCGTTATACTGGTGACCATCACAAAGAACAATGACAGGATTTTCTTTGGTAAATGAAATCATCGCCTTCATTTTTTTTGCACCCTTTGGAAAATTCCTGATCGAGATCACCGCGATTCCATGTGACCAACACCAGTTTAATAGAGATTGAAAAAAAACAGAATGTTCACTTTTTAATACAGATTCTCTAATTTCTATATAATTCTTTGGAATAGGTAGATATGGTTTTTTTATAGCTGATGCGATCAAATCTGCAACGCCTATCGCAATTTTTTTTGCAAGGTCAATATCTGCTTCTGATAACTCATTTGATTTATAAAACCTTGTAGCGATATTTGGAAAGGTAATCGGATAGTTTACATCCATGAGGGAATCAAAAATAATCCCGGTATGTTTTGCGATATAACCCACCGCCTCGGCATAACCCGTTTGATTATCGGCGATTTCATCATCCCACCATTCGGGGAGTATTTTTGCTTTTATAAAGATTTTCGATAAGCCGACTTCATTTTTGAGGCGCAGGTAAAGGGCTTCTATGGGGGATTTAGTTTTTGTAGTCATTGAATCCTCCTGGAAAAATATGAGCCTAAAATCAGTATATCCATTATAAAATATTAAACATGAACAAAATGTCAAGTTTTATTATTAACAGAACTTCTGGTAGCTTAAAGATCGTGAAAGAATATTCTGATCCAATGCCTCTATACAAGAATAACTTAAAGGGAGAATGGAATCAATGGAAATCGAATTAACATCAACTATGGATAAAATGGAGGCTGAAGGCCTTGTTGAAAGCATACCACCAAAAGAAGTTCAACCATCCATGAACAGAATCCAGCAAACCATGGGTAACTTTGATGTAGAGTTTAAAGCGATGCAAGCTCAGAGCGAGCAAATTACATCAGAAGTATCTCTGACTTTTTAATTAAATACCTTTTAATGAACTGAACAATACCACGGAGCAAGCAGCCAAAAACCACGCTTTTTGGCTGCAAAAAAACTTTAAACTATAATCGAACGAAGCGGCACAAAAATGCCGCAGGATTTTTTTGTGAACTAGTAATACCATGGAACGGTCGGAAAAAAACGACGCTTTTTTTCCGAAAAAAACTTTAAACTGTAATCGAATGAAGCAGCACAAAAAAGCCGCAGGATTTTTTTGTGGACTAAAGAAGAAGTTGGAGACGAGGGGAATCGAACCCCTGACCTCTTGAATGCCATTCAAGCGCTCTCCCAACTGAGCTACGCCCCCGTGTATTCAGAAGAAAAAGAAATAATAGATGAGGTGACAAGCCTTTTTCAACCAAAATCCGAAGACGCTGTCAAATCGAACGAAGCTGCACAAAAAAACCAAAGGATTTTTTTGTGTACTAAAAAGAAAAAAATTCTTTGCCCCCTTTTAAAACTTAATTTTTTCTTGGTTATACATAAAAAAACTTTACAGAGCGCATAGATTCTTTCTATGAGAATTGTAATGATTATACCGGCTCCAAAACATAAAGACTCCATGAATATTTATATACTTTCGAACTCTCGTAGTCTGTATTCGACGCGGAGGTTTTTTGAAGAGGCAGTAAAAAGTGGACACGATGCTAAGGTTTATCCTCCGGTGGGTTTGAGCCTGAGCATTGAAAAAAATCGTTGTGAGGTCTACTACGATGGCCAGCGCATCCCTTTTCCTGATGTTATTATACCGCGCGTTGGTCAGCGCAAAACGAACTATACTATGGCTGTCATAAAGCACTTTGAAATAAACCATGCCATTTCATTGAATAAAACTCAGGGTATTCTCAGGGCAAGAGACAAGTTACGATCTTTACAAGTGCTTGCCCAGAAAGGAATTCCCGTTCCGAGAACTGTTTTTATCGATCAGAACCAGGATATTGATGACGCTATTGAACGAATCGGGGGGGCTCCGATTATTATTAAGTTGACCGAAGGAACGCAGGGGATGGGTGTTATGCTGGCTGAATCTAAACGTTCTGCTCGTTCTATACTTGAAAGTGTCTTAAACCAGGGTCAGCATGTTCTTTTACAGGAATTTATTCAGGAATCTAAAGGTAACGACATTCGCGCTATTGTGCTTGGTGATCGTGTTATTGCTTCTATGCGGCGTTCTTCTTTAGGTGACGAGTTCAGGTCAAATATACACCGGGGAGGCAAGCAATCGCAAATGCAACTCTCTATAGAGGCAGAACAAATGGCTAAACTAGCTGTGCGCTCTCTCGGAGTACAATTTGCCGGCGTTGATTTAATTGAAAGCAAGAGAGGACCCCTGATACTGGAAGTGAACCCCTCGCCGGGTCTCGAAGGTATTGAGACGGTTACTGAGAAAAATATTGCCGGTGAGTGCATACGCTTTCTGGAGAAAACTTTTATGTTCACAGAACGAAAAAAATATATAAAACCCGCATAAACTGAAATAAAATCCAATTTTTGCCTATTACATATACGAGGACGTGTATGTATATAAAAAATAATCTGGTTCGTTGTTCGACTCTTTTCTTGGTTTTCCTTATCTTGAGCCAATTTGAACAACCATACCTTGCTCTGAACCATAAAAAAATCCGAAAAAAGAGTACTCAGGATGATAAAAAACCGGAAAATCTTCTAAAAAAGGTAAACAGTTACAATAATCCTGTTTTTGGGGAGATTGTATCGTTGTACAGTTCGAACCGTTTTGGGCCACCCGTGTTTCAATATTCTGCAAAATGGAATATAGAACCATTTTCTGGATTTCATTCTTCGACTCGATTTTTTACAGAGTTTGCTTTTTACGAAAACTCCGATTATCGTACTTACATCGGTAATACTTCCGCACAAATTCAAAGAACAGATGACCTGCAATATTTTGCCGCGTCGCTTTTACGCTTTGACCTGTATGCCAAACCCAATAAAAGTACATTTTTTAGGACATCCTTTTCAAACATACTTTTTTTCGGGGCGACGAACCAAACCTTGCCAGATCGTAATGTACTCATTATGCTGGAAGAAATTTCTGTTGAGTACCAGCCTTCGAAAACATTTGCAATTTTGCTCGGGCGGTTTTATTATAAAATTCAGGAAGACGGTTCCAACTATGTTTTTTCGGATTTTTGCAATGGTGTTTCTCTACTTTTATACCCACTGCCCAAATTACGGTTACGTTTGCTTTTATTTGATATTTTGAGTTCTGAAACAGCATATGGGCAAAGCCCTGCCTATTTGTTACCGGTTCCCTCCTCTACACTTATGGGCAATTTTAAGGGAGATACAAAAGCGATACGAATGGGCGGTGTTTTCGACTCCACTTCGATAAATAGTAACTATAAAGTTCCCTGGCTTTTCTCCGTCTATGGTTTCTTTATAAAGTATGGCGCGGTAATTGGAGGAACCGAACGTTCGGGACTGGGGGCCTTTGGAAACCAGTCCGATGGCGATTATCTCTTTTTTTTCGGGACACGCCAAAAGGTACTTCTGGGGAAGCTCTCTCTTATTCTCGAAGGGGCAGGTTCTACCGGACTCGATAGAAAAATATATGGTTTTGCAGGATTCACAAATGAAGTCTATGCGAACGGTTATCTACTGATGCTAGATGTCGGGTCTCCGCTCTTTTTTAAAGCAGTACCACGTTCTATCTGGGGGCTGACGTTTTTATACGCCTCTGGTGCAGAGATCGATCGATATGGAAATAAAAGATCTTACGGTTTCACTTCGGGGGTCGCTGAGCCGATCGGGGGCATACTAACGGGAAGGTTCAAAGGGTACCATGCTGGAACCATCGCAGGTCGAGAAGGGTTTCACCATAATCCATATGAGCCGGACCGGGCGTCGGGTGTCTTTTATGTGAAGCAAAACTTCGAAATGGAGTGGAAAAATATTCTGTTAAAAGTATCGAATCACTATTTTATCGATGTTACGAATTCTTTTTATTCGGTGGAACCCACAATTGATTACAATGTTCCTATCGGACTTGAAAGTAACGTTCTAATTTCGGTGGCTTTAAATAAAAACCTGTTTATAACTCTGGCGGGGGGAATATTTTTTCCAGAGGAATTTTTACAATATAAAAAGTACACTCATCTGCCCGCTGGTCACGCACCTTTCTATGGTTTATTGTTTGGAGTTTATCTGGTTTTTTAGGCAAGGTTTTACTTTATGTCACCCCATTTCAGATGAAACAAAACTTCGAGGTTTCCGCTTGAACCTTTTATCGATGAATCGATGGAAGCAATTTCGGAGATTTGAGAACGTATTAAAAAATTCTTAAAGTCTGAAATAGCGTTAACCCGATATGTTTCGTTCTTAACGATACCTTTCAGAAGTTCTTCGCGGGGAACTTCAAACTGGGGTTTAAAAAGGGCTATACCCTCCCAGACTGGAAAATTGGTTTTGACACATTTTAAGACTTTGCGAAGTGAAATAAAAGAGAGATCAGCTACAAAATAATCTGCGGTAAAGTCGAGCTTTTCGGGTGTTAACTCGCAAACATGGGTGCGTTCAATAACTTGAACATGATCGTTGTTACGAAGTTTGGGGACCAATATACCATAACTTACGTCAACAGCGGCGACTCTTTTGGCGCCATATTGTAAAAGTGCTTCGGTAAAACCACCATGAGAAGCCCCGAAATCTACAAAAGTTGAATTTTTAACCGAGAAATTAAATTGATCGAGTGCCGGACGAAGTTTATTGCCCGCCCTGGAAACCCACTCTTTTTCTGCTCGAACCCTGACAACATCTTGTTCCTCGACCTGGTGTCCTGTTTTTGTAATGGGTTCGTCGTTCACAAGAACTTTGGCGGAAAGCACAAGACCGCGAGCCGTAAATTGATCGGGAGCTAAACCATGTTCAATAAGCCATTCGTCTAAACGCATCTTAACTGGTTCGTGAATAAAAGTACCCCGCAATGCTTTGCAGCAAAGTGGAACCGGGAAATAATTGAGACGATTTTTCCTGCAGAGACTCTTTCATGTTCCTGGCAATTTCTCTTGCTTTTTCTACTCCGTAAACGGAGACAAAAGTCAGTTTACTTTGATGGTTATCTTTACCTGCGGTTTTACCTAATTTCTCAGAGGAAGAAGTTGCGTCGAGTATGTCGTCGATCACTTGAAAGAGAAGGCCCAACTCCAGAGTCCACTCTTCCATCGGTTCAATGGTAACATCAGGGTCATTATATAAATAAGGTAAAATTACCGATGTACAAAACAGACGCCCGGTTTTACCTTTGTGCATTTGAATAAGGTAGTCCTCTTCCGTTTGCCCACTGGAGTGAATGTCCAGAAACTGACCTCCGACCATACCGGATGGTCCCACAGCTCGACTGAAATATTCAATTACCTTTGGTCCGGAGCCGGCTTTTGCAAGTAGCTCAAAACTCAAGCTTTGCAGCGCGTCGCCGACCAGAATGGCTGTGTCTTCGCCAAACTTTTTATGGCTTGCTGGTTTTCCCCTGCGAAAATCGTCATTGTCGATGGCTGGCAGATCGTCATGAACCAGAGAGTAGGTGTGAAGACATTCAAGAGCCGTGGCCATGTACATTGCCGATTGTTCGGGTAACTTTATATGTTCGCAGACACCCAGGCAAATTACAGGCCGCAACCTTTTACCACCTGCATGTAAAGAGTACTCTATCGCCTCACGAAGTATGGGCGGCGTTTGAGAAAAGCCGGTTTCTTCCAGACAGGAAATAAACCGACTCTCCCAGTTATCCCGTAATATACGGTATTGTTTGTGAAAATCTTCGAGAATAGTTGAAATCACAAAACGATTTTAATTTAGTTCTAACCCGTTGAAAAAGAAGCCAGCTTCAATTGCAGAATTTTCTACGGAGTCTGAGCCATGTACTGCATTTTCACCTTTCGACCTGGCATAGAGTTTTCGAATTGTATTGTCCGCTGCTTCAGCCGGGTCGGTTGCGCCGATAACTTCTCTCCAATGTGCAACTGCATTATCTCGCTCGATACATGCCGCAACAACTGGTCCAGACGCGATAAATTCAGTAAGTTCGCCGTAAAAAGGACGTTCGTTGTGAACCTCGTAAAATTTTTGAGCTTGCTTTAAACTCAAATTTAGCATCTTTAAAGCTTTAATCTTAAAGCCCTCTTTTTCAATTCTTTCTAAAATTGCTCCAGTATGACCATCAGCCACACCGTCGGGTTTAATCATTATAAATGTATATTCTTTCATATTTTTCTCCGTTAATTTTCATTTTATTTGCAACTGACAAGGTCAGGCATAACAACCAAACATAGATGTCTGAAGTTCACACTCTCTCAGCCTGAATTTCTTTATAAAAAATCTAAACAAGGAAGGCATGAAAGAAGGAAGTAAGGAAGTTAAAAATAATTTTCTCTTTTCCTTATCTTTTCATGCATTCCTACTTTCCTGCTTTCCTTAGTATATCCTCTCTATTTTCCTACCCTGGATCAATTACAAATATTCTTGATAATATTATATAGTACCTAGATTCATCCAGAAATTTTCTTAAACCGGGCGTGTCAATCGTTATGAGATTTCATTGAGGTGTCTTTTAGCCTCTTCTTTAGAAATGCCGGGCGGAAAATCGTTTCCTCCCTCATGGTATGGATTACATCGAAAAATACGTAGAGTCGCAGCAGGTATCGCGCGCCACATCGGGTAATAGGTAAAAACAAGATGGGCGTAAGAGGAGCAAGTCGGATAAAAGCGACACTGTGAGCCAAACGTGGGGCTAAGAATTTTCTTATAGAGTCGTATAACCATTAAAAAAAAATACCGCAGAATGCCCCAGCGCTGTTTATTATAACGATATTGCGAAGGTTGTTTATTATCCATTTTTCATTAGATCGGCCAGAATAAATTTCATCTCGGCTACCCTCTCTTTTTCGGGCAGTTTTTCAAACTCGATGCGAGGTATAATTGCCAAATAAAATGAAGTAGATCTTTCCAGATTGTCCATATTGCCTGCGGCTAAAAACATAGCCGAGCGCATGACTCGTTTTAATCGGTTTCTTTCAACGGCGGTTCGTGTTTTTTTGGGAACGGCCCACAAAACGCCTAATGGAAAAAACCGATTCGATGGAACTTCAATATAACGTGCCAGCAGGTTTTTAGAGTAGAGCTTTAGCCCTTTTTTAAACACCAAATCGATGTGTTTTTTATCTTTCAGGGAAGCGAAAAATTCTCTTTGTTTCAAATGCTGGAATTATTTCACAATGTGAAAACGGCGCCGTTCATCAGATACGGTTAACTTTTGTCTTCCTTTTTGACGTCTTCTTTTCAGGACTGCTCGTCCTTGTTTTGTAGACATTCTTTTGAAAAAACCGTGTTTTCTATTGCGTTTTATGTTAGACGGTTGAAATGTTCGTTTCATAATGAGGTTAGCTCCTATTTGAGGTAAGGTGTCAAGCCTTTATCTCTTACTCCTCTTCTTCCTTAGCTGGTGGGGTGGGACCAGAGACAATCAGCTCTTGCAGTTCGTCTTTTTTCCCTTCTGGTGAATTCATCTCTTCAATTTCCTGGTTAGTATAATAAAGGTCTCCGACGACATTCTTATACGCTTTAACTTCTAGATATTCACGCATCCCTGTTCCGGCTGGAATAAGATGACCGATAATAATATTTTCTTTTAATCCTTTTAACGGGTCAACCTTGCCTTTAATGGCTGCATCGGTCAATACCCTGGTTGTTTCCTGGAAAGAGGCGGCAGATAAAAAGCTCTCTGAATTCAAAGATGCTTTGGTAAGCCCCATAAGTACCGGTACTGCTTCAGCAGCAGCTCCACCCTCTTCAATAACGCGCTCATTCTCTTTTTTAAAGATAATTTTATCGACATTACTTAAAGGGACAAACTGCGTATCGCCCGCATCGGAAATTTCAAGTTTTCTCATCATTTGGCGGATAATAATCTCGATATGTTTATCGTGAATAAAAACCCCTTGCAAACGATATACTTCTTGAATTTCACGAATTAGGAATTTTTGCAGAGCATTTTCGCCTTGTACTCGTAAAATTTCATGCGGGTCAAGAACTCCATCGGAAAGGATATCCCCTTTCTCGACTCTTTCTCCGTCTTGTACAAGTATTTGTTTATTTAAAGGAATAGCAATCGAAGCTTTTTGGTCTTCCGCTTCATCCTCGGTTAAACCTTCGGGGAATATATTCAGGACCTTTTTTTCCCGCACGATTGTCCCATTATCGACAATTACTCCATCAATATCTGCAAGATAGCAAGGGTCTTTAGGGTGACGCGCTTCAAAAAGTTCATCCACACGAGGCAGACCACCCGTAATATCACGAGTTTTCTCAGCCTTGGTTTCTAGTTTAGCGATTATATCACCAATTTTTACGGTAGCGCCATTTTCAACATTAATAATCGCCCCAGATGGTAAAGAAATTGCTTCCACCAGTTTACCTTTATCATAAACCTGAATAACGGGAGCCAGTTTTTTACCACGATAAGGTACAATTTTTTTCATTACAACGTCAGAAGTTTCACTCTCTTCCTGTTTTAAGTTTTTACCTTCTTCAATATCAGCGTACTCGACACGTCCCGCCATTGAGTTAATAAGTAGAGTATTAAACGGGTCATATTCACAAATCAGGGTTCCGTCTTTGACCATAACACCTTCATTGACGTGAATTACCGCGCCACTTTGCAACGCCGCAGTATAATCTTGACCGAGAACATAAATATGTTTATCGTCTTCATAAATAATACCGGGGGCTTTCGTATAAATCTGAACGAGTTTACCTTCGTCATCTTTAACTTTACCAATAACCTCACCACGAATAACTCTCATACCGTCTTTAAGTGAGTAATCCGAAATATCAGATTTATCGTGAACGGTTAAAATCTGGGCAAGCATAACACTACCGCGACGCGCCATTATCATTTTATCGTCACGATTTTTAATCAATTTACCCTGAATTTGTTTTACAATTGCATCGTAGGGAGCTTTAATTGAATTTTGAACTGATTTCGTCGTAGCTGTTCCACCAATGTGAAAGGTCCGCATTGTAAGCTGCGTACCGGGTTGCCCAATGGACTGGGCTGCGATAATTCCAACCGCTTCCCCTTTTTCTACAATTCTCAACGTTGAAAGGTCTAAACCATAACAGCTGGTACAAAGTCCCATCTCAGCTTCACATGTAAGCGCAGAACGAACTCTAATCTCTTCATAACCCATACTTTCAATATTCTGGGAGATCTCTTCGTCGACTAAAGTATTTCTTTCAATTATTATATCGTCCGTATTCGGATCTTTAATATCTTGAGCCAAATAACGCCCGACAATTTTATCGCGCAGACTGACTATCGTTTTATCGCCTTCTTTATCGGCTGTTATAAAAATACCTTCTACAGTTCCACAGTCTGGATCGTGAATAATAACATCCTGAGAAACATCGACAAGTCGACGAGTCAGGTAACCCGCATCCGCTGTTTTCAAGGCGGTATCTGCCAGACCTTTTCGAGCCCCGTGGGTAGAGATAAAAAATTCAAGAATACCCAGACCCTCTTTAAAGTTCGACTTAATCGGAAGCTCAATAATATCTCCCGAAGGTTTTGCCATTAAACCACGCATACCGGCAAGCTGACGAATCTGCGATTTTGAACCCCGGGCACCGGATGTCGCCATTGTATAAACCGGGTTAAATCCTTTCTGGTCATTTTTCAAAATTTCGAAAAGACTTTCCGTAATCTGGTCGTTTGTATTCGTCCAGATTTCGATTACTTTTTTATAACGCTCGTCGTTTGTAATTACACCTCTTCGGTGCTCTTGTTCCACTCGCTCAACCTCTTTCATTGCTGCTGCAATCAATTTAGGTTTTGATTCTGGAATTTTAATATCGCCAAGTGATATTGTTGGCGCAAACTTCGTCGCATACGTAAAGCCGAGTTTTTTAATAGCGTCCAGAAATTTTACTGTAGTCCCGGCTCCTCTTGTTTTAAAGAGATCGGTTATAATATCATTTACCGTTTTATTCGTCAAAGGACGGTTAATAAACGGATAATCCGTCGGAAGTAGTTCGTTAAAGATCAACTTACCTGGAGTGGTCTCAATTAACCTGTCTTTATGAAGAAACTGAATTTTAGTACGAATATCAAGAATACCTTTATCCAAAGCATACATAACTTCATCGATATCGTCGTAAAGTTTGCCTTCACCAGGAGCTCCGACAAGCTCTGTGGTCAAATAGTATAGACCAAGAGTCATATCCTGGGTAGGTCCAACAATGGGGTGTCCATTTGCCGGATTCAGCAGGTTATGGGCAGACATAATCAACAGCCACGATTCAAGCTGCGCTCTCGGAGATAATGGAACGTGAATTGCCATCTGGTCGCCATCAAAGTCAGCATTAAAAGCGTGACAAACCAGTGGGTGAAGTTGAATCGCTTTACCTTCTACCAATACCGGTAAAAAAGCTTGAATACCAAGTCTGTGCAGAGTTGGAGCACGATTCAATAAAACTGGATGCTCATGAATGACCTCTTCGAGACCGGCGAAGACTTCTCGCTCTTCGTTTTCAATCATCCGTTTTGCAGATTTAATATTCTGGGTATACTCGTGTTCTACGAGCCATTTCATAATAAAAGGTTTAAACAGCTCTAAGGCCATTTTCTTTGGTAGTCCACATTGAAAAATTTTCAATTCAGGACCAACTACAATTACAGTACGTCCAGAATAGTCGACACGTTTACCAAGAAGGTTTTGTCGAAAACGTCCTTGTTTTCCTTTCAACATATCTGAAAGCGATTTTAAAGGACGATTGCCCTTTCCTTTAATTGCTTTTTTACGTCTAGAGTTATCAAAAAGTGCGTCAACTGCTTCTTGCAGCATTCTCTTTTCGTTACTTACAATAATATCGGGAGCTTTAAGAGCCAATAGTCGTTTTAGTCGGTTGTTTCGGTTGATCACCCGGCGATACAAGTCGTTCAAGTCGGAAGTCGCAAAACGACCGCCTTCAAGCTGAACCATAGGACGAAGTTCCGGTGGTAGGACCGGTATAACATCCATAATCATCCACTCAGGACGATTACTACTGTCGCGAAAACTTTCTAAAAGTTCTAGGCGCTTTAAAAGACGTTTATCCGTAATTTTCTTTTTCTCTTCGATTTTCGCTCGAAGTGTTCGAATTTCTTCTTCTGTGTTTAATATAGTAAGTAGTTCTTTTACCGCATCTGCGCCAATAGAAGCATACAGCTTATCGCCATGTTGCTCCATAATTTGATCAAACTCATCTTGCGATATAAGTTGTTTAAATTCAAGCCCGGAATCACCAGGCTCAACAACTACGTATCTTTCAAAATATAATATACTTTTAATATCGTTAGCCGACATGTCGAGAAGCAAAGCAATTCGACTTGGAACGGTTCTATAATACCAGATATGAGCAACAGGGTAAGAGAGTTCAACGTGTCCCATACGTTCGCGACGAACTTTATAGTGGGTTACTTCGACGCCACATTTATCACAAACAACGCCTTTGTATCGAATAGATTTAAATTTACCGCAATAACATTCCCACTCTTTTGTGGTTCCAAAAATTTTCTCACAGAATAGGCCATCACGTTCGGGCTTCAACGTTCGATAATTAATCGTCTCCGGTTTTTTAACCTCGCCAAACGACCACTCCCGGATTCTATCGGGTGAAGCCAACCTTACTTTGATTTTATTGAAATCGTAGAAATCTTTCATAAAGGGCTCCTATCCTTAATACTTATGCATTATGCAATGAGTCAATGCGAATCTTTTTACGAGCTTTAGTAAACTCATCTTCAAAATCAGTAATCTCAATGTCATTTTCATCCGAATCAACCACGGTAATATCGATACCAAGCGAACGAATTTCACGAATGAGAACATTAAAAGACTCGGGAATACCGGGCTTAATGGTATGAATTCCTTTCACAATCGATTCATACACTCGCGCACGTCCTTGCATATCATCCGATTTAACGGTCAAGAGTTCTTGCAGAGTATGGGCTGCGCCATAAGCTTCAAGTGCCCAGACCTCCATTTCTCCAAGTCTTTGTCCACCAAACTGGGCTTTACCGCCAAGAGGTTGCTGGGTAACAAGAGAATATGGTCCCGTCGAGCGAGCATGCATTTTGTCTTCTACCATATGGTGAAGTTTCAGCATATAAATAACACCGACAAAGGCTGATTGTAAAAAGTATTCTCCGGTTCTTCCATCGCGTAGAGCAATTTTCGAATCTTCTGGAAGACCAGCTTTTTTCATATAGTCGGTAACATCTTCCCATTTTGCTCCATCGAAAACAGGAGTTTCAAAATGAAGTCCCAGCGAACGTCCGGCCCAGGCAAGCTGGGTTTCAAAAATCTGTCCCAGGTTCATCCGGGAGGGTACGCCCAGGGGATTTAAAATAATATCAATCGGGTTTCCATCGGGTAAAAATGGCATGTCTTCTTCCGGTAAAATTACGGAAATTACACCTTTGTTACCATGACGTCCCGCCATTTTATCGCCAACTTGAATTTTACGTTTACTGGAAACATATACTTTTACAGATTCGCTAATTCCCGGAGGCAGATCGTCACCGGCTTCGCGTGTAAATTTTTTCAAGTCTATGACAATTCCACTATGACCATTTGGTACGCGCAGAGAACTGTCACGAACCTCTTTGGCTTTTTCACCAAATATACTGTGAAGAAGTCTGTACTCCGGAGTCAGGTCGGTTTCACCTTTCGGCGTTACCATACCAACTAAAATATCGCCCGCTTTTACTTCAGCGCCAATACGAATAATTCCTTCGTCATCCAGGTCACGAAACGCTCTTTCGCTGATATTTGGTATATCTCTAGTAATAATTTCTCGTCCAAGCTTGGTTTCTCTGGCTTGAATTTCAAACTCTTCAATATGAATAGAAGTATATGCTTCTTCTTTTACAAGTTTCTCGGATATAACAATCGCATCCTCAAAATTGTAACCGTCAAAAGGCATAAAGGTAACGAGAATATTTTTCCCGAGACTTAAGCGACCTTTATTCGTTGCAAGACCATCGGCAAGTACAGTTGCGTTTCTTTTACTTCCGGTTTTGTCAGCATCACGACCTATAACAACTTCTCCTGCAAGAAGCTCTCCAGGTTGCACCGTATCTTTTGTTTTAACCAATGGCCTCAGTACGCCTTGGTCTGTTTTTAAAGAATATAAATACTTTTTACCACTTTCGCCAACAAACTCTAATTCATCCGGTGTAATTTTCCCCACTACTCCGGTTTCTGGAGCCTGGTGAACATCTACAATCGGAATATGGTTTAAACATGTGCTCTGGTTTGTTCTTTTATATTTTGCGAGCATATAGACAGATTCAGTTTTATCGTCATTTCTTACAATAATCTCGTCACCATCCACTTTTATAACAACACCGCTTTTATCAGCAATAACACAAACACCTGAGTCATACGCAATCGGCCTTTCCAGGCCGGTGCCGACATAAGGCATATCAGGATTCAAAAGAGGAACAGCCTGTCTCTGCATGTTCGAACCCATTAGAGCCCTGTTCGCATCATCATGCTCCAGAAAAGGAATTAACCCGGCTGAAAGAGAAATTACCTGCATAGGGTCAACATCCATCAACTGAATTTCTTCGGGGTCTTTTAATGGAAAGTCTCCACGATAACGACAACTGACAAGTTTATCTACAAACTTCCCGTTTTCATCGAGTTTCGCATTGGCTTCAGCTACGACATTATGATCTTCTTCGTTAGCAGAAATATACACATGTTTTCCGGTATCTTTACCGGCTTTAATTAAACGATAAGGAGTTTCTAAAAATCCATATGGATTTAGTCTGGCATAGGAAGCCATTGAAGTTATAAGTCCAATATTCGGTCCCTCAGGGGTTTCAATGGGACAAAGACGGCCATAGTGAGTATAGTGAACGTCGCGAACTTCGAAACCGGCTCTCTCTCTGGTTAATCCACCGGGCCCTAGCGCATTTAGACGTCGCTTATGAGTCAATTCAGCAAGCGGGTTGGTCTGGTCCATAAATTGAGAAAGTTGACTGGTACCGAAAAATTCGTTAACAACAGCCGTAATCGGTTTAATCGAAATAAGCAGTTGCGGAGTCATCACATCAACATCGTTCATGCTCATACGCTCTTTAACCACACGTTCCATACGGGTAAAACCTGTTTTTAACTGTAAGGTTAACAACTCGCCTACCGTACGAACCCGTCGATTACCAAGGTGGTCAATATCATCAGCCTGGTAACCTGAAACTTCGTTAATAACATTCACAAGGTATTTCAGGGTTTCTATAATATCAATGGGTCTTAGAGTTTTGTCGGTGACTTTATCACTAAACTCTTTTGGATTAAGGTGTTGAAACTTGGCATTAACTTTATAACGACCCACCATTCCCATATTGTATGTTTTGCGTTCAAAAAACAAGCGTTCAAGTTCAGCCTGTGCGCGTTCCACATTTTTTGCCCGTTTTTCAGGGTCGCCATGCTCAGCGGAATATTCAAGAGGTCGTTGAATTTTCAAAAATTCGACAAGCGCTTCTTCTGTTGTGTTCACACCGTCTTTTTCAAGACTTCGAATAATCAAAGCATCGTCGATTAAATCCTGGTTTGCATAAACCTCAATAAAATCAATTTTTGCTTCTTTAGTTATATCTATATTATCATCGTTTAAAGTTCCACCGGCTTCTAAAACAATTTCACCGGTTTCTGGATGGACAATATCGGCTAGAACCCTTCTTCCTGCATGTTTCAGAAGGTTTTTCATTTGGCTTCCCTTAAAGGAAATTTTTTCAGCCTCATAAAAAAGCCGTAAAACATCTTCGTTAGAATTAGCTCCGAGGGCTTTTACCAATAAAGTAAAGGGGAATTTTTTCCGACGGTCAATTCGAGCTATTAAAACACCCTTTGTGTCCATTTCAAATTCCAGCCAGGAACCTTTATGGTCAGGAATAATACGAGCAGAGTATAAATCTTTTCCGCCATCATAAAAAATAAAAATACCTGGTGAGCGGTGAAGCTGGTTTACAACAACCCTTTCAGCGCCATTTATAACAAAGGTTCCGTTTTCGGTCATAAACGGAAGATCACCCATGTAGACTTCTTGCTCTCGAACCTCGCCGGTTTCCATTGCGATTAAACGAATAACAGCCTTTAAAGGGGCCGAATAAGAAGTTCCGTTTATTTTACAATCCCAGACGCTGTTTTTTGGCTTGCCAAGTTCATACCCGACAAATTCTAAAACGACATCACCGTTTGAGCTCTCAATGGGAAAGGACTCTTCAAACACGGATTGAAGCCCCGAAGGACCCCGTTTTTCAGCTTTAACATTATGTTGTAAAAACTCTTTGTACGAATCCACTTGTATTTGAATTAATGACGGGATTTCCAATATTTTAGTAATGGCTCCGAAATTAACCAATGAGTATTCGGGATTCGCTGTAGAAATATTTATAACTGCTTCATTATCCATGGGCGACCTCACCTGTATTGTTGTTTAACCAAAAAGTAATTCTTTAAATACAAAAAGTTTACCTCTCGTACAAGCTGAAAAAAGCCCCCGAGAGATAAACTTTTCTTTTTCAAAAGAAATGAAAGGTAATGCAATTCTGATTACCTGATTTTATTTTAATGCAATTTTGGCGCCTAAAGCTTCTAACTCAGACTTGATCTTGTTTGCTTCCTCTTTAGGAACATTTTCTTTTAATGTTCCGTCGCTGCCTTCAACCATTTTTTTGGCATCCATCAGCGGAAGGCTTGTGATCTCACGCACTTTTTTAATAGCGTCAACTTTCTTGTCGCCAGAAAAAGACTCGAAAATAATGGTGAATTCAGACTGCTCTTCAACAACTGGGCCTGCATCTGCACCGGCAGCAGCAACTGCAACTGGAGCCGCAGCCGAGATACCGAATTTATCTTCCATTTTAGTTACAAGCTCAGCAGCTTGTACCAAAGTCAAATTTCCTATTTCATCTAAAAGTTTATCTACGGACATTTTTACCCTCGCCTATTTTTAATTTTGTTATATCTTATTACGGTGTTAGCCGTTCTTTTCGCCAACCGCTTTAATTGCCCGCGCAAGCGAACTCATAATTTGGTTGATTAAACCGGCAGTCTTGGTTGCCGGCGAATTAAGCTGTGAAGCAAACATCGCCAGAGAATCTTCCCTGCTTGGCAACGAAGCGATACCATTAATACCTGCTTCATCATAGTAGTTAGATTCCATAACCCCGGAAACTACCGAGAACGGTTCATTATCTTTTGCAAAATCTCGTAAGACTTTAGCAACGGAAGGTGTATCGCTTTGAATTAAAGCGACGCCAAAAGGCCCTTCCATGGTTTCATCTACCGGAAAATCTTTAAGATCATCCCGGCTTTCTAATGCCAGTTTGAAGATATTGTTTTTAATAACTCTATACTTGGCCCCTTTTTCAAAAATCTGTTTTCTCAATTCTGATATTTCTTTAACATTCAGGCCTGAGTAACGGGTAAGTATAAAGTCGGAATTCTCTTGAAGTAGTTGCGTATACTCTTCTTTTAATGATATCTTTTTTTGTGACGGCATAATGTTGTACCTTGTTCAGTTACGAACGTAACTCCTTTATGTTAAGTTTAACAGAAGGAGTCATGGTTCCAGCCAGATAGACGGAAACAACATAATCACCTTTCGCGTCGGAAGGCTTATCTCTGAATATGGATTGAAAAGCTAAACTAATATTTTCGACCAACTGCTCTTTACCAAAGGAAAGTTTTCCAAGGCCTAAATGAACTACACCGGTTTTATCGGCGCGGTATTCCACACGACCTGCTTTTAGCTGAGTTACAATGCCGGCAACATCGTTCGTAACGGTTCCTGACTTAGGTTTTGGCATTAAACCTTTTTTACCTAAAACGGGTCCAAGTTTACCAACATCTTTCATCAAGTCCGGAGTTGCAACGACAAAGTCGAAATCGACCCAACCGCCCTTAACTTTTTCAATCAATTCGCTATCGCCAACGTAATCGGCTCCGGCTTTTTTTGCTTCTTCGGCTTTATCACCTTTAGCAAAAACCAGTATTTTTACAACTTTACCGGTACCGTGAGGCAGGTTCATACTGCCGCGAACATTCTGCATGCTTTTATATTTAATATTAAAATGACCTTCGATTGTAGAATCAAACTTGGTGTATTTAACCGATTGAATTAAATCTATCGCTTCAGCAAGCGTATACTCTTGACCCGGCTCGATTTTCTCTTGCGCAGATTTGAATTGTTTCCCGTGTTTCCCCATGTTAATTACCTTACCGATTCCTTCTTTAAGCTACTGTGATGCCCATTGACCTGGCTGTACCGGCGACAATTTTCTTAGCCGCTTCAATATCGTTAGCGTTAAGGTCTGGCATTTTTTGTTTTGCAATAGCTTCCAGTTGTTCTTGACTCAACTCTCCGACTTTTTCCTTATGCGGAAGAGCGGACCCTTTCTCCAATTTAATGGATTTTTTAATTAAGTCACTCACCGGAGGGACTTTTGTTATAAATGTAAAAGAACGATCAGCAAAGACCGTAATCACCGCTGGAATAATATTGCCAGCTTGAGATTGGGTTTTTGCATTAAATGCTTTACAAAACTCCATAATGTTCAAGCCATGCGGGCCTAAAGCCGTACCAACAGGAGGGGCTGGATTCGCCTTCCCTGCGGGAATTTGGAGTTTAATTTGAGTTATTATTTTTTTTGCAGCCATAATATTATTTATTACTTGTAGTATTTCCCTTACTGAGTAGATTACCGTATCTTAAATTGTAGATACCCCGGCAACTTCTTTTTGCCTTAATCGTTTTAAAGCTTACCAACCTGTAAATAGTCAAGTTCTACAGGAGTCGAGCGTCCAAAAATTTCAACGCGGACCCTTACTTTCCCTTTCTCGGCATTCACATCATCAATAACGCCTTGAAAGTTAGCAAAAGGCCCATCGATAATTTTAACAGTTTCACCTTCTGAAAAGAGAATTTTCGGAGCAACACGCTCTTCGGGGGCATTGCTGACCGCTTCACCCATTTCTGCAAACAAGCTTTGCATCTCTTCTTCCGTTAAAACCTGTGGTGTGGTTTCGGTACCGACAAAGCCCATAATGCCGGCGATATTTCGAACGCGCCTCAGAAGCTCGTCGGTAAGATCAAGTTCAATAAACACATACCCAGGCATGAATTTCTTTTTCACGATCCGCTTTTTACCATTATGTAGCTCCGCCATGTCCAGGGTAGGAATCTTAATCTGACCGACATTCGCGCCATCGGGCCACTTCGTCTTTTGATTCTCAATCATTTTCTTCACTTTATTCTCATGTGATGAGAGAGTGTGAAGAACGTACCACTGCATCGCCATTAGCCCAGAACCTTTTGCAATATAAAGTTGATAACTTTATCAGCAAAGTAAACAAAGAATGTAAAAAAGATGACAGTGATGACAACAACAACGGTAGAACGACTAACGTCTTCCGTTGAAGGCCAGCTCACCTTTTTTAATTCTGTTCGAGCTTCTCTTAAAAACCGTAATATCCTTGTCATATTTCAACCTTTAAAAAATTCAGGGCGGGAAGGAATTGAACCCTCACCAGAGGTTTTGGAGACCGCTGTTCTACCATTAAACTACCGCCCTAATTTTTTGAGCCCACAACCAGAGTCGAACTGGTGACCTTTTCCTTACCATGGAAATGCTCTACCGACTGAGCTATGTGGGCGTTTCATTTTCTTAAGCCGCACCCGCGACTAAAGCTATCGGAGAGGGAGGGATTCGAACCCTCGGTCCAATTGCTCAGACCACGGTTTAGCAAACCGTTCCTTTCGGCCTCTCAGGCACCTCTCCATTTTAACTGCCAACAAAGGCTTTTACACATTTGCCGCCAATAAAGTACTTCGGAGGAGGTAGGATTCGAACCCACGGACCCTCTCGAGTCAACGGTTTTCAAGACCGCCGCTTTCGGCCACTCAGCCACTCCTCCAGGGTTGCTACATTTCCTGTTTCGCCAAAGACGCACGGGAGTTGCTGCAATTTAAGGAACTTTTAAAATGTTTTACCCGGTGTCAACCATTTTCGGCGCAACCGTGCAACATAATAAAGAATCAGGCAGGTGAAGTCTCGTGTATTTATGCGGGGTAAAGCTTTTTGGCTAACGGAAAAAAATAGCCAATCAGTTTGTTCTGCGAAATGCAACCGGACTACTCTCAGGAATGATTGTATAAATCGATAAACTCAGGCGGAGAATTTACCTTTTTTCTCCGCCCGAGTTTTTAAAAAAAAATATTTTAAATTTTTCGGTTTTACTGAAACCTGGCCGGGCACTTTTGGTTTCCCGAAACCGACGCAACATTCAGATTTGTATCTGTAAATCGCCCGAGAACGTTCACTTTTAAATCTATTCCCAGGTCGGCTTTGAAACGATACAACTTAGACGTAGTCGGATAACTGGTGGTATAAGGATACACAGAAGTCCACCACGAAGACGTATACAGCGTACTTGAACCGGTTACCGGGAAATACGACGTCCAAGGCACAAACACGGTGCCATAACCGTAACCATAAGACCCCGATGCTCTATACGTATTTGCGCCGTTCCACGTTACCGGATTGTTAGTGTATGTATACGTGTAGGTATACGGTGTGGTCGTCCAGTAATAACTGGACGTACCAGTGCCTGTAGGTACCGTTGTCCATGTGAAACCGTTGTATACAAATTGGCTGGTACTGGCTGTCATAAACTGATAGTGCCAATCTGTCAGCTGGTATGAATACCAGGCAGTCAATGCTGTGGGTGTGCCGTAGTAGGAAAGCGAAGAAGCCCAAAGATTTGTATATGTCGTTAATGCTTTCGCTGACTTTACCGGTTGTAAACAATCACAGTATGCGCTGCCATTACCGGCGGCAGCAAAGCTTCCATAGGTAACAGCCAGAGGACCGCCGCCTACCGCTGTGGACAATATGAATTTCTCGGTCGTACCCATAGTCGTTCCCGCTAAAGCCTTATCAACAACCGGGTTTCCGTTGTTATAAGCAGCGACGTAAGAGGTAGTATACGCTGCAGGGTCAAAATACTGCGATCCCTGGCAGGGTGAAAAGTAGTCATCGGTGGGTACCATTTCAGCTGAGCTATAGGTTGTGGTTCCCCCGACACTCGTTCCCCCGGTCGGGTGAGGTAAAATTACTGTGTCATCAAAGATAATTACATCTCGTGTATTTGCGTCATATACGGGCAAGTTACCGGTGTATGTTACCCCGCCGTCGGCGGTGGTTAACTGCACTCTTTCGCAAGTATCGGCAGGTACGGTCGATTCATACTTTGTACTGACAGCCCAAAGGTCCGTTGCTGCGCCTGCGCTATTTACCGTTACCTGAATGTAATGATCTGGAGGGACTCCTGCGCCAGCACAAGGTAACACTTCAAAAACGGTCAAATCGAATGGTACGTCAATGGGTGTAGCGCCGCCTTTGGAGACCGTTGCGATCAGATGAACTACTACATTGCCCGAGCCTGTCGCAGGTCTGGTTACTGTTCCATCGGTTGCGATGGCTGCGTCGTCAGATGCCCAGCTGATTGTGGTTGTGTTTGGTCCAGCTATATCCAGTCCAACATCAAGCGTTACGCTGGCTGCCGAATCGGTGCCGGTATATGTTATGGTTAGCGCTGCTGCGTCGATTATTACCGCATCTGTATCGGTCGCAGGAAGCTTTATAACCGTTAAAATGATTACTTTCGTAACTATGGTTCCGTTTTTATCAATCGTAGCCGTCAAGGTAACGGTGGAATTTCCTGATGCAAAAGCCGGTCTGGTTACCACTCCAGTTATGTCGTTTATAGCTACGTCGTCAGATGCCCAGCTGATAATGGAATTGTTTGGTCCAAGTGTGGGAAAGCCAACGTCGAGCAAAACGCTAGCGGCTGTGTCTGCCCCGGAGTAGGCAATGTCAACCCATGCTTTGTCGGCTGCTGCGGCCTCTGCGTCAGTCGCCGGTACTTCAATTACGGTTAACACAAATGCTTGTGTATCGCTGGTCCCGCCTTTAGTAATCGTAGCTGTGAGTGTTACGACAGCGTCGCCCGAGCCAAAAACCGGTCGGTTTACCGTACCGTTTGTTGCGATAACGCCGTTGTTCGTGGAGGCCCAGCTAATCCCGCTACCAGCTGTGCCGGAAGTTGACAGGCCCACACCTAGCGTTACGCTACCGGCCGAGTCGGCTCCGCCATAGGTAATGACCAGCGCCGCTTTATCGGCGGCTACAGCCTCTGCGTTTGTCTGTGGGGTTTCTATAACTGTCAGATCAAATGCTACGGGTACGGGCGCGCCGCCGCCTTTGGAGACGGTCGCGATCAGGTGAACTACAGCGTCGCCCGAGCCAAAAACAGGCCGGGTTACCGTTCCGTTAGTAGCAATTGCGGCGTTATTCGAAGACCATGAAATTGTGGTTCCGCTGGAACCGGCCACTGATAAGCCAACATCTTGCGTTACACTGTTTATGTTATCGCCCGCGCCGTACTGAATCACCAGTGCGGCAACATCGTCAACAATAGACAGGTCGTCAGTTGCCGGAACTTGGATTACAGTAACATTGAATATTTTGATGGCTGACTGACTTCCTTTAGATATGGTCGCGGTCAATGTAATCGCGGTATCTCCGGGTCCGGCCGCCCGGATGACGATTCCATCGATTTGAATAACTGCGGTGTCACTCGACACCCATGTAATGGTTGTGGCGTTTGCGCCGCTTGTGTCTAAGCCGACATCTTGTGTTACGCTTGAGGCGGTATCAGCGCCTCCGTAAGTAATAGATAAAGACGATTTATCGGTGGCAACATCATCTGCATCCGAATTCGTTGATTCGTTGATCGTAACTGATGCTTTGCAACCCATAAAGAATATAGCCACTAAAAATAATGAAAATATACTCTTGTTGAAAATGTGTTTTTTGTTTGTCATTTCTCTCTCCCTGGTCAGGTTTTACTAACTTTTTTATTTTTTAAATTTACATAGCGTTGTGCGATAGTTTGGAAAGATAGAATACCATATGGCGTGATGACGTCAATGATTTTATTGATTTTGTAACTTTAACGTATGCGCGTTATGCAGTATTGCAAAAAAAAATAAGAAAGGTTTTCATGATTTACTTTTTTCTGTAAGTACTTCAATTTAAAAAAAGGTGTAAAACAGATTTAACGCGCCGACCTCAGTTAAACACGGGACCAGTCGGTAAGAATTGCAACAACTCTTGCAACATCGGACTAAAAGAGATCGTATCTGGTTGAAGGACAATGCGCTGTTCCACCCTGTCTTTTGGCGGAAAATACAACAACCTGGTGCCGACCTCCTCCATTTCTCGAATTATTTTGCCATACTGATTGACAACCGCTGTGTGAATTCCAAATGGCATAGGTGTTGTTCTTTTCATCTTCCAAGCGCTGCCGACAAGTGTTGCCATAGGTAAACTTCGACCAACGGGTATATCGGGGTTTAGAGTTTTGTCAAAGGTAAATAGCGGGTAACCGACCAGCGAAAGATCTCTCAGGTAGTCTCCATACCCCGAAAGCATAACGAGAGAGGGAAAAACATCTACAATAGATACCATCGTGTCAACTCGTCGGGTGGGAAGTTTATTTTTCCAGTAAAAAAACATGGGTATATCCACAAGCTCAGAATGTAGTGAATTCATGTGCCCGTAAATATTATGCTCATAAAAAGACTCCCCGTGATCGGCGATAAATACGATCAGAGTATTGTTGATCTCTCCGCTTTTTTCCAGGTGTTCAATTAATCTCTGCAAATTTGCATCGGTATTTCGAAGAGAGTCGTCATAGCTGGCTATCATGTTTTGCAGTTTACGAGCGGGCATAGCGGGAGCGGGTATCGACGGCGGAGTATGCTGCGTCGAGGGAGACAACGTAGGCGAACCATAATCAGGATCAAAATGCGGTAACAAGTCGGGCAACTGGGTTACATACGGAGTGTGCGGCCCCATCATCTGTAGATGGATAAAAAACGGACGGTCTTTTTCTCTTTTATCTTGCAACCAGCCGGTGGTTAAATCGATGGCCTGATGATCTTGAATCCAGTAATCCACAATGTTACCATCTGCATTTTCAAGATTGAGGTAGAAAAACTCCATTGTAAATGTATACGCAGCTTTTAAATAACCAAATAGTTGAGTATCTTGCTTTTTATTAATGTATGGCATTTTCAAAAGGTCGGCTGCGGCTTTATTATTTATATACTTTTCAATAAATTTACGATAACGCTCTTTCTCCTTTTCGGAAATATCCACTTTTGGCTCAACAGTACCTTTTAAAAATCCGTCTACCTCTTCGGGAGTTATACCCAGAAAGGTTAAATAGTCCCCCAGAGCCTGCTGTTGATTTTTCAGGTTGAGTGAAGTTTTGGCCTCAAAGTAGCGTTGGTAAAACCGGATGATGGTGAATTTTTGCAAAGCAGAGTGCTCAGGCGCCAGGGAGTGAACGCGGTACTTGTACCCTTTTGCAGTTCCATAAAACGAGCTGGCGTTTGAATTTGCCGAAATCATGGCTGTATCGTAACCCCGGGCGCGAAAAAATTCGGCCATATGAGTTCCCTGGTAACCTATTGAAGGAGCTCCATGATGAACCGGATCTGAAGTCAGATGCTTCGATGTCACCAGAGACGCAGTGGCCGGTTTGGTCCAACTCGATGTGGAGTGCGCATCGTTAAATACCGTACCCGAATCGGCCAGTTTTTTCATATTGCGTGTCGTATCGCGTTCATACCCGTAAAAGCTCATATGGTCTCTTCGAGTAGTATCCGAAACGATCAGTAAAATATTGGGGCTTTTTCCGTCAGCTGTTCCTGTGGATGTCCAGTAATAGGAGTAGTGCATAAAACCGGAGACCAAAAAAACGGCCCAGATGACAGAAGTCACAACACCAAAGACAATAGGCCGCGATAAAATAAAGTAGACCAGAGCGGCAGAAAACATCGTTAGTCTGGCCACGCCATCTGGCGATACGTTCGCTTTTTCGCTGATAAACAGATAGCAGGCAAAAACAATAAAAACCGAAGACATAACCAGTCGTTTTTTTATGAACTCAAGCGTGCCTGACAAGAGTCTCTTGAAACGAGACAAATTATCCTTTTTCTTTCGGAAACGGGCCGATAAAAAAGTTCCCACCCGTTCTCGATAACGTAGATATAAAACCGCTGAAACCACAAAGACGGGTAACAAAAACACAAAATAATAAAGATACAACAGTATTGAAAATGTGGTGATAGGCCACAGGTTTTCAAGCTGCGCATCCGTAAAACGGTGCATGGACGCTTCCAGGTAAGACAGAACAATAATATATGCGGTCGGTCCCCACAACAGGTGGTTTACTTTTTTAAATATTTCTTTATATGTTGAAGTCATAACAAGCTCGTTTAGTTGTCAGCAAGATCAGTTAACAATGACACGAAACTGGTTCTTTTTTAATAGAATTTCTGTCTGTTTATTCACATTGTCTTTCCACTTTTCGACCAGCAACCTCTGTCTTATATCATTGTCGGTAATTTCAGACTTGTTTCGTTTTTTTGATTTTTTAAAAGCTCTGCTTTTTTCAATCATCGTTCGGGCTTCAGATAACTCGACATCCGATACAGTTAAACCGCTACGCCAATGTTTCTTGCGGTACAAGTGGGCAAGAAGTTTCATCAAGGTCAACTTCGACCGTTGTTGGTACTCTGTGTTTTCCAGCAGTTCCCGGTCTTTCAGTAAAACAAAATACGCTTGCATTTTCAGGTATTGACGAAACGATTTTTGAATTTTTTTCTTATCCATCTTTCGGATGTCAATTTTGCCATTGTTAATTTCAGGTCCAAATTCAGGAGACGCTAAATGGTCCATAAAATCTTTCGTTGAAATCTTCATTTTTTTATTTTGAACCAGGTACTCTTTTTTCTCCCACCCAGAGGCAAGACGAATTTTCCGAAAATTCTTACCAAACCTTTTTTGAAGAAGAGTAGATTGTTGTTTTTTAAATTGTTTTGTGCTGAAACGGCTCCATTGATCGATGGCATCATTTGTCGAAGGCTGAAGTTTACTCACAAGTTTAACATATTTTTCCCGATCAACCTGCAACTCATCTTCATACTGCACAATGGTAAAAGTATTTTTATTCACAATAAAATTGGAAAACTCATCGCCTCTTTTTAACAGTTCCACATCTTTTGCCAAAATATATTTCGGTTTTGCATTCTTTACAGAGTCCGCATTATCCTTTAATGTGCCATCTGTGCTAGAATCTTCTTTGATGAAGTCTTGTCGTTGGACAACTCTATACCACTCTGAATTTTCGGTTTTTTGTATCACCAAAACAGTATTGGTTGTCGGAGTTTTAGAGTACCTTTGAGGTTCTTGCGACAGGTCAAAACCTGCATATATATTCAAATCTGCCTTATTCACTCTTGCCGGAAAATAGTCCTTGTTTTGTTTCAATAACTCGTGAATAATATTCGCTTTTCGAGCGCCGCCGGTTGCACTACCCTGCAAAATATATTGATCGACGACTCTAATTTCACTTTCGAGGCTGCCCGGTCCCTTGCCCGCTTTTTCTGACTGGCGTATTTTTGCCCGTATTCTTCCCACAACTTCAATAAGATCACCTTTGTCTTTCTCAAAAAGTTCCGAACCGGCCGACGTTAAAATGGACGCTAAGATCTCTTTTTTTTGTACAAGCTCTTCGGAGGTAAGAGCTCTTTTATCATGTACTCCGTCTTCTCGCTCAGAGGAGACCGTTTTTGTAAAATTAAGCGTCAAAACTTTCAGCTTATACACTTTTTTCTTCTCTTCTGAAATTTTCAAAAAATCAACTTTTTCAATATACTGTATTGCAGCTCTCCATTTTGCAAGTTGTTCATAATAAGAGAGATCTTCACGATTAGAGGCCAGCTCGACTCTCATCTTTTCGCTTAGAATTCGATTTGCCACCAACTGTTTTGCAAAATAACGGGTGATATCAATTTTAGTTTTATCCGGGTCATATGCCACATTTATTGTATCGCAGAATTGAATCAGCTCTTCTGGAGTGACCTCACCACCATTATACACAATATTTAACGAATTTTTACATCCGACAAGAACGAACACCTGAATGCAAAGAAATACTATAAAACAACTCTTACTTTTCATGGATTTATTGCCTCTTCAAATCTGTCTATATTATTGAAGGAATTCAAGCCCCTGCAACGATTACAGAGTATATGTTATTTTGAGACTGTCAAGATATTTTACTTGTCAGGACAAATTTCTATCGTATAACGTACACTACGAGTAAATTCTCAAGGAGAAAACATGACAACAAACAAAAAAAGATTAACATCAGGCGGTATCTATTTTCTGGCCTTTCTTATAGCCGGTGCAGGCGCAGCAACCCTCGGTGGTTCAAAGAAAACCAAAAACAACAAGAGGCATAACAAGATCGGCAAAGTAGTGAATGTTTCAGGCACTGTTTCTAAAGTAAACAAACGAACTTCCAAGAAAAACAACAACGTGATGGTTTCGGTCATTATAAAATCGAATGGAAAAGTTTATAGAGCTGTATTGGCCCCTGAACAGTATCTTTCATCAAACGATATGGTTTTACAAGAAGGTGATGAAATTTCAGTTGTTGGTACAACCAGTGAAAAACAAAAAGGTAAACTTTCGACTAAAAAGCGTCCGGGCGCTAACAAAAATAAAATGAGTTTGATTTTAGTTCAAAAAATAACAAAAGGCTCTAACGAACTTGCAATACGTGGCCCGAAAAACAAACCTCTCTGGTTATAATTAAAACCGCGATTGAAAATTCGGCGAAGTGTAACTGATGTTGTATTTTACACATCGCCGAATTTTATACGCCTACCCGCCAAAATGTAAAATTTGAAAACCGCCATCCAAGTCGGTAGAAGACCACTTCGCCCCGTCATTCTTAAATATTCCCATAAGGGCAAACTCGCCATTCGATGAGACAAACATCTTTTCAACAACTAACAGTATGTTCACACCTGGAAAAAGTGAATCGTATTTAATCTGCTCAACCCTGTCCATGGAAGGCCAGGAGTACACATCGATAATCGATTTAGAAAATGCATATACGAATTTTTTCTTCGGACTCAGCACAAAGGTAAAATGCCCTTTACCCAGGTTTTTAATCAACTTTAACTTTTTCTCGGCCATATCGACCTTGAAAAACTCACCAGTCTGGTAATTTTCAACAAAAAACTCACCGGTTTCTTCATTGTAAAAACGTCCATAAGCAACGGGAGTATAATCAAAACTAAACTGAGTGTTGTTTTTTAAGTCAACCGCTACAGCCTGCGCCCCCGGTGCATTTAAATACCCTTTTCGGTTTTTTATATCGTGAAGCTCATCGTATTCCCAGAAAATTGCAAATTTAAAATCTGGCGAAATATAATAGTGAGTTCCATATGATGGTGGAACCTTTCCTTTCTCTCGAATGGGAAAGCTAATTTTGGTTACAAGTTCAACCTTATGCGTTTTTAAGTTCAATCTTCGCAGTTCAGTTTTTCCCGAACTCTTCACTTCTTTGGAGCTGATGTACAACTGCGTTGTATAATAAAGATATTCTCTCTGAGGGTCTACCCCTAACATTCCCAGGTATTTATCTTCATTGCCTAATTTGGCCTGCCACAGAACTTTTTTTGTTTTTAAATCAATATGTACATAATACTGTGTAAAAGATTCCTCAATATAGGTTTTCTCAGCCACATATTCCTTGCATGTATAGCAATAATACCTCTGATACTTTTCAATAAATTTTGCGGTGTCTTCACAAGAGCACTTCGGTTCCGAAACTTTTTCATACCCTTTCTTGTTGAGTAGAATTCCAGCGACACTATTTTCCCCATCGTAATATACCGGGTTTTTTTGATAATACGAAAAATGCTCGCCGCGAAGTTTTGCCCCCGAATAATCAGCCTGCCGTTGGGCGCCCGACGAAGTAATATTTATCGGCTTCGCGATTCCATCAATCTGCTCAATAGTCGGCAGCGTCAGAAGTTTACCTTCTTTATAATTATAAACAAGGGGTTTATAATTATAAGATTTCGTCAATATGTAGTCGTTCCCACTTATTCGAATTGTTTCAAACCTCTGGCAGCCTTCCACTTTTTTACCAAGTGTAATTTTCGGTTTTTCTTCGCCTTCGCCATATAAACCAATTATACCCGAAATGAAAACCAAACCAAGTAACGAAAGACTCAAGTTTCTAATTTTGTTTGTATTCATATACAATCCCGTGATATATGTTTTGTTCTTAATCCGCTTTCTCAATGGATTTCACTTTCTCTTCTTTGCTTCCGAAAAAGAATTTTTTAATCATTATACCTGCGGCAATTAAACCAGCAATAATAATTTTACCAAATTTTCCAAGAAGAGCAAAAAGCCCCACTTTCGACAACACCTTACCGGCGACCAATGCTCCTAAGCCGTAAGCTGCGACACTGTCCACACCTTCTTCATAATCTTCATACCGTTGACCTTCATTAAAGTCTGTCGATTCTAATATAATATTAATGTCCGATTTTACCGTGGCAAGTGAGCCAATATCACTTATAATGACTAGACTAAGAACCCCGTGACGACCGAGAATTCGAATATCGTAATTCAATGTATTTGTCGGTTGTCCCTCAAAAGCAACCTCTTTAGCCCAGTGCAGTTTTTTATTTACCGAGTCATAATAAGGTTTTTGAGCCCAACCAATTAAATACGTTTTAGCATAACCCTCTTCCACTAATTGCTTATTAAACTCTGCGGAATCTTCTTGCATCTGTTCTAGTAATTCATCGTAATCGAGATCTTGGGCATCTTCATCGTCAATGTAACCTTCTTCCGTGAAAGCCAACACTACCGAGTAACTATTTTTGCCATTCAAAGGCGATTCGTTGTCTAAAAACAACATACCTAAAACACTCTCATCTGGATAATTTCCCCAGTAATCTTCGATAATATATCGACTATCAGCTGCTCCTAAATACTTATACCCTTTTGGAATATGAACCGTAGCCAGATTGTCCCCGATTTGAATTGTACCGGTTTTATACTTAAACCTGGCAATTTTCTTTTCCATAGCCGCATTCATCTGGTTCCACTCTTGCTCACTCATTGGTTGTTCACTCTGTTCGGCAGTAAGCGGGGTTAATACTGCTGAAGCTGAAAATATAATAATTGCTGTCCATTTTTTTAATCGAATATACATATTTTTCTCCGAAACGAATTTCATATTGAATTACACTGAATTCGGTTGCAATTTATAAGATATGGCTACTATGACAAATACTTTTTGACTGTATTCGTTGCACAAAAAAAAACGTCGTTTCGTTAGTGCACAAAATAATCCTTCGGTTATTTTGTGTCGCTTCGTTCGATTGTTGTTTAAAGTTTAATAGCCCCAAAAAAACGTCGTTTTTATGGGGCTCGTTTCATGGTATTGCAAATCGTTTCTACCAGACTGGTAAGGAGCGTTCATTGGCCATGTCTGTAATACTGGTAAACACTTCTTTTGTTAGTTCACAAAAAAATCCTATGGTTTTTTTGTGCCGCTTCGTTCGACTTTCGTTTAAAGTTTAATAGCCCCCCAAAAAACGTCGTTTTCAGGGGGCTCGTTTCATGGTATTACAAATCGTTTCTACCAAACTGGCAGCGAACGTTCCTTAGCCATATTTGTGATACTGGTAAAAACTTTATCTGTAAATTTTTTACGGTGCCCTTCCCAATGTATTTTTTCACCGACGTTGACATGGCAAAAGAAAGGAACCGGCAAGAAAGCCCCTTTCGGAAGACTTTTTCCAAGCCCATCGAGAAATACAGGTGTAACCGACGCATTTGGATTGCGATGTACAAGTTTTGCCAGACCATTTTTAAATTCCGAGATTTTCTCAGGTTTGCCCCTCGAGCCCTCCGGGAATATAATTAAGATCTGGTCATTTGCTAAAGCTTTGTCGCAGATCTCCAACGGGTCGGGGCCACCCCTTTCCACTTTTCGCGCGATAGGCAAAATGCCCATAATGTATAATGCAAACCATTTCAACGCCCGATTTTGAAAAAAGTAATCTTGCGCTGCTACCGGACGAACCCTGGAAATTTTAGACAGCGGGTATAAAGAGAGCAAAACCAGCGTATCTAAATGGCTGTTGTGGTTCGCCGCAATAATAGCCGGACCCTTTACAGGCAAAAGTTCTTTATTACGAATACTCAGCCCAATGACAATTAACGCCAGCGGCTTTACAAACAAAAGAAAAAACACTATTTTAATTATTCCAGCCATATATTCCCTCTTTCTTTATCGTTAAACTTTATACAATTCATACTTAGAAATATTTCGGTAGCATTCCGCAGGACGAACCTTTTGACTATTTTTTGGCCTCGGCCAAAAACCTTTACTCTACTTGAAATCACGAGACGTCGCCTGCCTAAATTTAATAGTGAATTTAATAATAAAAATACCTTGTAAAATGGAGAAAAACCGGAGCGGTATAAATTAAACTGTCGATGCGATCAAGCACCCCTCCATGTCCCGGAATTATATCTCCCGTGTCTTTAATATGTAAGTCACGTTTTATTGCTGATACAACCAAGTCGCCAAAAAATCCCATGGTGGCGAGTAACGCCCCAAGAAGAAGTGATTCATACACATTGAATGGGGTCAAAACCGGCGAAAGCAAATATGAGTTTAACATGGTAATTGCCAGGGCTCCCAGGAACCCTTCCCAGGTTTTGTTCGGGCTTACCTTTGGAATAATTTTTCTTTTGCCAAAAAGCTTACCCGAAATGTATTGAAAAATATCGTTCGACTGGGTCAGTAAAACAAGAAAAAGCAGTAGTCCGACGCTGCCCCCATTTGGATTATTTTCGGGCGGCAACACCAGCAAATAACTCATATGGCTTAAACTAAAAACCATTGTCATTAGACCCCACTGGATGCTACCAACCGCTTTTAAAAAACCCTCCGTTTCTCCGATAATGACCATAACGATTGGCAAAAAAAGAAAGACATAGACCGGAATAAAAATAATAAACATTCCATACCAGCCGGTAGCTATCCAGTAAAACTGTATCGGAATAGAAAGATAGGCAAAAAGTAAAACCCTGCGATCGGCCATACGGGTGGGTATAATGGTTAAATACTCTTTGAGCGCCAGAAAGCTGACCAAACCCATAAAAGCAAAAGATATTTTTCGAGAGATGGCGATGGCAATGGAAAACACAATGATCATTACCCACCACGATTTAATTCGCTGTTTCAGCTCCTTAAAATTACCATCGGGTTTTAGGACTGGTAAAATAAAAGTAATTATGGTAGCCAATATTAAGAATGCAAAAATCCCAATAATTGTGTAAAATACATTGATCGGCAGACCTGATATAATATTGCTCATTTAACTTCCTTCTTTAACTTCTTTTAAAGCTTTTACAGCTCGGTTCAATATGGTGTACAACGATAAAACAAGTAAAACTAAAAAAGTTAAGTCGAACCACCGTTGCGGAGAAATTCCAAAAGCCAGCACAATAGACAAGATGGAAAAAACAAAGGCTCGGTCACTTTTACCCATTGGGCCGTCATAACGTCGTGACGCTCCAATCTGAACTGAGATGACTCCGGTCATTTCGCCGATAATAGCTGTGAATAAAAACAGGGCGACTAAAGACGGTTCGGCTCCGGGTATATAGGCAAACGGAAAATAGATAAATATATCGGAAAAGACATCCCCGAGTTCGTTTAGTATGGCCCCGGTTTTCGATGCTTGCTTAAACTCTCGCGCGAGCATTCCATCGATAGCATTTAGCGCCATACGGATAAACAGTGCCACCGGTACTATTGAATATATAAGTACGGAATCTATAAAATACAAAGCCAGTCCGGTCGCTAAAGAGATGAAAATGGCAAATATGGTTACCTGGTTTGCAGTAATTCCAATACTGTGTAACATGCGAACGAGGGGTCGCAAGAGGTTCTGGAATTTTGATTTTAATTCATACACACTGGGCATTCTGTTTCCTATCGGTTTTCATTGTTGATATGCATGACACGACTACTATACCGTATCAGATGCGCAAGAAGGAAAAAAAACAGTTTAAATGAAATACTCTTTTACTTTTGCGCGCAGGGTTTTACCGAGTTCTGTTTTTGGTAATTGTTCGACGTATATTATTTGGACCGGCTTTTTATAATATTCCAGTTTTTCGTTCAGGTACCCATCCAGTTCTTTTGCAAAACTTTCTTTATGTACGTTGTCTTTTATAACAATTGCTGCGCAGATTTTATGATATGTTAAATTATCCTCCACCCCGACGACGGCCGACTCGGCAACTCCCGCACATGCATTTAGAACCGTTTCAATTTCAGAAGGGGTGACCTTCATGCCGGCCACATTTATCATTTCTCGCACCCTTCCATGTATCGTAAGAAACCCATCGGTGTCAATAGAGCCAATGTCCCCCGAAGCAAACCACCCTTGTTCATTTAGCATACTGTTCGTTTTTCCCCAATACCCTTTTGCGACGTTGCCGCCCTTTATTAAAACTTCGCCAAAACCGGTTTTGAAGTCAGGGTTTGCTATTTTTAAAGAGACACCTTCTGCGGCGTGACCTGTTTTTGAATATTTCTTTGTCTGATTATATATATTATAAACACTACGACTTGCTTCGGTTAATCCATAATACATGGCAAAACGTGTATGGGGAAGCAGTTTAAGAAGCTCTATAATACGATCTTCTTTCATTGGATGAATATTAGCCAGAAGATATTTCAAATTTTTTGCGACACGTATAAATTTGGTTTTATGATTTTGAACCAGTTTTTGTATAATCATGGGAGTGGCCAGAAAACCGGTAACTTTTTCAGAATCGATTATAGTAAGCATCTCGTTTAGGTCTTCGTCATTCAAGGACATGAAAAACTTTGAAAGAAATAATGCGTGATTGCCTAAAAAAAGACAACAATGAAGGTGCCCCAGACCCCCGGTAGAACCTAATGGTAAAAAAATTATCTCTTTTTCATTGGAATTCATACCAGCAATTTTAATGATTGTTTTTGTTACAAATAAAATATTCTCGTGTGTGGTCATAACGGCTTTGGGTTTGCCTGTTGTGCCGCTTGTGAACATCATGTACGCTATTTCGGAGCGTTCTTTACTGGAATATTCCGGCGAATTTTTATCGAGCTCGGGACATTGGTAAATATCGGGCAGGTTAAAACTTTTATCGGGAAACCCCCGGTCAGTAATAACCATCGACGCCCCGGTTTGGTTTGACGCATATTCAATGTAGTCCCAGTGTTTTTCCGGATAAACATGGACCGGTATCGCGCCCATCGACATTGCGGCAAAATAACTCAAAGTGTGGTTTGTACGATTATGTATATAGAGAATAATTCTCTGCCCTTTTTTTACCCCCTTTTGTTGAAAGAAAAAGCAGACCTTTTTTACAAGAGAAGAAAATTCCGAGAAACGAATAGATACATTGTTTTCTGTAATAAAAATTTTACGTGGAAACAATCGGGATTGTTTTTCAATATAATCTACGATAGTTTCCATATTTTTTATAGCTTTTACAATTTTTTTGTTGAAAATAACTGGTGTCTTCCAGAGCTTCGGTAACAGGGTCGATAACCTCAATACCTGTAAGAAATTCTCGCGTATCGTGTCTTCCGTTTTGTTTGAGCAAATTCATAATCAGAGGTATCTCCGTACAACCTGCCAATAGCGTGTTTATACCCGGATACTGAGCTTTTATTATTCCAAAAAATTTTTCACCTTGATGCAAAGCATAATTATTTTCAAAACCTTTCATGCCGCGAGAAATTGTTTTTCCCAGATGCTGTTGCAAAATTTCGTCAGGTTCATGAAATTTTATACTGTTTTGTTGCAACCTTTTTGTGTATAATTTACTTTGCCGGGTTCCATTGGAAGATAAAATTAGAACATCTCTTTCGGAAGTAGCGATTGTTTTGTTTATGGCAGAATCGATTAAAGATTGAATTTTTATTTTGCGATAAACGGGAAAATGATTCTTCTTTAAAACTGTTTTTACTTCTTTCAAAAAATGATGAGCGGTATTGCATAATACCATAACATCAACCGGTAGTAAATCGTTTGTAAAAAATGTCTGGCCTTTTACGATGGCATTTACCAGTGCTTGAACTACCATGTTTTTGTTGAAAAAAAGAACATCGTTCGATTTTATGCTTTCTTCAATCGCTTTTGTTCGACAAGGCGTATTGCATATCTGATATAATATAATATCTCGTGAGTTTTTAAACCTGCTGCAAGCCTTTTTAAAACCTTGAATACCGGCTAAGGGGCCCATTCCACCGATCATCAGCAGTGGGGCCATTGTTGGGTTCGTAACCGATAAGTGGATTACCACATTTGGGTAATCTTGATCAGATACGGGAAGATTCTTCTTTTGCCGGTCTCTGGCATAAGCAAACAACTCTTTTTGATACTGAACGGCGTACGCCATAGCGTATTGATAATGCTTAAACTTTCTATTCATATATTGGAGTTTCAGGATGGTTGTCCTTGCGCCAGAAACCATTATCTGAAAAGGGGATCTAAAACGGCCCCTATTTTATTAAGATAATTACAAAAAATATCTTCTGCTTTTGAATAATCCATTTTGCTTTTTTTCGCGTTTTCGATATGCACTAATGAACTTGCCACGCAGTGAAAATGATCGACTTCAACGCCGCTGGTCACATGACATTTTATATACAATGCAAGTTGGTCACTCTTTTGTTTGTCATACCCCTTTTGCTCCTGCAAAAAGGTGCGAAACGAATGTAAGGCAATAGTGTATTCTCCATGGTTAAAAATTTCTGAAAAAAGGTTTGTAAACAACCCGATTTCGACATCCTGGTATACCATGTTTCCATATATCCACTTTGAGAATGCCAATGCCGGTTTGGTAGAATACTGTTTTAGTTGCCAAGAGTCACCGTCACAGATTTCATTGGCCAGATCATTGTATAGATCTGAATGAGTTTTCATGTCACCATCAATTTCATGCCCATCGATATTCAAGTCCTGGTAACTTGTTTCGGCATTTTTTGTTGCAGCCATAAAATAGTCATTGCGACTGCCATTTGGAGAGTCCGTAGCCATTTTTAAAATACGACAGGAGAGTCCATATATAGGCAACATCTTTAAATGTGTTAACTTCCAGACGTGAAAAAACTTACGCATTGTCTCCACATCCCATGGACCAGATGACAGACGATGAAAACAATTGTCAATATTAGTAAGTGACTTTTTAGACTTTGTCAGGCTATCCTTCAGTACTTTTTTAAGATTCATATTGTCGACAGATTCGACAACAGGGGCTATAATAGAGATTAAAGATTCATTTTGCATAATAATTAAATTCCATCCATTTTGAGTTTCTAGTATGACAAATAAGCCGGGAAACGTCATTTATTCTTGAGGCATTTTATTAATTTTATTTGTTATGACAACAATAAATTTTAGACATAATAGTTTTTCTGAAATTTTTCGTCCTGAAATATCAATATTTAATTGTTTGATTGTAAGTGACAAGGTAGCTCGTTTTTTCAATTTGTATACATGGCAGATCTGGGAAATGTGGGAGAGTTTGCGCAGACGGTGTTACGCGATGCAAGAAAAATTATTTTAGAACACTATTATACAGACATTGATGTGCAGCGTAAAGAAGATGACAGTCCGGTTACGCTCGCCGACCGTCAAACGGAGATGTTTATTCGAGAGCAAATTCATAATGTTTTTCCAGATCACGGAATTATCGGGGAAGAGTTTGAAGATGTTAACCCGAAGGCCCGTTTTAAGTGGGTCATCGACCCCATTGACGGGACGAAAAGTTTTATTTCGAAAACTCCCCTGTTCGGTTCTTTGCTCGCCCTGCTCGAAAACGACGAACCGATTTTAGGCGCCCTTTATTTACCTGTCCAGGATGAAATGATAATCGGCGATAACAAAAATACTTTTTTGAATGGTAACAAAATTGAAATAAACCAAAATGTAAGTCTGAATGAAGCTACTATTTTAACAACAGATTATCGCGACTTCAGTATGTATAAATCGCGTGCAGGTTTTGACCGGCTTGTCGAAAGATGCCGCCTTACACGAACCTGGGGAGATTGTTACGGATATTATCTTCTATGTATAAACAAGGCCCAGGTGATGATTGACCCTGCGATGTCTGTCTGGGACAAACTGGCTCTAATACCGATTATTCGCGGAGCCGGTGGCGTTATTACGGATTATTACGGGGAAGACCCGATAGCAGGGGACAGTATTGTCGCTTCAGCCAGCAACCTTCATGATCTTATCATTGAAACGTTAAATGCAGATAGTTAAAACCAAGAATCGTCATCATCATCTTTATCTTCTTTCGGTTTATTTGAACCACACTGTTGGCTCAAAGATTTCCAATGACGAATTCCTCTAATATGACCCCACTTTTTACCTTTGTAATCTTCAGCAAATTGTCGGGTTAAACTTATACGGTTTTTAGTCGGAGGGTGTGTACTTAAAAAAGTCAGCTGATTTAAAAAGCTGTCTTCTTCAATTTCGGCCTCTTCATACATCTCCTCTTCCAGCTGTTTCATACGCTCAAAGAAAATTGTAAAATTAGCCGGATCTAAACCAGCTTCGGCAAGTTTATTAAGTGCAACCTCATCTGCCTCTGATTCAAAAGCACGTGAAAAATTCAAAATCAGTATTAAATTCGCGATTTCAGTAGCAGTCTCAATGACTTCTAAAGTTTCACCAAACCCGCCAATGGTAGTAGAAATAACAATATGCAACCCGGCTGTTCTAACAAGTTGCTGCATTGTATGGCGTTTCTCAATATGACCGATCTCATGAGCCAGAACAGCCGCTAACTCCTCCGGGGTATCTGAGACTTCAATCAATTTTCGAAAAATTAGAATTCTACCGCCAGGCAAAGCAAGAGCGTTTACCATGTCAACGTCAAGAATGGTTACCGAGTATTCATATTCGTTACCCACCGGTATGGATTGCAATATTTTATCAACCGCTTTATTGAGCTTTTTATCTTCACATACTCCAAAATTTTCCGTCAATTGTCGATACGCGGAATCTCCAAAAGAATTTTCAAATGATAACGGAATTAAGTAATATGAGTTAAAAAAAGCAGTTAGGTAAATAGCAACCGCCATCGGAAAAACGACACCAAAAATAATACCAACTTTTTTTAGAGATAAACCATGCATATAATGGTCTATTTTCTTTATAATTCCGGAATGAAAGTGCGACCAGTATTTCAATATAGAATCGTGAAGCTCGATTCCTTCAACTATTATTTTTTCAGAGTTGTTTTTTACATTCTCAATAGAGATTTCTATATGCAACTCATTGGAAATTTTAGAGACATGAACAATACGCTTGTAGTCAATTTGTATCTCTTCGCCGCTATTGGTTTTAAAAAGTAAATACTCAGGGAAAACATGTAAACTACCTTCGTGAGGCAGTCCGTTTTCCCCGGTAAAATATTTTGACTTTTGCTCTTCCATCATCAGGTGACAATTATATCTACGATCAAGTTAGAAAATCTGCAATTATATCGAAGAAATCACCGGCTTCGCCAAGTCCTTCAGCAAAAGCCGAAGTCTCTGAGGAGTCAGGGTCACCTTGTAAGTCTGCAGGGTTCAAATCTCCGTGAACCGATACGGTTTGAACCATATATCTGGTCATCATAACGATTACCCATGGCATAGCTAAACCAAGTGATGCAACTGAGATTAAACTTGCTAATAATATGTAACCAAAAAATTTCCAGCTGGTGATATCACTGCTAAATTTAATATCGTCGCCAAGTTTAGTATGATTCCATGTGTAACGCATAAGCCAAACATAGGACCAGAAAATAGCGCCATATATTATTACCATCGTCAAGGAAGTAGATAGAAGCATTATAGCAGCCGGGGGACGAGTACCTCCTGAACCGTCTAGCATCGCCATAAAAATGATAAACATCATTACAAGAAAGGCTACAACGAACGACCCTACTATTACTAAATGGGGAATCATCAAGTCTTTTCCTTTTCCGCTGAACGAGAATTTTTTATTCCCAGCATACGTACCATCAATATTAAATTTTTGCATACTTACAATAAACCAGGGAGTGTAAAACCCTAACGTAATTATGGAAAGAATAAAACCTTTGATTGCTATAAAAAATAACTTTTTGGGTCGTCCGGTAAAACGAAAATGAACGCTATTCCATGAAGTTCTACTCATGTTAAACCGACGAACGGCGACAAAAATTAATGGATATACAAATAACATAAGCAGGTAAAATACCAGCGTTGTAATAATAGTGGCGACTGTATATGAAAAACTCATAGCCATTAGATATAGAATTCCCATATAGATGGCAACCACTACGCCGACGACTAACATTGCCTTTAAAAATGCTAGAAACTTTTCCTTACCGGTAACATGGTAATCGAACCGTCCCCCGGCAATCTCGGTGTGCTGAAACATAAATTTTTTAATTCTGACTTTTGCCCAGAAAAAATAAACCCCGAAAGTTACCAGTGTTAACAAAGCGTTTATTAAAAATACCTTAAAAAATTCATTACCCTCGCCATCGAATTTGGCCCGATGCCGTACTTCGCTCACTTCACTTACTTCGCTCACTTCACTTACTTCACTCATATAATCTTCCTTCTCTATTTTTATCTCTATTTACCAATAACAAGCACACCCGTTATTGAATGCATATTGGTTATCGATATCTATGTATAACGTCAACGACAAAATAATTTCGCATAACGACCTGAAACCGGCAAAAAGTTGCCACTTCATCAGGAATTGCTTATTGGCATCTTATTATGAACGAAATATTTAATGTGGCGATAGACTCTTCAAGTAGAAAAATCTTGTAACTTCTGAAAGATAAATTATTTCGCGGTCACTCTTTTTTTAAAGGTAAAAGTATGTTCCACATAAACAGGAGTCGCAATATTCGGCTCTGGAAATTTCCATTTATGAACACTATCGATTACACACGTAAGAAAGGTTTCGTCGACAAACGGACCAATTATTTTTTCTGCATTGATAACATCGCCGTCGTCATCAATTTCAAAATCAACTTTTAAAGGTCCGTCTGTTATTTTTGGGTCCGTTTCTATGTAAGCATTATAACAAGTGATCATATCACTTCGGTTTTTCAGTATCGTGTTTTTAACCTGTTTGTCATGATACGGAGAAACCATTTTTCCATTCTTGCCGCCGCCTTGTCGATAGGTCGGGTTTACCGGTTTTTGTTCAAACAAGATTTTGTAACCCAGCGCCCCGATTACAAGCGCCGCGATCATCAGTACATAGTTTTTTAGATTTTCCTTGTTCATGTTTCCCTCGTTGAATTTAAGATTGATTCTTTTGATATTGTTCCACGCCTATTCAGACGTTTTTAAGTTGTCCTGGTTTTCTCCCACAACATACATTCTTTTAATTTCGTCTTTCATAAAACCAATAATATTGGGACGCTGCACACCGGACAACACTTGCACATCGTACAGTTCTTCGAGTAGACCCTCGAATTCTATGTGATGCATATTTGCACCGGTCTTAAGATCAATAATATAAATACCGCATTTCGCACTCACTTTATGCTTTTGAAGATTTTCATCCAGTTCGAGACCTTGAAAACTACGGTCTTTTCGTTTTTTTGAAACCCCGCAAATGGCAAAATTTCCGGAAAAAGAGAGGCCGCGCAAAAAACCCGGTAGAAAAACCAGTTCTTTAAATTTGCCGCTTTTCAGATCAACCGTTCCAAGATGCCCCGTACCCGCGTTTTGAATGTAAAGTTTTCCATTGTGCATGCGAGGGGAATGCGGCATAGAAAGACCGGTTGTTATAATTTTATTTTTTTGCACATCGATGACAATACCGCCGTCTCTGCGATTGTCGCGCCAGGCTCCGCTTAAATTGGTTTCTGCCACAGCCGTAACATAGCCCGGCTCGCCCTTCTCGTTCAGACAAAAGCCGTTCATATGGCACCTGTCTTCAGGCAACAAATCGGTAATAAATGGCGGCTGCCAGATGGGTACAAAACTATGTGTAGCAGATAGCGTACAAAGGCAACTAAACAACGTATTGGTAAATATAAGCCGACCATCTTTGTCAACAGCCATGTCGTGCGTGTCGATGTCGCCGGTTGTGTAGGTAGCCTGGGGAATATAAATACGGTCGTGGTCGGGGTTTTGCTGGCCCGCTTGAATGGCATTTACAAAACGAGAAATATTGGATATACCGGCCACATACAAATTTTGTGCGTCCTTGTCGGCGGCAATACCCATACACCTGGAAATGGATCGTTCTACAATACTCACCTCGCCCTTGGTGTTAAACCCAACCAATATAATTTTACCGGCCTGATAGGTGCTGATCGCTAGCGAAATTTTTTCTTCTAAAAGCCATGTCGGAAATCCGCGCGAAAAATGAACCCGAAACTCATTTTCTGCCGTGGCTTCTGAAGCTGGCTTATTGTCGTCTTTAATTCCGTCGGACTGGGATAATGACATAGGAACACTAACTATTTTATTTAAATGCTTTGTAAACTAGATAAGGTGCATTTACATTGCATATATTCTAATTTCATTACTCGCCCTTGAAAATATACACCGCGCCGCTCGAAGCATAAGAGTCATCTGCCGAGGCTGCGCCATCCGTATTGGTAATGCCTTTCTGGTTGCTACGTTCCTTTCTTGCGCCAACGACGATAGTGGTCCCGGAAATAGATACAGACCAACCTAAATGATCGTTCGCCCCGGCGTTGGAAGCTTTTATATAAGCGTCCTGGCTCCAGTTGCCGGTTGTTGTGTCTCTTTTAAATACATACACCGCTCCACTTTTTTGCTCTAAAGCATCATCGGTTAAGGGATCCGTGTCATCTGAATTTTGTATGGCGGTACTGGAGTTATCTTCATAAGGCGCTCCGACGACGATATAATCGCCTGAAATCGTAACAGAAGATCCGAAATAATCGAGATCATACGCGTTGGAAGCTTTTAAATAAGCGTCCTGGAACCAATCACCGGCAGTATTGGTATCCCGTTTGTATACATACACGGCTCCGCTGTATTTCGCTGCGGAATTATCATCTATAACATTCGTAAAAATATGATTATTGCCATTTTGTATCTGTGTAAAGGAATTACTTTCTTGCCTCGCGCCCACAACGATAAAATCGCCTGATATGCAAATGTTCCTGCCAAAATAATCATAATTGCCTGCGTTAGATGCTTTTAAATAAGCATCCTGGCTCCAGTTGCCCGTGCTTGTGTCTCTTTTAAATACATACACAGCTCCGCTTTCAGTATTAACATTATCATCCGCAGGATTTATGCCATCGCTATTTTCAATTGTAGTAGTTGCAATAGAGTTATCTTCATAAGGCGCTCCGACAGAAATATAATTGCCTGAGAGCGACACTGAATACCCGAAATTATCAATAACCTCGGCATTGGAAGCTTTCAAATAAGCATCCTGGTTCCAGAGGCCAGTACTCGTGTCTCTTTTAAAAATATAGACCGCGCCGCTATTGTTTGCCGAACCATTATCAGCGGTTCCCGGGCTTGTGTTGTCCGTATTGATTATAGGAGTTGTGCCCTGATAATCTTCAGTTACGGCGCCCACAGCCATGTAATCACCGGAAATAGATACAGACCAACCAAAGCGGTCGTCTGCCCCTGTATTGGACGGTTTTATATAAGCGTCCTGGCTCCAGTTACCTGTGCTTGTATTGCGCTTAAAAACATACACCGCGCCGCTACCGTTTGTCGAACCACCATCAGCGGTTCCCGGACTTGTGTTGTCCGTATTTATTATCTGAGTAGTAGTAGCCTGATAATCTTCAAAGGCAGCTCCGACTACGATATAATCGCCTGAAATCGAAACCGAATACCCAAACCGATCGTTTACTTGCGGATTCGAAGCTTTTAAATAGGCGTCCTGTGACCAATCACCGGTCGTTGTATTGCGTTTAAAAACATAGACCGCGCCGCTGTAATTTGCGCTGCCGTCATCTGCGGCTGTCGGGCTTGTATTATCCGTATTTATTATAGGAGTGGTAGTGGCCTGATAATCTTCAAAGAAAGCGCCCACGACCATGTAGTCGCCGGAAATGGAAACCGATTTGCCAAAATGATCGTACGCCTCTGAATTCGACGCTTTTATATATGCGTCCTGGCTCCAGGTGCAGTCATTTCCGCAGCCAGTGTTGAGTTCATCGATTCTGGCCTGCAAAGCTGTATCGAGATCTTTACGGTTTGCGCAACCATATAAGAAACTCAAAGCAACCAAAACAGAAGGAATTGAAAAACGCGTGGCCGCACCGGGCGAACAGCCAAAGAAAAGCGCCAAGACAAAGGAGAACGCTAAAAAGTAAAAAAAGCGCCGGGGGTTTATGAAAGAATTTATGGATATAGATTTCATGGATTATAGTTTTTTTGCCTTTAATACTAGTAAGAAATTTCATATATTCTCTACGTAGTAAAATGTAAAGGTGTTTTTGCATGTGTTTGTACGGGTCGGTCGCGACCGACCCGTACAAACCGCAATTATTCGCCTTTAAAAATATAGACCGCGCCGCTATAAGGAGCGCTATTGCTATGCATTTTTCCTGAACTACGTAGATTAGACCTGCCCACCCACGCCTTTGAACTTCTCAACAAACGCAGTTATTTTTTGGAAGACACTCTGTTTTTTTGTCAGGTATTGTGGGTTTAACGGGCTCATTTTCGGCAAAATGGTATTGAGCTCAGTGCCATTGTCACTAGCAAATTCTCGCTTTAACGAGGTTGTAATATAACGCCTGGCAGCTTCTGCATTCAGGTTCTCAGCATTAATGAGCTCAGCCGCCTCCCCCAACGGCTTCCACTCCACCTCGACGCCATCAAGTAGCTTCTCCATATAACTCACATCACTCATTTTTTACGGCTCTCTTTCTTGGCTTTTTTTTCCAGGGCATTGATGGTTTTCAGGTACTCCACTTCCACGTTTTCCAGGGTTTTGGCTTTGTATTTTTTGTATTCCAGTTTGGCTTTATCTTTGGCATTGTAGTGTGAAGTGCTCCCTGCGTTATCGATTAATTTTCGCCCCGTAGATGAGAGAATATTGTCGAGTTCATGCAAATAATCCGCCATGCGCATCTCGCGCTCTTCAATGGCGTTTAACTCTGCCAGGTCAAAATAGGCAGAAACGAGGTTATTCAACACCCGTAGCTCTTGCTCGCTGAGGTAGTTTTTGGCAATCATGGCTTCGGCTTGTGTGGGCTGGCTACCCTTAAAACTGCTTAAGCCAGCAAAGGGTTTATCGCTATCAACACGCAGATAAATGACTTCGCTGGCGGTATGACCATGGGCGGCGTAGTGCAGCTTGTTCTGTATAATTTTAAAAAAAGTCTGGCTATCTTCACTTTTAGGGTCGTAGTCTGTTGCTGTGGCGTATAAATCCAGCACCTGGCGATACATGACTTTTTCGCTGGATCGGATGTCGCGAATGCGATCGAGTAGTTCTTTCCAGTAGTTACCGCCACCCAGGGTTTTTAAACGCTCATCATTGAGCAGAAAGCCTTTTTTCAGGTACTCCTTTAGCAGGTTGGTCGCCCAAATACGGAATTGTGTGGCAACTTTTGAGTTAATCCGATAGCCAAGTGATATGATCATATCCAGATTGTAATAATCTAACTCACGTGAGACCTCGCGCGGGCCCTCTTTTTGAACTGTTCGGATTTTCCGAACAGTTGCTTCTGGGAGCAGTTCAGTTTCAGTATAAATATTTTTAATATGCTCGCTAACCGTTGATTTGGCCGTTTGAAAAAGCGCGACTATCTGGCGTTGTGTCAGCCACACGTTTTCATCTTCAAAACGCGCTTCAACACGCACACGCTGATTGTCATCTTTATATATTAGAACTTGTTGCTCTCTCTTGTCACCGGTCATTTACTAGTCTCAATCTCCACCACAATGGAATCAATATCCGCACGCAGCTGGTCAATCTTGGTGACGGTGGTATTTAGCTCGGCATTGAGCGCAGTAATATCAACCACTTCGCGATTGTCTTTGGCTTCGACATAGTTGCTGACCGAGAGGTTATAATCGTTGGCGGCTATAGCCTCAAAACTCACCGATTTTGCAAAATGCTCACCATCGGCTTTGCTATCGAAGGCCTGCATGATTTGTTCGATGTGCTTGTCTGTGAGTACGTTGGTATTGGTCGCTTTTTTAAAGTAATCCTCACCGCTGGCATCGATAAACTGGGTGGTGGTTTCGGTTTTGTGTTTGGAGAGCACCAGAATGTTGACGGCGCCTCGTACATCATTGGCGATTTGCCAGATTTGGCGTTGCAATGCGGCGCGTTGTTGGGTGCTTGTCATTTTGAAATTCCTGTTTAATGCGTTTAAATAGCTATTGTATTATCGGTAAAAAGATAAGCCATCTCAGAGAAATGTAATAAACAAAAGATGGAAATCGCAATGGGGGGGTATTTTTATGAAGAACCATTTGTTTCTTCATTACATGGTATTTTAGCCGGTATGTAAATAACTATTTTTCAATATTATTGCCATGGACTGGTGGTCTCCAATATCTTCACAAAATAATCTAAAAAGAGCAAGGCCGGTAGCATTCCGCACTTTATTACATAGGAACTGTTAACCCTTTACACCTCTAAAAAACAGAGAAGTTAGCCTGCCATTTGTAGATAAAGACTTACATATATGAAATAGTTTACTTTCGTTTGCCCCGGCCCATGAATAAAAACATAGTTACACCGACAGATAGAGAAGTATCGACTCTAATTTGATCTGTTGGCAAAAAATAGAGTCTGGTTAAAACCTGGGCGATCAAATTATATTTTGCGCCAAGGGGTAATTCATAGCGCACTCCCACACCCGCCATCGGAAGAAAACCCGTAAACAGTTGTCCAAAGTTGGCATCCCAGCTCTGATAACTGGCTCCGAAACCAAGCAACGGCATTAATGCATGTTTGCCGGGCAAAAGATCCATACTGAGAAGCGGTAAAATATCGATGCTGAACCCGGTTACATCGACTGGGTCTTCCACTGTAGCCCCGGTTGAGTCGAGTAGTTTTGTGCTGCCTGAAAAAGCGTTGAAGCCTATATCCAATAGTAGCCCTATATTCCAGGGAAGCAGTCTTTCGGCTTTTAGCCCAATGTGAACATTAAAAGTGCCTTGTAAAGTGGAGAGTGGCAAATCGCCCCCTACTTGTAAAGAACCGTTTGTTGTATCTGAATTGCCTACCCATAAAGGATAGCCGGCCAAAGCGTAGAGTAAAAAGGTCGGTAAAAAACGACAATCGATTTGAATGGTTTCAGCTTTTCCATTTATTTTGCCTGTGCCATTCGAGGCTTTACACTTTTGGTTTGTCGGTGAGTTTTTAATTTTAATATCATATGATTCTTGATCGGCAACAGTGTCTTTAAATTCATATTTACCATTTTCTAACACATTTTGGATTTCATTCCCATTCAAGGATATGTCGACTGTTCCATTTAGTCCGTTTACCTCGTAAAGAACTGCAAAACGCTCTTTTACACAAAAAATTTCAACATTGTCTACATCCGATACAGACACGACCCCTTCGCCATTTGATACATAGCATTTTTGCCGGGGAGTTTCTGGTATATTTTTTATTGTAACTTTGTATGGCGTGGCAGTATATACTGCAGTTCTGAATTTAACATGTCCGTCAGATTGTATTTTCAGCGATTCATTCTCATTTAAAATGATTTCTAAACCGGTCCCATTTAGACCATTGACAGAGACACCAATTTTATGCTTCTTTGTTTTAAAGAAAGTTATAAGGTTTGTTGCCGCATCATTGGTTACTGTTTCGGGTATACTTTCAATCGTGTCCCCTTCCGTTTCGCTTTTAATCGAGTCGTTAAACTCCCTTTTTTTTGAATCTACGGAGTATAAGGAAGCTTTGTACTCTATACCCGTTTTGTTTTTTTGCAAAAAACCGGTATATACAAATGCATTGGGTGGTAAACTCCCGAATTGACTCTCAATTTGTTCCAAAGGATTCTTTAATAAAGCACTGCAATTGCCTTGCAGGTATTGTTGTTTCGATTGTCTATAAACTATTTTCCTTGAAAATTTACGTTCAATACCATTTAAAAGCTGTCGCATGGCAACAGGCAAGTCGAGTTTTTGAAATTCAACGATATCCGTCGCGGCGTCTTTTTCGGGGTTGGTACAGGCAAGAAAGACTATAAAAGGTTTATCATTAAACGCCAACTTGTTTGAATTTTTACCATAGGAATTTTGTCCAATCTTGCTGACTTCAACGGTAATCAATTCGGCGGTTTTATTCATAACACCAAAAAGTTCAGACCCTTCTAAAGTCGATTCAACCGGAGGCAATTTTACAAACAGCTTAAGCGGAATAATGTATAAATACGAAGTAATAATTACTTTTTGTGTCTCTTCATCCCAGGTGTAAAACCCTGAAATAGCGACTTGAGATTTTGTCAAAGTGGCGACCGTACCCAGTGCATTTCTTGAATAAGAACTTTTTCGTCCAATTACTCTTTTAGCTTTTTCAAGCTTTGGTCCCGAAGCGTTTTCAATTACAAATTGACCATTTACATATTGGGTAATAACGCCGGGTAGCGACTGCCCCAACCAGTCAATATCAGAATTACCGGTTTTATTCTCAAATGGCAACGCAACCACTCGTGTAAGGCTCGCTTCAGATTCACCGTTCGAATCGTTTTGAGCGTATAATCCATTGCTCATTAAAATTAGACCTATTGCCAAAGATTTAAGTAATGTACGTTTTAATTTCAAATTTTTCACCTTACATGTAACAAAAAGACTACATTCGGTACGATAATATATTTAATCATCAAGTAGTCAATATTATATTTTTGTAATTCGTTTATTTAGAAACAGCGTAAAACAGTATATTCAATTGACAGGAAAATACGATACTCCATTTAGTGTAATCTATCGATATTTAAACGGAGTTCTTAAGGATACAAAATATGCACTACAAAAAAACCAGACTATTATTTATCGTTACGATTTTACTGTTGATGGCCGGAACAAATCTGCAAAGCCTGCAAAACGTCTTTTTATTTCATGAAAAATCTTTTATTTCAAATGATTTTCTATTTAAATTGCAAACTCCATATGGCTGGCGCCATGCGAATTTGAATAAAAAATCGGTACTGAATTTAACCGGTCCAAAACAAGATGAATATATTATGGTTATTGCAAATGACCTTTCCGTGTTACATAATAAACCGATGGAACAGTACTCTCAGGCAACAGCCGAAGGCATCGCGACCAACCTCATTAAACCTGTTATTTCGGCGGTAGAAAAACTCAAAGTGAACAATTTTAATTGTGTTATGCAACAAGTCAGAGCAAACTTTATGGATGATGACGGAACCATGGTAGGTATCTCTTATACCCTGGCCCATATAAAAGGGAATAACGGTATATACCAGATTCATTACTGGACCGATGCCAATCTGTACGCCGATCGATTTGAAACCCAGATGCAGATTATCGAAAGTTTTGTGGAGCTTCCAGAACACGCAGTTACGTCCGAAACCTGGAATTACATCAAGCACATTGGTGTGTCGCAAATCATGAAAACATTACCGAAGACTTTTAATAAAATGATGGTTGCAACATTCGGTAAATCACCCGTACTGGAAAACCTTGGCTCTACCGCCTTTCCTGAAAAACAGATGAAAAGTGAAGTTGCATTATACATTGCAAAAACAGCAAACCATAGAATACTCAAAAAAGTAAATGACTTTTATGCAAGCGCTCTTTTTCAAAAAATAAAAGTCTCAGAGCAAAAAGTTTTTTCCAGCCGCGACAATCAGGAAAAAGAAAAATTTATTCATAAATTTAACGAAGATTTAAAAAATGAATTAAAGAGTGATAACTCGTCAGCAAAAAAAAGGAAATACTTAATCCAGAACATAATAAAAACAAACGGGCACGCCGGGCAAAAGTCCGATATAACCATGGGCGTTATGGAGCTAGTTGTCTACTCCTACCTCGATAAAAACAGGCAAGAATACAATAGCGCCAATATTCGTTCCAAACTTATTTCTCAGAGAAAAAAAGTTCTGACCCGGTACAACAAGGAACTACTAAATGAATACATATTTGCTTACCGCAACTTAACCGATACTGAGCTGCAAGAATATATAAATTTCTTTAAGTCTAAAGAGGGTTATTATTCAGTTCAACTCTCGCGAAACATTATTCTGTTTTTGTTTAACCGCGCAAGCCGCAACATCTATCTTACAATGTAGGAAAATTGTATACGAAGAAACAGGTTATTTTCGTGTCATCAGGCAGGAGTGACCAAGCGCCCCGTCGTCTGCATTTTTCTTTTTTAAATTAAACCTGAAATCTTTAATTCTAATAATATTAAAATCGGGCAGAAAAACATCTCGAATCTGCTTTTCTGATAAAACGGGCGGCCCCGGATCGCGAGGCTCTTTATCATTTCCCGTCAGTAACAGGTAGTAAGATCCGGACTGCAATAAATTTGCAACCATTTGCGCATACGGTTGCCAAGAGCGTTTTGGGAAAGTATGAAAACAACCTCGGTCGAAAACGAAATTATACTTTACATTAGATTTGAAATCTGGTATTTTTACTTTATCAAATTGAACCGAAAGTATTCGAGATTTTTTTTCATAATACTTCGTGAGCTTTTCTCTACCGGTGGCCAGAGCTTCGTCAGAATTATCAACCCCGGTTACTTCAAAACCGCGTTCCGCCAGAAAAATTGAATTTGTTCCGGTTCCACAGCCTAACTCAAGCGCTCTTCCTGGTTTTATATCCCCGGCTGAAAGCGCCTTTACCAATTCAGCTGAAGGAACACCCGAGTCCCACAATGCTTTACCCGATCGATACGCTCCGTCCCAGTCTCGCTTTTTGCGCAGGCCAGTTTTCTTTAATATTTTATCCAGAAATCCCATTAGATATTTCTATTTTGACCTGATATCCCGGCAACAAAGAATTTCTAAAAGGTGTCTAGTTTCACAA
>JBEQLE010000171.1:0-524 GCA_040326155.1 Leptospirales bacterium | reverse complement strand
CTGGTCGACCTTTTGGCGGTCGGTTATTGTGCCGGTCAGCTCGAGCATGCGATCTGCCAGCGTGCTTTTGCCGTGATCGATATGTGCTATAATTGAAAAATTTCGTATATGTTCCGTACTCATCTCGAAAGTTTTAAACGCTACCTCCCTAATCAATCCGGGTAAACTTGAGATTGTCGGTTATACGAGGATTAAATATAAAAAATTGAAAAACGGGCTCCGGTTTGAAAGGAGCCCGCTGGCTTTTCCTGTGCTTTGCTTCGGATCAGCTGGGTACGACATTCGTCGCGCAAGGGCCTTTTTTGCCCTGACCGATCTCGAAGTCAACCTTCTGGCCTTCGTCAAGACTGGCGTAGCCGCTCATCTTGATTTCCGAATGATGAACAAACAAATCTTCGCCACCATCGTCGGGGGTGATAAATCCAAAACCTTTGCTTCCGTTAAACCATTTTACTGTACCTGAACTCACTGCTATGCTCCTTTGGCCATCTAACGGCCGTAAATTTTGTCTCTCGGTTTTTTAG
>JBEQLE010000170.1:0-536 GCA_040326155.1 Leptospirales bacterium | reverse complement strand
GGAAAGCCAGAGAGAGGGGGGAAACTTCCCCCCTTTTTAAATCCTGGAAATATTTCTTTATTCTGAGTATATAAAAAAAAAGACAGCTCGCGGATGTCACAAAATGTGACATCCGCAGGCTGTCCAAAGCTTGCGAATGATTTTCGCCAGTACGCTAACGGCAGGGAAGCATTACTGTAACAAATTCAGGATTTGCTGAGGCCTTGTATTTGCCTGAGCCAGCATCGCCGTACCACTCTGAATAAGAATCTGGTTGGTAGTATACTCAACCATCTCCTCGGCCATATCCGCATCGCGGATTCGTGATTCGCTGGCCTGCATATTCTCGTAGGCGTTCATCAAACCCTTGGCTGCATATTCCAGCCTGTTATAGTAAGCTCCTAGGTCTGCCCTTTGCTTCATCACTACCCCTAAGCTTTGATCAATGATGCCGATCACATCATTAGACTTGCCAGCAGTAGATATTGAAATCGATTCCCCGTTCGTGTTCAATTTAAGAGCACTCGCGGTCATGGTACCGATGTTGACCCTTTCCC
>JBEQLE010000016.1:0-64443 GCA_040326155.1 Leptospirales bacterium | reverse complement strand
CCGAAGATACTGCCGAAGAAGATACAACCGAAACAACCGAAGAGACCGCCGAAGAAGATACAACCGAAACAACCGAAGATACCGCCGAAGAAGATACAACCGAAACAACCGAAGAGACTACCGAAGAAGATACAACCGAAACGACCGAAGAGACTGCCGAAGAAGATACAACTGAAACGACCGAAGAGACTGCCGAAGAAGATAATAAAAAAGACGACAAATCGGAAAAAAAAGTATCTAAAAAATGGAAGGGTTATAAACCCCCCGGTGGTTTTTTCTCTCGATACAAATATAGCGGTTTTTACGCGGGATTACAAGGCGGGTGGCATTTTTCATACGGCCCTCATCTCAATTCAGGGGGCGTACTCGGACTGTTTGTACAGTGGAGACAATCAGCCTGGTTGTCAGGAATCCTGCAAGTAAACGCCGGGGTCATCAAAATGGAAGACTATACCTTCATCGGAACAGATGTCGATGGCAACGGATATGAATTACCATTCCGTAGTCAAGATACGATTGGCTACTTTGCGATCGGACTCGGACCCATATTCCACTATCATATAACGGAGAAAATTGTACCGGAAATAGGTCTCTCTTTTTATTTTGTCACTCACCATGGTTCTACAATTACATTCGGGTATGACCCCGCTTTTTCCATACGCCCCGGAGTTATCTACAATCTTACCGACCGTTTAGTCATCGGTCTTCATGCGGCCTTTCTATTTACGAAAGTTGATACCGTTACAATCGATTCAAAATTCTATATTTTGGAAAAAACCGAAGCCTCAGGCGGTACAAGTATAATGTTATCAGTTCGCTATAAAATATTTTAAAAAAATTATAGGATATTCATCCTATTGACATTTTGCCTGAATTTGATATTCTTCTCTAAAACCTGAGGAGGATTCAATGGATTACTTAAGATATTATGCATGCTTGTTGATGCCGGGACTTGGCGCAGCAGGTTTTTTACTGGACCGTCCCTGGATGGGGACTTACTCTTTTATATTTATTCTGGTTTTCGACCAGATTGCAAAGCAGGACAAATCTCCTAGAAAAATGGCGCATCCCTTTTGGGGCAGACTACCTTTGTATATACACATGTTTATAATGGTACCGCTTCTTTATACGTCGTTTTTTATTTTTGCAGCTAAAGCAGAAGCAGCCGGAACAATCGGCATTTCCGCCGCAGCTGGAACTATTCTTACGATGGTCTGGCTCAACATCGTTCCACATATTCCCATTTTGCATGAGCTGGGACATCATCGCAACAAGGTAAATCGATTCCTGGGATATGCCGGGGCAACTCTGTTGGGTAATACTTCACGTTTAACCACCCATAACCGGTCGCACCATGTTGATGTGGCCACCCCACTTGATCATGACACCGCAAGACGCGGCGAAAATGTTCATACTTTTGTTTGGCGCGCAAGCATCGGCACCTGGAAATACATTTTGAATTATGACAAAAAAAAGAACAAAGGTAAAGGCATACTCTCGTTTATCTTTCACTCGCAGGCAATCGGCAGCGTCGTTTTACAGGCGATAATATTAACCGCAGTTTATTATTTGGCAGGTCCGATAACACTGGCGCTCTTCGCCGGGTTTACCTACACCTCGTTAATCTACCTGGAAGCTTTGAATTACCTGCAACATTACGGCCTTACCAGAGTAATGAACACGAAGGTGGAATTCCACCACAGCTGGAACCACCTCTACCCTGCGGCCCGCGCCCTGGGTTACGAAATTACAAACCATTCACCGCACCATGAAAGCGCCGGGTCGCCGTTTTACAAGAACGACCCGGTCGAGTCGGCCCCGCAAATGCCGAACTCTCTTTTATGCCTTTTGGTGGCCCTGCTCGCACCCCCGCTCTGGACCTCCGTAATCGCCAAACCCAGACTGAAAAACTGGGACAATGCTTTTGCAACACCCGGAGAGAGAAAACTCGCATCCGAAGCCAACACTGTTGCCGGCTGGCCTCAATGGTAATAAATTAAGAGGTTAAAGGGGAAAGCGAATATTCTACACCAAAAGAATTTTTTCTTTCCCCTGCCTTCATCTGCCTTCGGCAGATTACGGCACCCCATACGATATTATTTTAAACCCAAAAGTCGACGCAAAATTCCACCTGACAAAGGTCGCAATTATTGCATTTTATAAAATCCGCGTCAAAATAGTCATACACAAATTCCCTGCGGCAATGTTCCGTCTTAACATATTGCAACATTTGATACAGACGCTGCTGGCTGTTTTTCTTTTTAAATTCAATATACGTTTTAGAAATCAACTCTTCGGGTAGCTCTTTTACCAGGGTCAAAGAGTGTCTTTCGGTATCACCCGAAGTAACCCCATATCGCTGAAACAAATTCAAAACGGTTTGCAGCCGCTGGTCGCCTCGATTTTTATAGACAACTTTCTCCTGCAATTCATCATAACTGAGCGACTTCAAGTTGTCTGCCAGATTCTTCATAACCGAATAAACCGTGGCCATAAATGTTTCATCGGGGTTTCGCCACTCGATAAAATCCATCAAAACCGCAAGGTCATCCTGGTTATAATATAAAATACATTCTGAGGGTTCACCGTCACGCCCTGCCCGTCCAATCTCCTGGTAATAGGCTTCAAGCGACGCGGGAATCTCCGCGTGAAAAATCGATCGAATATCCGACTTGTCTATGCCCATACCAAATGCATTTGTAGAAAGCATAACGACGTTACTCGATTTAAGAAAATTATTTTGTGTACTACGACGCTGTTCCGGCGACAGTTTCCCGTGGTATACACTATGACGAATTTTACTGACATCCAACAGGTGACTGAATTTCTCCAGATTTTTTATCAGATTAAAGTAGACAATTGTATTATGACTTTGTTTTGTTAAGCGCTTCATTAGAGCAGAAAACTTCATAGATTCATCTACAAAATGTTCAACAGCCAGGTGCAAATTAGGACGACAAATTCCTTCGTTGTATTTTGTAACATCCTTTTCCGGTATTCCTATCTGAGTAATAATATCTTTTTGAACCTCTTTTGTAGCCGTAGCGGTCAACGCAAGTGTAACAGGATTACCAAGTTTTTTACGAAAAGATTTTATCTTTGTGTAATCGGGTCTGAAGTCATGACCCCACTGGCTAATACAATGAGCCTCGTCAATAGCCAGCAGTGAAATTGTACGCTCTTCCAGAGCTTCTAAAAATTCTCGTTTGCGAAACCTCTCCGGCGCGACATAGAGAATTTTATATTTTCCGTTTTTCAGATTTTCATAACGCTGCACTCGCTGCGATTTTGAAAGCGAAGAGTTTATATACGCTGCGTCAATATGGAGCTTTATGAGTTTTGCGGTTTGGTCCTGCATCAGGGCGATTAAGGGCGAAAGTACAATCGTCAAACCGTCCGACACCAAAGCGGGAATTTGATAACAAATGGACTTCCCCATGCCGGTCGGCATAATCACCATGGTGTGTTTACCGGACAGAACATCCCGAATAATGTTTTCCTGCGACGCTCGAAATCTGCCGATGCCAAAAGTGGTTTTTGCCTTTTCTATGGCCTTATCTATCTTATCATTCATCTCTAAATTATCTTGAAAATCACCAGATTTTTACCGAGCAATGCTCATCATTTGTTCTATGTAGCCTATAACGTCCTCTTTCTCGATGCCGTGTCTTTTACGAACAATTAAACCAAGCAGAGATCCGTATAATATTTGAGTTTTATTTTTTATAAATGCTGTATCTTTCTCGGGATGTTGGCTTTGCACTATTTTCTCGAAAGCTGACATAATAAAAACTTGATACCGTTCTATAACTTTTTTTACTTTCTTGTCCTTGTTTGTGTCATCGACCATTGTGTTGCAAATAAAACAACCCCTGGGAAATTTGTCCGTATTATCTACGGTAAATTGGTTTAAAAACTTTTGCAAGTTTTGTATTCCCAACTTGTCTGCTAGAAGCGGACGCCCCATTCCTTTTTCAATAAACTTGTCATAATAGTATTCCAGCGCTTTAGCAAATAAATCTTTCTTGCTTATAAAAGATGCGTACACACTGTACTGGTTAATTCCCATTACTTTCGACAGATCACGCGTGGTCACACCGTTCATACCGGCTTCCCAAAAAGCGATCATGGCTTTCGCTAACACAACTTCTTCGCTGTAATCTTTTGTTCTTGGCATTTGTGACTTCCTGAATAAATTTGTTTGGGTTCTTTTTACAAAAAACCCAAACTTCAATACCCTTATAATTCAGGCGAACTCTTCTACAAGCTCAACTTCTAATGGTGTACTCTTCTCGATAAGTTCACTGGTTTCAATATGTTTTTTAAAACCTGCCAGAAGTTTCTCCCAGACTTTTATATTCATTTTTTTCATCATAACTGCGTTCATCATATCGCCCATTCCACCGGTCATATCATATTCCATGGTAGCTTTCAGCAATGTCTGTTTACCTTCTTCATGCACGCTGAAATCCGCAATCATATTATTTACCATTGGCATATTTTTTCTTTCGAAAATATCAATTTTAATAGATTCACCGTCAACCCAGCCGATTATCTTTTCTTCCACTGACGCGCCCATCATCGTCATATCGCAGTGTCTTGTGGTGCCTACGCCTGTCTTCTGGTCGGACGTCAGATATGACTTTGCCACCACCGGATTTCCTTTGTAGATTCCACCAAAATCGGAAACAAATTTCCAGACATCTTTTTTCGGTGCGTCAATTAAAACCTTTCTGCTTATTCTTGTTTTCTTTCCCGCCATGTTCTCTCCTGTTACTATTTTTTACGTACATAATTGGAAAATCGAATTCAATCGTTATTTCCAATCATTTGATTAGATACGAAGAAGGTAATAAAAACAGATTCATTCGTCAATTATTTATTAGCGAGTTTACCTGGCGCTCTCATGGCTTGCCTGGCTTGCCTCAAATTTAGATGATGACTGACTATGCGAAAATCAGAGCATTTCGATTTCTGGTTTCCAAAATTTGTCGGGTTCTATTGCCTTTACATCTATTTTTTGCATTGCGTCAAAAACGTTGTTTTTATAGGAATCGGGAATGCCTTCATCCAGCTGCTCGTCGGATAATTCTAATTGAGTTTTATGTATCAACTCTTTGATGAGCAAAAGAAATTCAGCGAGTTGTGAAATTCCTGTGTTCATAAATGTTATTGTTTTAAACCGATTTTCATGATCTAAAAGAAAAATTTGACACTCGTTATTCGTATCTACAGCAATAGGGTTTCCCGAGCCATCAGAGCCGAAAACCAGGTATGGTTCTAATCTGGATTTTTCTTTGTCTGAGTAGTCTTGTGGATTACCCCATATTTCGTAAATTGGTTTCAAGCCCTGCTTTAGCTGAGTGAAACTCAAATATGGCGCAGCATCTTTCGGCAACCCGGCATTCAAAAGAAACAAACGATCATGTTCCGAAAACGGGATGTCCGAAATTTGACTCTCTTCAGGTTGAGCTAGAGGCTCAGCCCATCTTTTCTTAAATTCTTCAGTAGAGATCATTTTCCTTACCTTCATTATACAACGATAAAATATTTACTTTTTCGACATGTCAAACCTTATTGAATCGATAAAACAGATAAAAAAATAATACGTCGGGGGTAGGCCGAGACCGTGGCTCGGCCCCGCTGTTGAATTTTGCATCCTGAATTTTTACGCAATACAATTTGAATCTATCTCGGAACTTCAGAATCAAATGTTTTGGACGAAATCTGGATTTCACCCAAAGTGAGATTCTACATTTTTTTGCGAAAATTTAAAAAAAACATTCATTTGGCAGAAATAATCATATAAAATGAATCCATAGTTATAACTTTGGAGGACATTGCCCTCTAGAAGCACTAATCTAGCCTCGGGTAGAATATTTGATTTTGCTGTAATGAAAAAAATATGGCAAAACGGTAATGGCGGAGTCTGTTTCTCTGGCTATTATTCTGTTTTCACCCGCTTAATTTTGATGAATATCTGGAGGATGTATGAACACGTTACGAATTTTTGAAATATTTATAAAAACACCGGTGCGATATCTATTATTTGCTTTAATCGCTACAACCATATTAGGAATGAACTGTTCGGGAAAGGCACCCATTTCGCTTGCCACTGAAACGGTGGACTTATCAGAGGAACCCATTATCGCAGAACCGGAACCGATTGATATATTCAATATGACTCCGGGAGAGAGTAGCAAAATTGGAGCCTACGGGGTTGTTGATCCGGTGGGTACCATATTGGCCGATGACTTTGATGGTGATGGAATTATTAATACCAAAGAAACGGTTAGCAACATCTGGGTATCAGAGTACCCAATGATTGAAACCAGCATCGCCCCCCCGGTAACGATGGAAATTGTTATTCTAAAAGATAAGGTAGGTCAGACGAACAAACTGGTAAATAATATTTCCTCCTCCGATTTTGAGAATCGCCGCAACGAAGGGTCTGATAAATTTCACCAGACCGAGATGAACAACAAAACGGTTCAATATACCAAACATACAGAGAATTCATTTGGTATGGAACTGAGCGTTCAGTCCGGTCCGGTAGGCATGGGGGCCGGTATGAACGTCTCCAGTAAAAAGACTACAGATGTATTCGAAAATAAACCTTTCAAAAATAATATTGATCGAAAAGCTTCCACGGTTACGAGTAACGCGGCTCAAACTAAAGCCCGGGAATATCGTAAGGAAAAGCGTAAGACTACCGATGTGAATTCGATTATAGAGCCCAATGCAGGGACAATTCGTGCAGCATTATATATTAAAAACAATTCGGTTAATATGCCGGTGCGCTTAAGTAACATATTGTGCTCACTGCTTTTTGAAACATCCACAGGTGAACTTATTCCGATGGAGAGTTTTCGTTTAAAAAATTCTGATTATTCGGTATTTAGCATAGAAGTATATGGTTCAAGTGAATTCGGACCTTATGTAATAGAACTTTCTGGCTTAAATACGGTTGAGATTGAGAGCGCAATTGCTAAAGGTTATACGCCAAAAATATATATCGTTGATTATACAATGAGCCACGTTGCCGATTCGAACTACCAGGCTGCGCTTAGTTCTTCTTTTACGGGAGACAACTTGAAAATTATCGAAGAGAACTCGAAGGGTAGAACGTCTTTAATAAAAATGTTTGGTCCATTTATGCGGGAGATGTTTCGAGTCGCAGCATTTACTGTCGATACGGATGATCCGAATGATGCTTGTTCACTAACGGGACCTGCGACAACGGTCACTCCGGGGATTTCCATGAAAAAGGCTTTGGAGAGGATTGCGTGCTCAGGTTTTGACATACAATTTGATCATTATATTTTCGATTTTTCAGATACACCTTATGAGTTTACCGCCCCGTTATTTTATACATATACCGTTAAATCGGTAGATGGTACGACGAATCAATTTCCCTGCCACAGCCAGGTACAAGGAACCGATATAAACGGAAATTCCGCTACTGCTTGCCTGCTTCGCGTTGCCGATTTGACGAATATGGAACTTGACATGCTCGGTATGTGGGCCGTTTTTGATAGCGGCAAATATTTTGATATGGGCCGGCAAGTTACAGACGTAAACGGTGATCCTGTTACATTTGACGGTGTCATCCCGATGATGGAGGGATTATTCTCTACTATCTGGGCCGGTGATAATTATGACCTCGTGTTTTTATCGATGTCTGATGTTCTCGGTCGCGAAAAAGAGTTCGGTTCAAATCCACTTGAAACCAGTGATACTTTTCCCATCAATACTCGATGGGATAGAGGTATAATGGGAGACAATCCGGATTATCCGGATGTAAATTCGACTTACCTCGGCCAGGCCGGTCTCGGTGAACAAATCGAATTTACTATTGAGCTTTCAAATACATCCAAGTTATTGCCGGACTTTGGTCTTCCTGAGGATTTTACATCATATTCCAGTTATACAGGTTTTTCTTCGGTGTGGCAACCTGAAACATCTAAACTTTTCAGTATCGAAGAGGTCTTTGATTTTCAAATTGGATTTGGCCTGGGAGGAACCAGGGAGCATTGGTACAATATTGCAAGAACCGATTTCGCCACGATAACCGACTCAAACAATTTTACGGATGGTGTTTTAAATTGCGGGCAATCCTGGTCATTTTTAACGCAGACTTTTAAAGTTTGTATTGAGATCCCCACGTCACTGGTTGGTGTCGGGGCCGATGAAGTCGTCGCTGTTTTTCTTCGACCTACCCCAAATAATGCCTACCGAGAAATTATCTGGCCAAAAGATTATACTGATGTCAATCGTTTTCAGGGTAAGGTATTTACTCCCTTGCTCGCAGGCGATACGGTGATCGAAACATACGGTGGCATTGGAGATTTGCAAACCGGTACAGCGGAAGCCACTACTGCTATAAATGTTGGTGGCGATGGCTACACTATTGCATCTGTAGAATACCTTGAACGCGTTTACACTGTTAACCTTCAAGTCCAGACAACGGTCGCTTATAGTACGGACGCTCCCATTACCGTGGGGACTTTTAACGGGAAACTGAAGAAAGACGCAGCGGTTGGAGTAACGACATTGTTGGTTGTTCCGGATACGGTAACCGATATTCTTTCAAATGGCGCAGGTAAAACGGCTTCCATCGGTGCCCAACAATACCTTGTCAGCTCTGCTACTCTGGTTGCCAATTTTCACACGATTACATTGGAAAGCGCCCTGGTTGAATACCATGCTAAAAGCGAGGAAGTTTCCGTATCGGCTAACCTTACCTCAGGGCAGGTTCAATACGTGGAGGACGTCGACTTTATTAGCGACTGGAATGCAGATGCGGTAAACGCGTTTACGTATACACGACCTGATTTTACAACTCGTCTTTACGATGCGGCGATCGGTACATGTTCCTATGGTATCGATTATCTGGATATAATTTCTCCAGCTTGTCAAGGGTACCCGGTTTCACCTCTTATCGCTAATTATATTGGCGCCGGAGGGTTTGAAAACAGTTGGAACGATGTTTCCAACTACGATACTTATTTATCAACAATATGGCAACCCAGAGCCATGGCGAATTCGAGTACGAATACAAAAACAGTGCCTCTACCGGTTAATGATACCCATTCCACAGAAGTTTCCCTGTCGCCCGAAATGGCAAACTGGAATGGAAACGTGGTTACGGTCTGGGCCGAATCAAATGGCACAGACCGTGATATCGTAGGACTGGTAATTGACCCCCAAACCGGGGCGAGCGTTGGTTCAAAGTTTGCGATCAGCACCACAACGGCAGGCGATCAATTAAAACCTTATGTCGCGATTCAAAATGATGTCGCCTTTATAGTCTGGGAAAGCTCGGAAACCGCCATCGAAATTCGTGGCCGTTTTGTTGACCTTACAAATCCGGCCGCATCAAATTCGGATTTTATCGTCAGCTCCAGCGGAACGAACGATAAGAGGAGAGCCAGAGTTTTTATAACTCCGTCGAACAAAGCGTTGGTTGCCTGGGATAGATTGTTAAATGGCGGATTATCATACGACCTGCATGGGCGTGTTTATGATATGGTTACGCAGTTACCGACCGCTGGTAATTTCGGATCGAATGTTTCTGATTTTGTTATTAATACCCTGACACCCTCTAATCAGGCCCGCATTGAGGGAGTGCAATACGATACGAATAAAGTTTTTCTGGTCTGGCACGATGATAGTGGTGGAAACTATGATATTAGAGGGCAATTTCTTAATCTCGACACTGAAACAATGTTGGCATCTGAGATCATGGTCAGTTCATCAACCACGAATGATCAAATAAGGCCTACGGTGTCGGCATCGGGCAATACGGCCGTAGTGATTTGGAGTTCGGATGATCTGGTCTTAAACGACATAAATGTTCGTGGGATATTTATCGATTTAGCAAATGAAGTTAGCGTTGGTAGCGATTTTTTACTGCACAATTCGACGGCGAATGAGCAACGACGTCATCGTATCAAGCTTGGGACCAATTATGGTCTGGCTTGTTGGCGCCACGAAAATAGCGTAGACGCAGATGTAAAATGCCGGACGATTGATATAGCAAACCGTGTACTCAAGGGCGGTTCTGATCTGTTTTTTAGTACGCATACGGCAGGTGATCAATCGCTTCCCAATATTGGTATTGTTAACGATACGGCTTATGTTGTATGGACCAGCGTCGAACCTACCGGTTGGTCATACCGTACCCAGGTCATTGACTTGAAAAACAATAGTCGAATTACGAAAACCGATCTGCTTATTTCAGATCACATCTATACATCCGCTTACTGGGCGGATACCAACGGAAATCATATTAATCCGAACACTGCAAAGCTGATTACAAATGGCAGCACAGTTGTTGCAGTTTGGGCAAATAACGATGGATTATTTTCCCAGAGACTTGTCGAGCAGACGTTATTTCCTCTGCCATACGGTATGAATAATTTCTTTGTTTCGCCGCTTCTTGAACGCACTTACTCGGTTCGAGTTCGCTTATTGTTCTAAAAAGGAAGGGTAGCAAAATGAAAAATAAACTTACTAGATTTTTTCTGATTTTGTTTGTTGGTCTCTACTCGCTGCAATGCGGCGGGCATGCTCAACTGACTGTTACTTTAATCGGAACAACAGGAGATGAGACCGATCCTTGTATAAATGGAGAAGTGGGATGTTCTGATGTTCCCGAAGATGTTCCCTTACACGACTTGTTCAGTTTATTGCCTGGTGAATATGCGCCAATGAGCAAGTTGGGTATTATTGATCCGACCGGAACGACGTTAACTGACGATTACGATGGAGATGGAATTATTAATTCCAAAGAACTGGTCAGTAATTTCTGGGTAGCCGATTATCCCATGATTGAAGCTTCGGTAGCTCCGCCGGTTACAATGCAAATTGAGATATTAAAAGACAAAAATGGTCAGAAAAATAATATTGTTTCGAATATTGCATCGGAGGACTTTGAAAGTCGAAGGGACAAAGGATCGGAGAAGTTTCATCAAAATGAAGTAAATGAAAAAACCGTTCAGTATACCGAATCAAGCGAGAATAGTTTTGATTTCAACATGAATGCTGGTGTCAATATGGATAAAGAGACCAAGGTCGAGGGCGCACCCGCTGCGGGTTTCAGTGTCGGAATAAGCAGCTACAATGCTACGACGACCGACAAGTTTGTAAACAAACCTTTTAAAAATAACATTGATAGAAAGGCTACGTCGGTTAAAAGCGATGCGTCTCGAGATATCGCTCGCATTTACCGAAAGGAAAAGAAATCGAAAGTGGACTCGACTTCGACGGTAGAATCAAACGCGGGTAAAATCAGGGTTGCGCTTTCTATAAAAAACCACTCGATAAATTTACCGGTAAAAATGAGTAATATTCTTTGCTCCTTGTTATTTGAAACTTCTACCGGTGAACTGATTCCGGTTCAGTCTTTTACATTGAAAAATGCGGATTATTCCGTGTTCAGTGTGGAAGTGTATGGGGGGTCGGAATTTGGTCCCTACGTGATTGAACTTGATAATCTGAATACGGTTGATATTCAAAAAGCAATCAATATGGGTTATACGCCAAAGATATTTATTGTAGACTACACCATGACCCATGTGAGCGACTCCAATTATAAGGCGGCGCTTAGTTCTTCTTATTCAGGCAATAATTTAAAAATATTTGAAGAAAACGCCAAAGGACGTACTTCACTTATTAAATTAATTGGGCCCGGTATACGTGAGCTATTTCGTGTCTCCGCTTTCGGAGTAGATACAGAAAATTCCGCTGCTCCCTGTTCTTTACCTACAGCTCCGTCAACGGCAACACCGGGAATCTCTCTTGAAAAGGCCATAAAAAGGATAGGTTGTTCCGGCTTTAATATAGAATTTGAACATTATATTTTTGATTTTACCGGCACCCTGCTGGAAGATGATTTCAAAATTGGTTATACTCATACACTGAAGTCAATTGACGGTATTCAAAATAATTTTCCATGTCACACCTATGTTGAAGGAGACGATATTAACGGGAGTCTTGTAAAAGCTTGTCTCGTACGATTCAGTGATCTAACTCCTGCCGAGCAAGGAGAATTTGGTATCTGGACAATATTCGGCAAGGGGAAATATTTTCAAAACCTTCGACCGGTACTCGACTCAGCGGGTGACCCGGTATATTTTGACGGTAGCATTCCTATGCTCGAAGGAGTGGACTCATTGGTATGGGCTGGAGATAATTATGATATTGTCTATTTGTCTGTAGCAGATGTAATAGGACGAACTGGAGAGTATGGCACAAATCCGCTTGAGACTAATGCATCAGTTGTATTTAACACGCGTTGGAATCAAGACACCTATGGCGCAGATCCGTATTACCCGAACGTAAATTCAGTTTATATGGGTCAGGCGGCCCTTGGTGAACAACTTGAAATACAAATTAAGATCAGCGATACATGGGCTCTTAATCCTGATTTTGGTCAAGCAGTAAATAAAGCTACTTATACTCTTTTCGATACGTTTACCTATAATTTGCAACAAGATAATACCACACTACTGGGAATTGATGAGACATTTGATTTTCAGGTGAACTTTGATACCGGTGGAACACGAGAAGACTGGTACAATATTTTACGTACTGTTTCAGCCACAAAGACCGATTCAAATAACCTGAGTGATGGGGTAATTAACTGTGGGCAATCCTGGGATTTTTTAAACCAGGTTTTTACGGTTTGCGTTGAAATTCCAACCTCTCTTACAGGGGTAGGCGCCGATGAAATTGTCAGCATTCACCTTCGGCCAACGCCTCACAATGCCTACAGAGAGAGTATATGGCCTAAAGGGTATGCCGACGTGAATCGTTTCGAGGGATCTCTATTTCAAAAAATGCTTATCGGCGATAGTTCCGTTGAGATTGCAAACGCAAGCGGGGATATTTTAACGGGAACATCCGAAGCCGGTACAACGATTCAGATTGACTCGACTTCTTATACCATTTCTGCGGTTTCGCATACCCCGCGTGTTTATGAATTGAATTTACTGACCCAGACAACTGGAGCCTATAATGCTGATGTGTCAATTACTGTTGGCTCTTTTAACGGCACGTTGTATAAAGCGGTAGCAGAGGGCGATACCGTAATTTATGTACTTCCCGATTCTGCCATAGATGTTTTGATCTCGGGCACGGGATTTACGAATATTCTCGCGAATATTAGTGCAGATGTTTACTATGTTTCCGTAATACAACCGGAGGTTAGTTTGCACACGATTACGTTGCTAAGCACTTTAACGGCAGATTACCCCAAAGGGGCGGTGGCCTCTATCAATGCAGGGTTAACCGCCTCAGCTATAGCCATAACTGAAGACACAAATTTTACCACAGATTGGAATGCTGAAGCGTCAAATCAACCTACGGGACTAACTCCCAATTTTTCCACGCAGCTTTATGTTTCTGCTATTACGGGGTGTTCTTATGGGTTGGACTCTTTAAGTCTTCTCTCACCGGGCTGCCAGGGGTACTCGGTCAGTCCAGTGATTGCCAACTGGATAGGCGCCGGAGGGTCTGATAACATCTGGAGTGATTCATCAAAAGCCGACACTTTTTTAACATCGAGCTTAAACCCGATGGTTCAAGTTCCCTCAAGCGGAAGTTCTATGAATATTGAGATTAATCTGGAGAATTTTCAGGTATCCGGAGTTACGAACAACGAGCAAGAAAATATACAAACCGATTCCGATAACGGTAGATCATTGATTGTCTGGCAATCTCTGGTTTCAGGTAGCGATACGGATATTCGAGGTAGAGTTTATGATACAAATACCGGTCTTCCTTTAACGGATGAATTTCTAATTAACGAAACCACTACCGCCAGTCAATTGAATGCGGTAGTTACTGTTTCGGGAGATAATGCATTTGTCGCATGGGAATCCAATGCTACGGGAGATTACGATATTAAAGGTCGTATTCTGGATTTAACCCAGAATCCTCCGACAGTAGCGGCTCACTCAGAGATCACCGTCAACACGAATCTTACAAACAACCAGTTAAGTCCGGCTATTGACTCGGAGGGAGATATTGTCGGGGTGGGTTATACACAAGACAATGGTACGAACAGGGATATGAAATTGCGTCTGTTTTCATTTTCTGAAACAATCACCGGAGCCGGTTATGATGCCAGTGTAAATATCAATTCGAATTCAAATGATGATATGAAAATGCCGAATGTAGCTATTAAAAATGGTAAAATAGTGTTTACATATGCTCGTGAAATTTCTGCCGGGAATTGGGATATCTGGTTTCGAGTGGGTGATGTAAATCCGTTCGTTTATACTATTACCGCAACTTCTTGTATCACTGCCAGCGGCACTCAGGATTCGCCGAAAGTGGAAATAAGTGACGATGGCACGAAAGCGCTTTTGTTAATACGGGGCGGCATTTCACCAAACTGGAATTTAATGGGAAATATTATCAGTTTGAGCGCAACACCCACATGCGGCGCTTCTTTCGATATTGATAAAGACAATGCAATTATTCAAAACCATAAAGATGTTCAAATTGTCGGCGATAAGGCCATCGTTTCCTGGAGAACGGATGAGACTGGCGATTTTAATATCAAGGCCAGAATTGTCAATATGGACGGTACGATGTCCGCGATTATTCCCGTGAATACGGTTCTTACCGGCGAGCAGTCTTATCCGAGAATTGCGCTTAACTCGACCCAGGCGTTGATTGCATGGAAATCAATTGGTACAGGCGAGATGCGCGGCCAAATCATTGATCTTGCAACTGAAGCTACCGTAGATAAGTCAGACTTTTCGCTTGGGAAATTGACAAGTTCCGATGCTTATTTTCCGGGAATAACTTATAACGGAACTTTCGGAATGATCTTCTGGCAAGATTTTAACGGAGGATCAACATACAACTTGATGGGTCAGAGGTTTAATATAAATACAAACACAATACTGCCTCTGACATACGGTATGAATAATTTTTTCGTATCTCCTTTGATAGAAAGAACCTATGTAATCAAAAGCAGGTTACTTTACTAATGGTATCCAAAAAGATTTTCCCGCAAAGGCTATAAACCGTTGCGGGAGATAAAGAGACGATAAATAAGAGAAATAAATACTTGAAAGGTCACGGTAATCATATGAACGACAATAATCGAAATAATAAACAATACAGTCAAAATGAAGCTAACTCGTTTTTTAGAAATATTTTATATATCATAATCATATCCGGGGTATCTATTTTTTCCAATGCATGTTTTATCGGTAGCAGCAATATTGAAGTTGATTTAGCCGACCCCACCCTTGCTGCCGAAGCGCCGAGTGGAAATGACGCGCTTTCGGGCTCAACGAACTTCAGTCAAAAACTTTTTGATCCCGGTGAAAAAGCCGACCCTTTGTCCGGCGCGGATTTTATCGCCCCTCCACAGATTTCCAACTATGGAGCGATTTCCTTTAACTACAAACTGGAACTACCTCCGGGGCGAGCGGGTGTTATGCCACAGATCTCCCTTGGGTATACTTCTTCGGGTGGCGATGGCTGGGTAGGTATTGGCTGGGCTTTGGGTATGGGAGCGGTATCAAGAACCACCCGAAATGGGGAATTGTATTATGACCACCGCGATACGTTTTCCTGGGGCGGAAAACGCCTGGTTAAAGTTTCGGGAGAATTGAATTCCGAAAATGGAGAGTATCGACCCGAAATCGAAGACGGCTCTTTTACAAGACTTACTTTAACAGACGCAAACACCGGTGGAATTTGGACAGTCGAGGATTCAAGTGGAAGAAAATCTATTTTCGGAGCCACCCGGGAGGAGAGAATTTACCGACCCGACAATGTAAACAAAACATACACATGGCAATTCTCTAAAACCATCGATAAAAACGGTAACTCGATGTATGCCGTATACGATACCTCATTATATTCGACGCATCATATTTCATATCTAAAAGAGATTCGTTACACAGGTAATGATAACACAGGTGATGTGGCCAAACTTTTTGTCAGATTTCATCTAAAAGATAGAACAGACTTTTACATATCAAAAGGACCCGGGTTTATCATGAAAATGGATAAGCTTCTCGATAAAATCGAAATGGGTAAAGACGATGGGGGAATTTTTAGTGAAACTATTTTATGGGATTACCAGATGGAGTATACAATCTCTGCCGACTCAAACCGTCCTTTATTAAAGACTATTCATTCTTCGAAAAATACCACTAAACCGGTATTCCATTACCAACCTGCCGTGCATAATCTGGGTTGGCAAAAAGTAACCAATGTGTTTGCTTCAGATCCAGAGACAAATCCGGATGTAACGAAATATTTTGAAGGCGATGTCGACGGCGACGGAATTTCAGATATGATTTTTTTTAATCCCGAAACCGGCGATTGGAAAGTCGTAGAGTCAGAACACACCGGTGCCCGTCTTTTTAGAACTTACGCAAATGGTTTTGCGGGCTATGATTCGGAAGACGAAATTCAGTGGTTTAAAGGCAATGTCACGGGCGACTATGACGGCAACGGAAAATCTGATATTGCATTTTACCTGCCAAAGGAAAAAGAGTTCTGGGTAGCAGAGAGTCAGGGAGATCATTTCACATTCAAAATGTATGGTAAACTAACCATCAGTGACGTAGATATTTTTCGGGCTGAGTGGTTTACCGGAGATTTTGATGGCAACGGAATATCTGACGTTGTTTTATACGATGAAGAGACCGGTTACTGGATATTCATGACCAATACCGGCGGCGCTTTTAGCTTTATTAAATTCGGACACAATTTTGAAAATCTTTATAGAAGCGATTATTCCCCCGCGCAAGCCATGAATTCAAATGGTACAAATGACCTTTCTAAAGATGGTAAATTTCGAGATCAAATTCACTGGTTAGGCGGAGATTACAACGGAGACGGTAGATCTGATATAGCTATGTACGACGCCAGAGACGGCAAGTGGTGGGTGGCAGAAAATTTACGTGATGATGCGCTTGGATTTCGTTTACAATGGAGACTTTACCAGACCTTTAACGCCCCGGGGCGCACCCTGTTTTCTCACCAGCGTTTTTCCGGAGATTTTAACGCAGACGGTTATTCAGACTTTTTACTTTTCGACAGGGACAAACTCGAATGGATTTTAGGCGAAGTCAAAAACGATATTTTTGGAAACGCCACGATTAACTTTGTAATCTGGTCGGCCATACCTGAACAACGCGATATTACACGCTGGTTGCAAGGCGATTTTAACGGTGACGGCAGAACTGACATCGGGTTTTATTCGCAAACCGATAACAACTTTTGGATAGGCGAGGCGACACCTGACGGTTTTCGCTACCGTATCTATGGAAATTTAAGTGACGGTGGACCGGACCCTGCACGTGTGCTGGCTACTCCGACCCCCGAAGAAGATATCGAATTAAGAAAAGCTGAAATTCTACTGGCGCAAGCCGGGGTTACCCGTCAATTAACGTATGAGTATGACGGTAACTCAGACAAAGACCATGGCGAAATCGTATTTACCGGTTGTTTTATCGGACCATGTACCACCGACCCTGAGTTGTTGATTTACGATAAGTTTTCTAAAAAGTTTTCCATAAAACAAGGTAACGCAAATGTTGTCGATACCGGCGTGCTTTTTGATTATAACAAAGAACCGAATAAGTTTATTACACAGCAAAAACCATATTTAAATGCAGTTACATCGTTGCATGAAATTATCATTTATGAGCTCGGTGCTGCCTCACATAATTTTTACAGAATTTACCACAATGGTTCTGCGGTTGTAAAAACCTTGTTTGCTTCGATTGCAATAACCAACGGGTCAGTTACGAATTTTGATATCCAAAAAAGTTTATACTTAATTAATGATTTTAATTTGGACGGCGCCGCCGATGTGATGGTTTTAGATGATCAAAACAGCGGCAATTTGTTTTTATATTCCAATGAAACAGAAACGGCTCTTACTGTGGCCGCGACTGGTATTCCGGAATTTCCTGATTTAAAGAATCTATTTCGCGCGCAAGACACCGGTGATGATCGTGATACCCGAAATTATTTTCAATTTTTCAGCGGCGATTTCGACACCGACGCAGCCACAACGGAACTTTTGTTTGTAGATATGCGTCTGAGTCCTCAAAACTGGTATTTGTTGAATTCCAATCTACTTTTAAACACGGCCTCCATACAGGCTTTAACCGGAACCGTGTCTATACCCGATGTCGGATCTGAGGTGTCGTATGAAGAACTAAAACGGACCATAAATTTAACCGGGGCCGGAGTTTCCATGGGCGCAAGCGAACTTCTGTATTACACTACAGGAAGCGGTGTAATTACTTTTCATCGTCTTGAAGTCGATTCCGTTCAAAATACAATTGCGCTTGTAGATTATTCTGCGTTACCAAAAGGTTCTAATTTTCGCTGGGAGTTCAACCATGAAAATAAGCCGATTATATCTACCGAAACCGGGCCAAAGTTTATGGCCTTCGGGGCAAGTGGATTAAGTTATAGTTTAGAGGTTCACGATTTAACCGCAGCAAATTATCCCGTATATGAAATGCCTCGTTCTGATCTATATACAAAAGTTTACCCTTTTCAATGGATTCAAGGTGATTACAACGGCGACTCTAAAACTGATATTGGTATTTTTCATTTAAAAGAGAGCCAGTGGTATTTTGCCATGACCCAGGGTACTGTACCTGATATGATCCAAAAAGTAGAAAATGGGATTGGAGGATTTTACAAGTTTGATTACGCCAACTCGACAAGTTTCGATAATACCGGTATCGATAATATTCCTGACCTGCCTATGAACTATAAAGTTTGCATAAAACAAACCATAAATGACGGACTCGGTAAGATTTTATACAATAAGTATGAATATAAAGACGGCTTTTCCTGGGTCGCTTATATTAACGGTCGAAAAGAGTCGGACGCATTCGGATTTTCCACTTTTATAACCACCGACCCGACAGGTTCTAAAACGATCAATACCTATAACACAACCCCATATGCAAACTTCTTGTTAAACCGGGCACTCGGCGGAGCCTTGAAAGAGACCCGCTTTGTTGGATATGACTCGAAAGAGTATTCCAAAACTCAGACCGATTACCTTGTACACGAAATTCAACCGTCCCCTGGTATTACCAGCTACCTGGTTTACCCATCTGAGACGAGAAAATATATTCGCGGGACACTTACCAATACCGGAACAAAAAATATCCAGTTCTCTTTGTCGGAATATAGATTAATACAGAGCACAGAAAGTTCCACGGACCACTACACCGATTCGGCTCACGCGACTTCTACCATAACTTCCCTTTCTAACTTTGAATATGTGCTCGCAACAAATCAACAACGGCCGACTTCTCAAGTTATAAATGTAGCGACTCCGTTTGAGTTGACCACATCGATTACATATGATGCAGCAGGAAACCCGATTGAACAAAGTACAAGTAACACAGGAACAGGATTGCCAACGGTTTCGGATAAACTTGTAAAAATGGAATACGATGTATACGGGAACGTGACGGCCTGGGAAGATGCAAGCCAGAATCCCGCTATACGTACCGAGACACAATTTGATACTTCGTATCATCAGTTTCCCATATTGTCACGACAGAATACAGGTTCCATGAATCTTGATTCTACGGTGACCTATATTTTTGACGGTTCCGGTTTTGGTAAACCGCTTCAATCGACCGATCCCAATGGAAATTCTAAATATTTTGAGGTTGATTCGTATGGGCGAGTTATCCGTATAAAAAGTGATACAGACAGCGGAGTGCAAACCGTTACCGATAATGAGTACTCGTTACCAGCGGCCTTTTTCGAGGCGGGGGAGTTTCCGTTAAGCGCTAAAACTACGCATTATACCGGAAATTCGACCAGCATTCAGAGCAGAATGTGGAAAGACGGGGTCGGGCGACATGTGCAGACTGTGCAAAGCGCTCTTGACGGAGTGGCAGGTAAGCAGTTTATCAGGACCGGTTACACCGTGTATGACGCCCTCGGGCGGGTCATTCGAAAAAGTCAGCCCTCCTGGGCTCCGGATAGGGAGATCGACATTTTTGTGGAATATGCGACAGAAAAAAATCCTACGAAAACCGAGTATGATGCATCAGGGCGCGTTAAAAAAGTAATATCACCTCCGGCCTATGTGGGCGAGCCGGAAACTTCGGTTACCATTTCCTACAACGATCCTTATGAAAGTACGTCGACGCATTCCAATGGGCAGTCGAAAACCTTGACTAAAAACAGACGACAACAGCTTCTTTATGTAAAAGAGTTTAATATAAACGATGCAACTGTGACCACGCAAATGGGTTTTTGTTATGACGGAGTAAATAAAGCTCCGACCTATCGGCAAGATTTAAACGGGAGCAGTATAAATTGCCCGTCTGAATTTAGTATCCAAACCGTTCCATCGGCAAAGGACAGCTCTGGAAATAATGCGAGTTATACATTATTTGATGCATATGGACAAGTACGTGAAGCAAACGATCCGGACTTTGGAAAGAGTACGACTGAATACAATGCCTTCGGGCAGATGACCTTAACACAAGATGCCAAAGGGCAGACATTTCAATTTGCTTATGATCTGCTTGGGCGGATAACCACCAAAACATTACCGGGCGGCTCAACTGTTACATATGCGTACGACACTTTGACAGGTTCATCAAACGCCAAAGGGCAGCTTGTTGCAATGGTTGATGCGGCTCAACGAAAAATATTCAGCTATAATAAACGGGGTCAACGAAAAAGTGAGAGTCGCCAACTTGTAACCGTGACTACCAATGAAACAGGTTATGACCCGGCAGTCACGACGAAATTTGTATACGACCTTGCCGGAAGAACTGAAAAAATTGTTTATCCGACTGATACGGCTACGGGGCAGCAAACGACAGTTTGCTACGGTTACAATAGTTTTGGTCTTGCCTCAAGCGTTGATGTAAGTTTTTCGAATGATTGTAACTCTATCGATAAAACAATTATTTCAACGATGGAATACGACGAGTTCGGGGCAGTGACGAAAGTCGATATGGGTAACGGGATTTCTACTGCGTACACCTACGATATACGCGGACGGGCGACCCGCTTGATTACCTCTGCGACAGTAAACGGGAAAAGTGTAAAACATCAGGATATACAATATACATACAATGTCAATAGTTCCATTGCAAATGTGGTGAATAATCCGACCGCCGAAGATGCCGGCGGGGCCATTGTGCCAGCGTTTGAATCGCGCTATGAATATACCTACGATGGGCTCAACCGTCTGGTTGAAGCCAAAGGGAGCTATGGCGAAACTGGTTTTGTAAATTCAGATCCACTAGACATTGGCAACCAAAAGTATAATAGAACTTATGCATATGCCAAAAATGGAAATTTAACCCAAAAAAATATATTAGATCCCGAAACTCAGGCGGTCACCGACGGGTGGAGTTACACTTATTCAAACCATAGAGTTCAATCTATAAACACAACTAACACGGGCGGGCAGCGTTTCAATTTTACGTATGACGCTAATGGCAATACGACAACAAAAACTGACTCGCAAAAAAGTCTTACAAAAACCATGGTCTATGACCACTCCAATCGCATTACTAAAGTAAAAGATCAGACCGGCAAAGTGATGGGTAAATACAAGTTTGACGATCAGGGAGTACGGGTACGTAAAATGGTCGATAAGTATATCGGCGGGGAAGATCGTAAAGTTGTGATGTCGACGCACAGCCAGTATTTTGTAACCGAAAAACTACAGACATTGGACGGATACGATGTTCCCGGAACCGATATAGCCATTAATAACATTTACTTAAACGGAGTTCGAATCGCTTCGATGAAATCAAATGGAGAGGCGGCTTATTATCTAGCCAACCATGTCGACTCGGTTAAAATCGTAACTGACGATACCGGAGCCTCCGTGAGCCGTACCGAGTATTTACCGTATGGTGAGACGTTCGCCCAGACCGGTCCGATACGTTTTGCGGCAAAATATAACGGGCAAGCGCTGGACGAAGAGAGCGACCTCTATTTTTTCAACGCACGGCATTACGATCCCGAGATCGCACGGTTTGTTACGGCCGATACGGTAACCGACGGGCCGGAAACGACTAAAGGGTGGAACCGGTATATGTACGTGGGTGGAAATCCGATTTCGTACAAGGATCCGACTGGGCATAATGTAGTTGTTTTACATGCTGACGATGGGGCTGGCTATATGGGACATATTGCTATGTTAGTACAGGATCGTACCAATGGACAATGGATATATTATTCTCATGAAATTGTAGATGGTCCAAAAACTGGTAGCGGAGTACCTTCCGGAAGTAGCGAGGGGACAGATAAAAATTATTCCGGAATTGCCTTTGAAAGCCCGGAACACTTTTTTGAATACCAAGCCAAGTCTGTAGAACGCAGAAATAATCTTGAACAAACGTTAAAAGAAAAAGGTACATTAACTAAACAACAACAGGAGATTTATGAACGACTAAAAACATTTACATATCATAATGAAGACGACGGTGCAACTGCCAGATATAATGAAGGAATGGAATTTGAAACAACATCAGGCCAGGATGATTACATGCGACATCTTGCAAAAAACAAAATGAAAAACTATGATCTTGTAAAATTTAACTGTAAAGACTATGTGCAAGAGATCATTAATATGGCTGGCAAGGTACCTACAACGGACGTTGGGATACCCGATTCTTGGTATTCATTAAATAAGAGTTTACTCAAAAATCGGATCATCAATATCTTTAAAGCGAATGATTTCGGGGCTAACACCGTTAGTGAGTAGCCTACCCCCTTCACATTTTCTGATATTGCCATAAATAATGTACACCTGAACGGTGTGCGAATCGCATCGATGGATTCCAATGGGACGGCGGCCTACTATCTGGCCAACCATGTCGATTCGGTTAAAATTGTAACTGACGATACCGGAGCCTCCGTAGCCGTACCGAGCATTTACCGTATGGCGAGACATTCCAGCAAGAAAGCGACCTCTATTTTTTCAATGCACCGCCGAGGATAACTCAGCAGCAAACATCTTTGATGCTGCATAAGTCGTGCAAGTCACAGCCTATGTAAAGCTGAATTGTCCAAGGATCCGTGCGTTCTTACATATTTTTTGTTAAAAAATCTTCACCTGATGTATCCTAATCCCATCGTGGTGGGTTCTACCTATTCTAAACATGAGCTGAAAATTTGATATGGAAAATTAAATTTTCCTGGAGTCGTCAATCGTGAATTTCGGAACAACATTATATTTTATAAGTTTTTTATTTTTCTTGAATAGTTTAACTAACTTTTGGCGTATAAAAGAACGCAAGTTCTTAGGACTGGCACTTCTTATGGTATCTAATGGTTTTCTTTCTTTAAAGTTTGGGCTGTTTTATACGGAAGATATCAGTATGTATCCTCGGATGCTCGGAATCGAACCGATGATGCACAGTTTCAGCATAACTGCATATTTTTACTATTTGCCTTACCTGGGCAACGTCTCTGTGAATTGGAAAAGTTGGAAGAACCTTGTTTTAATTATTCCAATCTTGCAAATTGTTTTGTACTTAGATTACTGTTTTTTGAGTGATGTCTGGCACCAAGAGTTGGTTGAAACTGCCGTTGCCGGAGGACACCCGTTTTATTTTCCCGGCTTATTAAGTCAAATACTGCACACAGGGTATATCGCGTCTCTATTCCCTGTCGGAATTTTTCTTTTTCGCAGAACATTTGATTGGAGAAAGGTGACCGGACCGAAAAAGAACACTATAAAATCAGGTTTTACGGTAGTCGTGGCTTGGGCGCTTTTTTGCATGGTTCTGAGCGCCGAATATGCCTGGAACGGCACTTATGGTATAAGGCAATCTGCATGGAATCCATTGTTGCTCTATGGAAGCGCTATAATATTTTTTCACTTCTGGCAAGTCTGGCCCTATTATATTAAAGCCGGGTCAGTACTGTTCGAAGCCAAAACATTTAAGTTGGACGGTTTTTATCGAAAATACCTCAAAGGGATTAATTTAAAAGAGTTGGAAAATAAAATAAAACACTTAATCGAAGAACGCAAAATTTATATGGAAGAGGATTTGAGTTTACCGAAGTTTGCGGACGAGTTAAACCTGTCCGTTCATCAACTCTCCGAGTATTTTAACCTACATATGCAAATCCATTTTTTAGACTTTATTAATATACAACGTATTGAAGAGACCAAACGTTTGCTTGACGAAGAACCGGATAAACCCATTATCGAAATTTGTTTCCAGGCGGGCTTTAATTCTAACTCTTCTTTTTACAGTACTTTCAAAAATATGACAGGCTATACCCCCAAGAGCTGGCGAAATAGAAAAAAACCAGGTAAAGATTTGACATTTTGAACTGATTATACAGATTTCGCATAGTGAGACTGATTCAAATTTTAAGGAGATGCTATGGGTTCACATCCAATTAATCTCGCCGTTCGATTTCTGCTTGAATTATCGGCTCTAGTGGCAATGGGCGCCTGGGGCTGGCGTCAGACGGATGGCTGGTTTCGATTCGTTCTCGCGTTAGGCGTTCCGCTGATCTTTGCCGTTATGTGGGGGACATTTGCCGTACCCGATGACCCGAGCCGTTCGGGAAAAGCGCCCGTGCCTGTGCCGGGTATGGTGCGGCTGACTCTGGAGTTGGCATTTTTTACGATAGGAACCTGGATGCTTTACCAGTCAGGATACCCGACGCCTGGCTTTATTTTCGGCGTGGTCGTGGTTGTTCACTACCTCGTGTCGTATGATCGAGTCAGCTGGTTAATTCAGCAATAAACGAAAAACAGATCATTTAAAAGGGGCAAGCCTGCCCCTCGCTTTGGCTTTTCAACTGAAAGAGCCGCCGCTACCCCTGACGTTTTATTGTTATACATTCGTCTCGAAGTTTTTTAGTGTCATGTTTTCTTGTACGGTGTCATGCGGTACAAAAAGATATCGCCAGGGCTTGCCGCAAGATTGTGCGGAATGTTGTTTCGAGCTGCCTGCTTCAATAAGTTTTCTTGCGACGTCTCGCGCAATTTCCAGGATTTCTGTTTCAGTTCTACCCTGGGCAACGAGTCTCGGTAATTCTTTTGATGTGGTCAGATCAACACCTTCCGGTCGATTGCGTAGCCCTGAAAATAATTTTGAATTATTATAAACTCACGGATCGTTTGAAAAGAGTTTGAAATAAGGTGCATTACTATGATTTTGTCGATTTCAAAACAATAATACAAACGACGTATCATCCCGAATGATGGGATAAAATAGTCTCGCTTCTTTCTTATTCATTTGTGGATTGTACTGATAATACAGCATAGGCAATTTTACTTTTTCATTTGCTTCTTTGTCGAATACATCTTTTATAAAATCGCACTTGCTTTGGTCCCCTCTAAGCGGTTCGCTTGATACGCCAGCACTGATGTTGGACGAAGCCTCCGGAGCAGAGGGTGGGTTGTATTCATAATACTCTTGTCTTCCGTTGTTACAGGTAGCATACACGATAGCGATGTTGTTGAACGACTCGCTTACCAGCGACAAATAGGTCAATTGTGTCTTGACGTTTTTAAAATTTCCTTCCTCTAATTTCTCGCAGGGCAGGTTTTTTGCAATTGTATCGATACTTTTTTGTTGGGTATTAATGATATTTTCGGCCTGGGCGATTAAAGTCTGCCTTTTACTTTCGGCAAAAATTTTATTAGCTGCGAGTATTGATATAATGTACACAACCCCTATCAAGATATAAATACCTGTTTTACTAGAAGCTCCATATTTGGAAATATTCGCGCCGTTACTTTGTGAACGTTCCTTTTTAATGGCTCTGTTTTTTTGCCACATTTCCAGAATGTTCATAAAAAAGTATATTGGCACGAGAAGTACCAATACGCCGATGATCAGGTTTATGTAGAATTTTTCCATATTCTTAGTAGACATAAATGTGTCTAATATAAACATAATACCGACTCCGGTAATAATGAGGTAAAAAATCACAGTTTTGATCTGGCTATACACATTTTTTTTAGTCGGTTTTTCGAGCTTTATTGTCGGTGCCACGTATTCGCCTGCTTCTGCATTTATAATTTGTTGCTCTTGTTTTTTTATTATATAGAACGGTAAAAGGAAAAATATACAGATTACAAACAAGAGCATACTGCTAACCGAAAACAGTTCTGCTAACTCAATTGCCAGCGGAACCTTATATGTATTTGCCATGATTTTGGTGATGAAAGTCAATCCTAATATCGACAGGGAGATTTTCATCATGATCAGTGAAATTTTTGCTTGCATTGTTTAATTCTCTTTTCCTACATTATCATTATGGCAATAGCAACGTCAAGTATTTCCCATATTGTAAAATACAAGGTATTCTTCCTGGTAGGGAAAACCACAATCTAGTATTAACAAATCAGTTAGTCGTGGTTTCCACAGCATTATACCGAACCTGGATCGCTCTAAAAATATCGTATGGGGTAGTGCAGAATTTTTTGCAGTGGCGCAAAATCTTGCGCCACTACAAAAAATTCGGAACGAGGGGAAAGATGAAATTCGCGAGGTGGAATAACCCCACTTTCCCCCTTAAATTCGTATCTTTAGAATGGGAAATTTTCATCAAAATCAATTGGCCCTAAAAACGATTAAGGTCGGGACCAGTGCCGGCTTTTTCGGAATCGGTGCATCAGCGGGCGCTGATTCTAAAAAAACATCTACTACTGTAACTAACTCCGGGGGGTGGCGGAAAACGTGAAGCGGTTGAAAACATCAGTCTGAAATTTGTATTGCAAACCACTTACCTTCGTCGTAATAATGTAACATCGAGCTTTTTCCGAGAAACATCTGGACAATACCATCGTGAGAAAATTGTTCAGGGCTATCTTTCTTTTTCAAGTATTTTTTATTTAGCTGAGTTTTATCTATAGTTTGAAGTAGAATCGAGTAACCTGACCGGTTTTTTCCAATAACCTGAAGACCACTTTTATCATCCAAAAGTTCCAGGTGAATTTTATTGGCAATAGAACCATCTTAAAAAATATACATAGAACTTTTATGTTTTCGAGAGCACAGTAAAGCCCACTCTTTTTACTGCGAACCTGTGAAGTTTCCATGAACTACATTAAAGGTTTCGGTTTTATTATAATAATATGGTTGGGGAATTTGACAACCCATGGTCACAAGATGATGTTGAATCGAAGAGGGTAATTCCGGAAAAGAGGAAGGAGGTAAATATATAATTTGATCGAGACCTTTGGCAAAACTATTTTTCAAGCGGCAATGATACGTGTTGATTATAACAAAAGTAAGAATCAACATGTGTATAAAATGGCGACCTCCTGATCTATTATACATCAACATGCCAATGGTTATTGTCTTTGTACAATTGGTGGTATTTTGCCTGTATTTGGTCTTGCTGTTGATGTGTTTTTTGTCTTTAATTTTCTATTAGTTCTCTGCATAACAGTGAATCTATATGGTATATCGTACTTCGTCAATACATTTTTTTATAGTAAAGCATCTATTTACCGAGGGCTTTTATTTGGTACACCCTGCTGTACGGCATGAGTCAGTTCATAAGCCATTACTTTTTTGGCCTTTGTGGTATTTGGTGAGTGTACTCATCGGTTCTTCAATAGATCTAGTTTTAGAATTAAACGGTGTAATTAATCCAGAATAAATCGGGTTGCTTTAGTTCACTGCTTAAACTTTCCAACCATCGTTTAGCAATTCGTCTGGCTTGCTTCCATTTATCGCCACTTTCCAATGACTCCAATGACCAACACTCTTTACAGTGATCACTCATCTGATCCAGGAGGCTATTCATCTCTTTTAAAATTGATAATTGTGAAGTATCTAACCACTCTCTAATATCGCTTAATGAGATAGAAGAGTAACACTCATCAAATATGTTCGCTATTTCATCGGGTATGTTGACTTCTTGTGGAAATACTTTTATTTGATCAGTATAGTTTGCGGCTAATAATCTCACAGATTCAATCATTTTTTGCTTCATAATTTCAGTCTCGTTTTCATCCCTGTTTAATATCTCCGTATCTTGTTGTTCCGCCTTTTCCTGAACTCATTTTAACATAGAGGTTGAACCAGGCATTTTTGAGGGAAAGGATTACCATGCGTGACGGTGAAAATAAATTGCAATGAAGCATAAAATTTTAACAAACAATCGTACACTTTGGTAGTAAACCTTTGATTCGTTTAATCTCTTCTTCAGGTATCGGGTTCCCGCGCAATACAAGTACTTCCAGGTTTTTCAACTCTTTTATCGTGAAATTGTTTCTATTGTATTCATCGTCGCTATGTTCACTCAACCATGTTTGCAACTCCAGTAGCTTTGGGTTTGTACGACAAGAGGTAAATAAACCAAAGCTGAGAGATAGAGTAAAAATGAATACTATATATCTTTTCATAAAACACCTTCTGAATCTAATGTTTCTCTATGCTATGGATAGATAATGCAATTACTGTCGGGTAGTAAAAATATTTTTTATACATAAAAAAGAAGCTAATACTGTATGGTACAATTGGGCAAGAGTTTTTTTATTTTATCTCTCTCTTTTTGGGGTATCTTGTTGCCCCGAAGGTCAATGTACTCTAAATTATTCAGCTGACCTATGGAATCTGGCAGACTTGTCAGCCGGTTATTCGCTGCTCCTAACTTTGTCAAATTTGTCAATTGACCTATGGTTTCAGGCAGACTCGTGATTTGATTGTCCGAGAAGCCAAGGGTCTTTATTTCTAACAGTTGTCCTATAGATTCAGGCAAACTGGTGAGTTGGTTGCCTGATACTGACAAGTATTCAAGGTTTGTCAATTGACCTATTGATTCAGGCAAGCTGGTGAGTTCGTTGTCAGATACTGACAAGTATTCAAGGCTTGTCAATTGACCTATCGATTCAGGCAGACTTTTGATTTTATTGTTCCAGAAGCCAAGGCCCTTTATTCCTAATAGCTGCCCGATGGACTCGGGTAGAATCTCTATCTGGTTATCGTCCAGATAAAGGTGCTCGAGATTTGGCAATTGAGTAATGACTTCTGGAAAGTCGGTGAGTTGGTTATAATTCAAGTGAAGGCGCTTCAAGTTGTCTAGTTGCCCAAATGAATTTGGAAGATTCGTAATTCGGTTCATGGTCAGATCAAGGTTTGTTAAACTTTTTAAGTTGCCAATCGATTCGGGTAGAGTGATAAGGAGATTCTCTTTTACGCTTAATTCTTCTAACTTTTTCAAGTCACCAATATATTCGGGTAGACTCTTCAATTGGCTACCAGTCAGAATAAGGTCTTCCAGATTTTGCAGTTTTTTTATGGACTCAGGCAGACTTACAAGGTCATTATCGGTCAATGAAAGTTTTTCCAGTTTTGTCAACTCTCCTATAGATTCGGGTAACTGTATGTTTTTTTGACCCGATATCGACAGACCATACAGGTTTTTCAACTCTTTTATCGTGAAATTGTTTGCATTGTATTCGTCGTCGCTATGTTCACTCAACCATGTTTGCAGCTCCAGTAGTTTTGGGTTTGTACGACAAGAGGTAAACAAACCAAAGCTGAGAGATAGAATAAAAACGAATACGATATATCTTTTCATAAAACACCTTCTCTTTCTAGAAGCAACTTTTAGTCAACTTCTAAGTTATTTCCTCGTAAAATATTTTCCCCGAACAGGAAAATTGAATAAAAGTGATCACACATAAATAACAAAACCAGTATTATCATATTTATAAACTTTGCCTGTACCATTGGTAAATTTGAATTCCACGCAATTTGCATTTCCATATTGATCTATTTCAATCACGGCTCGGTACATACAATCTCCCGAACCCGCCGGATCAAATCGCCCTCTGCATACAAACCGAACTTTCGGGTCTTGCGGGGTTCCATAGGGGGTTGTTAAAGCTTTAGCGGAAAAACTCAGTGCAGACTGGCTGTACGTTGTTGTCTTATCCAGATCCATATAAACATTTGCCATATACCGGTTTTTCTCATTTGCTTTTTCGTAGCTATTACTAAAATTACCATGAACTTTAAATATAGTTTCATTATCTGTCACCATTCCAAAGCTTCTAAACACAGCAACTTCAGTGGATATCGCTTTTTTTATTTTAACACCCTTTAAACCACTGGGGTATGATATCTGATCAGATTGATATGTAAGCGACCCAGTTGTTGGACCCATTATTGTTTGCCCAATGCTTATGGCCCCCATTACGAGACCAGCACCAGCAGTGAAGCCGATACGTTGTACTCCTAATTCGGACTCTTGCATTTGCAGTTTCGCCTGCGAAGAACTTTTACCCTGCTTCCCACCTTGTTGTACCGTATGCGTCAGCTCATGCGCCATTAATCTTTTACCTTTTGCGGTATCGGGTGAGTATTCATTGGCTCCGAAATATACGTCGTTGCCTACGGTAAAAGCGCGGGCGTTGATAGATCGTGATAATTGCGCAGCGTTCGAGTCGTTGTGTACTTTTACCCCTGCGAAGCTGGCACCAAAGCGCGGTTCGTAAAAATCGCGTTCCGAAGCAGATAGCGGTTTTCCACCCCCTCTAGATGCGTTGATCGAAGATTCTACATTTTTTGGTGCGTCTTCTCTGTTTTCTTTTCTTTGTAGTTTCGCCTGGCCTTCTGGCTCTTCTTCTGGGGTGGCTTCTCGTTGCAGTGGCGTTATGGAGTCTGCCAGTGGGGTTCTGGAGATTTCTTTGTTTGAGGAATTTGTCACATTGCCTCTGGCGGTATCTGGTTTAGATACAACCTGATCGGCGATACGGTCGGCCTCTTGTTCGTATTTATCGTTTGCAGGTCCGATATTAAGCTTGGCTTGCAGCCAACCGGATTTCCATAGTCGCCCAACGGCTTGATTACCGATAGTTCTTTGAAGGTGCATTATATATTCTCTTTGTGCACTCGGTGGTATTTTGCTTGTATTTAGTCTTGCTATTGATGGATTTTTTGTCTGTGAACCTCTAGAATTTGGCTTTAATTTTATATTCATTTTCTGCATAATAGTGAATATATATGGTGTCTCATACTTCGTCAATACATTTTTTTTATATTCAAGTATTTATATGTGAAGTAACCTGTCACTGTGCTCTATTTTCCTGGTGAGGTAATTGTGTAGAACCAAATTTCCCCCTCCAAAAAATACCAAGTGACTATATGTATAAAGTATTTTCCGAGTTACAGTAAAAACAGGAAATGGGAAAATTAGATCCTGTTTTTACTGTTTTTGATTACTTATTCGAAGTCGTCGTTATCAACGTCTTGGATGAAACTGACAAGACCTTCAAAGTATATTTTTTGGTCATCATACAGTGCCATGTGGCTGCCATTCGGACAATACAGGTAGCGACCTTTTGGAAAGGCACCAGCCATCCACTTCATATGTTCAGGGTCCATAGTGCCATGCCTGGCGCCAATGGTGAGGGTCGGCACGGTAATTTTGGCTAAGTCGGTTGTACGGTCCCAATTTAAAAGTTTGCCGCTGGCACCAAGTTCACTTGGCCCTTGCATGGGAACGTAAACGGCAGGATTAATATGCTTAAAAACACGTGTAAAAGCTTCCGGCCATTCATTGGGCGGCATACGTAGAAAATGATGAACATAGTGGTGTTCAATAAGTAGTCCCATGTAGGCCGGATTTTCGAAATCTCCCGCTGCTTCAAGAGCTTTAATTTGGGACAGGGCTTTTTGGTCCATAGTCGGCATCAAAACGTTTTTTGCGTATTCGTTATAAGCGGGCATGCTGGCCATCATGTTGGAAATGATTATGCCCTTCAGGTTTTTTTGATATTTTAACGCGTACTCTATAGCTAAAATACCACCCCAGGAATGACCATACAGGTAAAAGTTTTCCTTGTTGAGTCCAAGAGCCTGGCGTACTTGCTCTACTTCTTCGACAAAGCGGGGTAATTCCCATAGGTCTCCATCGTCGGGTTGGTCACTGTAGTAAGAGCCTAGTTGGTCATAGTAGTAATACTCAATACTTTCACCTGGAAAATAGCTGTCGAAAGCTTCGAGGTATTCATGGGTTGTGCCCGGTCCACCATGTAAGAGAAGAACTTTTATTCGCGGATTGTTCCCGGTCCGTTTTGTCCACACTTTGAATTTTCCTTTGGGTGTGTCTATTTCGATCATTTTTACGCCACCCGTGAGAATGTCGTCACGGCCGGTATTGTCCAGATAATTTGCTGTGGGGTAACCTTTAGAACAACCGTATAAGGTCATCACGCAGACTACAAGCAATAATATTTTTTTCATTTTGAACCTCCAATTCAGATTTAATATCAGCAATGTTACCCGTTAATAGAAGATCGTTCAAACTGATGTCTAATTGCTTAACCGGCTGATATTTTTATTAAATTAAGCAAAATAGAATTTTTAAAATTAAATAAATTAAATTAGCTTAGAGGTCAATTGTTTTTTTTGTAAAATTGGATGCTGCAACTGCTTTTGGGAAGATTTTCAGCGCCCCAACTATGGTTATTGGCTCGATGATAATACCGTTCGACGCCTCAAAAATTATGTAGCGAGGGTAAAGATGAAAATCGCGAGGTGGAAAAACCTCACTTTCCCCCTTTGCAGTATCGCCTTCGAAGGTCCCAGATCAAAAATCAACTTTCTTTAGGGAATACTTCTTCTTTATAGAGTATGAATCCGGGTAATATTACACTTTCAATTTGATTGCTTTCGATTTTTTTCCAGTTCTTTTTATTCTCATTATTTTCGTTTAGCCATAATGAAATGGACTTTTTATCTGTATCGGCAATCCAGTATTCTTTCACGCCGTTTTCCAAATACCGGTTAGCTTTAACGCCCAGGTCGCGTTCTTTTGTAGATTTGGATAAAACTTCAACAACGATATCGGGAACGCCATGAATGTGCCCTTTTATGATTCCATAATTTTCTTTTAAGATGACAGAAATATCGGGCCGTAAGACATCTGCCCCGTCGGGTAGATAAATATCGGTCTCAGGAACCGCTTTGGCAGATCCGGTTTTTTTTAGATATACTTTAAAAAGAAACAAAATTTCAGCTAAAGTGTCATTGTGTTCAAAAAATGGACTTGGGCTCATAATTAAAACTCCATCTATCATATCGTATATAAAGCCATCTTCTTCGAGATCCAGGTATTCTTCGCGGGTTACTTTCACCCCCTCATAGCGGGGTTTAATTTGCGTTGCTGTGGCCATAAAATTAAACTATGTTAATTAAGGTGGTATGTCAAGAAAAAATAGATCATTTAAAGCCAGCGAGTCTGCCCATAATGATTAATTACCAAAGCGTAGTCAAATTCTTCTTCGAGAGTTTCCAGATCGATGCCTTCGTTTTCCCTTTCACTTCTGGCTTCCATGAGTTTTCTGGCATACGACCCAAAAAATCAAGTAACGAGTTCGTCTTCGCCGGCACGGGCAACGATAATTTCGCCCTCTTCTTCGAGTTTACGAATGATGTTTACAATTTTCTGCTGGGCCTCTTCCACGTCTCTTAAACGGATGGGCCCCATAAATTCCATGTCTTCGCGAAGCAGTGCTGCAGCCCGTTTGGACATGTTGCGGAAGATCTTCTCTTGTACTTCGGTGTCCACCGCTTTAAGCGATTTGGCGAGATCTTGATTGTCGAGTTCACGCAGGGTTTTTTGAATTGCTTTGTCATCGAGAAGTACGATGTCCTCAAAAACAAACATCTTCTTTTTGATCTCTTCAGCCAATTCGGGGTCTTCTTCTTCGAGAGCTTCAATAATACTTTTTTCAGTACCACGGTCAACGTTGTTAAGAACTTCAACGATAGCGTCGACACCACCAGCAGAAGTATAATCTTCGTTTGAGAGTGTGGAGAGTTTTCGTTCGAGAACCCTCTCGACTTCACGCAAAACCTCGGGAGAGGTTCTATCCATTTTTGCAATACGCCTGGCCACATCGGCTTGAATCTGATGAGGCAAAGAGGCTAAAATTAGAGCCGATTTATTCGGGTCGAGATACGATAATATTAGAGCCATTGTCTGGGGGTGCTCATTTTGGATAAAGTTTAAAAGGTGAGCGGGGTCCTGGCGACGAACAAAGTCAAACGGACGAACCTGTAAAGAACTCGTCAGCCGGTTTAAAATATCGATGGCTTTTTGAGTTCCGAGAGCTTTTTCAAGAATACTACGAGCTGAATCGAGACCACCCCTGGTAATAAACTCCTGGGCCATCATGAGTTCCTGGAACTCTTGTAAAATCTGCTCTTTATCTTCGGAGCTTACCTTTTCAAGCCTGGCAATCTCATACGTAATCGTATCGACTTCAGCCTCTGAAAGGCGCTTCATAATTTCAGACGAAACTTCGGGCCCTACAGCCAATAAAAAAATTGCGGCTTTTTGTTTGCCGCTGTAATCATTTGCTTTTGCCATGACGAAAAATAAACCTTATTCCTAAAAAAATAAATAATCAGGTGACTGTCAAGTCTTTTATACCTTCTATTATGTCTCATATCGACATAATTTGCTAAGACTTTAGTTAGTTTTTGTGTTATTTCACAAAATAATCCTTCGGTTTTGGCCAATAGGTTTAATTGCTATTTAAAGGTAAAAGTGAGTTTTTTCCTAGGTCACAAAAAAATCCTTCGGTTACGTTAATGTACAAAATAATCCTCCGGTTATTTTGTACCGCTTCGTTCGATAATCGATTGAAGTTATTTGTTTTTAAAAAGCGTGGTTTTTAAAAACCAGCTTCGTGGTATTGTCGTAGCTTCATTCGACCTTCGTTTAAAGGTAAAAGTGAGTTTTGTTCTCTGCGCGTATCTTCGGCTTTTCCCTGATTCCATAATTAAAATTATTCCATCACCCAATACGATATTGTTTGAGGCGCTCCATTTGGATGAATTACCGAGGGGGGTGGTTTTTCCCCACCGGGAAATCCACAACTTGTTTTTGCTGTGGCTGTAAGCGGATGAGGGTACTTCTAATTTTCCGCACGGAAGTTTGATCGTCGACAGGATGGAGTGGTCTTTCGATAATATTCATTGTAAAAAAAGAAAGATACCTAATAAAAGTGACAATAAATCTAATTTTTGTATTTTTTATTGACAATATCCTTTTACTATATAAAATAGTCAACAGCGTACCACTTGTATACCCACCTTCTCGTGCGCATTAATTTTGTTTTCCTGGTAGGTGGGTATAATGAATAACGGTCCTGAATTACTAATAACTTCTCCGGTAGATCTGGAAAAAATAAATAAAATCGTTGTCGATGTAACTGTTTCTCTAGTCGACACCACTGTCGGTGGCGGTAAAACGGATGGTTTCAAATACATAAAACTTTTTCTTGATAACAAAATCGTTTCTGAATATTTGCATGAAGCAAAAACTCCCTTTAAAACCCATAAATTTTCCCAAATAGATTTATCTACTTTTGCGAATAGCGGATTTCCCGTTAAAATTGAAGCAAAGGCATATACCGGGAACTCACTTAGTAGTAATAATATTGTTTCAAATCCCTCAAATATAATTATTGACACAATCTCACCCAGAATAACTGACCTGAAACCTTCTGAAGGATCGTACATAAACAATCTTAAAGAACCAATTTCCGCATTGGTTGCAGACGATGGAGGATCTCACATAGATCGAAATTCCATTCAGTTGGTTGTAGACGACCTACCCATCGATGCCACTAAAATAAAAAAAACGATTTTATCGAACGACAGCATTAAAATTTTATTTGAACCGGAAGTTAATCTGACAGAAGCGGAACATTCTTATAAAATCCAGGCAAAAGACATGGCTGGGAATCTCGTCAATTCTCCCAAAACTAAATTCTTAGTCGATGCAACACCTCCCGAGTTTCAGTCGGTAGAACCGCCTAACGGTGCGCAATTAAATACACAAAGTCCGTTATTTACAGCCACGGTTTTAAAAAACGGCGGGTCTCCTCTTGATTTGGAATCTATTCGTATTATACAAGATGGGAAATCATTTAGCAAAGAAAATAACCCATCATTGATAAAAACGCCCTCCCCTTCGGCAGGGGTTTTAACAATTACGTTTCAGCCGGTTAAGCTGCCCGAAGGTTCGCATTCCATAATCTTCAAATTAAAAGACAAAGCTGGCAATGTAGCAAAAAGTACCGAAGTTCTATTTACTGTAGATGTATCACCGCCGCAAATTCATTCGATTTTTCCGGGAATGGACTCTATTCATAATATTGCATCACCTAAAATATCGGCAGTTATTACAGATGGGGGTGGATCGCATTTAGAACAAAGTTCTGTAAAAGTACTTTTAGATGGTAAGCCTATGGATCCCACTTTGAAGCAAGTGAACCAGGCAGGAGAAGTCTCTGATGTTTTTAACGTTGAGCTGCAAACTGCTAATTTACCAGATGGTCTGCATACTTTATCCGTTACAGCGCGCGACCTTGCAGGGAATGAAACCGCAACTGAAAAAACCGAATTTCTAGTAGATACAACCCCACCGGTAATCTCATCCGTTTTTCCTAAGGGTGTTTTAGATAAGCAAAGACTGGCAGAACCAGTGACGGTCGAAGTGAGCGATCTGCATTCAGGGATAGATACGTCTTCTTGTTCAGCGACGCTTATAGCCGCAAACAAAAGTACTTACAATTTAGTCGTACAAGAAAATGAATCTATCGCACCGGGCGGTAAGGTTAAATTGCAATTCGGCCCATTGCCTCATATTGGTTTGCTTGGAATTGGAAACCATAAGTTGAGTTTAAAGTTGGAAGATATCGCAGGTAACCATGTTGAAAATATTTACGATTTTGAAATAAAACACGCTATTCCCTTTGAAAACGACAGCTTTCAGGTTTTTCGTAGCTTTACCGATTTTAAAAATGAAACGACCGAAGAGCCTTATTTGCTGCCACCGGATTTTACTTATGGAGAAGATTTTCTACTGGAGATTCCTGACATTGTAGCCGGTGATGCCACCTGGAAAAGTGAAGCGGAGAACATGGTCGCTTCCGTAAAAAAGGGAGTCAACAAACTCAGAATAAGTATTCCGGGAGAGTTGATCTGGTCTACCGATTCAGACAACCGTGCTTTGTTAAAAAGTGCCTTTGAAAAACTGCTCACAGGTATTGAATTAAAAGAAAGTACATTGTTACAATCGGGTTCTGGCGATCTCGTGCGCAATCGAGTGGTTCGGTCTATTCCCCTGGCTGTTTCTGAAATTCTGCCCTGGAGTTGTGGGCTCGATCGCTCTTTAAGAGCCATTCCTCTTATGCCGGGTTTTCGTGTACGTGTTAGTGCAGCCTCATTTCAATTTTGCGGCCCAGGTCGCGATCAGACAAATGGAATGGTTCCTTCCGGAGAGATGCTTCTTCCGGTAAGTCGCCAACGAATTCATGATGGCTCTTTTATCACGACGTTAAATCCGATGGCTACCGGGCTCTCAGAATTCGGATACACAACGGCAGATGAATCCACTGACGGAATGATCGGCGGACTGACTGATCTTCATGCCGGGGATCTCAGGCGAAAGTACCTGGCGATCGTACTACCGGCCAGCCTGCCCTCATCAGCAACGGCGTCATCTGTAAAGGAAGAACACGTAACTCTTGTTGCGGCAGATACCTATTCTGCGCTTAGCCAGGGCATTCAAGCGGCAGCCGGAGATTTCGGCGAAGCCAGTGCCGATTTTATTCTGCGAAGATTTCGAGGAAGAACGGGGGTCGTGGTTGAATTACCTTTGGTTCTCAATGGCAAAAAAAGCTATGTTCCCGTCGGTGCTACCCTCAGGCAAATTTGCGAACAACACCTTCATTGGTTTACTCCGGATTTGGTTCACAGCGGGCAGGTAACCTGGCAACGTCAATGGTCCGATGTAAGCGTAGATACAAACGCAGAAAAAAGTTCTATCAAATTACGAAAAAAACAGTGGTCTGACATAGGTTTACAACCTCAAAACTCAACCATTGATTTTGCAGATGCTCCGCTATTGGCAGGAGATCACATAGAATTCAGGTTGGACTAATCATGCCGATTGTTTTTTCGCATCTTTCTGAAGGGCTCTATTCATGCGAGCCGTACCCTGCGTTATTTCTTTATAATTCGGGTACAGAAAGCATTGAAAAAACGCTAACAGATTTTATACACGACGATAGCTGCCTTATTTTTTGCGATACTCCGCCCGCCGATTTAGATGATTTTACATTGCGAGTAAAAGTTCTTCGCAGAGATCCGGCTCTTAAAATGGTCTGGGTGCAATACCCTGATTTGCTCGATGACCCTGGCAAGCTACGCGGCTTAAAAATTCAAAATGGAAAATTGATCGATCGAGGCTTGTTTCGATTTCGCAATCATATATTATATCTATACCCCGGCTCGACTTTAGAAACAAACGGCGACCTCTTAACTTTTCAAGCGCCAAATGGAAAAACATCGGCTGGCTATTTCATGACAGGTTTTGGGGTAAAAAGTACGGGGGCTATTCAAGGCGAGGTAGACATTGAAGTTGCCCGATCTCGTCCCGGTCGTTTAAAATTCAACATCGATATTCATGAAGCCGATCTGAATCTTCTCGATGCCGGAATCAGATACTTTTTTCCTGATCAAGAAGAGGGTCAAGAAAATGGGTCTGACTATATTGACTCGCTTCGTTTTCCGGTTTTTTCGCCCGGAGAGCAATCTCTGAAATGCACGGCATTTTTGCACCCGCTTCATTCATTGAGGCGCGATAACGAACAGCCAGAAACTATATTTAAATTTTCATCATCAGCAACGATACCATCCTATTTTAGAACTCCTCTCGGACAAACGATTTGGGTTACTCCCACAGAAGGTGCAGGTTTAATCTACGAACGAAAAATGGAGACAATGGGAGGACGAAATTCCGACGCTTGGTATTTAACACCCTGGGGTTCGTTTTCCCTGAGCACACACGAATCGCCAGAAATTCAAACGGAGCAGTTCCCCTCACTTATGCCGGGAACTTCGGGAACGGAATTTTACCAGGGAGGGTTTGATAGCCACCCTTTTTATATGACATTTCGAAACGGGTGTAACGCATATTTACCTAATTTTAAAAAAAATAGAAAGCCAAATGACACACAACAAACGACAAATGCACAGGAAGATTCTCTCGTATTAGAAGACCGGGCTTGCACCTCTTATGTTCGCTTTCACGGCGGGCTCGCCACTTATTTTGCCCAACCCTCGGAGCAACCTTTTTATGTGCCTGGCGGCCCCGATGACTCCGCCTCTTTTTTAGCGACACCGATTGCCAACCTTGCTGATCGCTCTGTGGGAACCATTGCCCATCGAAAAGAGTGTGTGCCAGTTCTGCCTTTTGGCGGAATCGATGCGAATTGTAGCGAAGCGGCTTTGCGGCTTGAACTGTGCATGGCGGCTCCTGTGCGTAGTCAAAAAATGAAATATTTTCAACGCGCAGATGACGGTTCGGTTTTGGATGCTTATTCGCCTATTCCAGTCAATACTGCCGGCGGCGTGCCATCTCGAAGTGGCACCGGTGTAAATTACGGCGCTCCGGCGATGGACGGAATTACCAGCGTAACCCCCGGCGGATACATCGGAAATTTTTCCCACGACCTATCGCAGTGGAGGCGGATGTTAATTACCACCGGAAGCGACGATCAGCCATTTGCCATCAACAATATCAAAGGTCCTTTAAAGAATGCGCTTTTGTCTAGTCGGCGGATCTCTGTAATGAGCGACCCGATACTCTTTCTCGAAAACGACGCGTCGCTTGAAAACCCACTGCTCAGCATTGCCGGTTGGGGGTTTGACATCGACCCTGCGTTATGGTTTAATTTTAATACAATTTTAGTATTTAAAGATCATCCCGAGTCGATGGAAGAGTTGGTCAAAAGGCCGGACGAATGGACGGAAGGTCAATTTCTAAATCTCGACCCCTGGGATATTTCTGACCGCCTGCAAGAATCAGCAGAAGTGGCTCGAAAAGCAGTAGATGGCGGCGATCTTGATTTTGCTCCGTTTCTTTATCAAATCTGGCAAAACCCAAACTGGAATGGTTTTATAGCTTTTAATGTATCGGTTTCGCCGGTTGGATTTCCGGATGATCTAGCGATCATTGCAGGAGGAGTCGACCCTACGAAATTAAAGGCACATCATGTGGGGGTGAGCAGCTCGGCTTTAGAACGTCAAGAATCGGGTTCAATTACCGGAGGCCGCGGCGCTTTGTTTGGTCTGGTCGACTACAACGACGACTCAGCTTTAAGTGTAGAGGCCTCGTGGGATTGGACAGTTCGCAAATTGCGCGCGCGTTTTCGAAATTCCCGGTTGCAAACTTTTCAGGCTCGCATCGATGTATCCATTCGCGAACTTTTTGGCGATAAAGCAACTACCATACTTAAGGTAGAAGGGAAAAAAGGATCGGCCGAAATCACGCCGTCAGCTGTAGAAGACCCGGAAGGACGCCCAACCGATACAATCATCTTAAACGGACATTACGAAGAGCACGACGGTAAAGGCCGTTACACGTTTCGCAGCAAAGAAAAATTACCTTTTTATACGACCAGCGGAGTTTTGGAAGAGGTCATGCTCCATCGCGCCGGTTTTGAAACAACCTCTGTGGGGCCGGGTGAAGATGGCACAGGCCTGGATGTAAAAGGTCGATTTTTACTTGCAGGGCATCTGAAGTTTCGCGCCCAGGAAGGGTTTGATATTTTCTCCTACGATAAAATTCCGATGAATAATATGGCTCTGAATCTCTCTTTCAGTGTGCCCGCAAAAGCAAAAGAGACTCCGGTTTCTGAGATTACTTTTTCTATAGAACCCATGCGTATACAAGCGGCAACGGCCGAGGCTCGCACGAATGCACTGGCAAATCGTTTTCCACTGGCATTGGACTCCCTTCGTTTGTTACCCGAGAACGGTATCTCCGCTTTAAAATTAGCCCCCGTTGTTTCTCCGATACCCCAGACAACGCGCCCCGAGGCGGGTTACCAGTTGGAATATCGTCTGGATCTTGGTCTTGGCTCGATAAAAGTATATTTAACCATTGCCTGGTGGCCAAATGGAAAAAACTCAGCCGTTAATATGGGGCTGCGAATTCCAGGGTTTGACGGCTCTTTTAGTATCGTTGATGATCTCATAAAAATTGGCCCCGAGCAGATTCAGTTTATGACAAACCCTGAAACCGGCGAAACGATTTTGCTTTTTCGCAGGCTGGGTATACATATGCCTCTCGGCCTTACGCTCCCGATGGATGGAAACATAGATGCGGCACTTTTTGGCGACCCCAATGCCGGAGGCTCCGGAAAAGTCGCATGGTACGCTGCCTGGAATAAACCCGAATAATTTGATAATGATATGATAACGTAGATATAAAGGGAATATTAAAGAAGGAAAATATTTTGGCAATGACAACAGGTGAAATAGAAAAGCTGCTCAAACTACAAGTCATCGACCCCGATGAGGGTACTTTATTGTTACAACCTCTCGAAGAGTTGCCCTGTATCTACGATCTACTAGAAGCCTACCTGCCTGATCAGTCGATGGGGTTTGAAATTCTGGAAGCTCAGGTGAGCGAAACGACAGCCACAGGCAAAGTTGAGATCACCGGTTACGCTTCTGTGTTTGGGCTACCCCCCGTTAAAATAAGTGCCGTATTTATTATTCAAAGTGCTATAGCTGGTGCAGCAGATAGTACCAGCGAACCAGAAGGTGAAATCGGAAGCGAAGAAGTTGCCCTTACCATACTGGTCATCCCCGAGATGGGCGTTACCCCGGCAGGGCTGTTTCCCGAACTCACCGGGTCAGGACTTTGGGTTCCCCTGATCGACCTTAAGCTTGAACTAAAAAGCAACGCTGACAATAGGGGGGTCATAGAAATTTCCGATGGCATTGTTAACCCGGGACTGGATGATCTATTAGCGCCTTTGCTACCCCTGCTTGGAGAATTTGTAGATTTACCTCGAGTAACAGGGACTGCCGAAATTGGCGAAGCGGGAACCGTACAAAAGTTACGGATTGAAACGCCATCATTTAAGCCAATTACCATTGGTGCCGTAACGCTATCGGATATTAAAATTGCACTCATCGCCGAAGAAAACGAAACAGGTCTGTTACAGGCTGCGCTTTTATTGGAGGGCGAGATTGCGATTTCTCTTGGTGATATTGACAATGTAAACACAATAACCGTTAAATTCCAATTGATACCCGCGCCACCCGACCGTCCTTTTCATGTCTTATACGCAGAACTTGGTGAATCAGATAACCAAACGGCAGACGCTACCGGGCTTGGAATTCCCATGCCTGCAAACATGCCAGAAATACAGATACAAAGTATCCGAGTGCTTTTAGGTGCCGTGTCGGGCATTCCAGAAGATATCACTATTGTTGCGGTAATGGATGAAGAGGACGAGTTAGAACTTCTGCCGGGACTCACCGTTTCGAAACTCGGTGGAGCCTTCACCATCTGGCCTACGACTGACCCGGTTTCGGGACACGCAGAAATATATGGGCAGATTAAGTTAGGCAATACTGAACTTAACCTTACTCTGGAAGTTCCGGAGCAAGAATTTTCCATTGAACTGGTTCCAGAAACCGCGCCCGATATTCAAGAAATTATTGAGGGTCTTCTTGCAGGTGTAACGATACCCGATTCCTTGCTGGACATGCAGATTGACGGTTTACGCATATCTGGCAATGTCACTGAAAAACAATATCAATTTTATTTTGGCCTATCTGGCATATGGGATTTTAATAAGATTATAGGACTTGAAATAAGTTTAAAGGCAATCAGCATTTCGGGCAATGTAGATGCCAGCGGGGCAACAACAAAATATTTTGGGGTTATACGAGGTATGCTCCAACTAGGCAAGCCAGGCGAAGGCGAGAGCGACGATAATGGTTTGCTACAACTGAGCGCTGAATTAACCAGCGCAGGCGACTGGATTTTAGAAGGTGGCCTTGCGCCTGGTTCCGATCTTTCTTTGCCGCAACTGGTTTCGGTTGTAGGTATTGATTCCGGTAGTATTCCAGGCGATTTACAAACGCTGACGATTAACGAGCTAAATGCCAGTATTAACACAGGCAACGGCAAGGCAAGTTTTCACGCCGCTTCCGGTTTTTCTTTGGCTCTGCCTTTCGGCGGGGGTGACCTTGAACTAAAGGGCAGCATCTCTCTTGCGCGGGAGAGCACAGGTGATGATTGGGTTGGCGAAGCGGGCGGCGAAATGAAATACAAAACCATTCGTTTAAAAGCTGCTTTTCCCATCAACAATGCTGATATTGATTTAACCATCGGGCTATGGCTGCCCCAGGCCGGAGACCCAGATGCGGGAGCATGGCTTGAATGTACTGTAGATAAAGATGCGTCTGGTTCGATAGAAAAGCTGACCATTTCGTTATCAAATGAACTCAATATTTTTGCGGCTATCGAAGGATTTATCAATTTAATGATCCCTGGTTTTGCCATGAAATTTCCGCCGCCATGGGATCAATTGAAAGATTTAACACTGCCACCAACGACGATTGAAATTAACCCCAAAAAGAACACTGTATCGCTGAGCATTACCGGCGGGTTTGATGATATTAATCAGGTACCCGGAATTGATATTCAATCCGTGGGTCTGTTGTATGATACAAAAAAATCAAAAATTGAATTTCAATTGGTTGGTGGGTTATTTGGCACGGCATATACAAAAGACGACCCATTGAGTTTTGACCCGGTCACGGAAGACCTGCCGACGCCAAAAGTTCCCGACGTTGGTTTTGAGCTTCGTTACCTTGGAGTTGGTCGCCATGTGTCGCTACGAAATGCCGCCGGATACGATCATGTGGCGGATGCCATCGACGATCTGCGCCATGCCTTTGATATTGACCCCAGAGAGGGAGCCGCAGCACTCGGTCCACTCACGTACAATTCGGGAAGCGAATGGCTCATCGGTTTTGATTTTAGCGCCGCCGGGTTCTTGAGCATTGGAGCTATTTTTAACGACCCCGTTTTTTATGGTCTGGTCATTCGCTTAGACGGACCGGGGGCTAAATCCATGTCCGGTTTCGAGCTTGAAATCATGTACAAACGCATTGCACCGGGGCTGGGTGTATACAGTATTGAACTGGAGTTGCCATCAGCCATACGAACTTTAGAGCTCGGAGCGATCACCCTACGACTACCCGTTGTTGGAATAGATATTTTTACAAACGGAAATTTTAAACTGGATATGGGGTTTCCCTATGGTGCAAATTTCGAACGGTCATTTTATATTTCTGTCTTGCCTTTTACCGGCGCCGGTGGTTTCTATTTTGCTTCTTTAAATGGGGCAACCTCAACAGTCGTGCCGCGCATTGTCAACGGAGAGTTCGACCCGGTCATTGAGTTTGGCATTGGGTTACAAGTTGGTATTGGAAAAAGTTTTGGCTCAGGTTGTTTCTATGCCGAAATTAATGTCAGTGTTCTGGCTATTTTAGAAGGGTGTTTTGCTACTTTTTTACCATACGACAAAAATGCCGGTGAAGCCTTGTTTTATCGCATTAGTGGTACTTTTGGAATTTATGCAATTTTAACAGGCCGAGTGGATTTCGGAGTTCTCTGCGTTAATTTTACCGCCGAACTTTATTTAATTGCCCAAGTCGTGGTCGAAAGCTACGCTCCTTTTTTTATAAACGCCCGCGCCGGTGTTAGAGTCAGCGCCCGTGTAAAAATTGGCTGGTTTACAATCACTTTACGCTTTAGTCAGGAAGTCAGCGTCTCTTACACGTTTGGAAGCCGCAAGGCTACCCCCTGGATTGTGGGAACCCGAGCCGTAGCAGCCGGAATGGGTCGTGGGCATGGCTTACAAAACCATTCGCAAAACCGGCAAATGCGCATGACCATGAGCCCAGATGGGACTACTAGTGTTTTGGAAAATAATACTTTTGATTGGGCGAGGGTGCCTGCGGTTAACGCAAAGATTCCTATTACCTGGTACTCCTGGTTTGGGGTGAGTATTGACCTGGAAACCAAGAATGCAGATGGGCAAAATAAACTCAGTCATATACCTGTCGCGACCCCATTGATCGGTTTTGCCGAGATGCTGGACGAACCTGATACTGAGAAAAATAATAAACCTCCCGAGGATTTTGCTCTTTGGATCGAGCGCGTGTTTCACTGGTTGCTCACTGCATGGCCTTCCAACACTGCGGGGCAAATATCGTTTTCATCGGCGTCCAAAATGGACAGAGCCTTACAAGAAGACAGAGCGGCCGCTTCGATCGGCTGGTCAGAGTTAAACGATTTTATTTTTGAAAATTTTTCTGTCACACTGAGAAGCCAGCCTCTCGCACAAGAGGGCGGTGAATATAAGATGGCACTGGTTCCCCTGCCTCCCGCTTTGTTTATTCAATTCGATATCGATGGCACCCTTCGAGAACTCGATTTAAGTGTAGAACCTTTAGTCGACCAAAGTTCGCTTTCGAATATCAAAGAGCGTTCTTCTCGGTATACCCCCGGTACGATTTCGACACCATCTGGCGCTGCGACTTCGAATGGAAGTGAAGCCGGCATAGACGCCCCGATGTCGGAGTGGTTATGGAAAGATGCGATATCGCTGCAAATCAAAGAGCTGGCCTCACGACTTCTAAGTCTAATGGAAGCCTGCCCGATACAAATCACTGGTGAACATGCCTATACAAGTATGGGTGATATTTATGAGCCCCTGGTTTATGACCCCGACCCGAACGATGCCGATCGCGAACCCTACTTTGAAGATTTTGTCGAAGCCAATATGGCTAAAATCGACATCCTCAAAATCGACTTTGAGATTATCATTCCGCAAGAAAGCGGCGATTTAAGTTATAATATTGAAGATGGTGATTCGCTGGAAACAATTGCAGATGCACATGGTATCACAGCCATTGAATTAGCTACAGCCAATCTTGATGTTGATCTGGTCAGGCTCGAAAGCACCTGGACTGTTCCCTATATTAAAGAGCTATCGCCCGAAGAAGCCTGGCAACAATTAATCGATGCCAATGCGTTAAGCGATATCGCGGCGATGACCTCGCGGTTTTTATTGCACGGGGTGCGCATTCCTGTTAAAGACGAGACAAGCATACCTGTAAAATTGGACTGGAAAAATCTTTATGAAGCAGCGGCTTTACAATTTGAGTTGCCGATCACAGAAAAGACAACCGATGGCAAAGGCACCTCCATCACCGAAAAATTAAACAGGGGTTCGGTAAAACTGACATTGACCCCCTCTGCAAACGGTCATAAACCCGAGTGGTTGATTTTTGAAAACGAAGTTCTCGCGGCACAAGCTCTTACGGATGCCCTTTCAAACATGGGGCAATCCGCACAAAATATGACTCAGATCGCCCAAGATCTCGATAAAATCGCGAAGAGTATTCCACCTGCAGAACAAACGGAAGAAACGAAATTACAAATTGAGAACATTGATAAAATAGTGAAAGCGGCAGCAGCCTTGCAAGTTGCCATTGATGCCAATAATGATACCACGCTTACAAGTGCCGAAGCCTTGATACTCGCTGCGCAATCTATGAGCGAGAACGTTGAAATTACAACTGCCCTTGTCGAATTTAAAACTACCAAAACAGAGGTAGACAAAGCTTTGCTGAAGAAGATGCAAACCGCTGCCCAACTGGATTTGGAGTTTACCGAAAACGAAGACGCGGCTCTGGGCAAAATACTCAATGATACCTCGTTTGTTCCCGAAGCAACGGTCACGGCTATGGAGATGACCAGGGAAGAACAACTCGATTTTAGTCTGGCTCGGGCGATTCCCCTTCGCAGGCTTTCCGAAAGTGATGACATAAAAACGTATGGCAGATTGCGTGTTTTACCGCCGTCCTTTTTTCAATTTCTCGAGAGCTCTCAAAAAGAGGGTCAGGTCGATTATGACTGGGTAGCCCTGCGCGCCCGGCGTTCCTCTGCCGCGGAAAACATCGAAGAACCCAGACTCAATTTTCAGTGGGCGGTGCGGCTTGATATCGAAGTCTATAAACTCGACAAAGAGGCCGCTGTCGAAGGCCGTACGATTTACCGAATTGCCGGGCTCTCCCCCAATGCGCAACTACAACTTGAGCGTACCCTTGCCGATGCCGAACAAGGGCTCATTACTGTAAGCCTCGCCCCCTCAACCGGAGTTGCCGGAGCGGCAACAAGTTCGGGTGGCCTTTTGGTCGGGCAGCGCGACGCCAAAGAGATTATACTTTTTCGAAACGATGCCGACGATCGACTCGATACTCCTGCCGGAGCCGATAACCGCTCGGCTATAGATTTTCTGCGGCTTTTAGCGGAATCGCTTGATGAAGAAGCGGGGTCTTTTTTCTTTGCCGATGTTTTACCAGGTGTAGATGACGTCGAAGAGCGTATTTTTGCCGGGGGCAAAAAGGGCAAAGTCACCTTGATGATTTTTCCCGAGGGGCAGGTTGACCCACTGAGGCATGCCGACTCGATTTATTTAGACGAAGCACAAGATAAAGGATCGGCTCCGATTCGCCTGACGGCTGATGGGCTCACCCAAAAGAAGGCTCGCTTTGAACGCGACATGTTGCACTTTAGACTGGAGCGACCGGAACCCGAAGAAAATACCGCCGACGCCCTGGAATCGCTGTATAGTCTCGTCTCCTTTTATTTTTCCGATGAAAATGGGGATAACCCCTCACCGGCGAGTTTGCCGATTGGTCCGCGCGAAGTGCAAGAAGGAACCTGGCTTTATGAGCAGGTGATTCCTGTGGCAGCGGCTTTTAAGAATCGCAGTGAACTGGCCGCTTATAGCGCCGTCGGCAAAACCCGCTGGCTGAATATCTCGTGGCGCGATCTTTTTGGAAACGAAGCTTCTTCGCAAGACTTTTCTTTTGCCGGCCTTGCCACACCGGTTGCTCCTAAAGAAGAGAAGATCAAACGGCTTCCTTTGACCTGTTATTACTACGATGATATTATCGGGGTCAACCGATGGCCCGGAGTTCAGGCGACCCATGTGTTTCAAAGTGGCGCAACTAAACCACAACTTTCGATGCAGATCAAGTTTGACCCTTCGATGCTGGGTGAAAAAGAAGATAGTGTCAATGCTGGACAAAATAATATACAAAAGGGCACACAAAACATTACGCAAAATAGTACAGAGAGTACCAAAGAAGAGTTAGCGAAAGTGATTGCTCAACTTCAAGATACTCGTTTGCAGACTTTCATACAAACCTCCCTTGAAGCGGAACCTTCATTAACAACTAAACAACAATGGAAAAGTGATTTGTTAAATTTCCTACGAGGGGTAGATGCTTTGATGATCAGTGCCGATACGCTGGAGCCTCTCGAAATATCTCCTGCCTCCGGTGTAAATAGTGCAAATGGTATAAACACTGTAAACATAGAGGCCTTTTTAATAGCCCATAGAATCACAGAAGAGGAATTGTCGCGGGCGATTCAAACCCTGCCGCTCGGTGAGTTTCTGAATATATCGGATGGTATACCACTTCTAAAAATTCCGATCAAGTGGCAAATTGGTACCGACTCGCTCAACTCTATTGCGCTGGCTCTGAAAATGGCATCTACCGATGTTTTGATCGAATCGCTTTTGGAACGGTATCTAAACGAGCCGGGAATTTTCAACCTGGATTTTGTGTTAGAACCTGCAACGGAATCTACATCAGAATTGGTAGCAAAATCTGCAATCATAGGAAGACTTACATTAGCTGCCCCTGGTTCCCTTACTCCGACGAATGTAACGAGTTCAACGGATACCACGGATTTTACAGAACTCGCAGAAAATCCATCGGTGATCATCACGCCGAGTCTTACGATAGCCGAGGCGGCCGCGGGGCTGAACACAACCCCCGGTGAGTTATTGCTGGAATTTGCCGACCGAGAAGGGTTGCTTGCTCCGAAAAAAGTCATCATCACGAGCGAACGAAACGAGGCCATGCAGGCAGACGAGTCCCTGGGTGAACTCGCTCGACGGATGCTGTATACCATCGAGGTCGAAATTATAGGCGGGTCGATTACAAACGGATTTGCCATTGCCCCCGACCAAATAGAAATCATCGCGGCCAACCGCCTGGTGAACCTTAGCGAGACCTGCGCCATTTTATTGGAGAACCGCCTGGTTGCTCCGACCCTGGTCAACATAGAAAACGGCGAAGCGGGTGAAGCCTGGAAATCATCTCAAGCGACAAGTATTGTCGCGGTGGGCAAAGAGCTTAGCGTGAGCCCCGAAGACTTTGTGGCGATCAACGCCCGCAGGGCTGACATTCTTCAACCCAATATCGAACTTTCTGTAATAGTTGTTCCCAAAACTTCTCCATCCAATATAAATAATATCAATAGTGCTAGTAATACTACGAATACGAATGCGGATTCATCGAATGAAAATACAACGTTTACGATCAGAACGATCGTAGACGATAGCTTTGATACGTTGCGAAAAGCTTTTTCGGCTCTGGCAGGTAAAACAATTTCAAGCGCGGAATTTGCCTCGGCAATAGCCGAAGCGAATATACTCAAGCCCGGTTCTTTTTATCTTGCCCCGCCTGTGCCGGTGATTCTTTCACGAAACGTGCAAGCGCGAAAAACTCCTGCGGCTTATGAACTCAAGGCCAGCCTGGTTTTACAACGTTTTTCAGAACAGCCGGCAGCCGAAGATATAGAATTCATTCATCCGCAAATGCGCGATAAAAAATCGGTCTGGTATGTGGCTTCTGAAATTGCCCCGTCGGGTTCTGGCGATCATGGGTCTGTCGGCACTGATTCTAATAAAACTAACAAGACGAAGAATAAAACCGCCACCCTGCGGCCATATGCCCTCGCTTTTCAAAATGCCCTGGCGAAAGAGAATCTGCATTTAGGGATGGGGGCGAAGCGGCGTGGAGGCGGAGATAAACCTTCTTTGTGGGCCGTGCGTCTTGGAAAGGGCGGATTTCATTATCAAATAGATTCGAAAAACCCGGCGTTCTTGTCGCTTCGGCCGTTAGCAACGACGCCGATGAACCGAAAGGATGTCGCGATTTTTAAATTTATCGAAGATAAGGCAAACCTGGCTTTAGGGTTCGATGATCCGGTCAACCCTGGTACAGACATCCCCAATGAGGCATACGAACTGAAGAATTACTCTGATATCGATTTTGACGAGTGGGCCAAACGTTCGCTCGAACTTTTCGACCGGATGCTGCGCCCGGCTTGCGCCCTTGCGTTTTCTGAAATCGAAGTAACGGAGAACGGGCATACCTACGACGAACTGCTGGCGGCGCGGGCAAAACTCGCGAGCGCTCTGACTACGGGTTTGACCGAGATCATCGATTATCCCCCACCTGCCGGTATAAAGGAACCGGCCGAAAGCGAAGTGACGCGGCGCATCATGAAAGAGCGGATCGGTAACCGGCTGGCTTCGGCCTACGATATCGACACGGCGGTGATGTTTCCTTTAACGTTTACAAATGCCGCGGGCGAGCCGTTTGAGGCGAAGGGAAGTTTTCTCGAAGATCGAAGCGTTGCCACAGATACGGGTTACACCTTGCAATCGTCGAACTTTAGTCGAAACGAAGACTACCTGACAATGGCGGTCGATGTTCTCAAACCGGAAGAGCACCGTACGGTCGATACCAAGGTGGCGTTTCAACTCGACGGTCTGGAATTTGAAAACCCTGTTCGTAAAGCGGGTGATAACAAACACGAAGAAATCGTTCTCTCTTTTGTGATACCCCCGTGCCCGAACGAACTTGGCGAGCTGGAGATTCCGGTGGCGCTTCGCGACATGCCCGAGGCTCCGCGTTTGTCACGACAACAGGGTGTGGCCGATTTTGAGATGAACGAAAAGGGCTACCCGGAAATTAACTCATTCGACGATCTGTTGGCCTGGCGATACGAGGTCGATTTTTTAGCCGAGTTTGCCGAACAAGACAACCACACGATGGAGATCTTTTTTAATCTGAAAGCCTTAGTGCCGCTGCCCCCGATGCTCGGTGGCTACAACGGACGTCTTTTTCAAGACCTCTTTCACGCGCTGGCTCAATGCAACGAGACGCTTGAAAAATATTCCGACATGTTAGAAGCCCGGGTAGAGGCGAGATTTGCGACGGACGAGAAAGCCGGTGGCAATAACAATGCCGACTTGCATTGGATTTTAGACGACATGATTGTTCTGGTCGACGAACTGGCCGATCATTGGCGAGAACTCTACGAGCGCGGCGGTGTGATCGCGCCTGCGACTTATGGAGAGACCCTGCAAACTTCGAAGCACCGTTATGAATTTACCGAAGAGCGTTACACCGAGACGAACGCAGCTAATGAAATTATCAAAGACGATCTGCGGTATGTCTTTACATGCGCCCCCGACGACCCGGCTCCGCTGGTGCGCGTAAACGGCGTTACCGGAGTCACCTCGAAACCGAAATTCAAGACCGTGGTGGATGCAGAAGGCATAAGCAAACAACAAGCCGTGTTCACGGTCACAATGAAAGACTGGTTTCGAGATAAAACAAGCGACGAACTCGAAGAGATGCCACGGCGAATCGGGTTTCAACACCTGCATATTCTAGAAAAACAAAACGTGCGAGTTCGCATCAAAACCACGCGAAACGCAAAACTGCTCGAAGGCAAAACAACCGCCGAAGCGTTTGTCTACCGCACCCCAATCGTAACCCTGCCCGACCGATTTTTTCCTTCGGTCGAAATGGAAAAACGAGTGGCGGTATCGAGTTTAACGCCAACAGGCTCAACCAAAAAATACAATCACCCGACTGAACTTCTAGCAGATATTTTACATCATCTATTAGGGCTGGGCTTTGGCCAAGAAAACGCAGGCATCACACGACGCCTTGCCCTGAGCGTGCGCTACGGATTTTCTTTAGCCGGAGACTGGAGCGAAGTTAATGGGAAAGAGGCATCGTTCGCCAGCGAAACCCCGCTCTTTTTTGAACCACGGTTTATTTTAGACCACGTACCCAACGGAGTTGATGTCAACGCCGACGACGCCGTCAGCAGACTCGGGAGAGAGATGCAAGAGTGGCTCGAGAACGCAGGAGCCCGCCGCGAAAACGCTGGCTTTGTCATCGGCATAGACGTCTACACCGACGAGACCTTGAACCCCGCGTTGGTCGAGAAACATTCCGATGGTCAAGGGGCGAGAGACGATGCGCGCTTGTTGAAGATTATGAGATTGGAAGCGGAGTTTCCTGGTTAGGAGAATATTATGCAAAATACGGAAGAGAATATAAGAGAACTTAAGGATGTGGTCAGGCGTGAGACGCCGAGGTTGCTGCGGCTGCCGGGGGTGAAGAACGTTTCCGTAGCGTTGAAAATGCGCGATGGCTTGCCGACCAATACGCTTTGTGTGCGGGTGACAATAAAAGAAATCATAGTAAAGGAAGAAATGCCTGCTCAAAATGCAAATGATCAGACTGAACAGCCAGACGGGGCAGCCAGCAATGATGCGCCCGGCACAGCATCTGGCGCTAGTCAAACCAATAGAGCCGAAATACTAGCCAGGAAAAAAGAGCAGGCATTGCAGAAGATAAAAAGCGAGGTACGCCTTTCGGGATATCCGGTTGATGTGATCGAAATCAAAGATACAGTCGGTCCAGGCGAGACGCGAGTTTGCGATGTGCCCACATCGGAGGCCAGAACAGGGACGTATGATGAACTCAAAGGTGGAATCCCTATCTACACCGAGCAAAACGGTGTCAGACAGCCGTATGGAACGCTGGGTATGGTCGTTTATGATCGCAGAAGTTGTCAGCCGGTTATTCTAACCAGTCGTGATATTCTCGGTGGTTTATCGTTGAAACAAACAGGGCAAGAAGAGCATGAGGAAAAATTGTTTCAGGGTGATGCAAGCGAGCCCGTCGGCGAAAGATTTCGTTCCGATTTTCAAACTATCAAAACCAAAGATGACTTCACCCTGAAATCGAACTTTTTGGTAGCGGCACCCACTGGCGGTCGAGAGGTCTCGCCTGATGTCGAAGGAATTGAATTTGAACGAATATTCTTAGAGCCTAGATTAGGCATGAAGGTCTGGAAATCAGGTGCGAGAACCGGGGTAACAGAAGGTATTATTACGCAAATTAGCGGTTATGATATACGTGTGGGTAGCCAATCAGAACAGCCATTTGCCTGCGAAGGTGATACTGGTGCCATTATCTTTGGACAAAAAGGCAATACTAAAAGGCCGGTTGGCATTGTTACTAAATTCAGTGATGAATTAGACGAGGTTAGGTGCGTAAGTCTGCGACCGGTTTTGTTAAATAACCCGTGGTTGGATATTAGTTTGGCAGAGGAAATTTATACAAAAATTCATAGATTTTGGAATCCGGTTACGAAAACATCACTTTATAGCAGCTTAGACGATTCTATGCTAAAAGAACTTGATATTAATTATCAATACCAAGATGCAATTTTTGAAGTTACCAGTATGTTTGACATTTATTCTGAACCTTTGCTCGGCTGGTATAATCCACAAGTAAATACGCATTATTACTATGGGGAAAAAAGTGTAGAGCAACATAATCTTGATGGTAAATGTTACAGTGGGCAAGTAGGTTTTGTTAGTAAGAAAAGCGATGGACAATTGCACCAAATTCACTATGTAGTTGATCCACAAACGAATGACCAAATGATGGTTCTAGCGCACCAACTGACAGATGCAATTAACTCGGGTTATCAAACAGATAACTCGGTAGCTGCTAGAGTGATAGCAAGTCCGACATTAGTGACAGGTCCGGGAAATAATATAAAGCCCAAAAAACCCAACAAAGTTTTCGTTAGAAAACCAAATCAAAAATTGCCTGGATTTGTTAACAATAATCCAGTAATTTTTGATCTAACAGGGTACAGAGCGGATTTACCTCCATCTGTGAAGCAAGCAATTGCAAAAGAACATATTAATGATTATTACCAAGGAAATCCCATATTTAAGAAGAATGGGGCATTCTGGAATGAAAACGCTGAAAAAATGTTCCATAGATCTCATGGTTTGTCTTTTCATAAGAATAATCGCATTGTTAATTGGATTCTCCACTTTCAAAATACTCTAATTGGTCAGTATGAAGTTTTAAATATGTTAAAAGCTAAGCCTCTCTCATATCACCCTGACGATATTGTCCTTGGTGCCAAAAAGCTTGTAAGAAAAATGGCAAATAATTCAGGAAATATTCGACTTAATTATGCCCTTGTAAATTTGCATCATGGACCGGGCTATGCCGACTATTTAAATGATAATATTGATCCAATATTTTTAATTCGAGACCAAGTAAATTTTCTTGGTCTCGAACGTCGTAGTCAATTAATTCGTAAACCTGGCGGTCTTAATAAACTTGATATATTCCCAACATACGACTCACGCAAGCCAATTGGTACACCAGTTCAAATTGGTGATATATTTGGTGCTAGACATAATAATCCATTAAAAATTGGTAGATTGTTTCGTATTTTTAGTGGTTTAGTTGGTGCTGGTGAAGCTGCCGGGCAGATAGGTCAATTTATTAACAATTACAAGATAAGTACACTAATGGATGAGAATTCCAAAGAAGTTAAAAAAATGAACCATAGTAATCTCAATTTCTGGTGGTCCTATGTAGTAAGATCAAATCTTGAACTTACTCCCGGGGAAGAATATAACAAATTGGAAAAAATCAATATAAGTGATTTTAAACGAGCATATGAACTAGTTAAAAATGCATCAACACCAGAAGAATTTTTTAAAAGTACTAGTTTTCCATACCGGTACGAAGTTGGGGAGTGGGATGTGTATTTATCTATTGATTTTAAGACTATCAACGGTATTCTGTATTTACTTTATTATGCATGTCCAGAAGATCAACAGGGTATCAAACAATTTAAGCTAGAAATTAAATCTGGTTTGTGGGGCTGGATGGATCTATATCAAAAATTAAATGCTGGTCTTAGAGAAAAGGTAGAACGTTTAAAAAAAGAAGGCAGTAATAATTTAAAGACTGTAAATGATATTCGTCTCTATAATTTTTTAACTCCAGATCGTCTTCAACATCAATTTGATATCAACACAAAAGAAAAGGTGCAACACTTTGAGATATTAATTCCAAAACATACTCTAAACATTAAAGAAGGGGGTAAGATAGTGGAAAAAGAATTTGAGTTGGTTGCACCACTCAGTATGGAAGTTTGGGAATATACTCATGAATATCGATGTAGAAAGATAAGGCTCTCACTGAATAATGAAGGATGGGAATATGGGGATACAGTATTGGGCGGTTCTGGCTTGGTTGCCAATCCACTTGGTGCTATATATATGAAATTGAAATGGGAATAGTTTAATAAGTATTTAAACTATTCCCCCTAACCACAAATAAACCCCGTCCGCACTCCCCAATCAATCTTTAATAATAGATTTTATCAAAACAGCGTTCTTTCTATCTACTCTACCAAAGAAAACGCAATCTTTACATTTACTCTTATCTCGACAACGCTTGCAGACAAGCTTCTTATCAATGACCTGCGGCAAAAAATCCATAATATCTTCCGCCGTTTTCGTCATCGGTTTACCAACCGCCCATGCGATTCTTCTCAAAGTTGAACTTGCTTTCATGCTGAATTCCGGTGTGTATGCCATTTGTTACTCCTTAGCTTTTATTATGTGTAATATATGCAAGTTGAGACGATTTGTCAAATCTATTTGTGCAGATACAGCATTTAAATGCAAATAATTAGCAAATTAATGCTTCTCACACCCAATATTTGTGCATATATGGAACATAATGAACATTGATCTTGAAGGAATCGGGCTAAGGTTACATAATTACCGAAAAACAAAGGGACTTTCGCAGAAGTCATTAGCTGAAAATACAGGGATTGAGCGAACGTATATTAGCAGGGTAGAAAATGGTATGCCCCCTTCGTTTGATTTCATGCTTAAACTAACTAAATCTTTCGATATATCCGTTGACTGGCTTTTATCCGGAGAAGGTCAAATGAATTTCAAAGACAAGGCAAACCTGCTGAGCATTGTTGATCATGATTATTTACAATTAATAGAGACGATTTCTAAATTGTCTGAAGATAAGAAAAAGAAGTTTATTCCGATATTTTTGAATTTGCTTGATGATTAGATTCGTATTTGGTATTGGGGTCAAGATAAGGAAATATAGTATTTGACATTTTGATTTAACTAAATGGATTATCGTATATTAACTGAATTTACTTAATATATGGAAAACTATGCTTATTGATTTAAATAAAATTCAAATTGAAACAATTCTTACATCGCTTGAATACTCCAAACAACGGATTAGAGATGCACAAGGCACACCGACTGAAGTTCGACATGACAACCTCAATAAAATTGATGAGGTTGCTGAAAAATTACGTAAGGAAAGGAAAAAGTAAGGGACGAACGCCTTTTAACCAACACAAAGTAAATTCCCAACAATTCAATCAATTGTACGCGAGGGTTAATGCGTTCGTTTGACATTATCAATGTCACAAGGATCTGACCGTGAGATGCATCTTCTGTAAAAAAGACTCCGCTTCGTCAAAAAGCGTCGAACACATCATGCCGGAATCCATCGGTAGCAAGAAGCGAGTACTTCCGCGTGGTGTCGTGTGCGATAAATGCAATAACTATTTCGCTCGAAAAATTGAAGGACCAGTTCTCAGCCATCCGTCGATGAGAAACCTCAGGGCTTGGTATCAGGTTCCCAATAAGCGCGGAAAGTTTCCATCACTTCGTGGGCATATTGGTGGCACAGATATCGGAATCGGTCTTCGTCTTGATCAAGAGGGAAAACCAAAAGTTGAAACAGAGCGATCATTAGATAGCAAACACTTGAAGGTAGAATTCGAAGCAGGCCTCCCGAACGGTTTTCTTTTTTCGATTGAGATGAAACCGCCAATACGAGAGATGTCTCGCTTCCTTTGCAAAATGGCACTAGAGACAGTCGCTGAGACGTTTGCATCAGTTGATGGTGGTACGGAAGAAGTTGTGGATGCAGAATTTTATGACAATATTCGTACCTACACTCGTTACGGAACCAACTACACAGAATGGCCGTACTCTCAGCGACGGATTTACCCAGAAAAGACTATGATGCGCCACCCAGAAACAAACGAGTGGGTTCAAGTTGGCTTTGGTTGCTGTTGGTTTATGAATAAGCACCGAGAAACACTTTTCGTCTTTTGCTTCTATGGCATTGAGTTCGTAATCAACGTTGGAGGCCCGTCCATTCGGGGCTACGAAGAGTGGCTTGAAGAGAATGGGAATATCAGTCCAATGGTTGAACGCCTTGGCTGCCAACTTGTCACCAAAGGTGAAGGTCGGTCACAAACACACTACCTTATACAAGAATGAAGCATAAATCCCTTTCAACATACAACTTAATGTTAATTACAGAAAAGACAATTGTATTATACTTGACTTCCGTATAGTAATATAGTATTATTGTTTCAAGCTCGGTAAAACACACCGATACTAAATCATGAGTATTATAAGCAAAATAGAGTGGACTGATGCCACATGGAACCCGGTTCGTGGTTGTTCAAGCGTGAGCGCCGGTTGTCAAAATTGTTATGCTAGAACCTTTGCAGAAAGATTCCGAGGAGTTAAAGATCATCCTTTTGAAAATGGTTTTGACCTTCAGCTAATACCTCATAAATTACAAGAACCGTTGAAATGGAAAAAAAGTAAACGGATATTTGTCAATTCAATGAGTGATCTGTTTCATGAAAATATTCCTACGGAATATATTGTTCAATGTTTTGATACGATGGAGCAGGCAAATTGGCATCAATTTCAAATCGTAACCAAACGTGCAGAAAGAATGACACACTTATTTGCAAACGAGTTAAAAAAGTACTCTCATTTAGAACACATCTGGTTAGGTGTAACCATTGAAAATATCAAAGATGGTTTACCAAGGTTAGATTATTTGCAGTCAATGAATAATGCTAATAAATTTATTTCCATAGAGCCATTGCTTGAAGATCTCGGTCAAATTAATATATCTAAAATCGACTGGATCATTGTTGGTGGGGAAAGTGGTCCTAGAGCCAGGCCAATGCATGAAGACTGGGTGCTTTCTATAAAAGAGCAGTGTGAAACGAATAATGTCCCTTTCTTTTTTAAGCAATGGGGCGGTACTAATAAGAAAGCAAATGGTCGTCTTTTAAAAGGTGAATATTTTGACAGCATGCCAGAACATTTACTCGCATCAATTGGTCAAAGGCAACAACAATACCAGCAGGTCTAAACCTTACTAGGCAAATTATGGCAAAAGATGATTGGTCACCAGATGGCACGATGTTGCCAACTCTAGAAGAACACACCAGAAAAAAACATGAAGTGGTTGAACAATACATTCACGACTGGGTGGTTACACTATGCTCTAACCATGTAGGTCAGAGCTCAACTTTAACTATTATTGACGCATTTTGCGGTGGTGGTATTTATGAAGACCCCAAAAATGAGAGCAACTGGCTTGGCTCTCCCATTCGTTTTATGAATAGTGTTGCAAAGGCATTGCATTTTGTACAAACACAAAAAGGGAAACCTGGCTTTATTTTAGATGTACACTTTATATTCGCTGATAGTAATAAAAACCACTTGGATTGTTTAAGAAAGCAGATCAAAGATAATAACCTCGAACATCATTTAATCAACAAAACCTGCACTTTAATTGAAGGCGAATTTCTTACGATTTTTGATAGATTAATTAATGTAGTGGAAACAAGAAAAGGGCATTCATTTTTTTTCATCGATCCATATGGCTATACTGATTATAGTATGGCTAACATACGACGAATCATGTCTATACGGAATAGTGAAGTTTTGGTTAATTATATGCTTGATTTCATCCAGCGATTTCTCAAAAAGCGTGATCAACAAATGCAGCATTCGCTGGGCGATCTGCTCGAAGCTGGCAATTATTATCGTGACCTTGGCAAACATAACCATTTAGTGCGTTCCAGGCAATCATATTTACGCAATGAAACAATAAGATTATTTAGAGAAAAAGCATTGGTCAAATATGCCTATTCATTTGGAATGATTACGGATGGCCAGGCCGTAAAGTATTATCTAATTCATTTAGCAAATAATCCTACGGCACAAAAGGTAATCAAAGACGCACTTTGGTTTCATAATAATATCTACCAGTATCAATATGAAATATTTGGTTTATCTTTTAAAGTTCCTCTTGAAGACGAGGAACTAATGGGTAATTTGTTTAATATCAATGAAGATGACGATGCAGTAGTGCAAGACAGGTTACAACCGAAAATAATGGATTTTGTTGCAGGCTACGAACGGGGAATATCGTTTAGAGAATTACACACTTTGACCATGCAAGAAAATCCTGCTAGTACAAAACATTATCAAGAATTCCTGGCAAAAATGCGCGACTACACTAGAGACATAGAAATCTTACGTGATGGTAAAACCACCAAAGCAAAAAATATACAGGCAAATGATATTATAAAACGTAGTAACCAGAAGATCTTTAATTTCCCAAAGGAAGATTGAGAGAGTGCTCGTATGGCGGGTCGAAAAATAACCATACTTCAGACAAGCATGAAGCGCTAGAAACAAATATTGATGATAAGATTACCCGGAAGAAAAATATTTTAGGTTTTCAGGAATTCCCGTATTATCTTCTGAAGTGTTTATGGCATACACACCAGAATGATCAAAAAGAGATTCCGGGGTTTTAACCCCTTTCACCACAAATAAACCCCACCCGCACTCCCCAACCAACCTTCCCCCCAATCAATCTCTAATAATAGATTTTATCAAAACAGCGTTATTTCTATCAACTCTGCCAAAGAAAACGCAATCTTCCATTTACTCTTATCTCGACAACGTTTGCAAACAAGCTTCTTATCAATAACTTGCGGCAGAAAATCCATAATATCTTCTGCCGTTTTCATCATCTGTTTACCAACCGCCCATGCGATTCTTCTCAAAGTTGAACTTGCTTTCAAAGCAGTTCAACGTCAACATTAGGACAAATGTCGAGTTCAGATGAAAATATTGGCCTACGCCTTGCCTTATTTCGGAAATCTATTGGATATTCACAGAGGGAAATCGCAGAAAAAACTGGCATCGTCGATCATATATCGGTCGTGTTGAGAAAGGCACTTTTCCATCTAGTGAGTTTTTGATGAAAGTGACCTTGACTTTTAATGTTTCCGTGGATTGGCTTTTGCTGGGTCGTGGTACAATGTACCTGCTGGAAGAAGATCATTTCTTAAATCAACTAGATTCAGATCAACGAGGTTTACTAGAGCCTTATCAATGCTTTGCTAGAGGAGAAGAGGGTAAGTTTTATTGGGATCTTTTTGAATATTCTTAGGGCGAAAGTTTAGAGGTGGTGGTGTGGGTTGTGATAATACTTAATCTTTTATAAACCTCTCCAGTAACAGATCTTCAATATTTCGTCTACTATCAAATACGGCTAAAACGTATACCCGATTTCCTTCTATCCGATAAAGTATACGCCAGACGTTAATAATTATTTCTCGATAGATTATAATTGCAAATTTTTCCAGTTCCGGTACAACTCGACCACGAGTTGGAAAATGGGTTAATTCTGAAGCTGCTATTTTTATTTCTGAATATATCGCGAAAGCTCCATCCAAATTATCTTCAGCAATAAAAGATATGATTCCATCTAAATCTTTTGCAGCGACTTTAGACCAAAGGACGTTAAAAACTTTATTTGGCATTTTTGAAATATTTTTTTTCAATATCGGAAAATAGTTTTGATTGATCTATAACATTTCCCCTTTCAACATCTTTTTCTCCCATCGCTAGAATCTTCAGTATTCCCAGTGTTTTTTGCATTTTCTCAAAACTTTCCGTATCAATCAATACCGCTGTTGCTTCCCCATTTTGTGTTATATAAATTGGTCGATGAGTATTGTTGACTTGCTTTAGTATTTCTGCAGCATGTGATTTAATATACGAAATCGGTCGAATATCTTCTTTAGAGTTCATTATTTATCCTCAGTACCATATATGACACTAAATATGGTCTACACCGTCAATATAATATTGTATATAACAGCTTAGGGTTTATAAATTAAATTCCTATCAAGAATCGACAGAAGCTTTTTATCAAGGCTCCATACTTTTATATTGTATTTTATGGCATATGCAATTATCATTGAATCAATAATGCCAACATCTTTATTAAACAATTTTTTCTCATAAGATAATTTACCTGACTCAATCCATAACCCCTTTTCATTTGAATTATGAATGTTGTTCCAATAGGCAGTAATAATTTCAATTTCTCGTTTATTATTTGCACCTTGGAGTAATTCTGCAAATATTGCTTCAACGCAGTGAACATTGCCTGATTCTAATAGTTCTGAAACATGATTAAAAAACTTTCCATTGCCTCTTAAAAACTCTATCCAAACGGAAGTGTCGATTAAAACCATTTAATTTTTTTTTCTACTTATACTTCTAACATTGTCAGCAGAATAGTCATTTGCAAACTCTAATGGCTTTTGCTCAATTTTTGTATTTAAATTTTTTATTTTCTGAATTTTTAACCAGTCTTTTAATGCAATAGTGATTGAATCCGTAATGTTTTTACCGCCGGAATAACTTTTTACTTCGTTAACAATGTCATCCGGGATTAATGCTGTTACCTTCATACGATACAATATACGAAATGCTATCGTATTTAGCAACAATTGTTTTTATAAAAATATAGTAAGCATTCAGAAATTTCCGTATTCTCTGCTGAAGAGTTTATGGCACTTCTTAATATGAAATAGACACTCGTTCAGTCTACCGACCCCCCGCAGCTTTCTTCACCGCACTAACACCACCTGACATTTTCACCGGTACACCAAGTCTCCCGACCCAAACGTCTTGCCCATTAGCGAGCCAATCGTCGTATAATAATTTCGCATAACCTTTATAGCCCCAGTTTTTGCCCCAGGAGTTTTGCACCCAGAAGCCTTCGGCGTCATACCCAACCAGGGCAAAAGCGTGACCACCGACCGAACGGGATTCTCGTTGGATAATCGCCTTCTCTTTTTTGAGGTTATCACCAACCTTTTTCCAGCCAGCATGAACAACTGATGCGGCAAACAAAACCCCGCATTCGGTTAAAGCTGCGTGCATCGCGCTCAGGTCTCGGTGTGGAACTCGGTAGTAGACGCCCAACGGTCGCTTTGCCGCGTCGGCTGCTCGTTCGTCGGTTAACAAACGATCAGGGTTTTCCGGGTCGTAGGGCCACAGTGATTCAGCGCAGACTCCGTGTTTGTACCAACCCTTCATGGCACCGCGCGCACTCGAACCGAGGTAGTTTCTGCCCGGCCACTCGTCGTAGCGCCTCGCCATTTCGTAGAGCATGCCCACGCTGATTTTTTCGATTTTATGCGCAGATTTTTTGCTAGCCGTTTTGTCGGAGGGCAGTTTTGCTTTGGCGGGTTTGGTCTCAGAAAAAGCACGCGAGCAAAGCTGGTAATGGATCATTGTCGCGATTGCATAACCGATACACGCGCCTTCGGTGAGTTGATCGAGAATGGGAACTTTCAACTTCAGGTAATCTTCGAGCGGTTGTTCTGGCGGCACTGCGATCAAGGGCGGATTGTACATTCGATCGCGAAAGTCCATCGCGTCGGGGCGTGCGGTGAAACCGGAGTTGCTTGCCTCGGAGTTTGCTTTACTTGTTTGTTTCATACTGGGAATTATTGTATTGTTTTCCGTTAGTTATATTTCATTTTAGTATAGTTCTTTATAGAGGCAAGGAAAAAATTCCGGATTGGTTTTTCCCAATAGGTTTAATTTCTACTTAAAGGTAAAAGTGAGTTTTGTTCTCTGCGCGTATATTCGGCTTTTCCCTGATTCCATAATTAAAATTATTCCATCACCCAATACGATATTTTTGCGGCGCTCCGTTTGAATGGATTACCGAGGGGGTGGTTTTTTCCCCACAGAAGACGAAATGCAAAAAGTAAAAAAACAGTACCAAGTATACTCAATAGCATCAAAAACAAAAGGCCATGGATATTTATTGGTTATACCGGGACGCAGATAAATATTATAATCTTCCGGGAAAAACATTATCGCCCCCAGTTGAAATTAACTTCAAATCTAAATCCACCCGACCCGAGATGGATCGCAAGCCATGGTTTATCAGGCTGTTGAGAGTTTTGGCTTTCCGGAAATTTCTCTGTGGGTAATTTAATAAAAGGTGTTTCTTTTTTTCTTCGTCGCGGTGTAGCCGGGCTTGCTCCATTTTTTTTCAAATGCGCCCTGAATGTCCAATAAGCCAGATTACGATTCTGACAAAATGCTGCTTGGCTTTCGTTAGATTGTTGCCACTCTTTGACCAAACTTGCCCAGTCTATATTTTGTTTTTTCATTGTATCCTCCGTTATTAGGAAGAGTATCACGATTGGAAAAAAAACACAAGGATGGTTGAATTTGACGCTTACAAAAAGATGAGGTTTGGAATGGTGTTAAAAAGATCTGATTACTTATTTTTTTATTTGTTCAATTTGTTTTAAATTTTTCTTGTGGGGAAAAATTAGCACAACACTGGGTAATAAGTGAATAAAAATATAAAGTTTGTAAGTTTTTAAGACTTCTATATTTAAAGTCAATAACGAAAATAAAAATATTATGAAATTTGGTATCCAATGCAGTAAAAAATAAGTAACATCAGGGCTTGATAAGGGCATTGGGCCTGGATTAATACCAGGGTGTTCTAACGACTGAATTTCTAAAGCTGTATGGAATAGTTCAATTCCTAAAATAATTATAATTTGAAGGAAAAAATATTTTTTAACTTTAGATAAACCTAAAAACCAATTGGAAAAAATTTGCCTAATCATAATGACAAAAATAATAAACGTGAAAGAGATTAATATTAATATAAAAGACCAACCAAATTTTTTGAAAGCATACCAAATAATTATTTGCACTTTTTTCATTAGGCCGAAATTGGCATAACAATCTGTACAGTCAATTGGACCACAGTATTTTATCGATCTTTGGTGCTGACAATCGTTAAGGGTTCTTTGTATTTTATAACCCACTTTACCAAATGCAAAAAAAATAAACAACAAGGTAGTAGCAATGAAAATAATCCTGCAGTTATTTTTAAGTATCATTATTTTTTGCATGGATGAATTAGATTACTAAATAATAACACTTTGTCTACCAATAAACGGAGCTTCTCAGGGTAGTTGTCGCCTCCAAATAAATGGAGGAATAAATGAAATTCAAAGACGAATTTAAAAAAGAAATGGTACGTAAGCTTCTTTTGCCAAGTGGCAAAGGGGCAACGTCGTTGGGCAGGGAAATTGGTGTAACTCCAGAGCAGGTTCGTAAGGATTTTTCCCAATTTGGGATCAAGGGCAAGCGCAAGGGCGGTTACAACATTAATGAACTAGTATTCACAATAAATGGCATTTTTCGCAAAGATGAACTACAGCGGGTAATTCTGATTGGCATGGGAAATATTGGTAATGCTGTGCTTCAGTATCGTGGTTTCAGCAAGATCATGATACAGATTGTCGCCGGGTTTGATATAGATCCATCCAAGTACAAAAAGAAAT
>JBEQLE010000169.1:0-542 GCA_040326155.1 Leptospirales bacterium | reverse complement strand
GGTTGTCCTTAAGATCAACCTCAAAATCCTTGATCGACTGACCATCGACCCCAGCCGCTCCTTTGCTCGCTTTTACTCGACGATAGGCCTCCCAAACAACTTTCTTGGAAATACTAAACGACTTTGTTTTAGTCACAGGCTCCTCCCATCTCTGGTTGACCGTATCGCTAAAACCAGACAGCACAACCCCTTCGCTCCATCTGCATTACACAGACTTCAACACTACTACGGGTTGTTCCGCCCCCGTGTCCCGCATCGGTACTCTCACGCTTGTGGGGCCTCCACTTGCGTTTCTCCCTTAACATCGGGACGACAGGTTCCCACGTTCCGTACAAAAGCCTGAATCAAGTTCATGCCATCTCTATGCCGGACGCCGCCCAGACAGTAAACAGGTCACCTCTGGACTTATCCTGGAATTCTGCTAGTACCCCCAGTTTTGACGCCATCTCTGATATTTCGACACCTCATCAATGGTTCGCTTGCGCTCATCTCCTTGATTCACACCTGATCCCGTCTAGCGGGACCTTTTCCTTAACGCTCAC
>JBEQLE010000168.1:0-550 GCA_040326155.1 Leptospirales bacterium | reverse complement strand
GCCATTATCCTGATGCACGGTAAGTTCACCCTTGTGAACTCCCTGGCGTATACAGGTTTCGCTCAGGAGATCGCCGGCATACTCGCCAGATTCTTTTTCATGTAAAGACCAACCCACTATGCTACGATCCCATATATCCAAAATCAGGTAGAGGTAGAAATACGTGCCTCGACAAAACGTGAGCAAATACGTTATATCCCAGGTCCATACCTGATTAGGGCCGTCGGCTTTTTTTTCCTCCGGAGCCTTTCGCTCGGGGGCTTTTGCCTTTGAGCGATGCGTCAAGAGTTCGTTCTTCTCTAATAACCGGTAAAAAGTGGATTCAGAGGCAATATATTCGCCATTTTCAGCCAGAATCGGCACGATTTGGTTCGGACTCTTATCCCTGAATTCAGGCGAGCAAGCGATGCCTATTACCTTCTGTCTTTCTTCCGGTGTTAGGGCATTCGACGTCACAAAACGGTTATTGCTGCGCCCGTCTTCTAGGTCTGGTTTCTTTTCCCATCGCTGTAGAGTGCGGATGTTTAAATCCAACATCGAACAAGTCGAC
>JBEQLE010000167.1:0-553 GCA_040326155.1 Leptospirales bacterium | reverse complement strand
GTTGTGTTTGTGTACACTTCAAATATAAGCAAAAATTCCCTTGGGGAATGTTTTTGGAATGTTTTTAGGCCATTCCATGTACCTAGTGGCTTAGGTACTTAAAATGGCGAAGGTGCTGTAACCCCCGCCATTGTTATGATCTTGAAAGTACTCCCGACGGGATTCGAACCCATGACCTACGGCTTAGAAGGCCGTTGCTCTATCCAGCTGAGCTACGGGAGCAAAAGCGCTGGCAAAAATACAAAAATACATGAATATTAAATCTCTTCAAGGGATTTAACAGAAATCGATCTTATCCCGTTCTCAATTTCCTGGACCATCCGGGTCAGCCTGATGTTCACCGGTGTACTCACATTAAATTCTTTTCCCTTTGATGAGATATAACCATTGAAGAAATCAATTTCGGTTTTTCTACCCCTTTCGAGGCTTTGCAGGCTGGAAGATTTCAGCTTCCTGTATTTAAAACCGATGACCCGTATGGTCAGGTGCCGTTTGAATGAAGCCAGTATTCCAGACTTCAGGAATTGATAAAAGTCCAGTTTGCCCGCGTACG
>JBEQLE010000166.1:0-558 GCA_040326155.1 Leptospirales bacterium | reverse complement strand
CCGGCGTAAAGATGGCGTGACTCTGAGTTAGGCTTTTGTGCGGAACGTGGGAACCTGTCGCCTCGATGTTAAGGGAGAAATTCAAGTGGAGATCCCACGAGAATGAGAGTACCGATGCGAGGCACAGGGGCGGAGCAACCCGTAGTAGTGATGAAGTCTGTGTAATGGAGATGGAGCGAAGGGGTTGCATCGACCGGCTTTAGGAAGTGGTCAACCAATTATTGGGAGGAGCCATTGAGTAAAGCAAAGCTGTTTAGTATTTCCAAACGAGTTGTATTTGAGGCTTACCTGCGGGTAAAAGCCAACCAAGGTGCAGCCGGCGCAGACGGAGAGTCGATCGAAGATTTTGAGAAAGATCTGAAGAATAATCTTTACAAGATCTGGAATCGCATGTCTTCGGGTAGTTATTTTCCGCCAGCGGTACTATTGGTTGAGATCGCCAAAAAAGGCGGTGGTCTAAGAGAGCTGGGCGTTCCGACGGTATCTGATCGGATCGCACAGATGGTAGCCAAGATGTATTTTGAGCCGGAAGTTGATCAATATTTTCATCCGGATTCC
>JBEQLE010000165.1:0-560 GCA_040326155.1 Leptospirales bacterium | reverse complement strand
GGAAAGCAAAATAGCCCCACCCCACCCTCGGTGAGGGTACCCCTCTCATCGAGGGGGACCGTTCGGGCCTTCTCCCGATACTACGGGATACTATGCCCTCTGCTGACTTCTGAATGATGGTCAGGCAACCTCACGATTGCCTCAGTCCCGAATTCGGGACACCATCCAGACCTCCCGAGGTAAGCTCGACAACCTTCACCGCACACCTGCCGAATTTACAGCCCCGGACTTTGATGGATATGGACTTTGTTGTCTTTCGCCAACTCGTCCAGCCAGAACTGCCTCATATTCGGTTTCTGTTCGTCAGGTCACGGCTTTGCTACACGCTTCCTTAGAACCCTGCCTCGCGGCAACGCTCTTGCGCTTCGCTAACACTTCACCTCCATCAGGTTGTGTAGAGGACTTTCACCTCCAACTTGCCGAACATGCTCGGCACACACAACCGGGGCCCGTACCGGATTGTCCGGCACAGGCCCCACAGAGATACAATCTCATCCTGGTGGCAAATCCCACCAGTTCTTCGACCGGCCGCCGATCACTCCGAAGCCGGCCGAACCAGC
>JBEQLE010000164.1:0-566 GCA_040326155.1 Leptospirales bacterium | reverse complement strand
CTTTAAGTCATGTTTATGAAGCAGGCTTCGAATTGTATCTTTGCCAATGGAGAGAACGATTTTACGTTTCATCGTTTCCGATGTGATTAATCGTATAGTCCACCTTTCGTATCCGGGTGGAGGCTTACTTGTGACCATTGCTATTATTTGGTTACCCTGTTTTTCTGTTAGCAACGGTTCTTTACCAGGGCGGGGTTTCATATATATTTAAATCAAAAGTTACAAGCACAGGCCATTCTGCTTTTTCTTTTGCACAACGCTTCAATCTTATCTGACGTTTGGGGGCTACTAGAACCAGCCCTAAAATGTGGTTGAGCATCTTCGAAAAAACAATTGATCTTATGTCTCTTTAAATGAAAAGAACATTTAGTAGAATAAAAGGATGCGAAACTTGAGCGGCAGCGCAGTCTGCCGCGAACAGATAAAATCTGGTTGTGCGAAGTTAATCATAGTGGATATACAGGAAAATAAAATAATACTAAAAAGTATTTATAATGATTTATATATCATTGAATACGAAAAAACAATAAGTGTTTTCCTATGCGGTGCATCCACAAAAAACAAAA
>JBEQLE010000163.1:0-582 GCA_040326155.1 Leptospirales bacterium | reverse complement strand
GTTTTACTGGTGGAGGAATATAGCTGCCAGATGACATGCGGTTCCATAGCTTATAAAGGTTGCCTTTGAGATTCTTTTCAAAGACTGCAAGTGTTTCATCATCAACTCCTGATGAACCCTTGTTCGCCTTTACTCGCTTGTAGGCTTCCCAGACTACAAATTTTGAAATTACAAACGATTTTGTTTTAATAGTTTAAGTTCCTCCTAAATTTTAATTCAGTTGACTTATTTATAAAACCAGACAATACAACCCCTTCGCTCCTCTTTCATTACAAAAGATTCATCACTACTACGGGTTGTTCCGCCCCTGTGCCTTGCATCGGTACTCTAACTCTTGTGGGACCACCACTTGAGTATCTCCCTTTGCATCAAGGCGACAGGTTCCCATGTTCCACACAAAAGCCTGTATTAAGTTCATGCCACCTTTATGCCGGATGCCGTTTGATCAGTAAACAGGTTCCTTCCAAACTTATCCCGGGCTAACGACTACCTCCCGGTTTTGACATCATTCCTACGCTTTCGACACTTCTTCAGTGGTTCACTTTCACTCATCTCCATAATACATACCTGATCCTTCTTACA
>JBEQLE010000162.1:290-599 GCA_040326155.1 Leptospirales bacterium | reverse complement strand
TTTTGCCTCTTTGAAATTTGTATATTTTGTTCTATATACCTCCTCAACTTTTAATGTCCGGAAAAAAGATTCCGTGGGAGCATTGTCATAGCAGTTACCTTTGCGACTCATACTCTGGGTAAAATCGAGCAACCTGAGTAGCTCACGAAATGTAGAACAAGCGTACTGAACACCCCGATCTGAATGAAATATCACTCCTTGTGGATAACCTCGCCCACGAGTACCCGGTCCTCCATCCCCAGTCCCCGCTCTTTCAGGAAGCCCTGGACAAGGATTACCTGCTGAAGGATGGCTACCCTCACGCACCGG
>JBEQLE010000162.1:0-280 GCA_040326155.1 Leptospirales bacterium | reverse complement strand
GTTATTATCAAAGGACCAGCCAATAATTTCCCGGTTGCAAAGGTCGATGATCACACAAAGATAACACCATGCATTACCAACCCGTACATAGGTTATGTCTGAAGTCCACACTTCATTAAGATTTTCAATATCGAATTTTTGCATCAAAAGGTTTGGAGCGATCGGAAAGTCATGGTTTGATTCCGTCGTTTGCGGTTTAAACTTGGGTGGCTCATGTGCCTTCAGGTCATTTTTGGACATAAGCCGTGCTACACGGTTCTTGCCGGCCTCAAAACCGCGC
>JBEQLE010000161.1:0-601 GCA_040326155.1 Leptospirales bacterium | reverse complement strand
ACAGAACCGTACTTGAAACTCTCACTTCATACGGCTCTTATGATCTCGCCCCGAATAGCCGGGTTATAATATTCAGATCGTTCTTCAATCGTTCCGGTGGTTTGTCTTGAGATAATCCAACTGCGGATTGTCTGCTTTATTGACTTCTTTGCAGGTCTTAAAAGCAAAATGAATTACAACGGGCATTTTCTGCGCAAAGACGGTAGTGTCATTACAGCCGATTTAATATTAACAAAAAGAGAAAACGAAAAACGTGCTTCATCATGCAGTTTGAAAACATCGGCGAATATGCGGGGAGCTAGGGTGAAAAGCCTGGCGTCTGGTTAAAATACACGTTGGCAAAAAAATACGGTTTGGGGGTGTATGGGAAGTGTTAGGAGAAATGCATTTGATGTTATCTCTTAAATATATAACCTTCGTAGCTTTGATTTATATTTTTAATTTTGATTCTAAGACTACAGCTAAATTTTTCAGTAAATCATTTGCTGGTTTCGTTATAATTGAGCAATCATGATTTCTTACTTCTTTTGCTATTGAATACTTGATATTGGCTTTTGTTTCATCTTCCTACATATTCCGGTTTATTCTGCCACCCATTCCG
>JBEQLE010000160.1:0-736 GCA_040326155.1 Leptospirales bacterium | reverse complement strand
CTCTATTCCCGGATCTTGATCATTTGATAAAAGAAATCAAATGGCAAACTAATATAAAAGTATAAGATTCCCCGTTGTTAATCTAAACCACATTGATAATATTGTAGTAATTCATTTCGTCTTTTGGATAAAATTAAGATCCCTGTTTCACAAATAACCTAAAAGCGCACCTATACATCACATAACAGATTTTGATCTGCTCAAGCCCTGGCGGGCTTTCGGGTCTCGCAAATAGCTCGACCACATTTTGGGGCTTCCTCCGTTTAACCGCCCTGCTCGCACGAAACTGGAGTTTAGTTTGGTGCTCGCAGGGCTGACTACGAAAGCCCCAAAACGTCAGATAAAATCGAAACGTTATGCAAAAGAAAGAGCGCCAAGATCGTTAAAAGATTTTCCAACTATTGAAGAATAGTCAATCCCGCCCTTGTGCCGAACCGCATCGTGCGGGTCGGGTATAGAACTGTATGCATAAATCATATCTTAAAATGAAGCTTACTTAGAGCATCAATAATTTATTATCTGCTAGTGCAATTGATGAACTACAAAAACACTTAATTATATAGGTTTTGCAAAATCTCCAATCTCCGGCATCCATGCCTCCGATTGTGGAAAGGGCGGGATTAAGAGAAAATGTCAAAGAGGCGCTCTTTCCTTCGCACAACAAATTTTAGCAGTTGCTTGACATAATGGGTGTGGCGGGCTTTCGATTCTATGATGACCATAGTGATATTCTTTT
>JBEQLE010000015.1:0-67801 GCA_040326155.1 Leptospirales bacterium | reverse complement strand
CAGGGTGGGAATTTTCAGTCTTCTAATTGACAATAAACACCCGGACTATGTGGAAAGTTTTTCGGACCCGGAAGCTTATGCAGAAAAAATGACAAAAGAGTTACGAGAAGGCGGGGCTGAAATTGTTATCGCCCTTACCCACCTGAAGGCTTCTCAAGACATAGAAATTCTGGAAGCTCTGGGAGACGACGGTCCCGATCTTGTTATTGGCGGCCATGAACATGATAAACAAATGCACGAAGTCGACGGGCGTTATATAATTAAAGCCGACGCGGACGCGAAAACGGCGATTATTGCTAAAGTCACTATAAATACAAACTCCCCTCCCGATGTTGATTTTGAATTTCGAGATATTAATTCGGACATTACACCTGACCCGGTGGTTCAAAAAAAGGTCGATTGGTGGTTTACTCAATTCGATAACAAATATTGCGACGATCTTAAACTACCCCTGGGTTGCACAAAAGACAAGTTTTCTTTTGCCAAAGTAAAACTAATTGCAGAAGAGCTGCAAATAAGAAAGTATGAAACCAATTTTGGAAACTGGATTACCGACCAGGCTCTTCATGCCTATAAAAAGGAAGGCGCACAAATTGCTTTTTTAAATTCTGGAAGTATTCGCTTGAACCAGAATATTTTACAAGGTAGCAATATAACCAGGTCTCACATTGAAGAGATCTTTCCCTATAAAAGCAACTTAAAGTTAATTCAAATAACAGGAGCCGACTTGCAAAATATTATCAATCACTCCATTGAGGATTGGACAGGCAACGGGTGGTGGCTGCAAATTGCAGGTTTTGCTTTTACGTTTAACCCTGAAACAAAAAAAGCGGAAAACCTTACGCTGTTAAGCGACAAAGGCCCCCGGCCCATTTTACCCGATGAAGAAATTCTCGCCGTGACCGGTGATTATCTGTTAGACTCTTCTATGGGCACCAAAGACGGGTATACGATGCTGAATATGAAATTGGTAGTTTCGGAAAAAGATTCCGCCGAACTTTCTGCCATTGTAATTACTGAATTAAAAGCCAATTACGATACCGGAATTGGCCCTGAACTCGAAGGGCGAATTTGTAATACGGAGAAAAAAGGTAAATGTCTGGCTATTGAAAAATAGATAAACTTTGGCATAACGTTTTTCTACTTTCTTTTTTGCAATGGTTTATGAAAATGGATTATGAAAATTCTTCTTGGCGTTACAGGTTCTGTAGCTTGTTATAAGGCACTCGATTTAACGAGGTTATTTGCGAAAAATGGACATGATGTTCAGGTGATTATGAGTAAAACGGCTGCCGGATGGATATCTCCGGTTTTGTTTGGGGCCCTTTGCGGCAATGACGCTCTTACCGACGAAGATTATTACTCTTCGGGAATGTTGCATATCGACCTTTGTCGTGATCGTGACGCTTTTGTTATTGCTCCTGCTACCGCAAATATTATAGCGCAATGCGCTCACGGACTGGCTCCGAGTTTAATTACCTCTTCGTATCTTTATTTTCCCGGTACAACCTGGTTCGCCCCGGCGATGAACCCGAATATGTACGATCACCCGACGGTTCAGACCAATATTCGCCATTTAATGGAGCATGGGTGTGAAATTCTGGAGCCTGCTGAGGGAGTTGTCGCCTGTGGAGACAAAGGGCGCGGAAAACTCATGGATGTGAATGAAATTTATACTCGAGTGGTTGGAAAACCCCCAGAAAAATAATATAAAAATAAAATTGCCGATGTGTCTATATTTTAATAAAATACCATAAGAACCTGATGGGTTCATAATGTAATGCTTTAAGGAGAAAATGTGGCTATCAAAGAAATTAACGATGAAAATTTTGCCGAAGAAACCAAAGAGGGTCTGGTTATGATTGACTTCTGGGCTCCGTGGTGTGCCCCTTGCCGCATGGTAGCACCGATTTTAGATGAGCTTTCCGGTGATTTTTCTGGCAAAGCAACAATTGCTAAAATAAATGTCGATGAAAACCCGAAAGTAGCTACTGAATACAGTGTAACATCTATTCCAACTATGATCGTTTTTAACAATGGTGAGGTTGCTGAAAGAGAAGTTGGCGCCAAAGCAAAACAATATTACACTGACCTGTTAAATAAACACCTTTAAGGTTTATAGTTAACATCAGTTTAAACACGGTCGCGAATCTTCTGCTGCATATTGCAAAAATCTAAAAAGCTTTCGCGACCATACTAATACTGGAATATCATGATATTAATTAAAAGAATACTACTATATATTGTACTGTCTGTAACAATTACGTTACCGCTTTTTGCGGTTGAATTTGAAGAAAAACTTCATGAGATGGTCACCAAAGCCTGTTCTGCTGAACAAGGGCCTGCCCAAGAAAGCAGACTTGCAGCGCTTATAGAAAGAATACACGACCCGGAGCATTGGGACAACGCCGTGAATGCGATTATTCATCGCGCCTGTTTTCTGGAATATCGCAACTGGCTTACTGGTCACTCCTTTAACCTCGCCTATTATGGAGCTTCGAAGGGATTAAAACAAGAGACAATTGAATCTTTAACAGATTTAATGAGTATTCAGACATTTGGAAAAGACGACTATTACCTACTGGGTTTAACCTTTGAAAGAATGGCTAAGGCCGGAGTTTCTCGTAGCGATCTTATCAAATTCATGCAAAAAAGTATTCATAAAAGATACCAGATGGAGGCTATTGAAGGTTTGGCTATTTTTTATGTCAAGCTACGCGGCGCCGGTGAAAACCACAAAGATGCCTATTCTAAAGCCAATAAAAACATGCAGGCTTTGCGTTCCTCGCGAAATAGTAACTCGATTCTAGCGATGGCTATACGTAATACAACTCTCAAAGAAATTGAAGAGACAGAAGAAGTCGTAAACTGGGAAGTTGAAAAAGAAAAATTCTGGAAAAAAGCAAAAGCCCGGAAAAGCTCAGTACGATATAGTATAAAAGGAAAATCCTGGGACGAGAAAAAACTGGTTCAATTTTTTGAATCGTGGAAAGGAACCCGATTTTTATATGGCGGTTCGAGTAAAAAAGGAATCGATTCGACTGGTTTTGTAATTAAAGCTATAAAAAATCACGCTCCCGGACTGGAATTACCCGGTTACGCTGCTGAGTTGTCAAAATTAGGCTCTAAGAAAAATGTGAAATCGTTAAAACCGGGCGATCTGGTTTTCTTTTCGGCCTCTCTAAAAAAAGGAAACATTACGGATGTTGGCATTTATTTAGGAAACGGACAGTTTGCCCACTCCACCGCCGAACGAGGCGTTACCCTGTCTAACCTTACCGATAAATATTATACTACGCGATTTGTAATGGGAAAACGCCTTTTTTAAATGGGCGCGCCATGGGTAACTATTTAAATCTACCAAGAAATTATAGCTTTATTCACAGGCTTCCATTCGAGTTTGAAATGGTTGTGCGCAAAAAAGGCAATGCAACCAACGACGGTACCTGGTATTTAATTCAAATTGAAGAACATGAACTGAACATTTTGTCCCAGGCCGAATTAACACCTGGAACAATATACCGAATTCAAAAACGTTCTAATCTGGTTCTGGAGATTATCACAGAACAAAAACCACAGAAAAATAGCCAAGACGGTTTTTACGCGTAATGACTGGTATCGACGCGATTAATCGCGTCGATACGCAACTTTTCTCAGGTGTCGTAATACAAAACGAACTCGTAGGGGTGTGGTCTTTTATTTACGATGTGTTCTATTTCGACTCTTTTGTAGGCGATGTAGTTGTCGATAAAGTCCTGGTCGAAAACGTCGCCTTTGGTTAACCAGTCGTGGTTGTTTTCTAAGGCGTCGATGACTTTGGTCAGGTTTGCCGGAACCGATTTTATATCTTTGAGTTGCTCTGGTGAAGCGTCGTACAAATTGTAATCTGCGGGCTTGCCTGGGTCTGTTTTTTTCTGAACTCCGTCAATTCCCGCCATGATCATTGCGGCGAAGGCCAGGTATGGGTTGGCCGATGGGTCGGGAGTTCTAAACTCGATTCTTCTGGCTTTATCGCCGGTTACGGCTATGGGAATTCGAATAGCTGCAGAACGGTTTCTTTGGGAGTAGACCAGACTGACAGGAGCTTCGAAACCTGGGACCAGACGTTTATAACTGTTGGTGGTGGGGTTGGTAAAAGCAAGTAGCGATGGGCCGTGTTCTAAAATGCCACCCATGTAGTGCATGGCCATTTCCGACAAAAATGCGTAACCGTCGCCAGCAAAAAGATTTTTGCCATCTTTCCAGAGAGACTGGTGAGTGTGCATACCGCTACCGTTGTCATCAAAAAGTGGTTTTGGCATAAAAGTAGCGCTAAAACCGGCGCTCTGGGCTACATTTTTAACAACGTATTTATAGAGCATCATTTTATCTGCCATTGCCAGGGCTTCATCTACAACCAGGTTAATTTCGGCCTGGCCGGCGCTGGAAACTTCGTGGTGGTGTTTTTCAGTGGCAATACCCATGTCTTCACAGGCAACCAGCATTTCACTTCGCAGATCTTGAAACTTGTCTAGAGGTGGAAGTGGAAAATAGCCTTCTTTGGAGCGCAGTTTATAACCAAGGTTGGGTTGTTCGTCTTTGCCCATGTTCCATCTGGCATCGATGGAATCGATAAAGTAATACCCCTGGTTCATGCTTTGATCAAAACGAACATCGCTGAAAATAAAAAATTCAGCTTCTGGGCCCATGTAGGCATCGTCCGCGATTCCAGTTGATTTAAGATACTCTATTGCTTTTTTCAATATAAAACGGGGGTCCCGAGTATACGGTTTAGTTTCGTCGTCAGCGCTCAAAGGTGGATCGAAAATATCGCATAAAACCGCGAGTGTTTTGTGTTCAAAAAACGGATCGATGTACGCCGTGGTGGAATCCATTCGAACCAGCATGTCTGACTCATCAATGTTTTTCCAGCCCCGAATGGAAGAGCCGTCAAAACCGATACCGAATGTAAATGCTTCTTCATCTATAGCGTGAAGCGGCATGGTGAAGTGGTGCATTGTACCGGGTATATCTGTAAACCGAACATCAACAAATTCCACCTCCTCCTTCTTAGCCCACTCTATAAGTTCTTTTGGTGTACGTCCCATAATTCTCCTCAAAAAATTCTGATTAAAGGGAATTGCTCCCTCTGTTTAAACTGTGCAAATTATATGCCATATTTAAAACAAAAATATTGTTTATAATATAAACAAATGTGTTAAGAACAAAACAAGTTGATGTGAAATTGGTCTGAAATTCAATAAGTTACTTTGTGCATAGAATAAGCTTCAAAAAACTATCGGCCTTCAAACTTGCCCCACCGACAAGAGCTCCATCGATGTCATCTTCTTTCATTAAAGTAACAATATTATCTGGTTTTACTGAACCACCGTATAAAACACGAGTAGCGTTTGCAATGTCATCATTGAAAATTCGCCTTAAACTTTTCCGAATAATATGATGCACATGAGCAGCGTCTTCGGGAGTAGCTGTTTTACCGGTGCCAATTGCCCAAATCGGCTCGTAAGCTATAGAGATTTCTGTCAGGTTTTCAGCAGTAATGTCTTGCATAGCGCTTTCAATCTGGTCTACCACAACCATTTCGGTTACATTACTTTCTCGTTCTTCCAGAGATTCACCGACGCAAAGCATAACTTTTAAACCAGCGGAGAGCGCCATTATTACTTTTTTATTCACCGTTTCATAATCTTCGCTGAAATAGTGACGTCGTTCAGAATGTCCAATTAAAACATGGGTACAACCCAGATCTGTTAATTGAAATGCGGCAACTTCTCCGGTAAAAGCCCCTTTTTCTTCAAAATAGAGGTTTTGTCCACCCAGACCTATGTTGGTCCCCGCCACTTTTTTACTAATGGCTGGTATATGCAAAAAAGAAGGAAATAGTATAATTTCGCAACCGGGGTTATCCGGTAAAGTTTCTATAATTTCATCGACAAGTTTTTCAGACTGCTCGACAGTAAGATTCATTTTCCAATTTGCAGCAATAACCGGTCTTCTGGACATTTGTGTTCCCTCATTTTATATTTGATGCGCTTTTAACGGTAAAATACAGACTTTGTTTTAAACCCTTCACAGCAAGAATAATTTTATTATAAATCATTTATATCGTCTTTAGTTTATACGTCAATACCATTTATAAATTCTAATACCAATCATGTAAAAGAAGGCGCCTACGGCAGTAAGATAACAAAACGGAATTATAATTGCTGAAACACCCACCGGAGTTAAAAAAAGTGTTCGCATGGTATCGGCTAAAACCGTAAGGGGGAGGACTTCAACAAAAGAAACCATCCAGTCTGGAAAATTCCTGTAACTGAAAAAAACACCGGATAAAAGAAAAAACGGCAAAGTGACTACATTGATAATCGTATTTCCAGCCCTGGAACTTGCGGTTCGAGAAGCTAAAAAAACAGCCAAACCATTGAAGGCAATATGGCCTGCAATAAACATCAAGATTACAGCGAGAAGGGAACCTTCAATGCGTATGTCAAAAACAAAATGGACAAATGTATACAATATGGAAGCTTCAATTACTCCTAAAACCAACCTGGTAATCGATAAGGAAGCCATAAACTCAAATTTTTTCATCGGGGTGGCAAGCATACGACGCATAAACTTTTTAATGCGAAATTCGATGAGGGTCCACCCTACCCCCCAGATTGTTGCGTTCATAATTCCCAAAGCAATTAAACCGGGAATTAAATAATCAATATAACGATTGCCTTTGCCTTTTACCGCCTCGGTTATATTCTTAGACTTTTTTCCAAAAACTTTTTTTTCTATCCATAGATAGATTTTAACAGCTTCTTCATTAGCTGAGTCAAAAGAGTATACAAGATGATCTTCATGCGGACGTATTATTATAGAAATAGTTCCATTTTTCAATGATTCCATCGCTTCTGACTCGCTCATCGGAGCAATAACAATGTTCTCAACATAGGTTCTTCCCGGAATTTGAATTTGTATTTTATCTTCGGGAAAAAACCTTTTATATAACTTTTGGGGTAACTCTTGATCAGCCGACGCCTCGACATAAGCCACTTTGTAATTCATTACTGGTTTGCTTAAAAAAGTTATCCCTAAAACCCAGGCCATAATAATGGGAAAAGCCAGGGTCCAGAAAAGGACTTCGGGTTCTCGCCAATACTCCTTAAACTGTATTGCAATAAGTTCCTTAAGAGAATTATTCATGAAGATAAGTTCCTGTTAAGAGTATAAAAAGATCGTCAAGAGTCATGCTACGACATTGTATACCTTTAAATTCAATTTTTTGTTGTTCCAATTTCTTCATTATTTCAGGCAAAACTCGAGGAACCTCAGGAGAGTGAATTAACATTTTCTTCTCTTCTTTTTTCCAATGTTGGTCTTTAATGCCCGAAATGCCTTTTAACCAGTTTTGGGCGGGACGTTTGCCGAGCTCAAGTTCGATTGTCTGTGATACGCTGTACCGACCGAGCAATTCTTCGAGTGAACCTTCGGCGATAATTTTTCCTTCAAACATAATTAAAATTCGCTCGCACAGGAATTCGGCTTCTTCCATGTAGTGAGTGGTTAAAATTATTGTGGTACCATCGGCGTGCATTTTCTCCAGAATACTCCAGATTTCTCGTCTGGCCCCTGGGTCAAGCCCCGTTGTGGGTTCGTCCAGAAAAAGTATTTTCGGTTTGTTAATTAAAGAAATGGCCAATGCCAGTTTCTGGCGCTGCCCGCCCGATAAATCTTCAATATAAGATTTTTGTTTATCTGCCAGCCCGACAAGATTCATTGTTTCACGGACCATGGAAATATCACTTTTATAAAAAGATGCGAAAAGTTTAAGGGTTTCGTGGACAGTAACTTTATCCATAAAACGAGTTTCTTGAAAAGAGATGCCAGTTATACTGCGAAGATGATTTGCGTTTTGTTCCCAATTATAACCATCTATAAAAATTTCTCCCGAGTCTTGTTTTTGAACCCCTTCGAGCATTTCTATTAAAGTGCTTTTTCCGGCCCCATTTGGTCCGAGAAGCGCAATAAACTCGCCTGGTTGAACGTCAAGGTTAAGACCATCGATGGCCTTAACGTCCTTGAAATACTTTTTTACATTTTTTGCATTTATGGATAAAGACATAGTTAAAAGTACATGTGTATCCCACCCGAAAACGTTCGCCCCTGAGAAACATACGGGTTTAAACCAAGGTAGTCCGAATCGAGCAGGTTCTGGGCTTTTATTTCAACAGAGATCGTCGGGTCAATTTTTCTTTGAATCGAAAGGTTTAAAAGATACACAGACTCACTGTTTCCAGAGTCAGAAGCCCGAGAGCCACCGATTTTCATTTCACTGGTAAACTGCCAACGTCCCGGCTCATAAACAATTTGAAATGGTATCCAATAAGGAAACAGATAATTCACAGATCGTGAATAATAGTGATACTCTACGCCTGCTTCAAAAAAAAGGTTTTCTAGCAGGGTTAACCTGGTAAAAACTGCGCCAAACATATCGCTATACATGGCCCCTTGCAAAGAGTAAATACCATTTTGCGATGTGGTTTCATAAGCATAATTATGGTATACATAACCAATATTGGTTTTTATCTCTATTTTTTCCGTAGCGGGAAAACTGTTTATCCAGTGTAGCTCCCAATAGTCAGAAGGAAAATTGACTTCGGAGAGTCGATGATAGGGCAAGTCGACATACTCTTCACTCTGGTATAGACGACGGGTCTGGCGAAAAAACTCCAGGGAAGAAAACCAGCTGCCCATTAAACTATTTAAACGAATTTTGGGACCAAAAATAAAACCCCGGTTTTCATCATAGTACATCGTTGCCCCGGCATAAACATCCCCCTGCCACTGGTGCTTCTTCTTACCGACAAGGGTATTCCACACTGGTATATACAAACCAAATTCAGAACCCCAGGATACAATGACAGAACCCGAATCGGGACTTTCGACAAAAGAATACAGAGCGCCATGCATACCAAATCTTTTTTCATTCACAAAATCCCATTCTACTCGGGGGGAAAAGTCAATGCGAGACTCAGAAATTCCGTTTTGTATTTCGATACTTTCATAACGAGAACCCACTTCGACCAACATGCGGTTCTGTTTATTAAACTGAAATTTATTACCAAGCGAGCCCGCTAAAATATCTTGGTTAAACAAGCTATAAAAGGAGTTGTTTTGCAGTTGTTCGGAGGAACGTTTATAATCGAGGTCCAATAAAAAAGTATAGGTTTTTGAAACATTAAAAACCCCGGACATTCCAATATGATCGCTCTCTTTCGCCGAGTTTGAAACAGTGGCCGAGTCTTGTTCTATATACTCCCGATTTTCTCTTTCGTAGATAACACGGTATTTTCCGTATTCATCACTTTTTACAATATCTAAGTCAATAAAGAGTGTATGCAAAGGGGCATACAAAATAGAAGCGTGAGCTGTCTTTTCGGTCTCTTTATCATTGCTCTTTCCTTTTTTTTGCACCGAGTCTTGGTACTCTATCCAGCGAAGATTTTCAATTCGGGTGGGTTGTATAAAGTCAGCGTCTTTCTTGCGCGGACGAACAGTCTGTTCATCTTCACCTTCAATTAGAATAATTTGTTCATCGGATTCTTCCGCTCCGGGAATATCTTCCATCTCTTCTTCCATTTCGATGGATCGTTTTCCGTCACTTTGGGCAAAAATAGTGAACGATAAAAACAGCGTTAGAAATAAAGTGAGAAAAACACGCACGATTACATGCATAAGAGTACGCAGCAAATTAGTGAACGAAAAAAACATTTTATTAATGAAGTTAGATGCTCCGGTAGAGTTCAATAATTTTATCTACCTTTTTATGAAACTGAGAAGGCAGTCTTGCGCCAAGGTGAGAGACAACCTGGGAAGCCAGGTAACATCCGAGAATAGAACACTCTTCCATGGTTTTATGATGCAACATACCATACAAAGCTCCCGCAGCAAAAAGATCACCCGCGCCTGTAGTATCTACAGCTACGGTTTTAAAACTATGTACCTCTGCAAGTTCTTCACTTTGGTGCAAGGCCCAGGCCCCTTCTTCACCTCTGGTAAAAAAGAGAGTATCGACCATGGCTTTTATATAAGAAATAGACTCTTTCGCGTCTTCACTTTGAGCCAGGGCGTTGCCCTCACTCTCATTACAAAATAAAATATCGACATGCCATTGAATAAAATCGACAATTGCGTCGCGAGCTGTATTTACCACAAAAGCGTCACTTAAAGTAAAAGCGACCAGAATTCCCCTGCTTTTTGCCTCTTTTGCCAGCTTTAAAGCCGCCTCACGAGTATTTTCACCTAACCATAAATAACCTTCAATATAGACGATTTTAGCATCATCCAAAATAGTTAAATCAACATTATCAGAGTGAAGTTCCGATGAAATGCCGAGATTTGTGACCATCGTTCTTTGTGCGTCGGGAGTAATTAACACCACCGAAGTACCGGTTCCATGGTCATCTGCGTCGGGTCCAGGAAAGCCTACGGAACATTCGGCCATATCTTCCGTGTAGTGTTTTCCAAATTCATCGTTGGCAACCTTGCCAATATAATATGTTTTCGTACCCATGGCGCCAAGCCCATGGATTGTATTTGCCGCTGAACCACCACTGGCGATATTACGCGAATAACCGCGCAGTTTGCCCAGCAAAGTTCGCTGTTGTTTCAATTCTGAAAGAACCATTCCGCCCTTCAGAAATTCCAGTTCCGTTAATAATTCGTCTTCTACCTGAACCTGAATATCTACAAGTGCATTTCCAATACCAATAACATCATAACTCATAAGGTCTCCACTTAACTTAACTCAACCATGCCATGTAAAGACAATTAATGGTGGGGGCGCCCCGTCGTAAAATTACGTCGGGGCGCAAAGCAAAGGCAAAGTCTACTCTTGCGCTTGTGGAAACATATGATTAAAACAAACGACATTGACGCCGTCACAGACTTCTGTACCATTGGGTACAATTATATCAACCATAGCATTTTTGTCACTTAGTAAAGGTCCGAAAAAAACGCGCATAATCTCTTGTCCTGGAGAAACCCTATAAGCAATTACCTGATATAAAGGCTTAGCGGCATTTGGACTACCCCATTTAACCCTGAAATTACCCTTCAGCGGATCTGGATACAAAGGAGACAACAACTCTCCATAAACTCCATTTGCGAAAGTTGGTTCTTCTGAATTATCATGCCGATAATACAACAGGTAATTCGAGTCAGCGCTGCTATACAAATTAGAATCATAGAAGATTGAATTTTTATGTATACGGAAAATTGACAATAGTTGATCGCAGTCATTAGCCAATTCAACGCATGGCGCAGGCATTGCCTTCTCAAACCATCCACCTAAACTACTATGAATAGATGAATAATCTTCATTTGATGCGCTCTCTGTCGTCCAGGGTACCGCTTCGGCGGCCCACAACCATGTCAGCTCATTATCGGGATCGTTAAAAAGAAACATTGGGTATGGAGTGACTAAAAATTGCTTGAACTTATCCAATATGGCATCATTTTCTAACAAAAGAAACATTGGAAAACTGCTTCCCAGATCAGGTCTTCGGTAGTCCCATGCGCGAAATTCGAGATGCGAATTCGGAAAAAGCTGATGCTCCAATGATGTCTCATAATAACCAGGATGGCCGTCTATCTCTTTAGCGAAAATCTCGGCAAACGCAATATAGTCGCCATCGGCGAGAACAACCGGATTTGCAGGGTCTGCAATCAGGTTGATATCGATATGATCTCCTGTAGCCGTTCTCGGGTCTTGATACCCCTTTTCCACCATTTGGTCAGCTACTACATCAGATATTTGCCCAACATGCATAAACGAATAAGCAATATTGCAAATATTACCGTCAACGCGCCACTTTGTTCCCCCTGTTGCCTCAGACATGGGATCGTTTATTGCTTCAAGAACCACACTTTTGACTCGAAACCCGTCCTCTGGCGCAACGTATGGCGGGTTCAATGCGAGAAGTTCATCGATATGCATACCGCAAGTTTCTTCTGGTCCACCACATTTCCCGTTTGCGCCGCCAGGGCCGAGTACTGTCATTTCTGCATAATCTGTTGTCGCATAAGATGTCCAGTCTGACTTACCGTTTCCTTCTACGTGCCCGGTATAAATAGGGACATGGGCTCCCCATGGGTTAATGGCCGTATTTATCCAGGTTCCACCGCTTGACATTAATCGTAAGTTATCGCCGTCTACATTGTAAATAAGTGGAAAATCGAAATGTATGGTTAATCCTTCGCAAAATTGCTGTTCAGCATCTGTTAAATATTGATTATAATTCTCATTATAACCATAGACATATTGGCCGAGCAGTAATGCAGTCAACGCAACCCCTGTTGTTACACGAATCGACTTGTTTTTTACTTTCTTTAAAATGTTCATTGTTACCTCCTACGGAACAAACTGTTACAATTCATTTTCTTACAACCATTATCCTGTCTCACAATTAAGAGTCGTAGTCAATAAAAAAATTATGTGATATATAATTAATATGTATATGCTAATAATACAGACCAAAATTGGGTATATTTGTTACGTTCTATATTGCGCCTGGGTTGGATGCTTTTTTTAGTCGTTATACAATTCTTTTATTTTTTTACTCTTACTTCGCGACCTTTGTGCCTTGTGGCTCAAATTTAATACAAAGATGTAGTCCGGTTGCATTCCGAGCTATAAACAAACAGACTTTAGTACCTTTACCCTTCAAAAAAACAAAGTTCGTAGTCAGCCTTATATTTACTTCTTGTTTTCTTTATTTGGTAAAGCATTCGTTGACAAAATGGTGGTTGATGTAAAATAGACGATATGTCATTGCTTGAAAACTTAAAAACGGTCATACGGACCAAACCTCCCTCGCTCGTGTTTAGTGAAGGAGACGATGAGCGTATTGTGGCGGCCGCTGTTGATCTAATTCGAGAAGGGCTCGCGAAAGAGATTACCCTTATTGGAAACCCGGAAATTATTAACTCTTTAGCGGCAAAACAAGGCATAAAGCTCAATAATATACGCTTTATCGACCCGAACCATAACGATTTACAAGAAAAATTTGCAGAGCGGCTGGTTACCTTGCAGCCAAAATACTATGACATGGAATCTGCACGAGAAGCAGTAAAAAACCGCCTGGTTTTTGGAACTCTGTTTCATGAAACGGGAATGGCCAATGTGCATATTACAGGAGCCGTCGAAACAAGCGCCGATGTAATTCGAACTTTTTACCAGGTTTTAAAAACGAATCGAAAAGAAGGGTTAGCCACAAGTTTTTTTATGATGTATCGTGAAAAAAGTGAAACACAACCTGAAATGGTCTCGTTTTTCGCAGATTGCGCCGTCAATATATCTCCCTCGCCAAAATACCTGGCTCGAATTGCTTACCAGGTTGGAAATATTGCCAAAGACGTTTACAATATTGAACCCAGGGCTGCTTTGTTAACCTACAGTACAAAAGGTTCCGGCTCTGGAGAACCCGTCGACGCGATTATTCAAGCGGGTCAAGAACTCGAAAAATTAAATCCGTCTTTTGTATACGATGTAGAATTACAGGCTGATACAGCTTTGTCTGCCGACGTCGCCCAGAGAAAAGCCCCGAAGAGTCCCATTCAAGGTAACGCCAATGTTTTCATTTTCCCAGATCTTTCATCCGGCAATATCGGTTATAAACTTGCCCAGCAATTCGGCGGTTTAAGCGCCCTCGGGCCAGTAATGGTAGGGTTGGGAAAACATGCCTCGGATTTATCGAGAGGGTGCAACAAAGAAGAAATTATAGGAACGTATGTGATTACGGCTTATTACCATTTAGTGAAAAGTGGGCAGATAGAAGCTTAGATTTTACAGCTTGTGCAGTCGTGCCAACGTCTCAAAAAGATTTAAAAGGGGCTTAGCCCGCCCCTCCGCCGCACACGGTTGCGGCTTACCCCCCGCGTTTTATTGTGGAATTCCGTATGCACGCGATGAATCGCGTGCATACGGTAAAAATGATAAAAAAAGATTGATTCTATACACCAATTGGTGTAAATGTTAGCAAGGTCAAAAAAATCGAGAATCTTTCAAAGATAAGAAAATGAAATCGTCAATAATCAACGACTACGAGACCATTAAAAAACTTTATGAAAGTGAGTTTACCGTAGTCTGGCGTGCAAAAAGAAAAACAGATTTGTTACCTGTTATTCTCAAAATCAATAAAAAATCAGGTAGAAATTTCAAAAATGAATCGAAGATGCTCTCTTTTTTGAAGGAAGCAGAAAAAACCAAAAAAGAAGACAATATTGTGAATCTGCTTTCAGTAGAGGTTGCGAATAAAGAACCGATGCTTGTTTTTAATGACGATGGTTCTATCACTTTGCAAGAGTGGATTAAAAATAACCAGTCTAAAAATAAAATTTTACGAAACAAAGAATTTCTAAAGACAGCAACAAAAATTGTAGATGTGGTGGAGTTCGTTCACAACAAAGGAATTATCCATTTAGATCTAAATCCATTAAACATTATAGTAAATCCGGACACGGGTAAAATTAAACTGATTGATTTCCAGTTTGCCACTTTACTTTCTCAAGACAATAAACATATTGTGCCTTCAGGAAACCTTGATGGCCCCCTCCAGGGAACCCTTGAGTATATTTCTCCAGAGCAAACGGGCAGAATAAACAGAGCCGTTGATTATTATTGTGATCTTTATTCACTGGGTGTCATTTTTTATGAACTGTTAACCGGCAACCTTCCGTTTCATTCTGATGATCCTTTAGAACTTATTCATGCTCATCTTGCCGTAATTCCAAAACCTCCACATAAAGTAGATGTCAAAATTCCGATCATTATCTCGAATATTATTATGAAACTTCTGGCAAAAAATGCTGAAGATCGTTATCAATCTGCTTTTGGCCTTTGTCATGATCTGGAAAAATGCAACCAGGATTTAAAAGAGTTTTCATTGGGAAGCCAGGATTATTCGCGAAAATTACAAATTTCCGGTAAACTGTATGGACGAAATAATGAAATCAATACTTTACTTTCTGCCTTTCAAAGAGTAGCTTCCGGGGAAACAGAAATCATGCTGGTTACGGGTTATTCCGGTATTGGCAAATCTGTATTGGTTAAAGAAGCTTATAAACAAATTAGCAATCAACCAGGTTATTTTGTATCTGGTAAATTTGACCAACTTAAACGCAATATTCCCTACACTGCAATTATTATTGCTTTTGCCAATTTAATGCAGCAATTGCTCACAGAAGCAAGAGACAAACTGTCCACCTGGAAACAGAAAATACTGGAGGGTCTTGGCCCTAATGGACAAGTCATTATTGATGTTATTCCTCAGGTGGAATTAATTATTGGCAAACAGCCTCCGATTCCCCAATTGGGTCCAACAGAATCTCAAAATCGTTTTAACCTTGTTTTTCAAAACTTTATTCGTACATTTTGCAAACCCGATCATCCTTTAACCATATTTCTGGACGATCTGCAATGGGTAGATTCGGCAACGCTTAAATTATTAGAATTGGTACTGACCGATCAGGATAACAACGGTCTGTTTATAATAGGAGCATATCGGGATAATGAAGTAGATTCGACTCATTTGGTGATGAATACTCTGGATAAACTTCGCGATGAACATGTTGATATCAATCACATCGCATTAAAGCCTCTTATTTTTGAACATATCAATCAATTAATTGCTGAAAGTTTGCATCAGAGTTTAAAACAAGTGGAATCTTTAACTAATCTGTTGATGAAAAAAACAAATGGGAATCCGTTTTTTGTAAATCAATTTCTATATACTTTATACGAGGAAAATCTTCTACAATTCAGTGCGCCTACCAGGACTCAGAAATTCCATTGGGGCTGGGATATTCAAAAAATAAAAATGCTTAATATTACTGATAATGTTGTGGATTTGATGATTGAGAAATTGAAGAAATTACCTGATTCCACGCAACAGATTGTTCGTCTTGCAGCTTGTGTGGGCAATCGTTTTGATTTATATACTTTGTCTGTTATTTATGAAAAATCGGTCAAAGATACTTTTCAAGATCTAATGCCAATGCTAAGGGAAAGATTGATCTTGCCTCTGTCCGAATTCGAGATAGGGATTAACGTTATGAATAATCCAGAATTTCAGTTGAACGAATTAAAATTCTTACATGATCGTGTACAACAAGGCGCATATACATTGATTAGTGATGAAAAGAAACAAGCCGTCCATTTACAAATTGGTCGCTTACTGCTCAAAAGTACTACTCCTGATAACCTGGAAGAAAATATTTTTGATATTGTGGGACATTATAATCGAGCCATTGAATTGGTAACAAAACCGAAGGAAAAATGCCAGATAGCTGAACTGAATTTAATGGCTGGTCAAAAGGCTAAGTTTGCAACAGCTTACGACGCGGCGGTTGATTATTTCTCAGTTGGCCGAAATTGTTTAACAAATGACTGTTGGGAAATTGAATATAATTTGACGCGCGATCTCTATACCGAAACAACTGAAGCAGCTTATCTCATAGGCGATTTTGAACAAATGGATCAATTTGCTGAAGCGGTGTTGCATTATGCGCGAGCCATACCTGATGAAGTGAAAATTTGTGAACTCCAAATACAGGCATATATCGCGCAGGATCAGTATATAAAGGCTATTGAAATTGCAAAAACATTTCTAAACAGATTGGGTATTGTTTTATCGGAAGAATCGTTTGATCAGGAAGCCGATTTGATATTGCAACAAATACTAGGCCCCCTGTCCAACCGAAAGATCTCTTCTCTTATTCAACTGCCAACAATGACAAATGTTGAAAAGAAATATGCCATGCAAACTATGATGGCAGTCACTTCAGCCGCTTATATGGCCCTGCCGGAATTGTTGATTCCTTTGGCGGTAACACAAATTGATATATCACTGAATTACGGTAATTCTACCGAATCAGGTTTTGCCTATTCCCTTGCCGGTTTAATTCTGAGTAGCATCCCGGGGGGTATTGAAGCCGGACATCAATTTGGCTTACTGGCTCTGGCTATATCAGAAAAATTAGGTGAAAAGAGACTAAGAGCACGGGCGGCGCTAACATTCAATCACTTTATACGGCCTTGGAAAGAACACGCAAGAGCGTCATTACAACCATCGCTGGACGCCTATCAAATCGGTTTAGAAGTAGGAGACATGGAATATGCAGCATACCTTATTCATGTACACCTCTATTATTCCTATTTTGTAGGAAATCCGCTTGTTGAGCTCGAACCAGAATTAGCCAGTTACGACAATTCAATCGCACGACTTAATCAGGAAGCAGTTCTGAATTGGAATTATATGTGGCGACAGGTCGTATTAAACCTGATGGGGCACTCAGACAATCCAAGTCACTTGAGCGGTGAAAAATATGACGAAAATATCTGCTTACCACGATATCTCAGTACGAATGATCGAATGTCACTCCATTATTTTTATCTAAATAAATGTATTTTACATTATATGTTTCAAGAATATCAACAAGCCATAGAAAACGCCGATTTCGCCAAAGAGTATTTAGACGGCGTTACAGGAGCACTCGTTGTGGCGATATTTCATTTTTATGATTCGCTCGCTAGATTGGCCTTATTTCCTGATTTATCCAGGAAACAGCAAAGCGCTACGTTGATTTTAGTTTCCGCAAACCAGGATAAAATGAAAACATGGGCACATCACGCACCGATGAATTTTCAACACAAATATGATTTAGTGGAAGCGGAACTTTCTCGTGTGATGGGAAAACATGGTGACGCACGAGAATTTTATGACAAAGCGATTGATCTTGCCCATGAAAATCAATACATAAATGAAGAAGCTCTTGCTTATGAATTAGCCGGTCAATTCTACCTTGGAAAAGGCAATTCCAAATTAGCTGAAATATATTTACGTGATGCTCATTCTGCCTACCAACAATGGGGGGCGTTAGCAAAAGTGAAAAACCTGGAATTCCGATTTCCGGAAATATTCGTACCTGAAACTAATAGTACTGAATCTATAAGCCCAACGATTACCTCATCAAGATCGGCGTCATCTTCAACGAAAAGCGGATCAACCTGGATAGATTTAAACAGCATTTTAAAAGCCGCACAAACATTGTCCGGAGAGATAGCGTTAAATAAATTATTGGATAAAATGATGCGCATTGTTATAGAAAATGCTGGAGCTGAAAAAGGATTTCTGATTTTACCGAACGGGGACAATTGGTTTATCGAAGCCGAAAGCAGTATTGAAAAATCGAATAACGATATTTTACAATCCCTGCCGCTTGAAAAAAGCGATCAAGTATCAGCCAAAATAATTCACTATGTTATTCGCAGCCGCGAGAATGTGGTTTTACACGACGCTGCAAAAGAAGGCAATTTCATTCGCGACGCTTATATCGTCAAACACAGCCCAAAATCTGTTTTATGTATGCCGCTTATAAACCAGGGTAAATTAAACGGAGTTTTGTACCTGGAAAACAACTTAATGAGCGCAGCGTTTACAGCGCAAAGGCTGGAGACACTGAATCTTTTATCGTCGCAAATTGCCGTGTCCATAGAAAACTCCTTAATCTATAATCAGCTCGAAGAAAAAGTAAAAGAGAGAACGAAAGAGCTTAAAGATTCTCAGGATAAAATTATTGTTCAGGAAAAAATGGCGTCTCTTGGTAACTTGACTGCGGGCATCGCCCATGAGATAAAAAACCCGTTAAACTTTATAAATAATTTCGCCAACTTATCGAATGATCTACTAAAAGACCTGCAAGATCTACTTTCGAACAAAGAGACTGACCCGAAAATACAAGAGGTTATTGATACGGCAAGCGCTAATATTTCCAAAATCGAGGAACACGGGCAAAGAGCAAATGATATTATCAACTCCATGTTGCTGCATTCCAGAGGCGGAAGCGGAAATTTTCAAGCGACTAATCTAAACAAATTAGTAAAAGATTCCCTGAACCTGACATACCACTCTTTACGAGCGACTAACACTGATTTTAATATAGAAATAATAGAAAATTATAAATCGATTCCAGAAATAAGTCTTATTCCACAGGATGTTTCCAGGGTCTTTTTGAACGTCATTAACAATGCCATGTATGCGACCCATCTGAAAAAACTTGAAAACAAAAACTACGAACCGAATATTGAGGTCTCAACTTCGAACACAAAAACGTCAGTGCGTATCAGTATTAAAGATAACGGTCCCGGAATGAGCGATGAAGTAAAAGCTAAATTGTTCGAACCATTTTTTACAACCAAGCCAACGGGCAAAGGAACCGGCCTGGGACTTTCCATCAGCTATGACATTGTTGTAAAAGAACACAAAGGTAAAATTGAAGTAAGTTCCGAGCTGGGTGAATATACGGAATTTGTAATTACTCTCCCGTACGCACCGTCGGCACGCGATTAATCGCGTGCCGACGGGAGATTCCAGCATAATTTGCAGCATCGAGATCTTTTTTCATATTCTCGTAATGGTCTATTTTTATAAATCCTTGTTTGAAATGTTCTTCTAGGAGCAACATTGTAACGTGCGTTGAATTCATGCGCGAGTACCGAAACGATGAAACTCAGAGTCTTCTGGGCTAACTCTTGCCATTTTTTCCAATAAGTCGTTCATCAAGAGCCAAAATAGTTCTTTTACATATTTCGCAAGTTGAGTGGCTGGATAAGAATAATTAATCACCAAAATTATCTAAAACATCTTTTATCCAGTTTAATCGCATTTCCTCATGTGTAAATTCATAGTCCTTGAACTTTTCGGCAATCTGCAATATTGTTTTCCCCTCTATTTTTTCAGACTCTGGAATAGTCATAAATACATTTTGGACAAAATCAATCATTGCATCGTAACATACCAGTAAGCAATTATGTTTTTCATAGTCCGCCTCCACTACACTATCCGCCTTAGTTCTCAGGTAGGTAAAAGCATCCCCCAACTTAGATACATATTCTTCCAGCTCTTTTTTCTTCATCTCCATGAGTTTCTCTTCAACTTTTCTAGCCTGCAAATTTTTTGTATTTTCCCATATAAATGCGACGTCTGCTAATTGTAAAAACCAAAACCGAACTAAAGCGAGATTATCCGCCAGCTGATTAGCAAATTTAACATCTTCGGAATCCCAAATAGATAATCCTAAACTTTTTATCCGCTCATCATCTGTTTGCTTCGGAGCAAAATGAATCAAAGGATTCATATAGGATTCAGTTTCATAAAAGAAAAATTCAAAGGAAAATACGTATATATTCAGGTTTATCAACTGTCCGCTAACCAAAGGGATGAGAACGACTTTTTTATAATAATATTCCATAAAATAATCTTCAATAGAGTTAACTTCTCGTTTGCCAAATGACAATTTGAATTGTTCTAGAACTTCTTCAACCACGGAATAGTAATCAGTTGGCGAATCAAAATTTACCTTTAACCATAATGTTGAATCTGTTTCCCATCTCAAATCCGTTTGTATTCTTTCCGTAATATACTCATTTTCATCCTTCAAAACTTTATCGACCTTTTCATCAATGTCATTCTTTAATTCCCGTTTTCGCTTTTGTAAATATCTATCGAAATTCATGATAATCTGACCTGGTTTATTTACAAAATTATACCAAACCAACCAGATTTCAAAAAGGATACTTTTCTCTTTTCTTTCCAGTTTGCTCAGCTGATCGACCGGAACAATAAAGTTAAAGTATTCTTTGAACTCTTGTTGATATTCCAATAGACCAGTCAGGCTATTCCAAAGATTTCGTGTAGAGAGGTCCATATTTTCGACGTTGAAACCTTTTGCTTTAATATCAGACAGAGCTTGTTCCTTCTTTGGATCATTATCTTTTAAATGACCCGTTAATGAAATTGTAACCAGTACACTGAAGCTTTGCTGGGAAAAATTTCGAATTCCAGTAAAGTATTCTTTCTGTTTTTCCAGGAAAGTTTTATACTTCAATAAAAATAAAACCTGTTTTGACATTCCCTGGTTCATTTCATCACCTGCGTCAGCATCGGTTTCCGATTTATATCCCCACGGGTCGATACAACTTTCTGGCAAACCCGGCAAATGATCAATTTTTTTAGCTAGAGTGTCCAGCTTCATATTTGATCTACAATAATTAATCAAGTCAAAGCCCCGTTTCTTTTGAAAGAATTTAGCGATCCCTGTCCTTAAACTGATTAACTCTTCCAAAATAGCTTTTCGTGTTTGAATGACTGATTCTGAATATTCCTGCCATCCGTTTGGCCTGAACATATATTCTATTAAGTTCCTGGCATACTGATTTATTCTAACCGTTTTTTCCAGATGAAGTCTATGAAACGGAATTTCTTTGACTGTATCGTCATGATCTATACCAAGAGATTTAATGGTAACGCCATACCCTTGCGAAGCGTAATATTTGAAATCTTGGTATATTGACCTTAACGCAAAAATTGCGTTCATCGTTATGGAATGTATTAGATTATCATCTTGCTTGATTTTTTGTTCAGACGCAGCTTCGGGTACAAAGTGAATCTTTATTGTTTCGGCCTTTTTCTTTATTTTAAAAACACCAAATTCCCCGGCAAACAATTCCTGAATATTGGTATCATTATTTTTAATGCATTTTTTATATAATTTAATGTCGATCTGGTAGAGAGCAATCAACACATCTGATATAATTTGAAGATCGTGATGTTGAACAAAATGATTAAGCTGATTTAAAGTTACCCAGTTTAAACATCCATTTTGAACCTTATACCAGCCCGACCAGAATAAAACATCAGAAACTCCCTGCCAGTCGGTATAAGTTTGAGGTTCATTTTCAGGCTTACCGATATTTTGCAACCACTTTCTACTATTTTGGAACATATTATGAATCGAACTTTGCCTTCTTCGAAAAAGGTCAATCTCTTGTTTTTTCTGCTTCCCAAACAACATTTTTTCATCAAATGGATGTTTTTTATCCAGTACATCCATAAAATCGATATTTAAAACAAATTGATTCCAGCCGCCGGACCAATATGCTTCTACTTCTGCAAATAAGTCTTTATTCAATTGAATATATTGATATACACAAATCCAGTTTATTGATCGAATCAGGCAACCACTACCACACCATGTTTTAGGATAAAACGAAATTAAGAATTCAGTAAACTCTTCCTGTTCGCTTTTGGTCTGCGCATAAAATGCGCTAAGAATAAATTGTTCCAGATTGGGCTCATGAATCAAAGCAATGGTTTTTTTAAGTAGGGCTACACGTTCAATTTGGCCTTTGCGTAAAATAATCTCTAACAAAATAGCAGAGCGAATAGGATGCAAACCTTCAATATAACTTCCTTCGTCACTTAGTTTAATCAAGTATTCCTCTTCAAGTTCTGCAAAGGCAAAACCAGCCAGACCGGTATCGTCAATTAAGTCATATAATCTTACAGTTTCGATTTTACTTTCATAGGCTGTAGCGGCAGCACAATAACATAATATTTTCCATTTTGATTTTGATGTACCTTGCCCGGATACTTCTTTATAAATATTGGTTACCTGCTCTTCAAGCCGTTTGGCCAAGGAACTTGTTTGTGTAAGCAAGTATACAAATTCCAGTAAAGGACCTTGCTCCCCAAATTGCGCCCACGCTGCTTGAAAATCCAGAAATCGATTTGATACTTTTGCATCCATTGCCCTGTTATAAATCAATTCACCTTCTTTATGATTAAAATTCAATTCCATCTCTTCGAAAGAAATTTCATAACCGGGTAGAGAGCTTCGTTTATAATCTTCTTCCCGAATTGTGACCAGAACTTTCAAATAAGAGTACTGATGTAGCTGCCGAACAAGCTCAATCCAAAACGTGTTCGCGGGCCGTACATCGATATAAATTGCGATGGGTGCATTTAAAGAGCTGGCATGGGCATTCAAGGCGGCGGCAATTTCCAATGCATGACTTGAATTTTCAATTATTTCGATCTTATATTTCCATTGGGCCGGGTAATAATCATGCAAATAACGGTAGGCAAGTGTCGTTTTGCCCTGCCCTGAAGCGGCGTGGATAATTAATATTCTTGAACGGTTTAGCTTTTCATCTATTTCATTTAATAAATCACCCCGCAGAAAGTCAATACCCGCAAGAATGTGTTCATAACGGGCGGAAGCTCCGGCATAAAACTCGCTTTCCAGAGATTCTTTGTGTGATTGAATATCGAAATTTTTATTCGGTTCTATGGGCTGAATCGAGGTAAACCACTGCTTCAGGTAGTGATGTCGTTCAGTTAAACTCCGGCCAATGCTATTTATTTTATCGATAACATCGGTTTTATCCATTGTCTTTGATTCTTCCGAAAGGCGGTATATCCAAAAATTCAATAGATCAAATGCATGGGCCGGATCAATTCCGGCCACGCTCTGCTTTATTTTTTGATACACTGATTCGGTTAACAAATTTTCTGCCAACTCTTTCAACTCTAATTTTGAATGAATTAAGGTGATCTCATCATTATTTAAATCATGTTTTTCTTTTAGTTTTTTGCTAATTGTATCATCGAGATGTAGATGTTTACCATCCCATGCTTTGGTCATTTCCGGGCCAAACCGACCAAAGTTTACGAGCTTGATTTTAGCATCAGGATACTTCTTATATAACAAAGCGGCGCGTTTCAAAAAAGGTTTTTGTGATTTTGAACTACCCAAATTAGAAAAAGTTAAAATTTCATACGATTTAACCTGTACCGCCTCAAGCAATGAACCATAGGTATCGAGAATATCCACATCTTCATAACCTTCGGGGCGGATTTGGATATCTTCTGTTGTCGAATTCAATACTCTGTCCAGGACATATAAAGATTGAAGTCTGTAACCACGATATGCAGGACTGGCACCAGTAGTATTTATTGAAGGGTCAGTTTTTCTCATTGGTACAAACATATTCCTGTAATAAATCGGAGATATTTTTGAGTAGTCTTGGTAAATCTCCTTTGGCCATATCGAAAATCATAATTTGAGCTATTACCTATAAATTTGCGATCGTCGCCTTTACGTTTTGTATATTCGCTTACAACGGCTTCGCACGTAAGTTCTAAAACACACTCCAACCTTCGAAAAATCGTAAAGGGTAAAATAACTCTTCCATACTCGGACTGTTTAAAATCGCCCCTTAATGTGTCGGCCACAGACCAGATAAAAGCTGCAATAGATGAAAAATTCTCAGTTTTCGCGGTAGGTGTATTAATCATAAACTGGATCTTCCATTTTCTGAATTACATTGTCAAGATTGTAAATAGGAGTCTAAGGGGGTGGCGGAAACCCAACGGGTTGCAGCCAGGGGGAGCAGCTGTTTACCAGAGATGGAAAAATCAACTTTCCCCCCTCTGAATTGATATAATTATTGCGAAAAAAACCTTTACACGACGTTTCTGCCCCTCGTCACTTTGTATACAGGTACAATAAATGGCTCTTACTAAAAAATCAAAAAAACTAATAACTAAACCAGTGAAAAAAGCTGTAAAAACAACAGCGAAAAAAACTGTAGTAAAAACGACTAAGAAAGGCCCGCTAAAGACAGTTGCAAAAGCTACCAAAAAAGCCCCGCTAAAGACAGTTGCAAAAGCTGCTAAAAAAGCCCCGCTAAAAAAAGAGATTAAGTCTACTTCAAAAAGTAGTTACAATAAGAAATTAGCAAAAAAAGAAATTAAACACGTCGTAATCGTATATCCTTTTACATACATAAACCCTTATATGGCGTTGCCGCCTATTGCCGCTGAATACATGCAGGCTGGAATTGCCCACGCCGGAAAATCTGTAACCCTGCTCGATATGCGCTATGAAGGCGACATACAAGAAGAACTGGATCGGGCCGATCTGGTTTGCTTTCAGGGTTATTTTGAAGATTGTTCTATTTTTGGGAAATGGAATATTCATGTTATTGACGAAATACTTGCCCAGGTTCCTGAGAATACCCCGATAGCAGCCGGCGGTACGGGCTTTTCTGACCATGAAGAAGCCATGTTACGATATCCCAAAGTTGATATTGTTATTCGTGGTAACCCTGAACTCCCTATGATTGAACTTCTTAAGAAGGGCTTCCCCGAAAAAATAGACAATCTTGTTTATCGGACCGGTAAAAAAGTTCACTTAAATCGACGTATTATTTATCCTCTCGATGAAGAAATATTTCCCCAACGTAATCTTCGAAACCCCCGCTATGAATATCATATTGCAGGTATAAAAGTTGACCTTTTACGAGCTGCGGTTGGTTGTAATTACAGATGTAAATTTTGTTTTGAATATGGAAAAGATTTTGACGGTACCTACCTCAAATGGCAGGGACGCTCTGCCCAAAGCATCTTTAATGAACTGCAAACAGTGGACGCTCCCCTGGTCGGATGGGTAGACGATGATATGACAACTGACATGCAAATGCTAAGTGAACTGTCTGACCTGCTTCTTGCGAACAAAACCAAAAAACTCTATATGGGTACAGGCCGAATAGACCACGTTATAAAAAGCACTGTTCCAGCCTTAAAAAAGATGGAAAAAGCCGGTTTTTTAGCGCTTAGTTTCGGTATAGAATCACTGAAAAATGAGACCCTGAAATTCTATGGGAAGGGCCAGACAACTGACTCGATCGAAAAAAGTATGCTGATGATGCAAAAAACCAACATACTCTTAATCTGCAATTTTATTCTCGGCTCACCAGGAGAAACTGAAGAAGATATGATGGATATGCTCTATTTTGGCAGAAAATGGAATGTTGACACTCTCGTTACAAATCGGTTTCGTATGAAAAAAGACGCTTTAATGTACGACCTGGTAGTCGACCCAAAAACAGGTGAAGATCGTCCCGGTATGCAAAGAGTAAGAGGAGCCGAACTTGCACGAATAAAGTACAAAATTAAATTCGGTCAACGCTCTCCGTTAAGAATCTGGCTTTTGCTGTTAAAACTTTACCGGCACCAAGGCATGTTTCTTGACCCGTTTTATTTCTTTTTCTCAGTACTCGACACAGCAATTAAACACACATGGCTTGAAAAAACCCTCGTACTACCAGGAATATTCAAATTTATGAAATTTGTATTCTGGCTGCCTCCGATACGCTGGGTATCGTGGGTAATCGCCTGGATTTTAACTCCCCCTGTTAAAATTCTAAATTACCTGTTCGAGCTTATCGATAACCGACTTGGAATATCAACTTCGATATTACCGAAAATCTTTTTATTTTTAAAAGGACGTTTATACGACAAACAACGTGAAAACATTAATAAGCCGAAAATTTCACCAGTCAAGTAAGCTTAGAGACAAGTTTTCCATTTTTTCCAGAAAGAGTACTTTACAATTAAGAGATTGCCTGTTATATGATATCTATAAATGGTAATCTCGACAGTTAAAAAAGACGGAACAAAAAAACGAAATTTTATTGAGAATTTCAATAAACCCCTGATTTCTCATCTACCTGAAATTATATCTGCATTTGTATTGGTAGTTTCTGCGGCATTTGTCGTTTACGAAAATTATAAAGAGATTAAATTTACCGACCAGGAACTGTACGGAATTGAAACAATCCGTTCTTTATATGAGATCAATACTCCACTCAGAAAATTGCGCGACCTGGAGATGATGACGACTATTCATAACAAGAATAAGGAGTCCCTGACTCAAGAATTGCAAACCCAAAAAGAAATTGTAAAAAACAGATTTACCCGTACCCTGGAACAACTCAAAAAAAGAGACGAATTTTTAATCTTATACAATGTACAAGAAATAGAAAAAAATATTCTTTCTTTACTGGATAATTATCGAGAGCCTGAGCGAATAATTCCGAAAGCTGTTCTAAAATTTAATCTTTATACGGTACAAATTCAATCGGTTCTTGACCTTATAAACAGTGTCTACAATCGATCTAATTTAATACTTGAATCTCATATCGATATATACTTTCTTGCAAAACTTTACGGTGCCCACTACCCGGCTATCTCGGAACAAACCGCTAGAGTTCGAGGAATTGTCAGCTCTCTCGGGTTTCGTAAACGTTCAGACCATATGGCTAGAGAGTTGATCGGAGAGCAACTTATTGAACTTCGTCGTGAAATTAGACTGTATACCGAAGTAATTCAATCTTTTTTTGAATTGGCTCCTGAACAAGCCGACAAATATTCAATAGTGAATGAAGTACTTAGATCCACAATCTTATATTTAAAAGAGACTGAATCTATGTTGGTGAAACCGACTTTTCAATTTGAATCTTTAACGACTTTTACACAAGGTACCCATGCTCTGGTTGCAATCGATCTTTCTCATCAGCAATTAAAACATGATTTATATAATGCAATCAACGAACATCGAAACTACCATGTAATGGTCTCTATTATCACAATTGTTCTGACTTCACTTCTTATTAGTTTTTTTCATGCCATTATGGGTAATTACGCTGCCGCTAATCTGAGGTATATTTCTATTCTCGGTGCGATTAATCGGGGAAGAAAACATCTTCTGCACGCTCATACGCCAAGAGATATCTATGACAACCTCTGCCGAATTCTTACGGAAGAGACAGGGTATAAACTGGCATGGGTTGGTATTGCCGAAGAGTTGCCAGATAAACCCATTAGTGTGGTTGCATATGCCGGAGAAGCCCATACTTACCTGCATTCCATTAAAGTCAGTTGGAATGACGACAAATTTGGTAAAGGTCCGGTGGGACAGGCCATTATTTCCGGAAAAGCGCAAGTCATTAATAATACGGAAACCGACCCCCGTTTTTCGGTCTGGAAAAAGGACGCCCTTAATTTAGGCCTGAAATCCATAGCCTCCATACCGCTGAAAAAAGGAAATAAAACAATTGGAGCCATCAGCTTATATACGGGCAAGGTAAAAAACTTTTCTACCCGGGAGTTAAACTTACTGCAAGAACTCGTAGACGATCTAATGTTTCGAGTGATGGTTCTAGAGACAATGATTGAACGTGACGACGCCCAGATAAAAATTATTGATAATAAGTCGCAACTTATGGAAGCCCAGCGTATGGCCTACCTTGGTTCATGGTCCTGGGACTTAGGTTCAGGCAAAATACATTGGTCAGATATTTTATATAATATTTATGGTATTGATACCTCCATAGAAAAACCCTCCATTGAAAATATACTTGGTGTTATTGAACCCAAAGATAAAAAAAGAGTCTGGGATGAAATTACCGAGTCAATGCGAATTGAAAAAAAATTCAATTGTGAGTATAATATTATACAGCAAACATCAGGTTCTACACGTACGGTGCATGCAAAAGGAGAAGTCAAAACTGAAGCAGATGGGGACCCCTATCAAATTTCTGCAATTGTTCACGATATTACCGATCAGAAAAATTTTGAGAAACAATTAAAAGATGCCAAAGAAGAGGCTGAAAAAGCAAGCCAGGCAAAATCGGAGTTTCTAGCCAACATGAGCCACGAAATAAGGACTCCTTTAAATGCCATTATCGGTTTTTCTGATTTGTTGCGGCCTCAGCTGAAAGATACCAAACAAAAAACGTATATTGAAACGGTTCAATCGGCGGGTAAAAGTCTGTTATTAATTATAAACGATATTCTTGATCTTTCTAAAATTGAATCGGGCATGCTGGAGCTGCAAAATGGACCGGTAAAACTCAAAACACTGCTAAATGACCTGCAACAAATTTTCCACATTCAGGTTCTAGCGAAGAAAGTAGAATGGATACTGGAAGTGTCACCTTCGGTTCCCGAGCTTTTAATGCTGGATGAAATTCGATTGAGACAGATTTTTTTCAACCTTCTTGGGAATTCGGTAAAGTTCACAAGTTCCGGACATATTAGAATTATTGTTGACGCCAAACCTAGCCCTAAACATAAAAATAAAATTTCTCTGACTATTGGGGTCGAAGATACGGGGTGCGGAATTCCTGTTGATAAACAAAATTTAATTTTTAACTCCTTTCAACAAGGGGACTCCCGAAAATATGAAGGGACCGGTTTGGGCTTATCCATTACGAAAAGACTCGTTTCACTAATGGGTGGAAAGATTTCACTGAAAAGTATTGAAAACGAGGGAACACTGTTTCAAATTATTCTTCCCCAGGTGGAAATAGCGTCTACACCAAAATTTAGCGCATCCAAGAGCGCTCCTGAAAAGATTATGTTTAAAGAAGGTAAAGTTCTGGTGGTCGATGATGCGCAAGACAACCGAAAGCTTATTGTCGAACAACTTTCAAACTGCGGGTTGGAAGTTCAAGAAGCTCTAAACGGTAAAGAGGCAGTTGCGGTGGCAGATAAATTTACTCCCGACATTGTTTTAATGGATTTAAGAATGCCTGTTATGGATGGATACAAAGCGACAGAATTAATTCGCAAAAAAGAAGTTCTTTCTAAAACAAAAATTATCGCCATTTCGGCTTTTGTATTTAGTAATGCGCAGGAAAAAAAGAAACTCACTATTTTTGATGACTATCTGGCGAAACCTGTTGAGCTGAGTAAACTTTTTTCAATTTTAACAAAATACCTGAGTGTTTCAAAGCCTGCTATAAAGGCAAAAGAAAAACCTGTCGGTTCAGATCTTGCTCACTCTGTAATAAAAGAATACAAAAAATTACCCGTAGAAAAGGCCAAATTGTTAAAAAAAGAGTACATTGATTTCGTTATTCCTGTAATACAAGAAGCCATAAATGGGAATGATATGAATAAAATTCTTGAACTTGCCGAAATGATTGAAAAACTGTCAGAAAAAGTACATCTAAAAAGTTTTCATTTAATTGCAAAAGATCTAAAAGAAGCCGGACGACTTTTTGATATTGATCGTACTATGATTGACCTTGAAAAACTCCTCGAGATAAAAAATTCTTTATAAGGAGTTAATTAATTTTATGGAAGAAAAAAAATATCACATACTTGTAGTCGATGACGTGACTGAAAATATTCAGCTTGCAGGCAATATTCTTTCTGCGGCCGGATACCGTATCTCTTTTGCACAAAACGGGGCAAAAACCATTGAGCTGGCCGGGCAAGTCCAATATGACTTAATATTGCTCGATATTATGATGCCCGAAATGGATGGCTATGAAGTATGCACAAGATTAAGAAAAAACAAAAAAACTGAAAATACACCGATCCTTTTTTTAACCGCTCACCACGATAATGATGTTATTGAAAAAGCCTTTGAAGCTGGTGGAAATGATTATTTGTCAAAGCCAATTAATCGCATAGAGCTTCTTTTAAGAATTAAATCTCACTTGAAAACCAACAAATACCGGTTAGAACTTATTCAAGCCAGAGAAGAGCTCGAACATCAAAATGCTCTATTGGGGCAAAAAGTCATAGAAAGAACAAAAGAAATTTCACAAGTACAAGACGCAACCATCATCAGCCTGGCGTCACTTGCTGAAGCCAGGGACAAAGAGACAGGCAACCACATTAAAAGAACGCGGGCCTATGTGCTGTTATTGGTCACAAACTGTCTTAAACTCAAAATATATCCTGATATACTCAATGAGCAAACCGGTGAATTTATTATTAAAAGCGCCCCTTTACACGATATCGGTAAAGTAGGTATTCCAGATTCCATCTTAAATAAACCAGGAACACTGTTCGAAAAGGAACACGATATTATAAAAACCCACACCACAATCGGGGCCAAAGCTTTACGTGACGCCAGAGAGATTGTGGGTTTAAGTAAATTCCTCGAAACCGCTGAAGATATGGTGCTGTACCATCATGAAAGATGGGATGGTACGGGGTATCCCGAAGGACTCAAAGGGGACGAAATTCCTATTCCAGGACGTATAATGGCTATAGCCGATGTCTATGACGCATTGACAACCATGAGAATTTATAAAGACCCCATTGGACACAAAGCATCGGTGGAAATGATTATCTCAGAAAGCGGTAAAAGTTTCGACCCTCTGCTTGTGGAAGTCTTTACACAAGTGGAAAAAGAGTTCGAACAAATCGCCACGCAATATAAAGAGAAACTTTAGGCAACTTAACCAGTATGGGACCTCAAGAGCTGGTAGCGAGACTCTTTGTTTTTTCGTCCTTTTTGACCTTGAATACCTTCTTCTTTTTGAAGACGCCACGCCGTGTCAGAAAGAGCCTCAAGTTTTGCATACACCGAAGAAAAAAGCGGGCTTCGGTAACGATCTTTTTCAATGAGCACAAGGGGTATTTGAGCTTTGGCAAACGAGCGAAAAGTATGGACAAGTTTTTCAAGCAAAAAAGCCCCTTCATCGGATGCTACATCCCCATCGAAAAATTGCTTGCAGGGAGCTAGAAAGAAATATACAGAATTGTGAAAACCTGGGTCGGCTTTACCTTTAGCATGGTCTTCTTTAGCAAGAGCCTCTTTACTGAGAGCTTCGCGGGCCGAATCTAGAATCTGGTAAGGGGTGAAGGCTCTGCGAATACCTACCTTTGAGAGCAGGTACTCCGGTGAAACCGAGTTTCGAAAAGCCTCTTCGGTAAGTAAAAACGGATTAAATCGAATAGCACAATCAATGACATGAACACTGTGACCTCGAAGAACAAGATCTGCCTGCCACTGGTGAGAAAGGTAAAATACCTCCGAAGAACCGCTCAACATAACACTCTTACCCGACGCATGAATATCAGAAATATCATCTTGAGCGCATTGAACTTTTTGCTCACTGAAAATTTCAGGCATCTCAAAACTTCTATAACGAATCTTCATAAAAACCGCCACTACCTACTGCATGTTTGCTTGTATTTTGTATAGTACTTTTACGCATATAGATTATATAACGGCATATGCGTAGGCAAATTTGAATTATTTTAGAAAAAAAGCAAGAGTTGACTATAAGGAAGGCAGAAATTACAGGAAAAGAGAATTAGACAGGATTAAGAAGACCGATCATTGATCGAACGAAGCAACTAAAATACCATGACGCGAGCGGCTAAAAAACCACGCTTTTTTAGCCGTGATAAACTTTAAACAATAATCGAACGAAGCGACATAAAAAAACCGCAGGATTTTTTTATGCAATAAACGGAAACCGAAGGTTTTTTTTGTGCATTAATGAAGGTGATTAAATACTACGCCAAGGATAAAGGCCGTGGCGGCGCTATAAAGTATTATTTTTTCAATGGCCCAGATCTTTTTTTTGAGTCGGTCCAGTTTAAGCTTGTCTTCGGGGTTTTCGCTTTTTTGCAGTTTCATTCGTTTGAAGCGAACTCCGAAATGGAGGATATTAGCCATAATCAGGGCGAAGGCTCCAAAAATGACTTTTACAATCAGCAGGTTAGAACTTTGAATCATACCCCAGCGACTGTGTAAAAGATAGAGCGCGGTCAGGCTCATGACAACAATGGCAACATGCATGGAGCGCTGCGCTCTTTTTTGAAGAACCTGCTGGGCCGATTTTTTTTCAGGGCTCATTTGAAAATGGCTCATTGCAGGACCAACGACCAATTGCATTATACCGGAAAACATAAAAAGTACCGCTCCGAATACAACATGAACAATAACCACAATATTATATAAAAAATCCATCATAGACTTGTCACATTCAAAATGTTTAATGTAGTTACAATAAAGTTATTCTATTTACGCGGACTGCAGCGTTTGAGGGAAATTTGTAATAATTTCTTTTAATTCCATTCTAAACCAAGGGGTAAAGTTTTCAGGGTTTTGTTCCACCTCTTTTTGTAACTGTTCAATTTGAACCCACCGGTAATCTGCGATCTCGTCAAAGTTGATTACAGGTGAATCGTCACTGTGACCTATAAATACATGGCAAACTTCTCTCTCGCTTCCCTGGTCGTCATATTTTGCCGCGTAGGTAAATTTATAGAGATAGCGTAAAGAGGCGTGCATTCCGACCTCCTCTGTAAGACGCCTTGTAGCTGCGCTTTGCGTACTTTCATCAAGTCTGGGATGACTACAGCAGGTATTGCTCCAGCTTAAGGGCCAAAGTGGTTTGAATTGACTTCTTTGCTGCAATAAAAGTTCATTTTTTGAGTTCAGTATAAAAACTGAAAAAGCGCGGTGTAATAATCCTTCACCCTGGTGGCACTTTTCTTTTGACTCATTGCCTATGGGACGATCTTTTTCGTCGACTAATATTAAACGTTCAGCTATAATACTCACTTGGTCTCCGTTTTTTATAGATATACATTACAAATTCTTTATAAAGAGGCTGCCCGACAAGTAAAAAGCAGTTATGAGTAAATCGTGTGAAAATATACACGATTATTGGCTAGACAAAGTGATCTAGTGTTTTTATATAGCGTATGGGTGCTGAAAAGAGAATCTTCCTAAATGACCTCATTGAAATGTTTGACAACATGAGCAATCAAACAGGTTGGAACATGACAGGACCGATGTTGTGGGGATTTTTTTTCTCGAACAAAGAAGAAAAACCTTTGGTAAAAGTAAAAGAGAGACTCGAAAGTCTGGGGTACAAGTTTATCGGAATACACCCCTCGAGTAAGGAAGAAAATAAAGAACCCGATTTTTACTGGCTTCAAATGATAAAAGAAGAAGCCCATACGCCTGATTCTCTTGATGCTCGAAATAACGAGCTTTATGCCATTGCTAATGAGTTAGAAATTGACTCTTATGATGGCGCTGATGTAGGACCGCCTGCCGGTGAACCTATACCTGATGACCAGATTCCAAACTTTCCAGAACCAAATGTAGAGTAAGTAGAAAAACTACCGAAAAATTTTCAGGTTTCCATTCTCAAGTTTCCACAAGAATTTCTGTACTTTTCTCTTTTCGTTTTCTTACAGGTATAAAAGCCGCTATTATAAAAATTACGCATAACCCGGCAAAAGACCAGGCAGGGTAAATTCTCCAATAGCCCGACCAATTTTCTGTTGGTATTTGCTTTATAGAGTCTACGAAGAAAACATGATCCGTAAAAAGTATTTTTCCATCATTCACAGATAAGGTTTCGGGAAGGTAAATAATTTCTACTAAATCATTGGGTTTTAGAGAACTATATTGCTCTTGCGTTACATACTCTGTAATTGGATATACATATACTTTTTTATCGAGTTTAAAACGAATAAGAAAATTAAAATCGGAAAACTGCAAATTCAAGCTGTTTTGACTCGCTTCGGGCAACCATCCCTGTTTTTTTACAGTTGTTTTATCTATAATTACTGCTGAAGTCGTCTGCCCTTCTTGCAAATATAAACGAGCCATTTCTCTGTTCTCATGCCAGGGTAATAAAAACGTTAAGAAAGCACTAAAACACAACACAGCAATAACCAGATTGATAGTAATACGAAACATCTATTGTCGTTTCTAAACTATTTGACATCGCATCAAGAGCAATAATTATTTAATCCTTTCTGTGGTGTAAATATTGTTCAGATTGGCCTACTTTTACAAGGTTAGAGGCAAAGAATATAATATGGATAAATTTGAGAGCGTAGTCCCTGTTCAGAAAATAGCGGTTATGGGGGCGGGAGCCGTGGGTCTGTTTTATGGGGCTAAACTTCAGCAAAATGGATTTTCTGTTGAGTACCAAACCCGAACCGGAGCTCCAACTTTGCATGATGCGCCTCTCGATGTAAAAAGTATATGGGGAGATTTTAAACTTAAAGTAAATGCTTTTACATCCCCCACCCAGATGGATACTGCTGATCTGGTCATTATATCTTGTAAAGCATTGCCGCAAATTGACTATAAAAGTCTGCTTTCGCCCGTAATAAAAAAAAAGAGCGTTATTTTGGTACTGCAAAACGGCATAAATAATGAAGAAAAATTACAAAAGTTATTTCCTTCGCAAGCGATTCTAGCGGCGTCCGCTTTTACCTGCATTAGTCGAACTGCCCCGGGACAGGTTAACCATATTGACTATGGCCCTGTCACAATTTCCCCCGTTCAGGAATCATCACGCCCCCTTGCCGAGATGGTCGTCTCGATGATCGAATCGTCGGGAATTCCCTGTAAAATAAAACCCGATTATCGTTATCTACGTTGGGAAAAACTATTATGGAATATTCCTTTTAATTCTCTTTCTGTGGCCCTTGGCGGAGTCGACACCAACAGTATAATCAAGGACAGCCATGCTTTTGCTTCCATTCAAGAGCTTGTTAAAGAGACCCTGAAAATTGCCCGTTTAGAAAACGTAATCATTTCGCCAGATTTTGCAGAGAAAATGATCAAAAATACACGAAAAATGAAACCGTATAAAACATCCATGCTCATTGACTATGACAATAAAAACGAAATGGAAACCGAAACCATTCTTGGTGAGCCTTTGCGTATTGCGAAGAAAAACGGGCTTCAGACTCCTGTTCTAGAAACAATCTATAATATAATGACTTTTTTAAACAAACGAAACCTTCAGGCTTAAAAAGAAGGTGGACATAGACAACAAAACATGAAATTCTTCATATTTTCCTTGATTTTTTTATTGGATTTTATATTTGAGTCAAACAAACACTAAAAAGATGGAGACCCAAATGACCATAAAACATATTTTACTTCAATTCAGGTTCATCGTTGGAATCTTAATTGTCACGATGTGTTCATCGAATTGCAATAATGATCCACTGGAATCAAGCGCCAATAGTAGTAGTCACAATGCAGGAGAAAACTGTCGTTCTTGCCATAGCAGCGGTAGCAAACTACTTACATTGGCCGGAACTGTCTATACAACAGCAAGTTCAGGCACGAAAGCCGGCGGCCAGGGTCTTACTGTCAAAATTAAAAAGAACAGCAAAACTCTTTTCACCTTGGATGTCGACAAAAGCGGGAATTTTTATACAGACCGCGACGTCAACTTCTCCGTTCAGGCATCCGTATCAAACGGAAATGCTATGTCAGCCAATATTAGCAAGGGTGGGTGTAATAAATCGGGTTGCCACACTTCAGGTAGTCGAATTTATTAAACCAGCTCCATTCTTATATACTATTCTGGAAAAGATCGGTATTGTTGATACCGATCTAACGATTCCGCTTGCTATAGTCTTACTTTAGGCTTTCTTTTTGCCGTAAGTTTTACTTTTATCGGCAACTTTACCAAGAACCGGCTTTTTGTTTTTCAACAAGGCCTTAGAGTAGTCTAATAACTCTTCTCTTTTATATTCATCTAAGGATGAATAGTTCCTGGCGATAGCTTTAAGTTTTCTGTCGGGTTTATCCAGTGTTACGTCATGAAACATATCACCTTTGCCTTTATCGAGCCAATCTTTGTTAATGTTGTAAACATGCTCCAATAACAAAGTATGCTGAGGCAATATAGGTGAAAGCCCACGTAGCACTCTACTGAAATGTGCCTGCGTCAAACCTAATCTCGAAGCAAACGTATCTTGTGTTTCTCCGTTTTCTTTAAAATGTTGGTAAACTTTTTTTATTCTTTTTACTTGTATCTCTGTCATATCTCTAGCCACTTTCTCTTTTTTATTTGTTGGATATATTAAATTTTTATATTTTTTGAACAATAAAAATCATTTAATTCCATTTGTAAATATAAAAATTCGAGTAAAGTAAAATAAGCAGCAGGTCTATTTGATTTTTTTATATTTTCTACTTTTATCTGCGACTTTAGCTGGCTCTTTTTTGAACATTTTATTCAGTTCATAAGAATACGACAATAAACTCTCTTTTCCTGTTTCATCCATTGCCTGGTAGTTACCGACTATAAGTCTCAATTTTCGATCAGGTTTTTCCAATGACAATTCATGGAGCATTTGACCACGGCCTTTTTCAATCCATTCTATATTTACGCCGTAGACGTACTCAAGCAATAGACCATGCTGTGGTAAAAAAGGAGACAAACCTCTTAATAATCTGCTAAAATGAGCCTGTGTAAGGCCAAGTCTAACAGCGAAAGAAGCCTGGTTCTCACCCTGGTTTTTAAAGTAAAAGTAGACTTTTTGTAATCTTTTTGTTTTTACGGAAATCATTCCTGTAAATAGCTTCCTGTCCGATATTTTATTTAATCTATTATATTTGTTTCTGGTGGTATATATTGAATCAGACTTATTATTGTAAAGGTTTTATTATATCTATTTTATTTTAAAGATTTTGGTTAATCAGGACACCAACGATGACAAATCGAATACGCAGAAGTGATTCAATTAAAAAAAAGGTAATTTTCTATCTTGAAGAGTCTTCCTCCTGTTTTATTAAGAGCGCCTGACAAAGTGCGGCAAGACCCTTCTTGCACTCAAACCCCAGTTTACGATGGTACAATACCAGCTCATATTCATATGGACATACCACCTGATTCGACATGATATACTGCGCTCCTTTGCCCGTTCTCAACCATTCCGGGTTCACGCCCCTTTTTAACTCTAACACCCGCAATAAAGAAGTAGATAAATTCTTTATTCTGCCGCTAAATATCTCAGAAAGAGACGACGGAGTTAGTCCGATGGCCCTGGCAAACTGCTGCTTATTCATCCCACTATCTTCAATTATCTCTGCTAAACGCGAGATTATACACTGGTCTAATTTCATATTTATACAATAAACATACATTTCTTCTTTTTGCATAATTAAATATTTTATATTCTTTTATGTACATTAAGAAACTTCAAAATGTATTCAGTTACTGTAGCAAAATTACCCTTCTATTCACGTAGCGAACATTATCTGATTGTTTTATCGCGTCATGATTAAACAATGGTTCGTAAATGAATAAGTTATCAACCTACTTTTTAGTATACATTTTACATAATATCTATATGTCCTGGCATTATCGCACAAATTCATGTAATTTTCAAATTTAACTTGACACTATATACATTTCACATAATTTAATTATATTATGTATTTTGCATAATATAATTATTAGAAAGAGGAGGCTCCATGATTGATTCACCCGAGAAGTTGGTATCTACAATACGACTTCAATTCAGATTCTTAAAGTCGGCAGGCGCCGATTTGGGTTTTAAAAGCAACCGTGACTACCAGAGGTTTAGAAATACGATTTTAGGAGCATCAAGAGACTATCAAGTGATAGCGGCATTGGTAAAAAGATATCCTAAACTCGATACTAAATCGATCTGGGGTCTAGAAAGAGACTTACTGAAAAATGCTCAAGTCAATGCCAAGTAGGACCCTATAAAATTCAAAAAGCGTTCATTAAATATTCAGCGGCTCCGGTGGTGTAAATAATAGCTCCGCCTGTTTTGCCTGCGTATAAAGCCATAGCAAACTGACCTAACGCTAACCCAAAAATTGCGTAGAGCAATTGTTTTCTTCGTTTCCCTTTGTAGATGAAAACAAAAATAGACAGTCCGCAAAGCACGTAAGATACCATACCGAAAAGCTCAGCGATCTCTTCATGTGCTTGTATGGCTTTCATTTCTGTACTTTGTTCGGCAAGCTTGCTTTGAAAATAATCAACAGCGGCAGAGCCACTGGCAAGCGCCAGGATTGTGAATATGGTACTAATGAAGATACAAATAAAAATAAGGCTCCACAAACCGGAGGACGGATTGTCGATACCCTTGCGTTCATTTGTTCTTTCATAATAAAACAAAAATCCAATTAGAAACGGCAATATAAACGATATTGCGATTGGAAAATGGATATAAAATGGATGCACTAATGGACTGGTTAAAGAATACATGTTACCTCTTTAACAAACCTTAGTAAAAAGTGTCTTCACATTGTCTTGCCAATTTCTCAAGTAAATTTACCTGTCTCGTAATCGGAAAATGCCTGAATAATCTGCTCACGAGTATTCATTACAAAAGGCCCTCCGCGAAATATCGGTTCTGAAATGGGTTTTGCGGTTAAAAAGAGATAGCGTCCCCCGCCTTCACCTGCAAGGGTCCGTATGGTATCACCTTCTGCAAAGGTTACCACGTGTCCTCTTTGCACCGGACCAGACCCGAAATCGACTGCTCCTTCAAATGGGTAGGCAAACACCGAGTGGGTTTCTTCTACCGTGTGTGTATATTCTTGATAGGGTGCCAGGTAGACATCAAGATAGGTAGGGTCTGTAATAATACCATTTACCGGACCTTGTATATCTTCTACTTTGCCCGCTATGGCTTTAATATAACCGCCACCTTCGAGTGTAATTTGCGGTATTTTATCAGCATCTATATTTTGATATCTAGGTTCCATCATTTTATGAGTAGCGGGTAAATTAACCCAAAGCTGAAACCCCCGCATAGCGCCTTCTTCCTGCATTGGCATTTCAGAATGGACGACACCTTTTCCGGCGCTCATCCATTGGACCGATCCGCTTGATAATATGCCTGTTTCTCCGGTGGAGTCTTCATGCTTCATTTTTCCTTCGATCATGTACGTTACCGTCTCAAAACCCCTATGCGGGTGGGCTGGAAACCCTGCAATATAATCACCCGGGTTATCAGATGCAAACTCGTCTAACAATAAAAACGGATCGACATAATTCACACTGTCTGTTCCAATTGCTCTGAGCAGTTTAACCCCTGCCCCGTCTGATGTTTGTTGAGCTTCGAAGCTCCCGGTAACTTTTTTTATACTTTTTTCCATTTGTTATCTCCTGAAATTTTCGTCTTGCTTACTCTGCATTTTCACTGCTGTCTGTTTCTACCTTTATTCTTACTTTTCTCAATAACTCTACCAATATCTTCTTTTCATCTTTCGATAAATGTTTCATTGCTTTATTCATAGATGTTGCATGTTTTTCAAAAACTGGTTCAATAAAGGTTTTCCCCGTTTGGGTCAAACAAACCTCTTTAATTCGTCGATCTTCAGAATTTAAAATTCTTTCAACAAACCCTTTTTGCTCCAATCTGTCAATAGCCGATGTAATAGAACCACTGGTTAAAAAAACTTTTTTTCCAATGGTATTTACAGGCATCCGATGTTTATGCATTAATAGTTCCAATACAGCAAAATCGGAGAGGCAAACCCCCGAATCTTCAATATCTTTACGTGCAAACCTTTCAACTGCTTTTGAACTCTTCCATAAAGAAAGCCAGACTTTCATTCCTGTTATCACCTAAATACCTTGATATCAAGATACTTCACATCAAGGTATTTGTCCACTATTTCTTAAAACAAAACTACCCGGGTGTAATTCGGTGGCATTCCGAACTACGTACAAGTGAATTTTAGACCTTTACGTCCCTGAAATACACAAGACGTCGTCCGCCAGAAAAAAATTACTATATTTACCGAACGAATGTTCAAAGTATTAAAAGTGACTATAAGGAAGATATAAATTGATTCCAGTCGCCACCGTAGCGACGACTAAAATCCAGTTTGTTTTTTCTTTTGTGTTTTCTTTTGTGTTTTTCAGCCCTGTATTTGCATGCGTAATCACAGGGTTAGAAGTCGTTGTCCATGCTTATTGGTGCGACTATGACTATTAGACAAGGGATTAGGTATCTTAACAACTAATAAATTAGCAATAATTCATTTTTCAGCCCTAAGTATGAGAAAAAGGGTTGATTTTTTGGATTTTATCTGTAGAAATGAAACATCTAGAGGAACTGTTTAAAATAAAAACCGATTTCGAGACTGAATAAAGAAGTAGCACCTTTTATAAAAGATGCTATTTAACATCTTAAATTATAATTACTTATTTTCTAAAGCCTTGCCTAAGCTGTTGCAAGCACTATGTGGGGCAACATCCCTTTTGTTGCAATTTACCTGCTCAATTTCATCGAGACAACTCTCTGCAAAACCGATCTCTTCGCTGGTTAAGGTTCGTTCTTCCTGTATTCCCATTACTTTTATAGTTTCTGTTACACACTCTTCTATACTTTGTTTTAAAAGTTCAGCTTGTTGCACCGATGCTCCAGTTTCACTTTTTAAGCTTTCGTGCATACAGCTCACCGTCTTTTCACAATCGGCTCTGACAATTTTATCTGTCCATTCTTTAGCTGAATTACCGCCGCACATAAAAAATAAACCAGTCAGACCGATCATTATAATCATTATATATTTAGTCCCAAATTTCATCTGTTCCTCCATTGGTCACAATCAAATATAAGTGTTACTCTGAATGGCAAGTTTTTTTTATTTTTTGTAAGAATGTGAAGGCTTGAGGGCCTGGAATAGAAACAATCGCAAAGCGAGAAATCTGGAAAAAACTATAAAATATTTTGTTATTTCGGAGTGCTAATCCGAAATAACATTTCAACCTACTAATTCAACCTTGTACAGATTTTCGAATCAATCTACGTCTTTTACGTCAACAATACAATGATCATACCCTTGAATCTGTACTTTTTTATATTTTTTCAATTCGCCGTCGGTTTTTACATAATGAATATGTTTTTTATCATGCTCCATCGGTTCATCAGCTTCTACTATTTTCAGCGACATCAATAAAATAGTGTCGTTTGTACCCTGAGCAACGGCTTCTTTAAATTCAACGGTCGCTGCTTTGGTATGTACCATTACATTTCCCATAACCGTTAGTGTGGCAGGTTGCTCTTTTGCATTAAACTCTGCAATTAGATGTGTTATTTCACAGCCCTCTACTTTTTTTTCACCATGTTTTGCATGCTTTCCTGATGCCTCTTTTTCGCCACAGGCATTGAGCAACAATACTATACTGAACATCATAATTATTGTTTTTTTCATTTTTTACCTTCCTTAAAATTTGTTTCCTTAAAATTCTTTATACTTTCGATTTTAATATCTTCCTTTTATGAAACCATTCGTAAATTACCGGAATTAACACTAGAGTCACCAGAGTTGATGTCAGTAAACCGCCAACCATTGGCGCTGCTATCCTTCTCATTGCTGTGTTGCCGGGTTCATCCCCCCAAAAAAGAGGAAAGAGGCCCACCATGGTGGTTATAACTGTCATCATTATGGGGCGGACCCGTAAAACAGAACCTTCGATTACAGCTTCTCGTAATGCTGCAAATTTTCCGATTTCGTTTCCAGGGCTTTGCATAATATCTATTCGTTTTGACAGAGCGCTTTCCAGATAGACAAGCAATAAAACACCTGTTTCTGCGGCCAGTCCAATTAAGGCGATAAAACCAACATCAGAAGCCACGGAACGCTCATAACCGCTTACAAACATCAACCATAGACCGCCTAAAGGGGCAAACAGAAGCGCGGTGCCCATAACAATGAGTGGATTTGAAATATCTTTAAAGTGGATAAACAAGATTACAAAGATAATTACAATAACCAGTGGAATTAAAACCCTCATTCGATCTGAAGCGATTTTCATTTGTTCATACTGACCGCTAATTTTGTAGCTATAACCCGGCGGCCAATAGATTTCCTGGTTTATAATCATCGAATCTATTGTTTCACGAACCTTATCAACCATAGAGCCAATATCGCTCTCTTTCGTATCGATATAAAGCCATGACGTTTTTCTGGAATTTTCAGTTTTAATCATGGGCGGCCCTTTTTCTATTTTAAGTTTCGCTATAAGAGAAACCGGAATTTGCCCTTTTCCATTTGGAAGTGGAATATAAATTTCTTTCAATTTTTCGAGAGAATCACGATAAGATCGCATATAACGAATATTAGCGCTCCACCGGTAAGGCCCTTTAATAATCTCCGTTACTTTTTTTCCTCCGAGCGCAGTCGACATTACATCGTGAACATCGCCCACATTCAGACCATAATAGCCGGCCCTGTCCCGGTTTATTTCATAAATAATGTAATTTCCACCGCGTGTTCTTTCACCAAAAACAGATTTCACCCCATCGATTTTTTTGAGCGGCCCCTCTAGCTGGGTTGCTAATCTCTGTAAAGTCGCTATATCATTGCCCATTATTTTTACACCGATTGGGCTTTTAATTCCTGTAGAGAGCATATCTATACGAGTTTTAATCGGCATAGTCCATTGGTTTACCAACCCAGGCAATACAACATGTTTCTCAAGCTCTTGTTTAATAGAGTGGATAGTCATACCATCTCGCCACTCACTTTTATCTTTTAATAAAACCGTCGTTTCGATCATGGTTAGTGGAGCCGGGTCTGTGGCTGTATCTGCTCGGCCAATTTTTCCGAATACTTGTTTCACCTCTGGTATCTCTTTTATTAGCGCATCGGTTTTTATTAATATTTCCCGTGCCTTTGAAACGGATAAGCCAGGAAGGGTGGTAGGCATATAAAGTAAATCGCCTTCTTCCAGCGGGGGCATAAATTCAGAACCAATCGGTTTTACAAAAGGACCTGCTTTCGAATCTTTCGCAAAAGGGTTGGGTATTCCAAAGATGGGAATTAAACTAAAAATGAATACAACGATGGAAATATTTACCAACTGAAGTTTATGGTCTAAAGCCCAATGTATAACCGGTTTATAAATACCGATTAAAAACCTGCTGATGGGGTGGGTTTTTTCTGAGGGAATTTTGCCTCGAATAAAATAACCGACCAGCACCGGCATCAGTACAACCGCGAGCAAGGCCGCCATACTCATGGCAAAAGTTTTTGTTAACGCCAGTGGAATAAAAAGTCTGCCGGATTGTTCCGGTAACGCAAAAACCGGAAAAAAACTGACAACAATAATAACCATGGACCAGAAAAGTCCGCCCGCAACTTCTGTTACCGCCTCTTTGGAAGCTTGCCAATAGTCTTCTGAAACAAGATCAGGTTTATGTTCGCGCATCTGTTCAATATGTTTATGAACATTTTCCACCATAACTACGCTGGCATCGACCATCACGCCAATGGCTATGGCAATACCTCCCATCGACATTATGTTAGCAGGGTATCCAAAGATATTCATTAGTAAAAAAGCACCCAATACCCCTAATGGCAATACAATCAACGCGACCAAAGCAGAACGAACATGAAGCAGAAAAATAAAAGTAATGATAGAAACCACGAGCAGTTCTTCGATCAACTTCCATGCCAGATTTTCTACTGCTTTGTTTATTAAAACCGATCTGTCATAGGTAGTTACAATTTCCATTCCTTCCGGAAGTGACTTTTGTAACTCGGCTAATTTCGTTTTAACTCCGCTGATGGTTTTCAACACATCTTCGCCCTGGCGCATGACGACAATACCGCCTACCACTTCGCCTTTTCCATCCAGGTCTGCAATACCGCGCCGTATTTGTGGCCCCTCTTTCACCTGGGCGATATCCCCCAGACGAAGTACACTTCCTTCATTGGATACCCTGATGGGTATTTTTTTCATCTCTTCAACCGTTTCAATATACCCTTTTATTAAAACCATATATTCGGTTTCGGCATGTTCAAAAAGTCTGGCCCCCATCTCCATATTACTTTTTTTCAACGCAGTCTCTATCTGCGAAGTTGTTATCTCATACTGGTATAAAAGATCAGGGTTCACTTCGACTTGAAACTGCCTTTCGAACCCACCCAGCGAGGCTACCTCGGAGACGCCGTCTAAAGATGTTAATTCATATCGTAAAATAAAGTCTTGAACATCGCGAATGTCGGCCAGAGTATGTTTGCCAGAATTATCACGAATTGCGTATTCATAAATCCACCCAATGGAAGTTGCATCGGGACCAAGCTCTAATGTAACATTTTGCGGCAATTTACCCTGCATTGAATTTAAATATTCGAGTACCCTGCTTCGCGCCCAATACAAATCGGTTCCATCTTCAAAAAGTATATATACAAGTGAAAAACCAAAAAAGGAATAACCTCTTACTGTTTTAGCCTGCGGTACCGATAGCATTCGCGTTGTAAGCGGATACGTCACCTGGTCTTCCACAACCTGGGGCGGTTGTCCCATATACTTTGCCTGAATAATGACCTGTGTATCTGACAGATCAGGTATGGCGTCCAACCTCATTCTGGTAAGCGACCAAAGACTCAAAACAAGAAGCACTACGGCAAAAATAATTACTAGAAGCCGATTTTCAATTACTGCATGTATAATTCGTTTCATATTTACATCCCTTCGGAATTTCTGTTAATGCTGATGCCCGCCGACTTGCCCTTTCGAAATGGCTTCTTTTAACGATGCCTCAGAATCGAGCAGAAATTGACCGTTCACAACAACAAGTTCGTCTTTTTTTAACCCGGAAGTAAGAATCGCTTCGTTCCCCGAAATAAAACTAACTTTAATTTTTCGTAACTCAAAACGGCCTTCCCCTAAAGAAACAAATACATAGCTGTCTGAACCCGAATAAATTACGGCTGAATCGGGTATGGTAAGTTTTTCTTTCGGAAATTTCGTTAATACTTCCACTTCAGCAAACATTCCCGGTTTTAAACGATAACCGGGGTTTGATATTACAATTCTTACTTTTATATCTTTTGTATTTTTATCCAGGAAGGGATAAATAAGATCAATTTTGCCTGTAAATTCCAGATCGGGGTAAGCCAGAGTTCGTAAACGCACTTTTTGTCCTTTCTTTACAAAACGAAGGTCTTTATCAAAAATATGTATAAAAGCCCAGACGGACCCCAGGTTCGCTATTCTAAAAATTTCCTGTCCGGGTTTTATATAGGCCCCTTGCAGAATCTCTTTTTTTACTATTAACCCGCCAATCGGAGAGTGATAATAGGTAAGACGCCCTGCTTCACCCGTGGTTTCTATTTTTTTTATCTGACCGGCCGAAACATCCAGGTAACGAAGCTTTCTACGAGCCGCATTCAATGTTGGGTCTGCGGATAACGCCTCTTCAGGATTCTCCCGCGATGCATATATTGCTTTCATGCTGCTGTAAGTTGTAAGATACTCTTCTTTCGCCGCCAATATCTGTGGGCTGTAAACACCGACTAAAGTCTGTCCTTTTTTAATCCATTGCCCCTCTTTCGATACGAAAAGTTTTTCGACCCAACCGTCATATTTTGTGCTGATAATTACCAGTTTATTCGGGTCTTCATTAAAATCAATGTGAGCGCTGTACGCAGATTGTTTTACAATTTTTTTTTGTACCACGGAGGCTGTTTGCATGTTTGCATTCGCCAGTAAATTCCCAGCAACGTAGAATTTAAAATTCTTTCGCTCGTTTTCCATTTTATCCATGTCATTTTGTTTGCTATTGTGTTCGCCATGTTCGTCTTGTTCGCCTTCAACAGATTTTTCATCGCTGTGTGCATGTCCTTCGTGTTCAGCATTGACGTTGCGATATGTTAACTCCATTCCACAAATTGGGCAATTTCCGGGTTCTTGTTCAAGAACTTGAGGATGCATGGCGCATGTGTAATAACCAACATCGGGCGAAACTTTGTCATTTTGTTCACACTGAAGCGAAGACAATACAGCAAACATCGAAACTATAAAAAACATAAATAAGTTTTTACGAATTTTATTTTCTTTTAATTTCATTATAGAGATCATTTTGAATTTCCTTTGTTATTTTCGTTTTCATTTTTTGGTTCTACATCTGTTTTATTTTTCGGGTCATGTTTTGTATCTCGCTGCGGAGCGACCGCTAAATAGTATTCCATAATCGATGTCGAATAACGCAAATTTCTAAAAAGTTCTGCCTGAGAAATTACGGATGCTAAATATAAACGATAAGAATCAAGTACGTCGAGCAAAGTAACCGTGCCGGCAGAAAGAGACCCCAGCAGGGCGTTATACGAAGCAAAATATCGTGGTATTACATCTTGTTGGTACCCCTTATAGGCTGCGAGTAGATGCTTTGCTTTTTCGGACTCCCCTTTCCATCCATTGATAAGAGCAAGTTCAATTTCATTTTTTTTGTTACGTATTACTTCTCGTTGATTTTGCGAAGCTTTTACATCCTTCTTTTCTTTTGCCGCATAATAAAGTGGAATAGGTGTAGATACTTTAAACGAAATGAAGTCATCTCCGGGGCTCACCCCTTGAATTTCCGACCGAACAGAATAAGACGCCGTCACCGTTACCCCCGGCAAAGCTTTCGACTTTGCATGCCCCGTCACAGCATCTTCTCTAAGTAACGCTGCCTCCATTCCAAGGTACAAAGGGTGATTTCGATAATTAAATCCTTTGGGTAATTCCACGAGGTCTGCCGATCTCATCCATACGCTGGTTTGATTGGTTCGGTGTTTATACACCGGTCGTTTTAAACCTGTGAGTTCTTCGAGCTTTGCTCCGGCCGATACGATCTGAGCCTCAAGCTCCAGAAGCTTGTTTTTTAACACCGACAAATCGGCTTCGAGTTTCAGTAAATGAGAACTATTCATTTTATTTACAGATACCATAGCCCTGGCGACCGATACAATGTTCAATAACGCGGTTTCACTTTGACGTAAAATATTTTTTTTCTGATAGAGAAAATGTAAATCGTGGTATAAAAGCTTTACTTTTAAAACAATTCGATTTCGAATTTCCCAGTATTGATAAAATTCGCCAATGTAACTCCAGTACGCCATCTGGTTTCTATACTTCGCTTCGCCCATCGTTGGTATTTTCTGGCTTAGACTGAGTGTTACACTGGACATCTGACTTTGGTCTAAAGCAGGAAAAGTGTTTAAGGGTACATTTTGGTATGACGCCGAGAAAACTGGATTATCCGGTAACGCTTTTTCTTTTTCATATAAGTTTTTATACCGGTTTCGACTCTCGCTTGCTCCGATAATTGTTGGATTAGAATATAATGCGCTCTCAATATAGTCATTCAGAGTTAAGTGTTTTTTATTCGCGTTGCTATTTACTTTATTCTGCTTAGCCGACTGGCTATAAGAAACAGATGCGGTCAAAACAAAAATCAGTACCGCTGCGAAGCTACGCGAAAATTTTAGAATAGATTTAGATATATAATACATGTTTACCTCCATTGAAACAGAATAACAATTTCATTTAAGAAATGTTAATTATTGAAATCAATAGAAGGTTCAAATTATAAAGGAATTTTTTAAAAGGTAAACTGGGCGAAGCCATAAACCCGTTGAGGGTCCATCTCGGATAGCCCCAAGAAATGTATTCTCTTGCGTTGAAGGAAAATAATCTTTCAAGTGCATAAGTGTGGCATATAGAATAGAATTTGTCGGTTTTTGTGGTTCTACATTTTCAATTGCACCCAACAAGTTTTGTTCCGTTTCTCCATTGAGGTAGCAACGACTCATTGAGTCACAATTGGTGTTTAAAACGTTTTCTGAATTTACAGATGTAGATTTATGGCAATCTGGAACGGATACTTTTTGTTTATGCTCATGTGTACAACTCTTACGGCATACCTCAAGTCCGGTTACGCTCTGTGAGGCGAGAAACACAGTTAATAAAAATATATACCTTACCATAATTACTACTCAATAATACAAAAAAAATGGTCCACTGGAAAATAATCTATGCATAATATCGGCTTAAATGGTGTAAAACCTAAAAAGTCGAGGCTAATTTCCATTTTTTTCTTTTTGACGACACAAATACCATAGTTTCGTGTACTTGGCAAATGAATAATACGAGGACATAATGGCAAGAATGAATCCAGATTTTCCATCAAGAAAACCGAGTTTAACAAAGTACATTTTAATGAAGGTAAAAAATGCTCGAAATATAATGCCAACAATTCCAGAATTTTTTCCTCGGGCAAAAGCCTCCTGTGCTGCGGCGGTGGTAAACCTGTTGGTATTATCAATATGGGCGTCCAGCGACATTATGGAATAATGAAGTAAGTCACCTTTTAAATAACCGGTTTTGCCTTTGCTTTGCTCGTAAAGTTCATGAACCTGGACATCGGCCCATTGTCCCCACCCTTTTCGAAAAAATCGAATTCGGCGATCTGGATACCAACCGGAGTGATACACCCAGCGATCAATATAAAAGTTTCGTCGATTGGTCACATACGCGCCGATCTCTGCATCATCTTCACTATTGCGCCACTTTTGTATAGAATCGTGTAATTGAGGTGAAACTCTCTCATCAGAATCTATGGACAGCACCCACTCAAAAGAGCATTTACTTGTGGCAAAATTCTTCTGTGGTCCATAGCCGAGAAACTTTTGTTGTATTACTTTAATAACGGGGCCTTTATTTGCACCTTTCGCTGTTTTAAACTTATTTGAAAATCCTTTTATTATGGCGTGAGTCCGGTCTGTGGAATTTGAATCGACAATCACAATTTCATCACAAAAATCGAGACTGTCCAGGGCGTCGCCGATTGTTTTTTCTTCATTCAAAGTAATAATACAACCCGATATTTTTTTTGCAAAGGACATAGTTATAAATCGAGGCTTTGCTCTATGCGGTCAATTGCTAAATTATGAGAATTTGGTTACCCCGAAAAGATTCACGGAGCTTCTTTGACACCAAATACGATAGCCCGGACCTATGGATATTCAAGGAGACATTTTACGATGTTGTGTAAAGCGCCTCATGGAATATTTGACTGGTGAATAGTCTCCAAAATTAAATTTGGGGACTACTTTTATTTTTTTGTTAATAATTTTTCGGGAGAAACTCATGTCTTAGATACAAGTTTGTTTTGCCTGTACCAATATAACATGTATCTTCTTTTGTTCCACACGGGAATTGGCCCATTGCATTTAATTTTCTTTTGCCTGGAGGCAATTTATTAAATTCTTTAAAGGCTTTAATTACGAAATCATCCTTTAGTTTAAATTCTGCAATTAAATTTTGTAATACAGTCCATTTAGCATGCAGAATGGCCCGATTACCAAAAGCAGACCAGTTATCCTTTTCAACCTTTGGAAGATATTCTATGTTTTCAAAAGCATATGCTATAATCAATGACTTACAACCGCCGCGAAGTAAACTCAGGGTTATACCCTGCTTATTCGCAACCTTTTCCGTAAGCACTGAATGCTTCGTTGACACTTCGATATCTGTAGAATGAAGTTTTTTATTATAGACTAGCATTTGTTTTTCAGGCGGGCCAAACTGACATTTATTCTTTGCATAGATGCCAGGCTTTGCTGACGGGCTTAAAAAAGCGATGCTACATGTAGCAAATAACGTGATTCCAATTTATTTCATAGGCCAAAACTGAGAATAACTGTGGAAACACAAACCTTATTTCACAGGAATAGTAAGGCTCTATTGTAAATTACCAGTAGTCAAACGGGTGGATGCGTTCGCGGGTCTTTTTGCTTGATCATGCGAAACAAGCAGTAACGCACAACCCACGAATAACTCTTCTCTTTCATGAGTGCAATCCGAACAATCTTCACCCAGGTCTCAGGGTTCAAACGAATTTCCAGAATATGATCAGGTTGAACCGGTATTTTATAATACCAAATTTTATTTCTTCTTAATAAAAACCACGAAGAGAAGATATAATGCGTTCGATGTTCATTTTCGTTAAATTCGGGTACAAAGGCAGCAAAATACCGCGATCGTATAGTTTTTGTGCGTTTGGAAATTCACTGCCAGGGAAACCTAGCATTTCATGCAAAGTACCCAGAGGCGTGGTGCGTCGAGTTTCAATTTGCAGAGAGTGAAAATATCGTTCAATGTAGTCCTGGGGTTTTTGAAAGATTAACGGAAATGCTCCAAAAGCGTCAAACTCATGAGATTTAAAAAAAGTGGAAATAGCCGAAACGCTTTTAATACTTTCCATATACTTATCACCAATTTTTTTTCGCCTTTCAGAAACAATCGAAAGTTGACCAAGTTGCTCAAGACCCATTGCTGCCTGATAATCCGTAATGGTGTAATCGTATCTAAGGCGATATGGACTTCCCGAAGCGTGCATTCTAAGATCTTTTGCCGTACCAAAAATATTCCTGGAATTGGTTAACACCATGGCACCCTTTCCAATCGTCATCAGCATATCTTCATGCAAACCAGCGATAGCAATGTCCGCTTGTGAACCAATGTACAATCCATCTACTTCAGTACCTACATTATAAGAGATATCTTCGATAATTCGAATTTTATGATCACGTTTACGATTTAACTCTTGAATTTCAACACGAATATCATCGTAGTTGAAATAAGATCCATAAGGATATTGGAATACAATTGCTTTTGTTTTCTCTGAAATTTTATCGAAAATCAGGTCCCGACTCGGGTGAAAACTCTCTTTTGCTATATCAATAACGATGGGTTCGGCCTGGGTCTGGTTAATAGCGTCCAAAACAGCGACAGGAGCAACCGAAGAGAGAATGACCTCGTCCCCTTGTCCAATCCCAACCGACATAAAAGCCAGATGGTAGGCTGCGGTCCATGACAATGCAGACAAAGCATGACGAAAACCAAAAGTCGATGCAAACTCTTTTTCGTAATTTAAAACGACCGACCCCGAGGATATCTCATCCTGGACCATGGCTTCCATCACCGATTTAATATCTCGTTTTGATAAAGTAGGTTTATAAAAAACAATCCCCTCTTTACCAAATTTCTTTTGACCAACATGGCCATTGTACTCATTCAAATTCCCATTTGTGTATGCTTCCATATTATGTCCCATTAATTGATGAGACATAACATTGACAAGCATTTTTCACCTCGCCAGGGAAATCAGGCTATTTTTGTGTAAAAACACAGGATGGAAAAAAATATGGTCGGAAATTCCCCACCATTAGTAAAGAACCTTCTATATAAAGAGCAAGATGAAGCAATAGAAAACTTTTTTAAAAGGGGAGAAAGGACCGTTCCCTGTTTGTATTCCACTTAAGCTCGTTCAGCGGGTTTCAAATACAGATTTTTTTTGTACAAGAATTGTCGTCCCCCTGCATCTTCTCGTTTATTATGAATATATTTCTGTGTAGTTTCAGCCTTTTCAATTTTATTACAGTTTTTTACAAAACTTTCCTTTACAAGCCAGGTTGCTATGAAGTATATTGATTTCTATTTTTCTACTTGTCATCGTTAAAGGTAAAAAATAGTTGTTCTTTAGAAATTAAAATACATAGAATACATCGCACTCAGGAGAAATAAATGCAAAAATCGGTTTTTTTTAAAAAGAAATTAAACATCCTTATAATTACAATCGTAGGGTTATCAGTACTATATTGTGGAGACCCCATCCCTGTTCAGGAAATGGGTACCGCTCGATATGAAATCAATCGCGCTGAATCAGTGAATGCCGCAAAATATGCTCCAGAAAAACTGGAAGCGGCTAAAACTGCTTTGTTTGAAGCACATGATTTTGTAGGTGATAAAAAGATTAAAGAAGCTAGAGAAAAAGCTATTGAAGCTCGTGACCTCGCTATAGAAGCGTTTAACACCTCTGCCCCACTTTTAGCTAAAGATACCAAAACCGAAGCCGAAGAAATTATGGCCCAGGCCGAACGCGCCTACGCTGAAGAGTTTGCCGCCGTTGAATATGAAGCTGCAATCAGTTACCTCGCCTCTGGAGATGAAAAGTTTCAGGCAGAAGACTATTACAACTCCTTTTTGGACTACGAGCAGGCTCGTGAAGAAGCCGTCAAAGCGCGAGATAAAGCCGAAGCCCATGCCGAAGAGCTTGGACGTGAAGTACAAGCCGCAAGAGATCAACTTAAAGAAGCTATCCAATACAAGGCTGATACGTCATCGCCAGATAAAATCAATACTGCCGAAGATGAGCTCGACAAAGCAGACGAAGCAATTTCAAACATGATGTTAAAAGACGCATATGAATCGCTTCAAATAGCAAAAGAAAACATTGATCAAGCACTTAGTATTGCGAAGAAAAACTGGGCGACCAATAAGAGAATTGAAGCATCAGCTGCTGTAGAAGAAGCTGAAAGTCAAATGGTTGCTTTTAAAGAACGCCTTGACAATTCGGCAAAAAAACAAGAATTTCTTAATAACGAAGAAGCTCAAACCAACTATAAAAGCACTCAAGAAGCTCTTTTATCTGCACAAGAATTCTTAAGCGCCTCCGGAGACGCTCTTGAAGCAAGTGAATACGATGATAGTTATTCACAATCAGAAGAAGCAATTCGTTTGTCCAGCATCGTAAGAGAACAGATTCCTTTACTTCTTGTAATGCTAGCCACGGGAAAATCTGCCAATGACCAGGTGGTAAATATCGATCCAACCGACAATGACCCTACTGACCCTACTGACGATGACCCTACCGGTAAAGGTATAGAAAAAGATTGGAAAACTTATACAGTTAGATTAATTCCAAGAAACCGAGATTGTCTTTGGAAAATCTCTGAATATAGTTTTATATACGGAAACCCATACCTTTGGTCCCGTATTTATAAAGCAAATAAGCATAAAATTAGAAACCCTGACTTAATTTTTCCGGGACAAGTTTTCGACATTCCACCTAAAGACGGTTCACTAAGTGAGCTTATTCGGAAAAGAAAAGAACAAAAAGAGAACCCCGAAAAGAAAACAGAATCAGGAACAACCAACGAGGAAGAAAAAACCACGGAAGATGATGCGGCATATGAAGACGACTCTTATGAAGACTCGAACGATGCCAACACTACAACTCCATAACATTCAACTTTCTATCGTTTTAAAATAAACACAAACGCAAACCTATCCCTTAAACGGCGGAGTAAAATCCGCCGCTTATTCTATTTACAAGGGATTTTATACAAATTCAAAAAAACTCGCATTAATATTTACGTAGGAAAATAAAATGGATAACACAACTAAAAAACACAGTAAAAAGATTACTAAACCTGATAACTCAGGAAGAAACAACAAAAAAAATAATCCTGGTAAAGAAAATCAGGACGCTAAAAACGAGAATATGATCAAACTCGATATCAGTGTAATGAAGCGAAAGTCGATGAATGAACTTCTACTGCTTGCTGAAGACCTTAAAATTGAAAATCCTGGTGACTTAAAGAAACCCGCTTTGCTATTTTCCATATTGCAAGCCCAGTCTGAAAACAACGGACTTGTATTCGGGGAAGGAACGCTTGAAATACTACCTGATGGTTACGGCTTTTTACGTTCCTCTGACTATAACTACCTCGCAGGGCCCGATGACATTTATGTAAGCCCTTCGCAAATTCGAATGTTTAACCTTCGAAAGGGAGACACCGTATATGGTCAAATTCGTTCCCCCAAAGATAACGAGCGTTTTTTCGCCATCTTGCGCATTGAAAGTATAAACAAAGAACCTGTAAACGAAGCACAACGACGGGTCCATTTTGATAATCTTACTCCTCTTTATCCGGAAGAAGCTTTGTCTCTTGAAACCAACTCTGATCAATTGACATGCAGAGTAATTGATATGATCGCTCCGATCGGTAAAGGCCAAAGGGGACTCATTGTCGCCCCGCCTCGAACGGGTAAAACCACCATTATGCAGGATATTGCAAATGCAATTACCGCAAACCACGAAGATGTAATTCTAATTGTACTATTAATTGATGAACGGCCTGAAGAAGTTACCGATATGGCCCGAAACGTCAAAGGCGAAGTTATATCTTCCACATTTGACGAACCAGCTTCGCGCCACGTTCAAGTCGCAGAAATGGTCATCGAAAAAGCAAAACGTCTGGTAGAACACAAAAAAGATGTTGTTATTTTGCTCGATTCTATCACCAGACTGGCGCGAGCTTATAATCAAGTTATTCCTTCCTCAGGAAAAGTACTTTCAGGGGGGGTTGATTCGAATGCCTTGCATAAACCCAAAAGATTTTTTGGGGCTGCTAGAAACATTGAAGAAGGTGGAAGTCTAACGATTATAGCCACCGCTCTGGTTGAAACCGGCTCTAAAATGGATGAAGTTATTTTTGAAGAGTTCAAAGGTACTGGAAACATGGAAATACAGCTTGACCGGAAAATTACAGAGAGACGAATTTTCCCATCTATTGATCTGAACAAGTCAGCGACTAGAAAAGAAGAACTTTTAATAAAAGCGGAAGATTTAAACCGTATATGGGTTTTACGCAAAGTACTCGCACCGCTTAATCCTGTAGAGAGCATGGAACTTTTACTCGAAAAACTAAAAGGAACTAAAAGCAACGAAGCGTTTCTCGACAGTATGCAGGTCAATTGATGTAATGAATGTAAACCACTCTGTTATATTGACACTTCTATTCATGCAGCTGTATTGTGCCCCGGTACAATACACAGAACAAAACCAGGGTGTTCCTATTCAACAAATAGAAGGGTTTATAGATAAAGATAACCACCAGGCGTTATGTTCCGTTTCTCTGGAGAAGCAAGAAGAAAAAAAGAATCAACTTGTCGACGCTTGCCGCATTAAAACAGTTCAACAATGGGCTTCCTATAAACTTGAATTTAAAAATTATAAGATGAGTGACAGTAAAATGCTTTCTTTTGAAAATTTTCGAAAGAAAAGCAAAACAAAGACCTTTAAAAAAGTTCGCTGGAGTGATAAACAAACTGCCGATCTTTTACTTGCCTACAAAGATCTGTTTCCGGGAAGAATGGTGTATGAAACCACACTCGGAGGTAAATGGAACGGAACGTATCGCGTATCTCGAAAAGACCTGCTAAATACAATTATTCGCCGTCCCATAAAACTTATACCCGGAAAAATCAATAAAAAAGGACAGCGCAAAACAATTTTCAAGTAACATGTTCAGGTTTACCGATAATAATATTAGATAAACAGGTTTGGCTATCTGTTTCAGGCATTTTCATGAGCAAAGGTAAAAGAACATACAAAAAAAAGAAAAATCATAGCATTGTACCGGTGCTATTTACTCTGGGTGTAATTGGTTGGGGCTTTTTTGCAATTGACCGACTTACATCGTCGCAAAATGCAAACGAAGATATTACACAATCGAGTAATTATTCTCAATCACGAGCAGAGGTAAAAACCGACTCCTGGAAAAAGAAACTTTCAGACTGGATTTCAGGCTTCGAAGAAGAGAAGAAACAGAACACTACACCAACGGTTACTTCCCAGAATATACCAAATCTGCCAGTGATTCCTGACAAAACTCTGGATATTCAAATAAACAGACAGATCTCCCGCCCAAATGTTCCCGATAATTCAAATATTCCTGATAACCCGGATAATCATACTAACCCGATTCCTATAGATCCAGCCCGCGTTGAAGCGCAAACCGGAGGACTCTACTACAATAATCCAATTCTCTATTTTTATACGGATGATTCAGGCATCCTGGAACTCAAAAAATACACTGTTTCGCAAAAACTTACTTTAAAACAGGTTTTTATCGGGTTAATCAAGGGGCCCTCTTTCACCCTGGAGCGTTCGGACCTCATTGACTCTTTTCCGGGCAAGCCCCTTGTGCTTGGCGTAAAAATTGAGCAGGATATACTAATTATAGATCTCAATGAAAATTTTGGGATGGGTGTCAGTTTTGAAACGTTGAAATTGCAAATTAACCAAATCTGGTTAACCGCTCGTCAATTTTCGGGGGTTCGTTCCTTGAAAATATTAATAAACGGTCAGGCGAAACAAACACTTGGCAGTGACGGGTTTAACGTCCCAGAGTTAATTAACGAATCTTCCTGGCTAATTGCAAGCGGATCTCACTGATAAAACCAGGCTTATATTTTCTTTTCTACTTCCAGTTTAATTATATCACCGGGCTGAAGGCGGTAAATATCCATCTTACTTTCAGGCTTAGCCCATAAAATATCTTTATCGAGAATTTTCACTTCCAGTTCCATTAATTTCTGGTCGTCGCGATACACCCCGAGACGTGTTTTTTTATTTATTCCGTCACGGGTTCCCATGTTAATAACAACCCCGTTATCGGTCAACTTGATGATTTTTCCATGAAAACGAATATTGGCATAAATCTTCTTGGCCAGGCTTAAAACAATATCCCTAATATATCCCCTTCCTGATGCGCTCATTTTAAAGGTTTTAATTTTTTTACCCGTTTCCAGGTCCACCAGATAGGCAGTAACTTCAATACCGTCGGGAAGTTCTTTATAAACACCGTCTATAACATAGCGAACATAATCACGCGAAGGAGCATTGTCATTATCGACCAATTCAGTTCTGTAAAATTGCCAAAGAGCTTTGCCGGTAGCTGAGTTATAAACCAGACCATTACCATAGGTTGCCGAAGTTTCTTTTATTTTCCCGGCGATCGTCATTCTCTCTCTGGGACTCAGCATGTTTACCCGCCCCAGACTATCTAAGGCAAATGTCAATTTTTCAGCTATGGCAGCGCCTGCGTCCGGGTAATCGGCCAGAATATTTTCAGGACGAAACCAAAAGACATATATTGGTGTTGGTGTTTTATGCTCTCGTGGACGAACGATACCATCGCGATAATATAATTTCTCTCGACGTTTATTGACCATCATTTCGTACATATCCTGGTACTCTTTTTCGTCGGTTACTCGCCGCAGGTAATCGAGTTCATCGGCCATTTTCACAAAATCTTTTTTGCTTCGATAATACAAATAGAGTTCTTTGTGAGCCGGTATAAACGACGGGTAAAGGTAGCGCGCCCAAGATATTTCAAAAATAGCTTTTTTATGAAGATTTGCCCGAAACAGGCTTTTTCCGTAGTTATAATGTTCTCTGGCCCTTTCTAAAAGAAGGTAATTTTCTCGTCTAGCCGGCGGCAAAAAAAGTTTTTTTTCAAGGCTGTATCGAAGAATTTCATGGTTTTGATTATCATTCAACATCGTCCTATATTTTTTTATGTTTTCTTTTGGATTGCAAAAACCCAGCAAATAAGAGGCTACAAGGTGATTTTGGTTTTGTCGCAGTACCTGCTCAAAATATCCCTTTCCGGTTTCGCATTCGCCATACACAGCGTAAATTTTTCCAAGCAGTAAGTTCGCTTCGACCATATTTGGGTCATACTCTATTGCATTTTTCAACAGGCCAATGGCCTCTGAAAAACGTTTGTGGTTCCCGCCTGAACTTGCCACATACACAGATTCGCCCTTTTCAAGAATGACTTTCTGAAAACTATTTAGCGCCATATCTATAAACACTTGCGGATTTTCCGGATCAATAACTCTGGCTCTTTCAAAAGCTTCTCGGGCTTTGTCAAATCTTCTCTGGTGCGTATAAATTCGCCCCAGGGCAAGATACGAAGGGGCATGCCCTGGGTTATTTCGCAAAATCTGAACCAGCTTTTTCTGCGCCAGGTATAGCCTTTGTTGTTTAATATAGATTTCCGATTGCAAATATTCAAGATCAGAGTGGTATGGCGCAATGGCAAGCCCCGCTTTAACCATTTCTTGACAATAAACAAGGTCCAACTGTTTTAAAGCTGTTTTACCGAGTTCTGTTATTACCTCTATGTTTTTTTCTTCGAGTTTGCGCGCTCTCTGAAGACGACTTCTCGATTCAGACAAAGAGTCTATTTGTCGTAATAATTTTCCAAGTGAAATAAGAGCTGGAACATAGTCAGGGTTAATGGATAGACTTTTGTTGTATAAACGAATTGCCTCCATCTTGTTTTTAGAAGCAACGGCTTCGTCGCCTTTTACTTTATAGTACGGAGCGTTAAACTGTTCCTGGGCGACTATACCAAACGGACCGCCGAGTGAAAATAGAGCGACACTAAAGATAATTATAAGATTTCGTTTTTTCATTGAATAAAATACCCTGCAGTCTCCATTCCGGTTCTGCCTTGAAAATGTACATACACTTTAATATCCATATATTGATCTTTCCAGGAACGATCACCATTACTTTTATAATATAGTACATACCTGTCTTCTTTTACACTTCGCAGGTCTTCATCTATTAAATTCAAATTGTCTTTATAAATAGAATAATACTTACCCTGGGTTTTTTTTGCAAATTCCTGCAAAACTTTTATGTTATCTTTCCATTGTGGAATATCAGGATTTTCAAAACTGAGTATAAATACCGGTATATGATTATTTCGAGCGTAATTTTCCAGACGGGCTAAAGAAAAATCGCCCATAGCATCGAGTCGTATATTTCCATCGGTTATCCAGATTATGCCTCTGCTGCCTTTTTCAGGCAAAAGTTCCGTAACTCCGGTATACACTGCTTTTCCCAACGCTTCCACATTATCGGTGGCAAAATCAGTTTCAGAATTCATTTCAAGAGCCTGATGCAGACGAAGTCGTGAATTTGTCCACTCACTATCGGTTCGAACGGTGTCCCCATAACTTAGAACCTCTATGCGATCATGTTCATGAATATTATTTAGAAAAAAATCACTGACCCATAATATGGAGTCTTTATACTTCTTCATTGTTCTCGATTTAGAGTTTAAAACCACCCAGCGTGAAATATCTCGAAATTTTCCAAGGTGTTCTGTTCCTACAATTCCTACGTCGGCGTCATTTTCATACACCTTAAAGTTATCCGAATCGAGTCCTGTTATTCGGTTACCAAACTGGTCTTTCACCGAAACCCAGATTCCAACCTGTGGGTAATCTGCGCTGTCAATTCTTTCCACCCAGACTTCAAGATTTGAATATAAAAACTGCTCCGGTACAAACTGAATAATATCGTGAGAACCATAGTCAGAAACATATAAATTTCCGAATATATCGGTGGTTGCCGCGTATGGTCGTAAAAACTTCTCTTTCTTGTTTTCATCGCTCGGGTAATAACCATCAATAACAATAATTTCTTTACTTTTTCTGTCTAATAAAATAATTCCTTTCACTTCATCCGACACGATTAAATAATCGTTGGTCATTTTTAAATGTCGCGGGGTTACCGTTTCGTTTTCCAAAACATATTCAATAAAATTACCATAATTGTCAAAATGTGAAATTCTACTCGATTGAGGTTCTGTCACATATAAATTATCTGCGTCACAGGAAATTCCAAACGGCTGTATTAAGGGGCTGTTAAAACTCGCTGCTCGAATTTCTTGTAAAAAAACCCCTTGAGGGCTAATTTTCTGAATTCTGTTGTTGCCCTGGTCAGCGACAAAAAAGTTTTTTCCATTATAACATATACCAGCGGGTCCACGAAATTCAAGTTCTTTTTCGCCGGGTCCGCCCAGAGCATCGAGGGTATCAGAGTCACCTTCGTCGTCTCGTGAAAAGTCAAAACGTAGACGATGTATTATATCAGCCTGCATATCACTCACCCAGAGTTCTTCTCCGTTAAATGCGGCGCCCATGGGCATTTGAAGCTTTTCTGAAATTCGTCTAAAATTTTCAATAAATACACCGTTTGAATTTAAAATCATCAAACTGGCATCATTTTTTTCGTTTTGTGATAGTATTATGACACTGTTGTTATCAATGGTATCTACAAAAGTCGGATAAGAGTAACGAAACCCCGACTCTTTTTTAATTTTCTTTAAATATCGCCATTTAGGTTCGGGCGCGACCTGAAAAGAGCGAAGACTTTCCATGTGCAACTGTAAAGAAGGGTCGTAATAATCCCGGTCGAACAAAATTTGCCACTCATTCAAAGCGTCATCAATTCTACCCGAGTAATATAGAACCTGCCCCAACATTCTCCGGGCTAATGTAAATTCAGCGTCATACGAGAGTGATTCCAGAAAAAAATCGATGGATGCGGAATAATTGTAGTTGCTCCACAATAGCATCCCTTTTTGAAAAGACTCACGAGCTTTGGATTGCTGTACGCCTACGCGGGGTATAAATACAGCGTAAGCAAACCCTGCCATAAGCAAAATTGCAACGCTTAACATTATTTTTTTTCTTTTAAACATCTAGATATCCTAACTCTAGTACTATGAGACATAATGTCAACTTTTTCCCGCACCATTTTGGCAATTTAAGTGCAATATTATACAATGCAATTCGACATTAAAACATCGAAGGTTGATCGCTTGCGGCAGGTTTTCTCCTTTTTTCTTTCTTTTGTGGGGAAGCTGCGGAACTTTTAAAAATTGGTTCTTTGGACCAAAGCCCTTCGTCTTCGAGTTCACCCAATAAAACGGTCGCCCTTTCTATAATTTCAGGGTTTAAACCTGCCAACTGTGCCACATAAATCCCATACGATTTGTCAGCACTGCCTTCTACAATATTACGTAAAAAGACGATGCGATCTTTTTCTTCTAAAACAGATACGGTCAAACCAATTATCCCTTTTTCAGGTTCGATCATCTGGGCCATTTCGCCATAATGGGTTGCAAACAATGTTTTTGGTTTTCCATGTGCAGCGTCATTTAAATATTCCACCATGGCACGGGCGATACTAATACCGTCAAAAGTTGAGGTTCCACGCCCCACCTCATCAAGTAAAATAAGAGATTTCTCGGTAAAATGCTGGAATATCCTGGCACATTCAGACATTTCTACGTAAAAAGTACTTTCACCTCGAGACAGTCGGTCATAAGCCCCAATTCTGGTAAAAATTCTATCTACAATTGGCATTCGCCCATATTCGGCTGGAATAAAAGAGCCAGTTTGCGCCATAATCTGAACCAGACCCACCTGGCGAATAAAAGTCGATTTACCTGCCATATTCGGGCCGGTCAATATAGCTAAGTGCCTCTCTTTATTGTTTAAATGCACATCGTTTGGCACAAAAATCTCTTCGCGAAACAATACCTCAACCACCGGATGTCGGGATTTTTTTAACACAAGGTCGCCGTCTTCGACGATCTCAGGTCGCGTATATTGGTTCACTAAAGACGCTTCGGCAAAACCAAATAAAACGTCTAATGTGGAAACTCGATAAGCCCAGTTTCGAAGCGACTCTTTAAAAATAGTAATTTTTTCAATGGTTTCATTGAAAATTTTTCTCTGAACACGTATAATTTCTTCGCGGGCTGATAAAATTTTTATTTCGAGTTCTTTAAGTTCTTCGGTTGTATAGCGCTCACCGTTTACCAAAGTTTGCCTTCTCTGATAATTTTTGGGAGCTTTTTCAGCCTGTCCTTTTGAAATTTCTATAAAATATCCAATGACTTTATTGTATTTTACTCGTAAGTTTTGAATTCCCCACTTCTCTCTTTCGCTCTTTTCAAACTCAACAATAATTTTTCCCGCCGATTCTGCGACGTAACAAAGTTCATCGAGTTCTGCGTTTACGCCAGGTTTTACAAATCTTCGATCATCTAACACCGGGGGCAAATCGACTTCGAGTATTGTGTTATTTAGATATGTGCGCAGCTCTTCGGGAAAATCATTTTTTGTCCAGTGGTCAGTTATTAAAGAAGGAAGATTGCTATCTTTAGCTAAGATCTCGCGCAAACTGTGAATACAAACCAGAGTATCTCGCAATTGTCCAAGATGACGAACCTGGGGTGAGTTTTGCAAGGACATAATCAGTCGTTCCAGGTCATACGCTGAGCGAATGCTGTTTCGAATTTCTGTGTAGGTACCTTCTTCTTTTGCGGCATATTCAACTACATCGTGTCGTTTTTTTATTTCATCTACATTAGTGCTTGGAGCAGCCAGAAAATCTGCCAACATCCTTTTTCCACCGGCCGTCTTTGTGTAATCAAGCGTTCCGAGCAAAGACCCTTTTTTTTCACCCGACTGACTTTTTAATACTTCGAGCGTCCTCATAGCGGGTTCATCCATTATAAGACTTTTTTTTCGGTAATCTTTTATGGGCTTTTTCCAGACACTGACAAAACGGGGCATAATTTCACGTATATAAGAAAATAGCAGCGCCAGAACTTTTTGCTCGTTCTCGTCTAGTTCGAGAATTTCAATAGATTTTATATTATAAGCCTTCAGAACAATATCTGCTATTCGAGCAGATAGAAAATAATTTCTTTCAAACAGGGGTATGGCCATGTTAGCCGTTAAAATGCTTTTATCTTCAACAATAATTTCACGAACCCCTTTACTTTGAATATTCGAATCATTTTCGGGGCTATCTGTTTTACTCAACCGAATGTCACCGGTAGAAACATCGGCTACCGCCGCAAGGTATTCCCCTTTTTCAATTTGAATAACCGAAGCCAGCATTCGCCTTTCGCTTTCGGTCAATAACCCTTCTTCGTATAAACTGCCCGGAGTTAAAATTCGGGTAACGTCTCTTTTTACGATTCCTTTGGCTTCAGACGGATCTTCTATCTGGTCGCATATGGCAATGTTCTTACCATCTTCTAAAACCGGGTGAACGTAATTTTGCAAAGCATGATGCGGAACTCCGCACATTGGAATTCCGTCTTGTCTACGAGTCAGCGCAATATTTAAAACCCCGGAAGCGTAAACAGCGTCTTCATAAAACATCTCGTAAAAATCGCCCATGCGAAAATACAAAACTTCATCTTTGTAACGCTCTTTTATTTCCCAATATTGACGCATCATAGGTGTCATTTTGGTTTTAGTATTATCGTCTTCAGTTTTCGCCATTATCAAACACTCTCGAATTTTCTATAAATTGGCTGACCAGTTTCGGGTCTTTTTTGCCGGGTGAGCTTTCTATGCCGCTTGCCACATCGAAGCCAAAGGGGTCGATTATTTTTGCGGCCTCTTTCACGTTATCTGGGTTTAACCCACCTGCTAAAAAATAGGGTCGCTTTATGTTTTTTACCAGGTTCCAGTCAAAAGTTAACCCGGTACCTCCGTCTAAAATCTGTCCGGTAGCGCTTTTTACCCCCCCGGTATCTAAGACTATCCAGGCATATTGTTTTAGCTTTTCAAGTTCAATCGGTTTAAAGTCGGAGCTTACCCCGAAAGAGGGAATAAGACGTTCGAAACCGATCTCTTTTTCTACTTGTAAAAAATCTTCACTGTCATTCGGGTATTGAACAAATAATAAAGGGTCTTTTAAAGAATTATACAAATCGATTACAACCTCTGCCGGATCTTTGCCAAATACTAAAACCCGTGGACGTGAACCCAGTATCGAGTTAATATTTTCAGCGTTTTCAACAGAACAACATCTCTTCGATTGTTTATGCATGACCATACCAAGAAAATCGGCGCCTTGCGCTACAGCCCAGAGAGCGTCCTCCAGGTTGGTAATTCCACAAATTTTTATTGAACGATACCGCATATTTGTCAATAATGAGTAAACTTTGTTTCCACCTGTCAAGAAGAAACAAAGAAGGAAATTCTACTTTTCCACAGCACTGGTGTATGAGATATGGAAGTGACGACGGGAACCTGCATGAAAAAGACAAACCTACTAATGTTACCGATACTTTTGTTTGTTCAATGCAATTTCTTTGTAATTCGCAATCCACAATTGACGTACTCTTTAGTCCTTTTAAAAGATAATGTTCAAAAAACTCCACCTGATGAAATTGTCATTTATGAGAAAGATTCCGTAACATTATACATGAAAATACTGGAGCCCAAAGAGATTGCCATGTATCTTGTTACAATGAATATGTTTAACGACTTTCCTGATAATTCACGGGTTCCGCCTTTGACTTTTGTTAAATACAGAATTAAAAATAATTCTGACAATGCTCTTAGTGTAAACTTCTTATCTACCTACTTTACCGATTCAACAGGGCTAACGTATAATTCAATTGGTCAAAAAGATTATGAAACATCGTTTACTTCGGCCTCGTATCAACTATTTAAATACCATAATCTATTTTCACTGTTTGTTACTACCAGAAACAATATTGCACACTCGGAAGAGACGTTCTATGAAAAAGTAGAACCCGGCAAAACCTATGATGTTAAAAAAGGTGAAGAAGTGACCCAAATTATAGCTTATAAACATTTTTCGAGTAAAATTCGCGATTACAACTTTACTTTTTTTCTGGGAGAGTCTCAGAAGAGTAGCGCTATGCGTCTGATCATTACCCGTTCAGACCAGGAGAAATAAACGCAATCATGCTGTTTACACTTCCTATTGAGTTTTATCATTCTTATTTTCATGTTGATACTGTAATAACTGAAAAATAGTATCTTTATCGAGAGAAAAATGTCAATGCACTGTTTGTCTGCCGAGATACCCAGTGAATTGCTGAAAAGAATAAACAGTATAATACTTTACAATATGTCGTCTTATCGCCTGTTATTGAAGATGGCTTATATTCTGCGCGTTATTACAGAATTTTCGACTGCCATAGTCGATTATTTTTTTACGACGAAAAGACGCCGCAGTTTTTACTTCACCTGGTTTGTAGGGTTCTCTTTAATCGGTTTTTTATCTGTATATTTGTTTATTTCCATCTGGGTAGATTTTAACGCTGTCAGGCAACTGAAAGATTATACCCCCCCTATTCCTTCGAAAGTTTTAGACCGAAAAGGACGTTTAATAACGACATTCTTTAAAGATCATCGTATTATGGTCACGATGGATGAAGTACCCGATGTGCTTCCACAGGCTTTTATCGCCATGGAAGATAATCGTTTCTATGAACATCATGGAATTAACCCGAGCGCTATGTTTCGTGCTTTTTTAAAAAACCTGGTTTCGGGTGGTATTTCACAGGGCGGTTCTACCATTACCCAACAACTTACCAAGGTTGTTTTAACCGACGGTAGTCGTACTTATACTCGAAAAATAAAAGAAGCGTTCATGTCGCTCTATCTCGATTACACTTACACTAAAGATGAAATTCTCAACATGTATTTTAACCAGATCTACTTTGGTCATGGGAATTACGGGGTTGAGGCTGCTTCCCGGTTTTATTTTGGTAAACCGGTTGCCGAAATTTCATTGGGACAGGCGGCAATTTTAGCCAGTCTACCTTCTGCTCCAAACGGTTATTCTCCGATTAAATATCCTCACAAATCTCAGGAAAAAGTTCGGCAAGTTCTTTTGAAAATGGTGGATATGGGGTATATTTCGTTGGCTGGTGCCGAAGAAGAGTTTCGTGAGCTCTTACTATATTATGGTTCTTTAAATATTTCACCGAATGAAACCGCTTTCGGACGGCGTGTCGATCTTGCCCCTTATTATACAGAACACATTCGTCGAGACCTGGTAAAAAAATATGGCGAAGAGATGCTCTATCAAAAAGGTCTCATTATTGAAACCAGTTTAGATCTTGACCACCAGGCTAAAGCGCAACAAACTCTCTGGAAAACAATAGCCGAAACGAATGAAAAATCACCGGTGAAAGTTTTTAGCAAACAAATAGAGATGTCAGAGAAATACTCTGAGTCAGCCCACTTGATTCAAACTCTATTTGGTTATGAAGACTTTGCTGTACAACGCTCTCTGGAACAATACGAGGTGGAGTTGTATTACCACTCTGAGCTGGCCGAAAACTTTGAAATACTATCGTTTGCACTTGGCGCCGATGCTAAACTAAACAAAACTATAGATTACCTACGTAAAAACAACCCCTATGCTCAGTATTATTCAACGGTGCAGGGAGCTTTTATTGAAATCGATAATAAAACAGGCGAAATTACCGCGATGGTCGGCGGCACTCCCTTTAGCGCCACAAACCAGATTAACCGTACGGTTCAAATGAAACGCCAACCCGGCTCGACATTTAAGCCGATTTTATATGCCGCAGCCATTGAGTTACGCCAAATTACCGCTGCTTCTATATTCCCCGACACACCACTGATTATGCTTGATGTCGGAGGAGATGTCTGGATGCCCGAAAATTACTCGCTGGGGTATCGCGGTTTTATTTCCGTTCGCGACGCTCTTCGGTTGTCCATCAATATGGTGTCCATAGCCATAACCAGAGAGGTTGGGCTCGGCAATATGTTTCCTATTATTGCGCGTCAATTGTACGTCGACCCTAAAGAGATTCCCTACAACCTTTCGGTGGCTCTTGGTTCTTACGAAGTATCCCCTTTACAATTGGCCAGAGCATTTTCGCTTTTTCCCAGAGGTGGACTTTCACTGCATCTTATTACAATTAAAAAGATTTCAGATAAAGACGGAAATGTCTATTTCGACGCTCTAAAAGATGGAAATGTTGAACCTGTTCAACTGCTTCAACCTGGAACCGCTTCTTTAATGGTAAGTTTGTTAAAAGATGTGGTATACCGGGGAACAGGAAGTCTGGTTCGACGCAACTATCGTGGTTTTGCGGGTGGTAAAACAGGAACCACCAACAACTACCGGGACGCCTGGTTTGTGGGTTTTAACCAGCGTTACACTTCAGCAATCTGGGTTGGTTTCGATAAACCGACAATCAGCCTTGGGTCTGGACAAGCCGGAGGAGCCGTATCTGCACCAGCTTGGGGTTATTATCAATATTTAGTACAGCAATATCTTATAAATGAAAAACCTCATATTGTAACTTCCAGTTTAAGAGTAGTTACTATTTGTAAAACAACAGGAATGCTACCCGGCCCTACTTGCCCTGAAACTGCAACGGAGGTTTTTGTACCGGGAACAGAGCCAACACAAACTCAAGAAGAGGTAAATGGCGAAACGACTTTCGTTGACCCGACACTGGACCCCACAATTAACCCACCTGACGGTACAAACCCCTGTTTTACCGACCCCAATATAATGGATTTAAGATAAAATATGGCGTCACTTGCACTAAAATATCGACCTAACAACTTTGAAGATCTGGCGGGACAGCTGCACGCATCTCAATCTTTAAAAAATGCCATTGAGTTTGACCGTGTTTCTCACGCTTATCTTTTCTTTGGTTCGCGTGGAGTAGGAAAAACATCTACAGCTCGAATTTTCGCCAAATGTTTGAACTGCCAGACCAATGGGGTATCAACTCACCCTTGCGGTGAATGCGAAAACTGCGTTGAAATAGCTCAAGGTCGAAATATCGATGTAATTGAGATGGACGCGGCTTCCAACCGGGGTATTGACCATATTCGAGATCTTCGAGAAAACGTCCGGTTTTCACCCATGAAGTCGAAACATAAGATTTATATAATCGATGAAGTGCATATGTTGACCACTGAATCGTTTAATGCTTTGTTGAAAACCCTGGAAGAACCACCTCCGCACGCGGTATTTATTATGGCTACGACCGAATATCATAAAATACCCGAAACGATACTGTCTCGTTGTCAAAGCTTTGCATTTAAAAAATTCAACGAAAACGAAATTGTTCAACGTCTAGAAACGATTCTTACAAAAGAAGCCATTGAGTTTGAACCGCAAGCGTTAACCCCTATTGCCAGAAAAGGCGAAGGTTCCATGAGAGATGCCATTTCACTGTTAGACCAGGCCCTCTCGTATTGCGCTGGTACGAAGCTCAATGAAAAAACTGTTATTGAAATTTTAGGTATTATACCAGGTGATTTATATGCAAGTTTTCTTGAAAATCTGAGAACGCGAAACCTGAAATCGTCGCTGGAGTTGCTGGAAAAACTGCACACCGATGGATACAATTTGAAGAATTTTCTACGTGATTTTCTAGAATTTATTAAAAATTGTACTTTAATAAAATCGGGGGTTCTTGAAAAAACAGACTCACTGTTTTTGAC
>JBEQLE010000159.1:0-944 GCA_040326155.1 Leptospirales bacterium | reverse complement strand
AAGTAGAATCTACCAACTACGTAGGTATATTATACGTATGCTTCAAAGGAATTGCTTAAGACACTACTCTATGATATAAATCAAAGCAAGGCGGGCAATGTAGGGATTCAAAGAGATTTTATGATAAATACGTATGATTGTGATTTTGTAACAACAATGCTATTTTTCCTACCCATATAGAGCAGATTAATTAAAGAATACAATAGTGGCCAGTTATGACCACTATTGTATTGAACAAAGAATTATTGAACAAAAAGTTGTCTTACCAATTTATGTCCAAGACCATCTGCTGTGGTTTTGCTTGTGAAACTCGCGCCTCCATCGGTTGAGATATTCAATCCTCCAGGATTTCCGGCGTATATAGTTGAATTTGATACAAATACACTAAAAATAAATGTGTGGTTTAGACCCGCTGTTATATTTGTGAAGCTTGTACCACCATCCGTAGATATACTTAAACCACCCCTCGTGCCAGCATAAACTGTTGAACCGGATACATATACAGATGAAACCCACCTATTTCCCAGACCCTCTCCTGTGGTTTTGTTTATAAAATTTAAGCCACCATCTGTTGATATGCTTAAACCCATATCCGTTCCGGCGTAAACGGTTGAACCTGATACAAAGAGTGCAAAAATATTATCAGAACCCAGACCATTAGCCATGGTTTTGTTTGTAAAATTTGCACCGCCATCTGTTGATATGCTTAAACCAGTATCAGTACCCACATAAATGGTTGAACCTGATACATATACTGCTTGAACAGTATCCGAAGCCAGACCATCAGCAGTCATTTTGTTTACGAAACTGACCCCGCTATCTGTAGATATGCTTAAACCCCAATCAGTGCCCACATAAATTGTTGTGTCTGATGCATATATTGCTTGAACCCAATCAGAGCCCAGACCATCTAATGTGGTTTTGTTTATAAAACTAGCCCCACC
>JBEQLE010000158.1:0-1183 GCA_040326155.1 Leptospirales bacterium | reverse complement strand
GAAGTGCCGGGATAAAACGAAATGTAAGGATTGTGTTTTCTTTGGCCGAGTTGATACGAAGAATGCGAAGTTGATTAAGACGATTATTAAGTAGTTTGGTGAGGGCGCGTGGCGGGCGCGCCTTTGGGGGTTAATTGGCTATTTGCATTGGTATAATCAATTCGAGTTCTTTCTTTAAATTTTCCCTTTTTTCTTCCATATCATAGTGCAATTGCAGATTCATCCAAAATTCAGGAGACGTTCCAAAGTACTTTGAAAACCGTAGCGCAGTATCTACAGTAACACCTCTTTTAGCATGAATTATCTCACTGATTCTGGTTTGATCTATTCTAGTTTCTTTTGCAAGACGATACGCGGTAATTTTCATCGGCTCCAAAAATTCCTCGAGATACGGTCCCATTATTGGTTAAAGCAATCCATTAAATATAATAAATAATTGTCAAAGTAAAGGTGTTATAATTAAGCTGTTTCAACAATTCAAAACGGGGTATTTTGAATCCCACTGGTAATATTTAGTTAGGAGAAAGAAGTGAACGTAAAGGAAATTGAAAATCAAGCCATGCACTTACCTGAAACCGAGAGAGCAGACTTAGCTCAAAAACTATTACTTAGCCTCGATACACCATCAATAGATGAAATTGAAGAGGATTGGTTAATTGAAGCGCAACGACGAGCGAAAGACCTTAATGATGGTATTGTTGAACCTATCCCAGCTGAAGAAGTTAGAAAAAAAGCACAAGCTTTACTTAGATGAAATACTTTTTTCACCCTGCAGCAGAAGCTGAACATCTCGAAATTATCGCATACTACGAATCCAAAAAGCCAGGACTCGGAGCCTCCTATTTAGAAGATTTTGAGCTGGGCGCAGCTTCAATTTGTGATATGCCGAATTTATTCCCAGTTGATAAACAGCCGGACATAAGACGTATGAATCTGATTAAATTTCCTTTTACTGTTATATACAGAGAGTTTTCCCGCTCCATACAAGTTTTGGCCATAGCCCACCAGAGGCGCCGCCCACAGTACTGGTTGGGAAGATTTTAATCTAACTCTATATATTCTTAATTTTAATCTCCCATGCCGGGTCGAGTCAACCCAAAACTCAGACAAACTTAAACCGCCATATACAATATCGATTGCTTAAACTCTAATCGACAGCCAATATATCATTAAAAGCAGTCAA
>JBEQLE010000157.1:0-1244 GCA_040326155.1 Leptospirales bacterium | reverse complement strand
ATTTTTCACCTGAAAGAGAGCAAGTGGTACTTTGCCATGACCTCGGGAACCGTACCCGACATGATACAAAAAGTGGATAACGGAATCGGTGGTTCTTATGAATTTGAGTACGCCAATTCGTCTGGTTTTGACAATACCGGTGTAGACAATATTCCGGATTTAGCAATGAACTATAAAGTTTGCGCGAAACAGACGATTAACGATGGGCTTGGCAAAATTGTATACAATACGTATGAATACAAAGACGGCTTTTCCTGGGTTGCTTATATTAATGGTCGAAAAGAAAGTGACGCTTTCGGTTTTTCTACGTTTATTACCACAGACCCGGTGGGTTCTAAAACGATTAATACCTATAACACAACCCCATACAATAACTTCCTACTGAATCGAGCGTTGGGCGGGGCATTGAAAGAGACCCGTTTTATCGGGTATGACTCGAAAGAGTATTCCAAATCGCAAACCGATTATTTGGTACACGAAATTCAGCCCTCTTCATCACCGGGGGGAGTTACAAGTTACCTGGTGTACCCTTCTGAAACTCGTAAATATATTCGAGGAACATTGACCAACACCGGTACAAAAAATATTCAGTTCTCACTTTCAGAATATCGACTTATACGAAGTACAGAAAGCTCGACCGATCATTACACAGATTCAGCCCACTCCCCTTCTACAATAAATTCAATTTCCAATTTCGAATATATACCGAACACAAACCAGCAACGACCGGTTTCTCAAATTGTAAATGTAGCAACCCCGTTTGAAATAACTACATTTATTACTTATAACGCCAAAGGCAATCCAACTGAACAACAGACAAGCTACACAGGTGCCGGACTACCCACAGTTTCTGATAAACTCGTAAAAATGGAATACGACAATTACGGAAATGTAACGGCGCAAGAGGATGCCAGCCAAACTCCGGCACTTCGGTCAGAAACTCAATATGATACAACATATCATCAGTTTCCTGTTTTGAGCCGTAAGTATACCGGCGCCATGAATTTAGATTCCACCGTGCAATACAGTTTTGACGGAACCAGTTTTGGCCATCCTGTTCAACAAACAGAACCGAACGGAAATTCCAAATATATTGAGTATGATTCCTATGGTCGTGTAATTAATGTAAAATCTGACACTGATAACGGAATACAGACAATTTCAGAATATAATTACTCTTTACCAGCCGCATTTTTTGGAGCAGGAGAATTTCCTTTAAGCGCCAAAACCACTCATTATACCGG
>JBEQLE010000156.1:0-1270 GCA_040326155.1 Leptospirales bacterium | reverse complement strand
CCGTTGAATTAATAGAAGTTACGCGGTGGTTTTGGTAGGTGTAATTCCACCCGTCGGTTATTGCCTGGGTTTCGGGGTTCAGAACATTTTTCTGGGTCAGGTTTCCATTTTTAGCATATGCGTACGTTCTGTGATATTTCTGATTCGCCGGGTCTAACGGGTCTCCGGCTGTAAAACCTGTTTTCCCGTAACTGCCTTTGGCTTCGACCAGACGGTTTAGTCCGTCGTAAGTATACTCGTATCGACTTTCAAACGCCGGGGCGACGATACCGTTTGCATCTTCCGCCGTTGGATTATTGATTACGTTAGCTATGGAGTTATTTGTATTGTATGTATACTGTATGTCTTGGTGTTTTATGTTTTTGCCATTTACAGTGGCTGTGGTAACCATGCGAGTTGCACGTCCTCGTATGTCATAGGTATAGGCAGTGGAAACTCCGTTGCCCATGTCTACTTTTGTAACCGAGCCAAACTCGTCATACTCCATGTTTGTGACAATCGATTTGTCGATCGAGTTACAATCGTTGGAAAAACTCACATCCACATGGGAGGCAAAACCAAAGCTGTTGTACCCATAACAAACGGTTGCTTGTTTGTTTGTCGCGGTATCTTTTGGGTATACTATTTTTTCAGTTCGGCCAACCAGATCGTAAAAATATTTGGTGGTGATGGCAGCGTCATATCCGGTTTCACCGCTGGTAACTGTTACTAACTGGCGTGTCTCTTTTTTTCGATATCCTCTTCGATCATAGCTAAACCTTTTACGTTGGGCCGAATCGACCATCTCGACAAGTTGTCCTTTGGCATTGGCAGAGCCAGACAAAGAGTCATATTTGTAGGTAACTTTGGAACCATTCGGTAGAGTTTTTTTCTTGACTCGCCCAAGGTCGTCATATGTTATTTGCGTATTTTGCCCCTTGGCATCTTGTGTGAAAATTACACGGCCAAAGGCGTCGTATTCTGTTACACTTTTTCCAAAGTCAGGATCATTCGCTTCGCGCAGCTGTCCATACGCATCGTAAAGCGCGTAACTGGCGTTATTACCAGAGGAGTCTTTGGCTGTCGGAATCGTCTGTATGGTGAATTCCGCCGGGCAGTTCATACTTGTTCCGTTTAGATCTTGTCGATACACCGGTCCTTTGTTTATTCCGTCGTAACAAAAACCCATCTGAGTAGTGAGCGCGGGGTCATTTATATTAAACTCTTTCACATATAGAAGGTGGCCCCGTCCATTTTTAGTTGTATTTTTAGACTGCCCATTGGAGTGAGT
>JBEQLE010000155.1:0-1604 GCA_040326155.1 Leptospirales bacterium | reverse complement strand
AATACATTTCTGCCTCTGGGTTTCGGATCTCTGTAGTCGGTAAACCGGGTAATGGCACCTGTGCTTTCAAATACAAAAGGTAACGCTTCGTTATCGAGATGTTTTAGTTTACTGGTCGCATACTCTACAGATTGATCCGCCACAACAGTTATTCGATGGCCTTCTTCTTCTCTTTTGGCTTCAATGATACCGACCGGTTTTCTCTCTACAAATAGGGCATAATCAGCAGGGCCGGCATCGGTTGGGTATTCGCGAACAGCGACGCCCGTCCCGGCCGATAAATTGACCCGATTTTTCGATTGTACCAACCAACCAGCGTTAATTAGCATTTGATCTATTTTATCTCGAGCTTTTTGTTCCGGATTTTGATTTGTATAGGTCATTTTTCTGTTTCGCATTACAGCTTTGTTTACGATATAACCTTACATTTTACATTCGAGATTAATCGTCAATGAGTAATTACACTAAACAACCCACCGTCAACCCCCTGAACAGGGAGTTTCTTCTATTCAAAATTCGTAATTATTCTTCTATTCGTAATTAATTAGACTCCCTTTAAAGATATAGACCACCGCTTAAATTTCTTGACTTGCGGGTTTCAAGTAAAATATTAGTTTTAGTATGTTTACGGAATTTTATTCAGCGCCGGAGATTTTAAGCCCGATTATTCGTAGATATAATATACAAGAGTTGGATGTAAATTCAAATGAAATAATTTTTCCGGCTTTAACGCAAAACTTTATTATATTTCAATATGGAGATATCTATGACATAAAAACGCGTGACTCAAATATTATTAAAGGCTATCGGGTAATGGTGAACGGTTGCATTACTTCACCTTTTCGATTTATTCAAAATAAATTTAAAATCCGATGTATTGTGGTAGAATTACAACCGGCCGCTTTTTACAGATTATTTGGCACAACGATAAAACATCCTGTAAATTCCAGTTACGACGTTCAAAAATTATTGCCCGATTCAAGTGATATACTTAACGCGCTTATTGAATTATCCACTCATGAAAAAAGAATTAAATTGCTGAATGACTATTTCCGGAATTTACTGAAAGATCATGACCAAAGTAATGATAATAATATTGGACACATGATGCATTTAATTAACGAATTTGATAAGGGAATGACAATCGAAGAGTTAATAGATAATAAGCTAAGCACAAGACATTTTCGACGTCTTTTTAAGAGGGTCTTTGGCATTGCTCCTAAGTTATATATAAGAATTTTACGACTCGAGAGGGTATTGTCAGATTTTCACCATGATATCGATCTAGATTATTTATCAAAAATATATTGTTTTTCCGATCAATCTCACTTTATTCGTGAATGCAGAAAGTTTACCGGAAGAACGCCCCGTCAAATATTAAAAGATTTTCAAGATATACATAATCGAAACCTGCATAACAATCTGGCATAATTTCCATTTATTTCCTCCGGAATAACAACAATGTCCGTTCTGTTCTATACAAGAAAAACTTTTTGATATAGAATAAAAAGAAAGATCATAAAAGAGAGGAGAGAAAAATGATTAAAGAAAAAAGAAAGCTATTGATTATTTTTATTTTAGCGATGTTCGCTTTGCAATGCGGT
>JBEQLE010000154.1:0-2057 GCA_040326155.1 Leptospirales bacterium | reverse complement strand
CCCATAAAAAGAAAGATCGACGTCTATGTGCCGTCCGCAACTGAAAAAAATGCAACGCTGACAACATATGACCCGTCGGGTAGAGTAAAAAAAATAAAACTTCCACCATCTTATGCGGGAGAGCCCGAAACTTCCATTGTAACCAACTATAATGACCCATACGAAGTGAGCGTTACCCACTCAGGCGGGCGGAAAACCACATCGACGAAAAATGGACGTGGACAAGCCCTGTACGTAGAAGAAGCAAACATAAACGACGCAGCGGTAACAACAAAAATGGGCTTTTGTTATGACGCCTCTGGAAAAACTGTCTATAGACAAGACCTTAACGGCGTTACAATGAATTGTCCAGACGAATATACTATAATGAGCATACCCGTGGCTAGAGATGCCTCGGGAAATAATGCGACATATGCGTTGTATGATGCTTTTGGAAAAATACGAGAAGCAAACGACCCCGACATGGGGAAATCCATAACCGAGTATGACGGATTTGGTCGCCCAACGTTCGTGCAAGACGCCAAAGGCCAGACATCGCAATTAACATATGACCTGCTCGGAAGGGTAACGACGAAAACTTTGCCGGGTGCGGCCGGAATAGTAACTTATGAATACGACAGCCTGACAGGCTCTGCAAACGCAAAAGGAAAACTCGTACGAATAACAGACCCAGTGCAACGAAAAAGTTTCAGCTATGCGAAAACGGGCGCCAGAAAAAGTGAAACGAGGCAGCTTCGAAGTTACGATGGAACAACCTGGGAAAGTGAATACACGACAAAATTCACTTACGATCTAGCCGGGCGAACTGAAAAAATTTCCTACCCGATAGACCCGGTGACAGATCAACAAGTCGCGGTATGCTATGGATACAATACTTTCGGTTTTGCAGATTCCGTGAAAGTGAGCCAGAGCAACGACTGTGCGTCCATCGATAACACCGTTATCTCGAATATGGAATATGACGAATTCGGGGCCGTAACAAAAGTCGACATGGGCAATGGAGTATCAACAACGTTCGCTTACGATATTCGAGGGCGAGCAACGCGAATGATTTCGACAGCAACGGTTGACGGAACAACCGTAAAACACCAGGACGTAAAATATACATACAATATAAACAACTCCATAGCAAACGTAGTCAACAATCCGACCAGCGCAGACGAAAATGGAGTGCTCAACCCTGCTTTTGAATCGCGATACGAATATACTTATGACGGACTGAACCGTTTAGTAGAAGCCAAAGGAAGTTATGGACAAAGCGGTTTTGTAAATAGCGACTATACCGACACCGGTAACCAGAAATATTCCAGAACATATGCATATGCTAAAAACGGAAATTTAACGCAAAAAAATATACTCGACCCCGAAAGCGGAAGTACAACCGACGGATGGAATTACACATATGAAAATCATCGTGTAACCGGAATAACCTGATCTCTGTCAAAAAGGTCACACAGATAACGCACAACGGAATTTTACAAAATAAGATACCGTTATTTTAGATAAATTTTGATTTTACCTGAAAAATTAACTTTCGAGCGAAACAAAATCATATTTTAGATAGAATAATAACAAAGCCTGGATATAAAAGTCGGATATTATTTCAACAGAACGGATCTCTGTTATCAAATCTAGATAAACTCTCAATAAGCTTACGCGACTTTCTTAAAATTGAGCAGGCCAGAGTTATTTCCCGACCAATAATAAATATGATGCAACCCATTCAACACACCCTTCGATTTCAACTTCGCCCCGATAGGTCGCGTTTGAATGGTATTTCCTTTCGGCGATTCCATCAGCCCCGAATGCATTCGGTGTTTATTGTAAAACTCGACGTATTCCTTCATTAATTTACGGCAATGAGATTCATTTTTAACAATTACATGATTTAAAAGTTCTCGCCTTAAAGTACCGTTAAAACTTTCCACAAAAGGATTTTGCCAGGGAGAGTGGGGCGCAGTTGGTTTTGATTCGATGTTAAAATATTCGGGCAAGACCTTTTTTACTTTATACATAAACGTAGAATCATTATCGTGAATCATATATTTGTAGTTGTG
>JBEQLE010000153.1:0-2139 GCA_040326155.1 Leptospirales bacterium | reverse complement strand
GAACCCGACAATGCGTCGTTACCGCTGGGGGCTTCTGCCGCCAGGTTTGGGTCGGTTAAGATAACATCGACATTGGCATTTCCAAGAAAACAGGCGTTGAATAGCAGTAATGAAATGATGAGCAAAACGGATCGAACGAAACTCGCCCCTCTTGTAAAAATAAATTTACTTTTATTTATTTGCATATTTTCAATCAGTTTTGAAGAAATCGGTCCCGGATAAATGAATTTACACAGGACCGACTAATATTTTCATTCCGCTTTTCTTCAATTGCAGCTACCTTCTAGGAAAACAAGAATGATCTAGTGAGCCGACACAAAAGCTAGTCGACTCACTATTTCTCAACTTTCCGTTAAAACTTACTTAATAACGTAACCGCGCTTTGATCGTATAATTACGCTCAATAAGCGGAGCTTTAAAGAAGTTGTTCATGCCGTATTGAAGACCTATCGGAGTTTTGGTATCAACAAAGATCTTTTGCCCCGAAACATTGTAAGTGGAAACTCCGTCAAAATCCGAACAAAAGAACATATGTTCTAATCCAGAATTACCACTCCTTGTACATGCGGTGTTACTTTGGTTGTAGATACTGAACAGGGTACCATCAACCGGTACCGGTGTTGCGTTGTTGAATTTGTAGACCTGACCGTACCATTGGTTATTAGCGGTATTCCTCCATGAAAAAAGGGCTAAATCGCCGTTTGTTTTAAAACTAAAGGAAGAACTGGTTGTCGTGTTGGGCAGATTAAATTCCGCGCTCCATGTGTTGGTATTGCGGTTGTAAATTCTCCCTACCCTTCGCCAGTTTGTAACATTATAATAGGAAAGCCATGTCCACAGTACGTAATCATCACCATAATAAAATTTAAGGGAATGTTGAGTGCTGTTAGTTCTCGTCGCTAATGATGTGCTACCGCTGCGAGCACCGGTGTTTATATTTAAATACGATATTAGAGCATTTCCATTATCGCCGTTATAACTTCGCCATGCTACCACCACTTGATTATTATAAATACCGACAACAGGGCTCGTTTGATCCCAGGTATGACTCGGGTATACTTCTTTCGGACCCCATCTTACTCCGTATGGATTCACATTAAATGCCATCGCAAATGGTTTCTTTCCCCAATTAGTCATGTTGCGGTGATAGGTAATCGCGATAACTCCATCTTTCATTACGGCCGTAGACGATTGTAAGCTAGCATTAGCGTTTGAATTTAATGTTACGGGAGCGTCATATCCTGTACCGGTAACAGAACCTGATATGGATATCAATCGGCCTTTAATCGTTTTGGTAGACGGTCTCCACATGGCAAAAACGGTATCACCATCGGCGATCACGGTTCGGAATGATTCCATATTTCCCGCGCTGGCAGAAAATTCTACCTCGCCAACAACAACTGGTGGATTCTGGCTTAAATCCAGTCTTCGGGCTCTTAATTCTGAACCGGTCTTCCAGGTAACGATGGCGTTTGTTCCAAAAGCAAATACTTGCGGAGATATCTGGTCGCCTGCCGTAACTTCGTTTACGATAAATTCATCGGTAAGCGGGTAACCGGTCGCCGTATCGATAATACGTCCGCGAATATCTTTATCGACACCTTCAAAAGAGTCCCAGACCACAATCGTTTTGTCTCCATGGACAAACGATATCGGAGTTCCGGTGGCATTCTTATGAGCATCGTTCAGAGTTATATGCAGGTTGGGTTGAGTTTCCAAATTTATAGATGAACCCGTTCCATTTTGTATATACGGGTTCAAACTTTTTGACAAATAAGTGTCGTAACCGCTTGAATCATTCCAATCATTGGCGAACGTAGACGAACCAACCCAGTTGGCGATAAGTGGCTCAATTATATAACCCTGACAACCAGGCGAAAGCAAAAAGAGCGAATCAAGTCCGTAGTTACAACCAGTCGGAGATGCGGTGTATAAGTAGTTTGCATCATCTGGAATATAAAGACCGCTGCTGGTATGAGCCGCGTCGGCGTTCCAGTCCGTTATAAAATTAGTATCCTGGTTTATAACAATATTTGTCTCCGTTAAATCACCTTCAATAAATACTTTTTCATTTATTACATGGTCTTCAGCAAGAGCAGATTGCAGATTTATCGTGTAAATATTTGCAGCCGCAGATAC
>JBEQLE010000152.1:0-2307 GCA_040326155.1 Leptospirales bacterium | reverse complement strand
ATTCAACATTTTCGGTTTTGTCTGATATCGTATCCCAAATATCTTCTACCAATTGAATTCTTTCTGGTATTGATAACTCAAGAGTATCTGTGGCTGTAATTTTTTTCATTAAAAATCCTTAATATAACGATGCATATGTTTATTCAACATGTCAATAATTTATCGACATGAATGAATTCAAAGGCTGGGAATTTAGGAATATATCAAGCTTTCTTGCGCAGTCAGGGCGGTAGGAAACTTAACTGACGGTTTTGGGTTTCGGTAATCCTTGGCGTTAGAATTTGGTAGCGTTTCATTGCCCGGTTGAATTCTTCGTAGTTAAAACTGCGACGCTGGGAGCGTCTGTTTAACCATTTGTACAAAATCTCCATGGCCCTGAAATAAAATCTTTTCAAGCTCTCAATATGGAAACAGCTGATCGGGCATTTATTGCAGAACGTCTTATTGCGAGTTTAGAAACAAAAACAGATACAGATACTGAGCTTGCTTGGCAAAAAGAAGTTCAGAAAAGAGCCTCTGAATTAGATTCAGGGGAAGTTAATACTATTCCATGGGATCAAGTAAAAAACGAAATTTTAAAATAGTTAAGTGCTAAACATTGAATTTCACCTAATTGCTCGTGATGAATGAAGGGAAGCAGCTATTTGGTATAACCAGCAAAGAGAAGGTCTTGGTACAGAATTCTTTGAAGAAGTTAGTAAAAGTGTAAATCTAATATCTGAGTCTCCAAATATATGGCCAGAATATTTGTAACAATTTCACAGGCTTACTCTGAAGCAATTTCCATACAATATTGTATATAGAGTTCAGCACGACTTCAATGAAATATAGCTATTGCACATCAAAAGCGAAAGCCATTCTACTGGAAAAATCGAGTTTGATTATAGCACCAAACTAACCTCCCGTAGGCTTTGGCTATTTGCCAAAGAGTTTGGCGCGAGCTCTGGCGGATTAGTCGAGGCACCCCAAAATGTGGCCGAATAATTACGATGATACAATAGAACAATAAACCCTTTACTGTAAATACAATTTCTGTAGTGTATCATTATGAGGCCCGAAGGCGCGCCAGGGAAGAGCTGCGCTCTTCTTAGGTCACGCCTGAGCAGATGAAAATTTGTTGAGTCTGTAGAATAAGTCCATTTTGGCCTGAATTTATGCTCTGTACTGCAAACTAGAGTGGTTACAGCCATCTAATTTTACTTATTCTACACTCTCGTCTATGCGAAGTTGACAAAATGATGGAATATTATTTTAGTAAGAGTATAAAAGAAATAATCGAAGATTTTTTGCAGATAGTTCTAGAGGAGAAGGCAGATAGCAACAATCTTGAAGAACTTAATTTAGCATTAGATCGACTTTCTTATTCTATTAATTTGGTTAAATACAAATTTGATGAACGAGATTATCCTGATCCACCCGAAAGGAATTATTCAGAGATTAGGGCCGTAGTAGAAAATAGATTTCCATCGCTTGGTTACTATAATATAGCTGCTGAAATAGTTGAAAAAATTGGTGAAAGTGAGGTAAATGTTGGAGATGCTGTTGATGATTTAACAGATATTGTTTGTGATCTGAATGAAGTAATTTGGTGTTATGAAAATACGTCAACGGATGACGCATTATGGAATTATCAAAATTCATATAAAACACACTGGGGCAGACATCTTAAGACTCTACAGCTTTATTTGTATGAAAACCTGAATTAAATAATAGAGTACAAGTTTATTAATGAACAGAATGATTAAGACTAATATAGAAATTTGTGTTGGTTTGATATTAGTTCGGAAATAGAAAAATGAAAAAAGGTAATGAATATTTCAAGAAAGTTCTAACGTATATTATTTTGACTTTTGCTGGATTAAGTTGCATATCAATTTACACGTATAAACGGGATCATAAACTTTTCATACCTGATGGAAAGTATTCTATTAAGAAGTCTTATAGTTCTGGGTACTGGGGATTTGATATCGATATCGAATTTAAGAATAATGTAGGATATGTGTTGATCAATGATGTACGTAATCAGAAAATATACAAAGATACGATAATATTAAAGGATCTTAAGTATGAAGGAAAAAGAATCACCATTCAAAAGTCAATCAAAGAAGAGTGGTTATTCATATTTAAAGACCCAGGCAATGGCAATGCGCATATATTTATAATTAAGAATCTAGAATCCATGAGATATGAGGATTAACCCTCGGAATTCAATGAGTATTAACTTTTGCCAATTTCGCAGTCACGGTAGGGACATCGGTTACCCGACGCCCCCCGCACAGATCCCGGCGTGCGAAACTATCGCACCGG
>JBEQLE010000151.1:0-2341 GCA_040326155.1 Leptospirales bacterium | reverse complement strand
CCTCTTTGTCAATGGCGAGCCCCCCTGCAATAAGAAGATTTTCCGCTTAACCCCCTGGTATTTTACACCGCGTGTAGGCAAATTTAAAGAGGGAACTAACACCAGGGCGTTGCAGTGGAATACCCTCATAATGGGGAATTCCATTGCAAAACTTTTATGCCTCGTTTCAGGCAGGATGAACATTATGACCATGATTATGAAATTATTGAGTCATTTGTTAACTCTTAATCCTGTAAATCCTGTAAATCCTGTCAAAATTTCTTCTTTGTGTTTATACGGCGCGGGCTTTGGCCCGTCGTTTTGCCGGGAATATTATGTGCGCCATATTGTCATATTGCACTTTCTGTATAGCGTCCACATAGTGCCAGCTTAATCTATATTATAGTTTAAAAAAATTAACTAATATGTCACATCTCTGCTAACGTCTGTCATACGGGCTCTTTTTGATTTTAAAACAAGATTTGACTAAGAAGTTTCCCGTAATCATTCGATTTTGGCGTTTTTTTCAGTGTAAATGCGGCATAACTGCTGTTCCAAATAAAATAGTAAAGTTAAATGATGTAAATAATTAAAAAATTATATAAAAGGCTGGACAGAATAAACCTTTAAAGATATGTTGAAATTAGCTAAAACGCCGTTCATAAAAATATAAGGCGTTATTTTAAGCGGGAGGGACTGTTGGCGAATTCAATTCGACATGATCGGCTGCGTCCATATGAAAGTTATAGCGAATACCTTTCGGACGAGTTGTTGAAGCTTGATCTGTTACTTCAGTCCATTTTGGAAAACTCTTCTAATAATGAAGCGGTTGAAGATGAAATTTCATCCGATTTGTTTTTTCCGAGGGAGTATGTAGATAAATTACTCGCGACGGGTTCTGCAACTGGTAAAAATGAAAATGAATTTCTGGTTTCCATTGAACAAAAAACCGACGAAATTACCGAACGTCTCCGTATAACTGAAAACGCTCTTCAACTGTTTCCCAGTCAACGAATAAAAAGTCTTTTTTCTTTAAACCCGGTTGAATACCAGGCTTTATTTATAGCGTTTGCGCCGGTTTTAGATTCTAAATACGAAAAAATCTATGCTTATATTAACAACTCTCTGGCTGTGAAATATCCTACTGTACAACTTTTGTATAATATGTATTGCAAAAGTCCGGAAGAAATATCCGTAATTAATTCTATTTTTTCAATGAATGCCCCGCTGGTTTCCTGGAAACTGTTACATGTTGCATCTGACAATTTTTACGCAGGAGCTTCCAGGACATTTACTCTGGATTCTCGAATTGCAGATTACCTGCTCGAAAATAAGATTGTTGATAGGTCACTTTCAAAATCAATTCATTTTTATAATTCTAATGACATTGAAGAGGAAGGTGCAAATACAGATAATGGGCATGAGCATGTCAGCGCTCTTGTTCAATATGTGATATCTGAACCGAATAAACCTGCCTTTATATTATGCGCAGGAGAGTCGACGAAAGCAAAAATTCAAACGGCTGCCAGGATAACGCACGCCCTTAGCTGTCCACTATTGTATATTTATATAGGTAAAACAGACCATTTAAAATTAAATGAAATTGTTATGCGTATTAAACGCGAAGCTATTTTGTTTCAATCGTCTGTTTTTCTTGATTTTGGCGAGGATGAGGACACTTGCAATGAATATCTCCGTCCATATTCGGAAGCATGCGAGGATTTGCACTTGCCGGTGTTTTTCGGGGTTGGGAAAAAATATAATAAAAAACTAATTAATGTCGCACACTTTTTTGAATTGAAGTTTGATACTCCTTCTAGAACGGACCGCTCGGCATTATGGCGAAAGTATATTCGGGGGAGTCTTCCAGTAAATGGAACAGCGATCGATTATATAATCGATCAATTCAAGTTTTCTGAAGAGCAGATTGAAAATGCCGTGCAAGTTGCCCAACGAAATTCCATTTTAAACGGGAATAAAAAATTAGCCCCAGATGATATATTGGCGGGTTGTCGTTCCCAGACAGATCATAATTTAAAAACGATGGGTGTTAAACTCGACTTTAAATTCAATCTGGATGATATTGTATTACCCAATGACCGTATTGAACATTTACAAGAAATTGTGAATCAATATAAACACCGGACCCAGGTTTTAGAAAACTGGGGTTTTAAAAGTAAAGTTGCCTATGGAAACGGATTGACTGTTTTGTTTTCCGGGCCCTCAGGAACCGGAAAGACGATGGCAGCGAGTGTTATTGCTAGTGAGCTAAAACTAGATATTTATAAAATCGATCTTTCATCAGTGGTCAGTAAATATATCGGGGAGACAGAAAAAAATCTCTCACGAATATTTGACGAAG
>JBEQLE010000150.1:0-2759 GCA_040326155.1 Leptospirales bacterium | reverse complement strand
ATATATTATGCTGAAAAATCCCGTTATGCGACCCTGCTGCGACCTTTTTGACAGATCCCAGGTGTAAGAGTTAATGACATTATTATTGAATTCTGTGGAGGACCATACCAGAATGAAGATATGGGAATATATAACTTCTTTGCTAAACCCCTGTCGGTAAAAAGGTTTAATCTAAAAGTGAAACGAAAAAACCACATTATTGACTATGTAATTGTTATTCGTAAGAATTAAACTCAGGCCGGTAATAAAGCCGTGTAAGTTTCCTGTCTGAGGTACAGTTTTGTTTTGCTGGTAAGTTAATATTTTTATAAATATCAAAACTTCAGCGAGGTAATGAGGTAATGTTCAGAAAATAACCGTTGTGCGACTCTCTTGTGGCCTTTTTGACAGGGATCAACACTGAGACGATTTTTCAATCGTATATCAAATCATATAAAAATAGAATCTCACCTATACAGGTTTTATTTTCATTTTCGCCCGAATATACACTCTCTATGTAAATAGTATAACTTAAGTCTTTGTTACTTGTATATGGATCTTCGGGTATAATCAAATGATATTTTTGATTATCAGGAAATTCGATTCTAAAAGAAACGCGATTATAATGATCCGGATATTCATCATAGTTCGGCCATAAATCCGGTGTGGTCATACTTTCGACTAATAATATAATAGTTCTTGGGCGGTTATATTTTTTATAAGTTTCAGAATCAGACCCGCAACCTGGATACATCAGAATGGAAGTAGGACCAAATGTATCATTTCTCCCTAGTCCCTGAACTTTTTTAAAACCAAACGCAAACTTTATCCACTCTTTATAACCAGAGCGATGGTCTTTATTTGTCCATCCCGTATTTACAGATTTATCCATAATGGCTTTTGTGTCTATTGGCGAAGAAGATGTTATATTCAATTTGGTCAGGATAAAATCATGATAAATATTGCCTTGTTTATCAAAAACATTTTCTTTTGAAATTTTAAGGTAGTCTGACAATTCTTTTGGATCAACCGAACTGCTTATCGGTAAATCGCCATATTCATCGACCGGAAACCTGGTTTTGTTCTTAAAAAATTCTTTTACATTTATTGACTCATATGTAATCACAGAACTATCTTTTTCCAGCTCTTCTTTATGTTCTTCGCCTTCTTGAAGGATAGGTTTATTCTGTACGGTTTTATTATTTCCAACTTTCTTAGAACATTTAATATTAACTATACAAAATAATACTACAACGAATTTTAATAGATTCTTTTTATTAATCATTTTTATTTTCTTTCGGCCCGAGATGCTATAGTCCAAGTTCCTTTGCATACTTCCTATAAAGTGACTTCGTTGTTCTCGATGCACCTGCATTCAGTAACAAATACGTGACTTCATCGGTATTTGTCTCTTTAAGTCCTTTTTTTACAGAATTAATAAAAAAATTATACGCACCTTGCCGGTTGCGGTTCGTAGTGTTATATAAAGTATTTTTATACTTTTTCAATGTTCCTGTTGTACCGGTATACGAATATGTACCTGGTATATATGCTACATCACGTGCAATAACTTGGCAACTTAGACTCATTCTACCCACTTTCTTATTAGCTAGTCCACCCGAATGGAACAATACACCTGTAATTTTAGATACAAAAAACTTCTCTTCCGTGTCAATGAATCCATTTTTGTTCTCGTCCCTTAATCCGTATGCTTTATAACCTACCGGTTGTAAAACATCATTGTGTTTATCTGATACATCATAGCTATCTGCTCTAAGCTTATCTCGAGCTTCCTTGGTTTGATACTTGAATTTATACTCGCCTAATAAAATTCTACCAACCCCTTTATCGCCAACCCAAGTATCTGAATTTTTTCCGGGAGTTGTCGAACCTGCGAATACCCCCACAATTTTATTGTTTACTACTAGAATAAATATATCATTGTGAGTGGTTTTATTCGATTCTTGATTGTCATTTTGTAATCCAATAATCATTACTCCATTATCATTCCATGTCATACCTTTTTCAGTTGCATAGTCTTTTAATTCTTGTACATCATTTTGGGCAATTGGGTTTTTTCCCTTCTTCCCTTCATGCCCCGTCGGATCCTTATACATAATCGGGTTCCCGCCCACATACATATACCTGTTCCAACCCTTCATCGTCATCGGTCCATCTGTCACGGTATCCGCAGTCACAAACCTTCCAATCTCAGGGTCATAGTGCCGCGCATTATAATAATACAGATCTGACTCTTCGTCCAACGCCTGTCCGTTGTACTTGGGCGTAAACTTTATATCGCCTTCTTGCTGAAAAGTTTCCCCATAAGGCAAATACTCCGTTCTACTCAAGGCTTTTCCCGTATCGTCGGCTACAACTTTCACAGAATCAACATGGTTCGCGAGGTAGTATGCCGCCTGTCCATTGGAATCCATCGAAGCTATTCTTATACCGTTCAGATAAACATTATTTATAGCAATATCGGTTCCCGGAACGTCCCAGCCATCAGGAGTTTGAAGTTTTTCGGTTGCAAAGTATTTATTGTGAGTCGACATCACAATGCGGCGGTTTTGGCCGTTAATATCTTTTTCAACGATTTTGCGTACACGCACACCCTGGTCGTCGTATTTGTATTGACCTCGTACTTTTCCGGTCTGGTCTTTTACTTTGGTGATTCGATTAGCATGGTCGTAAACCATCGTCTTGGTCAAATTCTTCAGGGCGTCGTTTTTTGTTTTTGTGTTTCCGTTGTTATCATACGTAAAACTGAATCGTTGTCC
>JBEQLE010000014.1:0-69690 GCA_040326155.1 Leptospirales bacterium | reverse complement strand
ATTTACAAAATTCGGTATTAAGCACTTCAGGAGCCAATACCGGTTTGTTAGGTGTAATTCGTGGCATCCAAAATAAAGAGATGAGCAATCATATTTTAAAAGAATATTACCAGGCCCAGGTGACGAACATGGCCGATCGCCAGGCCCTTTCCGAAGAAGCCATGCGTCTATTGCAGAAAAGTAAACCAGAAAACAATGAATAGGAGTTTATATGAACGATGATAATTTAAAAGAAGAAGATGGTACATTAAAAAATATCGATCTAACTAAATCTATCAGCAGAAAAGACTTTGTAAAAAAAACCGGTTACGCCGTAGGCGGACTTTTCTTTGGTTCGGCCTTTATGACCTATTGCGCTAATGATGGCGGCGGTGGCGGCGGTGACGGCGGTGGCGATAGCGCAAATGCCAACCCGGATGGTACTACCGGTTTCGTTGGTGGAAATTTTGGAGTATCAACCAGTGTTGAAAAATATTCAAGCGCTGCCTGGGCCGCGACAACGTCGCTTGATGCGGGCAGCGGGTTCGACAGAGGGATGACCGGTTTTTCCATGGATGGAGAATACGGATTTCTGGTAGGGGGAAATTGATATGGGATTTACGGCAAACAATAAAGTAAGAAGATTTGCAAACAGCGGCAGTACCTGGTCAGCCAGGACAATACAGCCAATCGCTCAAGGAGATGGAGCAGGTTTTTCTACCGATACGGACACGGCTTTTACCATCGACGGCCAGGAAGACGGCGGAACCTGGGGTTGGTTAAACCAGAAATATACCAATTCGGGAAATTCCTGGAGTGATAAAGCAAGTATAACTACCGGACGTAGTAACCCGGGCGCGTATTCTATATCTGAAGGTAGCGGATATTGTGTCGGAAGCGGTACTGCAAATCAGGAGAATGAAAAGTATTCCGCTAGCGGGAATTCCTGGACCAGCCGTACCGTACTGCCCACAGCAAGGAACACTGTAGCCTCTTGTGCCTTAGCCGGAGATAAAGGATATGTTATGGGTGGTCAAGGTCCACTCGATACCAACGAACAATATAGCGAATCAGGAAATAGCTGGGCAACAAAAACAGTACTAAACACTGCTACACAACAATTTGCAGGTTTTCCCATTGGAACAGATTCAGCGCATATCGCCGGAGGGTGGACAACGGCGTCAAGTGCGATCAGCGAAGTGTATTCACAAACGGGAAACAACTGGTCTGCGGCAAGCGCGCTAAATACGACAAGGTATGGCCATGGCGGGTTTTCCACTTAAGGTTTATAATTTAACCGAAAATAAACCTTGCGCGATTACGTTAAAAGAGATAAAGCGCAATACAGCCTGCATTCGGTTTGGGAGAGCATCCAGCTGTCGATGTATACAATTTGTTCTTTGCTAAAATCGATTTGAATTTTTTCCGTTAAGTAATGGCGCAAGTCTGCTTCTTTTGCGTCATCAGCAGTAGCATCAAATGAGGCTAAAAGCCGCTCTTTTAGAATATTCAAATCTTTTTCTTCAGGAAATAAGTCAAAATACTCTTTGGCAATTTGACTAAGGGCCGTTTTGTCAAAATATTCCGTCAGGTCGCTGAGAAATTCCGGGTGCCCGGTTTGCTCCTTCATGTTATATACGTTATTAAAAAAATAATAGCCGGCCCCGCCCAGGACTCCGGCCGATGCCAGCCCTATTGTTAATTTTAGAAAATCTTTTCGATTTATGTTTTTCATATTTTCGTCTTAATATAATCTGCCAGGCGGATAGCCAACGCCGTCAAAGTCAATGTCGGGTTAGCAAAACCGCAGGTCGGAAAAACCGAACTTCCGGCAACATATAGATTTGATATTCCATGGACAAGACAGTTCTCGTCAACTACTCCATAACGGGGGTCAGTATGCATTCGGGTAGTTCCCATATGATGAGAAGGTAAACCAACCGTTTGCAGCAACTCAGCTATTTGCTTTTTCTTTTTCTGTTGATCAGGCTGCGATATAAAACCGGGCCAACGCACCCGCCCTTCTCCTGCTTTTCCCAACTCCTGGCCAATAATTTGTAGAGTTTTTTCTATATATTCATAATCGCGTTTATTTATTTGCATAGAAAGATTTACTTTTTTTTGACCGAGAAGATCACGCTCGCTACCCAATGTTAACCGACTTCGCGGGTCAGGAGATTTTTCGCCACCGGCAACACGCAACCCTCTTAAATGACCGTCAAAAAAGTCTTTCTTTTCTTTTATATGCATTAAATTATCGGTGTCGTATATATTACGAATAAATGATCGAAACAGGTCGGAACCTTCGCGTCGCGTGAGCGATATTTCGCCCAGAAAATTCAACAATTTATTTTGTTCCTGCGTTTTTTTATTTAAAGATAAAATTCCCCGTTTGGTTTGTTTTTGTGTATAAATCTTTTCGCTGTCTTCTTCGTAAAAGCGAAGATCTTTTTGACGAGAAAAATAAATATGAGTCTTGTCGCTGAACCAGAGGTGTTCCATAAAAAATCTTCCAACCAAGCCATTGCGGTTGCCCAACCCATTCTTATATTTTTGATTCGACAATAATAATAGCCGTGCATTTTCAATTCCTCCCGTAGCAAGTATGAATTTCTTTGCCTTTACTTGAAACGAATTTTCAACTTTATTTCTATTTTCGCCGATAGGTAAACATTGTACCCGAACCCGGGATACTTTATTGTCATTTTTATTTGTAAGAATTTGTGTTACATTGGCATATAAGTAAACTTTAATTTTTTTGGAATCGGCAACCTTCTTTTTAAATGAATCGTACTGATCTCCATTACGCGCTGCAAGCGGACTGTAATGCATCATTTTTGTAGTTACTTTGCTGTTATCGCCAATAATATACGGCGACCTGTTTTTGTAAATGTTATAATCATAATTTGGAATTTGAAGAAGATCACAGGCCCGGTTATAATACGGATTTAACTCTTTTTTAGAAAACGGCCAGCCGCTGTATGGCAGCCAGTCCCTTTTTTCAAAATCGATATCATCAAGTATTAAACAACGCCCTCCCCAATGATTTCCGGAACCGCCCAATCGCCGACTGCGTGAACTCGTAAGGTAAGAATCTCTTGAAATGGTTTGACCCGTAAAATCACGGATCTGAAATTTACCCGAATAAAGTTCCTGGGTCCGCTCGTCAATTTCTTCCCCGCCCGACTCCAGAATCATTACGCGAGTTTGCCTATTATGTTTTACTGATGTGTTTGACTCTTTTATTATGAATTCCTGCGCAATGGTAAGGCCGGCAATGCCGCCTCCTATTATGCAGATATCAGTTTCAAGAATCGAGTTTCGGGGAACCTCGCGGGCATCCAACAACATACGGCATGAATAAAGTTAAGTTTCTAAACGTACATCTGTTTTTGAATTAGCCATGTTAAGGACACTCGAGGGTTTTCAAATCGGCGATGTTTGTATATTTACAAAACATCTGTTTGTTTTCATTGATCTCTATTTAAAGCGTGAGAACATCGTTATAGCCCTCGAGATCTTTTGTGTTTAGATCTCCCTTAAAAACTGACAAAACCACCCGTGTTAATCTGAATATTTTGACATATTCTGTATATTTGGTGAATATTTGACTGTTATTGTTAAATACTTGACAAAATGGTCGGTTAAAACTAAATATTATGACATAATGGTAAAACAAGTACAAAAAACCTGGCCGGAAATTGTATTTGGAAGTTCTGATGTTACCGAAGCTAAGCGAATAAGTCGAGCTGTAGCAAATAATCAATTGCGTAAAATTGCTGCAAAGCTTTACACGTCTAACTTTGACGAAACTCCTGAAAATATTGTAATGAGCCACTGGCTGGGTATATTGTCTCACCTGTTTCCCGGTGCCATTGTAAGCCATAAATCTGCTTTTGATGGTAGACCAAAAGATGGTGAAATAATATTAACGTATACCAACCAAAGAACGATTCATCTACCGGGTTTAACAGTACGTTTGTTTAAGGGTCCAAAAGCGCTGGAAAGTGATATGCCATTCTCTCAACTTTATCTTTCGTCACCCGAAAGGGCGTTCTTAGAGAATTTGCAACCTAGTCGCATCCATAAACAAAGCAGCAAAAATATTAGTATGGAAGAAATTGAGAGTAAACTTGATAAATTAGCTCAATCCCATGGCGCTGAATATTTAAATGAACTTCGTGATCGTGTTCAAATTATAGCATCGTCTTTAGGTTTCAATAAAGAGTTTAAAAAACTTAATCAGGTCATTTCATCATTATCAGGTTCCCACGATATTAATTATTTACGTACAAACTCAGGTATAGCGCGGGCCTTACAACAACCATATGATATTAAACGTTTTGAATTATTCTTGAGCCTTGCCTCTTTTCTCAGGGAGGGATTATATAAACCAATTCCTGTAAACTATGTAAATGATCAAACCTATCGAGTTCTATCTTTTTGGGAGGCATATTTTTCAAACTATATTGAGGGTACAACTTTCCAGGTAGAGGAAGCAGAAGAGATTATATTTCATGGGAAATTAGTTCATGATCGCCCTGCTGAGGCTCACGATATTAAAGGTACTTATGAAGTGGTATCTAATATAAAAGAGATGAAAATTATCCCGGAAAACTCAATTGAACTTATAGGAATTTTAAAAAGAAGACATGAATTAATAATGGGTGGTCGACCGGAAAAACATCCAGGGAATTTTAAGGAAAAATTAAATCAAGCGGGTAATACTATTTTTGTTTCACCCGAACTGGTTCAGGGAACTTTAATACAAGGATTTCATATTCTGCAATCATTACCAAAGGGTTTTGCCAGAGCTTGCTTCATGATGTTTTTAATTTCCGAAGTTCACCCCTTTAGCGATGGCAACGGTCGCATTGCTCGCATAATGATGAACGCTGAACTAGTCGCGAATAATGAATCGAAAATTATTATACCTACCGTATATCGAATTGATTATCTTGGCGTATTAAAAAAACTTACGAACAATGGCGAATCTAAACCTTATGTTGATATGCTATATCGCGCTCAACGTTTTACCCACTCTATTCATTACCAGAATTTAGCCGATAGCCTGGAACAGTTACGATTATATAATTGTTTCGGTGAGGGCGATGGTGAAGTATTAAATTTCAATGGATAATTGAATGCCCGAACCTCCGGAGCTTGCACGACAAAGAAATCTTTATTGACATTTTCACTGATTTACAGGGAAGCCCTTGGTGTATACTTATTTTAAAGATGCTACGATAAATCTTGAGCAAATAACAGAAGAGATTCAAAGCCTGTTGGACTTCAGGAAAAAATTAAAAGACCTGGGGCATTTTAGAACAATCTACAAGAATATTGATAATTTGGAGAATCAATTTAAAAAGCAACTAGAAAAGGTTTTACCTGGTTTGTAACTGTTTTCGTCCTCTTTATCAAGTTTTCGAAAATTACCTTTCGTCAAAAAACATAAAGACTGCACCCGGGATTATTCCTATGGGTTAACCTACTGTTAACCTGCTGTTAACCCTCCGGGTGAACTTACTATTTATGAATTATGCTCTTTACTTGAATTTTCCAGGTAAAATTATTACCACTTATTTCATTACTATCTTTCATAGATAATTCCAAGAATGCTGCATCTTTTAATGTACCATTTAATTTACTAAACTCATTCGTAATTTGACTTTTGGGTTGACTAAAAAATATTGTGTGATTCTTTTTTTCTATCCAGAATATGTTTAGTGAATATGATACTAGACGATCTGAACTCAATTCGGTTGTGTTGGGTTCAAATTTAAATGTCAATTCTACATAAGGGCACCAATCCCAGAATTTCTTATCAGGGCTTGGCTTATTCATAATAATCAAAAATGAACCACCATGTTGTTTCTTTAATTTTTCCATTTCATCTTTTGTAAGCTCAAAGGGAAATAAGTTAACATAAAGTTCATTTTTTTCAGAGTCCCAATAATTAAAGCTGGACTTTAATGTTAAGACTTTTTCATTCATTTGGATAGAACCGGTTGTTTTATAATCTTTCTGCTTATTGTTATTTCCTTTAGCTGAATATCCTGTGCCCAGACCCAGCAAAGTCAGGCTGAGTAAGGTGATTAAGATTCTTGTTTTTCGAATAGACATGTTATTTTCTCCCTATACATTTTATTTGTGAGAAAATCCAATCCCTCACAGAACTCACCTGCGTTTTTGTCAGCTGAACCCTTGTTAAATTAGTTCCAAGGTGCAGCGTTACTTTCTACTGGTGTAATTTCACCAAATTTAGAAACGAACCTTCCTTCGCCAAATTTGCTATCGTAAAACTTTTTTGTACGCTCAGCAGGTTCAGTTAATTTAGGATTTACTTCTCTATCTTCTTTAGACAATCTTTCTCTTTCTGCTATTAGTTCGTCTGGCATGTGTTGCAGTGGAACGCACGTTTGATAAACTTTTTCTTTGAGGAACTCGATAAATTCTTTCGAATGATAAATACTATTCGTTTCTATGGCCCAATTGAATGTTTCGTGGGTAAAAATATCTTGAAAAGAAATTCCGAAATATTTCAGTAATAATCTTTCTTTTTGTTTGATGATACCCGGCAAGATATCTTTTGATTTTTGAATCGCTTTTGGTTTTCGAGACACTGCTATGTCTTTCCATGGGTCTACATAACCAGCATGACTGCAATATGCAAGGCTCCAATCATGTATATCATCTAAGATTGACTCCCACCTGCTAGTTATTTCTGCCCACTTTCCCATGCCTGGTTCAAACTCGTAATCAACGTCATTCGTTGCCCATTTGAGCTGCTTCCAATTGGGAACACCAAATTTTTGTTCGCTCGCCAATTTATCAAATACATCTAAGTGTTTTTGACATTTCTCGATATGAAAAGGGCTTGTCATACTGGCCTTCGCCCAATTCAAAGAATATTCTAAACCCTTACGCGTTGAAACAGAACCTTCCATTGCTTTATCTAAACCTTTCTCAATTTGAATTCTCAAATAATCAGGAAAGGTCATCCCTTCTTGTTCTCCGAGATCAATTAAATCTTGAATAGGCTTAATAAGATCTTCTGAATTATCTAATACTTCGATTTCTGCCGAATTATTATAAGCATTTGGATTTTTAGCTATTTGCTTGTCTATATTAGCACTTTGTGCTTTTTCGATATCGATTCCTTGTGAATCGATACCATGTTGAGCAGCGAAACGGCGTGCAAAAGCAGCTTCGTTCGCCAAATTTTCTTTAGGATCTTTCGATGCTTCTTTAAGTGCAGCTTCTTTACTCTGTCTAATTTGATCGATGCTTTGTTTTAAAGCGCTAACTGTTTGTTTGAGCAATGCTGCATCATCATAATCAGCTGGGTCTGCTGAGCCTTCTGTAGGTTGCGGAGTAATTGCTTGGCCATATAGAATGCCAAACTTTCCGAATAAGTCTTCTTGCATGCAAATGCCGGTAAATTCACTTATGTCGGAGTGCTCTTGCCCTAATTCTTGCATCCTTTTAAAAAGGTTTTTCATTTCTTCTGTGTGTTCATTCGAAATACTACGTGAATCAACATCTTTTATCATGTTCTCATAGGGAGTAATCATTGGGCCTAAAATAAATTCATCTATTGGCATATTTTATCTCTTTATCAGTGATTTATATTTTTCTAATTGTTCATCGAGATGCTCATCAGCATAAGGAATAAGCCTGCGATGTCGATGTTCTTTATTTAACTCAGGTTTCATTACATAATCTGGCTGAAACTTGCGAGCTTCATTTTCTGTACTTTCATTACCTTCAATAATACTTTTTTGAACTTCTTCAACTACTGACTGCATTTCGCCTTTATAATTACCAGGAACAACTGCATTTTCATAAATTTCTATTTCATCTAATTGACCCCAGTCACCTTGGAATTCGCGCTGGTATTCATCCATAGAAATTTCTAAACTATTTTTATTCATTTCTTCTATCACCAAAGTTGTTAACTCTTCGGTATTGGTGCAATCATCTAAATTTTCAAGAATACGATCGGCAGCAAGAACACGAATTTCTTCTTTATGCTTTTCATAAAACGCTTTTTCCATTATATGCTCGTCTTTAATCAAAGCATTTGCACATATTTCATTCAAGTTACCAATTTTGTCTTTAAACTCAATTAGTTCGTTACATGAGTGCATCGCATTTGAGAGGTTAGATTCTGCTTCGTATGAAAACTTGTAATTGGTATTATTTGCAAAGCGTTCGGCTCTAACTCGATAGTAATCTTTGTATTGTTGTAGATAGTCTGGTTCCATAATTGTATAAATCCTTTTCTTGATATACAGAATAAGAATTTAAAGCATGTTTGTAAAGTGTTATTAACGAATTTGTTTAATTCAAAAACCGACCTTCCCATCAACCATATTTTGTTCTCTGTAGAACACGTAAAATTCTACAAGCGAAGCAAGTGCAAACCTGGTTTACCAATACCCAAAGTGATGACTTAACTGATATTCTGAACGGATATTCCACACCGATTGACCGGGGGGGTGGCAGAGAACGGGAACCGGTCGGCGCCAGGGGGGTTTGTGGGTGATCCTGGTGGGGAAAAACCGACCTCCCCCCTTTTGATAATTATTTATCCGTTGGTTCAAAATATTTTCGTAGGATTTTTATGGATAATAATAGTAAAAGAAGTGTACCTATATAAAAAATACCTCTAATAATCCATGTGGATACCGGAGGGTAGACGATCGAATATCCAAATTCGGGATTTTCGATGTGTGAGGCAGTCTTGATGGGTAGAATTTTCAGGGTTTCATCGAAACTCTGGTTAATATCGTATTCCGGTTTAGCGGCGTATGCATTGCCATAGTACAAACGAAACGTGTCAATTCCGTTTTCAGGTAGATTCTCGGGGCGCGGTAAAACAAAAACAACCTCTTCTTGAGCAGCGTACGCTTCCAGATTGCTCATTGTCAACGGATCGTTATCACCATAGTATATAGTAATTTTAAACGCACCCGAAAGAGAATTAGGCAGGTCAATTTTCTGCTCGCCGGCGGCCCCTTTTCGGGCAGAAATATCGCCAAATATAACCTCCCGATATTTCTTAGTATATTCGTCTTTTTTATGAATGGTATACTGCCTCTTATAATTACTTTCACTGAAAAATAACTTCAATTGGTTTATGCGGGCTCTACCCTCGTTTTCGATATAATACTCCATCGATTGAGTGTCCGTATCGTTTACCGTTTTGATGTCGGCAAAATTGATTTCAGCACGATAGTTCAAGGTAGAATCGGGAGTGGTATAAAATGCATTTATAAACTTATATGTAGAATCAGAATCAATAGAAACTCGAAGATATTGTTCGCGCACACACCCTAAACGGATGCTTTGTGTCTTTACCCCTTTATACGAAAAAATATTCCGGCTACCGAGTGAAGTCCAGTTTTTTGCATTATGAGAAGCTTGTAAGTAAACTCCGCTTTCATAATATTCCGGACCTTTCAAATTTATTTCATAATAACACTGGCCTGGTTTAAGTTTACCTAAATCCAAAACGTAGACGGACCCAAATCTCTCTTTTTTAGAATAAATAACTTTCACCCACTTTTTTTTGTCACTCTCGTAACTTCGGGTGCTCAGCCTTACAAAATAAGGCAACGATTTTCCATTAAAAACAACTCGAAGATCATTGCCCAGGCTGTATTTTACTAACTCTTGATCGAACGAAAATTTTCCATATTCAGGTCCATTTGGCGATTCAATATGCTTTCTAAATAAACCTGTTAAATCTTTATAATACAAATAGTGACTGGCCGCGAAATTTTTTACACCGTCTTCACTTGCCGCCAGGGGTAAATTTATGGTTGCCCAAAATAGAATACCCACAATGCAGAATAATTTTCTTCCATTATGTTTCATAATTATGTTGTCTCCTTTTCACCGGATAACCTTTCTTTATATTTATGGTAAAACAAACTTAGTAATATCATGGCTCCGCCCAAGAGGAAAAACGATACTATACGGATGACTTTACTTAATATCCAGACATCGTACAAATATAATTTTCCAATTACAATAATGGCTAGAACCAGACCGGCTATTCGAAGCTCTCTCTTTTCTTTCATGAAAGCGATTCCGAAAAAAACGGCGCTGGCAACAACCATTACAACCGAATATCCGAAATTGCGATACAAGCGATCTGAAAACAGATCACTGACCTCTGTAAAAAAAGAAAACAATAAAACAATGGTCCAGGCAGTCGCTAACGATATATAAAGAAATTTTTTGCGCTTCTCTTTTTTATGTTCAAGGTAAAATGCAACGGAAAGATAAAGCAGCATTAAACACATTAAAGCGGCGCGGCTGTTCCATAAAACCATATGACTATCCGGATATATATTATAATTAAAAATCAGGATGGGTAAAATTATAACTATTAAAACAGGTAAAATTGCATGGGGAAAACCCTTTACACCGATTTTCACCGTTCCAATAAGTGTTATTCCCACAATCGATATGGACAACGCCAATATCCAGGGGCCATTATAAAAATTAAAAATTGCCGCCAGCCCCAGACTCAACCATGCGATAATCAGCAACGTCCGGTAAACAACAGTCGTATCGGGCAAGTTATTAATTTTAAAAACATTCTTCTGGTGTGCGTACTGAAATAAAGATACACTTAATGCAAAACCCATTAAAAAGAGATAAAAAACATCGGTATGGAAATAATAAAACAAAAATGTATTTGCCGAGTAATACAACGCTACGCTCAGGCCGCTTAAAACAACATTATCGACTTTATAAGATCTTGCTTTCATCGGGTGTAAAAAAATCTGTCGAATTAAAAATATACCGGTAACCGAGGTTACAAATAGAAAAGGAATAACAAATGCACTTTCCCCGATATTCGTATATCCCCATGCAAAAAAAACAAGGAAATTCCCTGCTAATACAAAAAACGGAGCAATACGCCAGGGACGATATACGCTTATATACAAGAAGAAAATATTTATAATAGTAATATATGCAAATAACAGCCGGTAAGAGTTTTCACCCGTCGACAATAATGCCGGAGTAGCTAGAGCACCAATTAGACTTATTATATACAAGACCTCCCCCGATACAATCAAGGAAATTGCAGATGAAATAGCTATTAAGAAAAAGAGATATAAAAAAGTTTCCTGCGAGCCAAGAAGGCTGTAATAATAATAAGACCCGAATATACTTAGATATAAAATGGCAAACCCGGTTCCCAGGCTGAGTTGTGACAACGCTGAATTTATTTTTTTAGAAAATAAAAAACCGGTAATTAAAACAGAAAAGCCACTAATAAGGCCAATATAAACTCTCGCAGACTCATTAAGCCATTGTTTGTCTATCGCCAATTTGATAAACCAGGCAAAAGAGAGTATAATTGCCAGAAAACCAAGTTTTCCAATCAGGTTCGTTCCAAAAAATATTTCAACTTTGTGAAACAAATTATTTCTATTTTCCGTAGTCGAAAATAGATTTCCAGCTTTAACCGCCAGGCTTACTTTTGCTTCGGAGCGAGATTCCGTCCCCTGCAAATCGGCTTTGGCAACACCCGGTTTTATTTTATGCAAGTCAGATTTGACTTGCAAAAGTTCTTTTTCTATGGATTCAATACGCTTTTCAAGTTTAATAATATTTTTGCCATCCATACTTTCAATAGCTTATTGACATATCGTATTACTTTGACAAGAACAATTCTATACTTCTATTTTATAAGGGTAATGAAAAGACGGTGAAGTTATTAAATTAAACACCAAAGCGCGCCTTCAAGAATACATAAGTTATCTTTTTTATTTTTGAATTAGCCATCCAACAGACAGATACAAATCTGCTCCGTAGAGAGCTGCGCCTCGGCCAAGCCAATTAAAAAAATGTGTTGCTGTTTTACTCGTACTCTGGCAGCTTGTTATAGATTCATGGATATTGAATAAATAATGATCATGCTTAATATATATAAAATATTATTTGTCGGTGTTTTAACTGTTTTATATATCGGCTCTACGGGAATACTGTGGGCAAAACCTGTCTTGCGTGGTGGTTTAGATACAACATTCTATGGAGCCTCCGCCGAAAATCCCGGTTTTACAAAATCGAATTTTAACGGAATATTTCATCAAAATGCCCATGCTAAAATCTACGATCCGGAAAAAAACAAAGGAAGTTTTAATGTAAATACCAGGATTTCTTACCAGACCTACTCATTTGAAGGTATGGATCCGCTCGACGTTCAATTGTTTTATGGCTACTTTGAATATCAATTTACAGATAATTTTGGTATGCGAATCGGCAGGTTAATTGATTTTCAAAACCTGGGATTAACTTACTTTGACGGCGCATCCTTTGAATTTAAAATTCCAAAAGCAAATCTTGATTTCCATATTTACGGGGGCTACATTTTAAACGATGATTATATTCTTAAAGAAGCTGAGATTTCTTCTTTAAGCAGTCTTGATTATCGAAATATGGTTCTTCCTCAGCGTGAAGGCGATTACATTGAAGGCGTAGATGTAAGTTATAAACTTCCAAAAGTGGCTATTCTAAACCTGGAATGGCAGGCCAGGCAAAACAACGCAGCAATGGCAGAGCACTACCTTTCTGCCGATCTGGAGACTGTTACATATCTGAAAATTCTCAAAACATATGCCTATGGAGTTTTTGATTTAATCGACTTAATGCCGGCCCAGACTCTCGAGGGTTTTCAAATATCTGTTACCGAATCGTTACACTTGTTTCTAGAACACGAATATTTTCGTCCCGTGTTTTTACAGGATTCTTACTGGTCCATGTTTCCCCCTCTTGCCAATAATGAGGTGCGCGCAAAGTTACTCTACCTTCTTTCAAAATATTTTTCAGTCGAAGCCGGGTATGGCGGAATTTTTTACGCCCCGGAAAAAAGCGAGATCGGCCATTCGGTTTTTTTATCGCTCATTCATAACCGGCTGGCCGGTTTCAAAGTCCGTCTCGATACGGAGTACATTACCGGCCCGCTTGATAACCGTTTTCGAAACATGTTATTGTTAACAAAAGACTTAAAGTTTCTATTTTTAATTCTTGGCGGAGGCCTGGAGTATTATAATGTTGATGAATACCACACCGGTTATAAAACCGCTTATTTCCTGAGCGGGGGCGGTGAAATAAGGTTTTCAAAAAAATTCGATACTACTCTTTTAGTTGAGTATTATAGCAATCCCCGTTATGTTTACAATGTGAAAGGTTTAATTAAAGGACGGTATCGATTTTGAAACGTAAAACCACATACATATTTATTTTTATATTTCTTTTTGTCGCTACAGCACTATTGTATACTCGGGCAAAAGTTCAATTTTCTCATAAAAAACACGACAGCCTTGATTGTGTAATGTGCCATACATCCATTCCGGAGAGTACTAAAAGTGCAAACAACAATTTACCCGATAAGTCAAAAACATGTATAATGTGTCACCAAGATCCTTCTTTTTTAAAGCCGATTAAATTTTCCAAACCATCCATTAAAATGGATATTGAATTTAATCACAATCTGCATACAACCGGAATGGGCCTTGAGTGTTCAAAATGCCATTCGAATATTTACAAGAATGATCATGCCGGTAATGCATACCCCGCAATGGATACCTGTCAACAGTGTCATAACGATGAAGTAGCACCCTTTACATGTTCAAAATGCCATAAATCGAAAGTGCAATTTCCTCACAAAACTCACCAGAAGATGAATTTTGAATGTTCCTTATGCCACGCTAAAATTGGCGAAAGTAAATCCACAACGTTCGGCCCTGATATCCCATCGAAAAAATTATGTCTGAATTGCCATCAAAAACAATACCCGAAAATTGTTCAGCTGAAAAGATATCGGCAAAGGTATGAATTTAATCACTCCAAACATATAAAAAATTTCGGCTTCAGTTGTGATACCTGTCATGCAGCCGTTAAAAGCAATAATAGTTTTACAGCAAAAGAGATGGTGCCGCCCATGCAATTTTGTTCGGGCTGTCATAATGGCTCTACCGCCCCGGACCGTTGCGACCTGTGTCATGTCGATTCTGTACCGAGACCGGCAAACCATGATTTTAATTGGACTAAATTACATAAAACGCAAGCGGCAAAAGATCGCAAAAAATGCATGAGTTGCCATATCACTGAAAACTTTTGCCAGAGCTGCCATGAGGGTACGTCAAAACCGATAACGACCCATAATCCAAATTATGAATTGACTCATAAATTTGAATCAATTGTATCCATGAAAAATTGTCAAAGTTGTCATTCCAACAACGATTGTACAAACTGCCATATCGAAAAAGGGGTAACGCAAAGAAATAACACGATTCTTGTATCGCCCCACCCCACCGGTTGGCTTAATAAGCAATCGAAAAATTTTCATGCAAGAAGAGCGAGGATGGGTGTAAATCAATGCAGGTCATGTCATATAAAGACCGATTGTAATTTTTGTCACATAAAAAAGTAATTATATGATTATATGTATATTTTATCGGTAAAGAAATGAGCAGGAAAATGCAAAAATACAAGTACCTTCAGGAGAATTTTTCCCATACTTCAATGGCGCTGTTTGCGATAATTTTTCTTATGGCAACCCTGTTTACCCGCTCTTGCGCTAATTTACGAATCTCACCGAGTGCAAGCTCTTCCAGTTGCAATTTAACCTGCCACAGCTCAACGATCATCAATGGTGAATATCCGGAGTCCGACCCAAAGCATGTTCAACATGTTAAAAACATGAAATTAGAGTGCGGCCTTTGCCATAATAGTTATGAAGATAATGAACTGCACAAAAACGGTTTTTTAAACAACAGTAAAACCAGTAATAACGTCGTATTTTTCGATTACACCGATAATCCCACAATAGCCTGGGATATGCCCAGCACCTCGTGCAGTAACTCCACATGCCATTCCGACGCCAACTGGTACGATCCAAACCCTTCGGCAGGGTGTAATTTTTGTCACAAACCCGGTAATGTATTTCCTAACGCCCCCGATCCCCTTTTAACAGGAAGCCACACCGGACATTCCGATAAAAGTTGTCTTGACTGCCATTCCGGTTATATCTCCGATCCTAACCATGCTGACGCAGGGCTCGATACTCCCGTATCTGCTCCCGCTATGATTAATTTTATAACGGCGAATAACCCGACTGCTGCATATGCAGGGGGAACATGCAGTGATGTCTCCTGCCATGGTAATTTTTCGGGTGGAAACAGCGCAGCGGCAACCTGGGGTGGCGTTGTAAATTGCACCAGTTCGTCTTGTCATGGCGACGCCGGCGGTACCGGAAACCCGGCAGACTCAACGCCTCCCGACACGAAACATGGCACTCATGTAGACATGCTTTTAACTGTTGTAAACCCTTCTACCGGCTTGAATTATACAGAAAGTGAATCCTGCACAGTATGCCACGACGGACACGGGACGGGAACTTCTACCCATGCCGATGGTAAAATCGATATAACTTTTAATTACACGGGAGGTTCTCCCGGAAGCGCCACCGGCGGCGCGTTTAACTCGGGAACGGGTCAATACAATGCGGTAAATTGTTCAAATACATATTGTCATGGAAATTTTGCAGAAGGAAATTCCGATACAGTAAGCTCTACTGAATCGACTCTCGATGGCGGTTGGTGCGGAAGTTGTCACACTGTTAATGTTACCAGTGTTAAACATTCAGAACATTTAAGCAAATACCCCGGACAGTGTGGCAATTGTCACCAGGGGTATACGACATCCAGCGCCCCTGTAAACCATGTAAATTTTGCTAAAGATGTAAATTTTGGTTACACCCACCCGTTAAATACGGCCGGTCTTCCTTCTTTCGATTCATTTACGAAAACCTGCTCTAATGTCTACTGCCACGGAAATTTCCCGACTGTCACATTAAACGGAACTCCAAATACAATAACGGGAAACGGTTATAATCCAACATGGTTAAGTTCATCGACCTCACCCTGCGGCGCTTGTCACGGAAACCCGGCGAATAATTATTCATCTCCCACGCATGGGCATCACACTGCAACTTCAAGTCCGTATTTTAACGATGCAACCAGAATTGAAAGTTGCGACGCTTGCCATAACTATGGAGCGGACTCAGTTCATACGTTTGGAAGTACCAGCACGCAAGGCTCATACAACACGTCTAATCATGCCAATCTTTCTATAAGCGATTCAGGTGTAAACGCCGACGTCTCGTTTAAAGCGCCCGACACGTCCGGTTCACTTGCCACAGTAACCGGTGATATCAGTTACTCGGTTCCAAGAGTTTCCGGAGAGATGACGACATGGACGCCGGGTTCCACTTCATGCTCAAATTCCTGGTGCCACGGTAACTTTGAAGGTTCGGTAACCGGGCTGAATTCATCTCCTGACTGGCTGGATAACACAACCGCCCAATGCGGCGATTGCCATACAAACGCGCCACCTGCCACCGATTCTCATCCAAAACATTTAAGTGCGCCATATTCTTATACCTGTGAAACCTGCCATGGTTCAACAACCGGCCATGTGAACGGAAATATTGGCGGAGCCGACAACCTGGTAAGTTTTAACGCCAACAATCCCAACGGAAGTTTTAATATCGGGACAAAACAGTGTTCTAATTTGTATTGTCATGGAAATACTTCGGGGGCCGGTGATTGGAATAGTTTTACACATAACACTTCAGCAAACAATAACGATCCCATCTGGACGGTGGCCCAGGGCGGGGGACCTGGTTCGGTCAGCTGTGGAGATTGTCATGACGCCACATCCGTTTCTTTAACTACGGGGGCTCACCAGAGGCATATTGGTAATAACGGAACGACTACATACGACTTTCCCTGCCGCCGATGCCATTCCGATACCTTTTCCGGAGACACGGCAACTCTCGATACCGGCCATGTCGACAATTCGCTTACGGTTGTTCCCGATTCGAATAACCCGAGCGCTGTATATAATTATGGTAACCACACTTGTTCATCCGCTTATTGCCATGGGAATTTTACAGGGGGAAACCTAGCGAACGTCTCTGACTGGGACAATACCACGGGGGGAGCCTGCGGCGATTGCCACGATCTATCTCCGACGAATTCAAATTTTGGAAGTCACGACGTACATACAAATACAAACGGTACGGGTGGTTACAATTACAGTTGCCAGACCTGCCATAGCGGAATAGCTTCCGGCGCAGAAGGCGGGGCCATTACATTAAACATTGCCTCTCATGTAAATTTTTCACGGGATATTATTTTCAATTCCATAGCGGACCAGGGTCCGCAAACTGTCGCAACATACAATACCGTCTCGCACACCTGCGCCAATACTTACTGCCATGGAGACTTTGCTTCGTCCGGGAATACGGCCCAGCCCGAAGGCAATACAACCAATCTTCCCGTCTGGGGTTCTACCGCTGCCTGCGGAACATGCCATGGAGAAACCACCGGTGCCAACGCGGGGCTGGGTATACCAAACAATGCAACAAAATGGCATGCCTCGGGTGAAAGTCATTACAAACACGCCGGCAACGCGGCTGGAAACGGGTATAGATATCCCTGTGGTTTTTGCCACCAGGGAACCTACGATGCAACTTTATCTACAGGCAACGGCACTGGTGGTTCTTATGAGTCGGGTTTAAAAATTCCGAGTTTTGCGCTACATGTAAATGGTGTTCGCGATTTTAACTTTTATACAACATTCACCGGTGCTTCGTCCACCAGAACTCCGGGTGCCTACCAGGAAGGCAGTTGCAACAACATGTACTGCCACAGCGATGGCTGGGATTTAACAGGCAGTTTAACAGACATCGGCGGTTTATCCTCACCGATATGGGGCGGCGCATCAAAATCTGTTTTAAGCTGCACTTCCTGTCACAACAATGGGGGAGTAAACAGGGCGCCTTTGCATAATACAACCGGCTCAAAAGACCATTACACTGGCAATACACACGAAAACGGATGCGTGCATTGTCATAATTATACGACTACATCGAGTAACATCGATGATCTGGTTTCCGACACAATTAATTATGCAAACTACCGACATGTAAACCGGTGGAAAAATATAACCTTTGGAACCGCCGATGTGACAACCGCCAGCAACGGTTTAATAAACTATAACAGAACCGACGGAACGTGTTCGCTTAAATGTCACAACCATAATCACGCCGCAAAATCAGGGTGGTATGACCTTGATTCTGGTGGAATTTTCGGCGGACAGTGGATATATGAACCATAGAGAATTTTACAGGGGAAAATTAATATTTTAATATGCCATTCATCTCCAACTATGCGTAACTCAGGTTTGTAAAATATCAACAGCTATCTTTTTTATTTTTGAATTAGCCATGTAAAAGACAGATACAAAGCTGCTCCAGTTGCAACTGCTCCATAGGGTCCAACTCCCACGTTTACTTGCATTTCCAGAGCAATACGCATTTGTTTTGGAGTAAAAGTATACCCGATATGTGGTATTAACCCAATATAGCTATAATACTTTAGATATGAATTTACGCCTGCATAGAAATAATTTCCATTTTCCTGCGTCCAATACAAATTTAAATCCATACCGGGGTTCACGAAAACGCCAAACGGACTGACAACAAGATGAATTTTTGGTGTGATGGATAGACCGAAACCAGGTCCATTTTCTTTAAGAAGACCGATTAAAACACCTATTTCTGGCATAAAGAGAAGGGCAGCAAAACTCGGTATATTAACCTGTGCATACAGTGAAACATGATCACTGACACCTTGGGCAATTAAAATATTTGCATTTGGCGATATCCCGATGTCAAGATTTGCCCCCAAGTCAAAGCCTACCGCAGCTTGTTTTTTTTTCAAGGGTTTCACCAACGGTGTACTGGAGCAGTTCGTAAATGTCCATAAACATATAAATATCAAAATGATTCGTATTGTGTTTTTCAAAACTTTCATTTTGATACAATATCAAACAACGCCTAATTGTACAGAACTTTTTTATTATCGCATAACGCCTTTGCTTCTCAACTTTATATGATATCCGACAACTACAACATCAACGCAGTTTTAAGACTAGCCTCGATTTTTTTCTCGGATATAAAAAAAACCGCTCACTTTTATAAGAACTTTTTCTTTTCAGATTCAAAACAGTTGTGGTTTTTCTTTAAAGGTTTTTTTACTTTGAAGCAAAATCTTCGAGTTCAAAAAGCGGATACAGGTCAATTCCATGTGAGGCAAAATTTTCGGCTCCGCCCTCTTTTCGATCAAGCACGCAAAAAACAGAATCAATAGTATGTCCGGCTTCTTTTAACACTTCGTATGCCTGCAGCGTTGAACCGCCCGTTGTTATAACGTCGTCAACCAACACGATTTTGTCATTCGGATGAATCTGGCTCAGGCGTCCCTCGATTCGTTTTTTGCTTCCATGGTCTTTTGTCTGCTTTCTTACTACCAAAGGATAAACTACAGAACCTGCGTCGGCAGAGAGAAGTGAAATTGTATAGACCAGAGGGTCGGCCCCCATTGTCAAACCGCCTGCAGCTTTTGGCAGATAGGAGAGTTTTTGCAACATCAATAAATACAGACCTTGAGAAGCCATTTTAAGATATACCGGATCCATTAAAGTTTGTTTCAAGTCAAAATAATAGGGACTCTTTTTGCCCGAAGCCAGAGTAAAAAGTTCCTGGTGGTTTTCTCTGTATGATCTTTCGCTGATAATCGGCGCCAGGTTTTGTTTTATTTCGACGATTTTCTTCGAAATATTTTCTTGTTGTTTTTTGTCATTTAAGATTTCGTTATCTTCCATAATATCCTCATTTGCCTTGCTTAGAATTACGTTCCAGTTGCGCCCACAATTTATCGACGGCCATATGCCCCCACTCACTCATGCATTCCGTTTCCCGATTCACATAATAGTCAATATGACGCTCTATGGACACTTTTTCTAAGGTCTGCGAATATTTTTTCATAAACGGCAAAATCTTGGTTTCATACACAGGGTCTTTTTTAGCTTTTTCTTCGAGCGCCTGGCTTATACTTTTTTCGAGAGCCTCTTCCAGTTGGTTTTTAACCGATTCGGGAAGTTTCCCGGAAATAAAGATTCCGCCCAACGGTACAGGGGCTTTCGCTGTTTTCTCCCAGAACTCACCTAAATCTTTAAAAAGTTTTAGACCTTTGGCTTCAAACTCAAAACGCCCTTCGTGAATAACAACCCCGGCGTCAATTTCGCCGCTTTCGAGTTTTTCCATAATAAGAGCAAAGTGCATTTGTATTTTGTCAAACTCGATATTCTGAAGCTCGCCTGAATGTTCCGTATAATAGTTCCATAAAAAATGAGCCGTTGTATTTTCACCCGGCAACCCTACTCGCCATTTTTTCTTTTTTAAAATATCAGGGTTTTTATAAATTAAAATTGGACCGACGCCAAAACCGAGCGCGCTGCCCGAGCGCATTAAATTATACTTGTCACGAACCTTTACAGCTACCGGAAAAGATGCTTTTACAATATCCCAGGCGCCGCGCAACATTCCCTGGTTCAGCTCTTCAATATCAAGCAGCACCGGTTTAATATTAAATCCGGGTTGGGGATCATGTATAAAGTGATAAAATGAAAATGTATCGTTTGGACAAGAACTGATAGCCAGGCTTATATCCATAAGCGCTTATTTAAGCGATTGTACTCTTTCATTTGGATTTTCCGATTTAAAAACAAACGATCCGGCTACTGAAATATCGACACCAACTTCTTTTAATGCCTCGATATTTTTATCGCTCACTCCCCCATCGACCTGTAGTTCGGCAAAGTGATTATACTTTTTGGAACATACTTTTCGAAGTTCGTTGAATTTTTGCAATCTTTCTAAAGCATTTGGTAAAAAACTCTGACCGTAAAAACCAGGTTCAATACTCATTATTAAAAACATATCGAAATAAGGGTATAGATTTTCAAGCTCTTCTACCGGCGTAACCGGGTTAATGGCCAGACCGGGTTTAATTCCAGCGTCACGAATTGTCTGGGCCAGACGAATGGGAAAATCTGTGGTCTCATAATGAAAAGTTATAAATTCAGGTTTTACGTCGCCAAGTTTAAAATACTTTGGAACTTCAACTCCGGGGTTGCTCACCATTAAATGTACATCGAGGGGAATTTTAGATATTCCGGCAATCTCTTTACAGATTGCTTCTCCAAATGATATTTGTGGTACAAAATGACCGTCCATTACATCCAGATGAAGATAGTCGACAACTTCAGGATCAAGTTTTTTCAACGTCTCTTGTAAAGACGTCATGGGAGCGGCCAGTATGGAGGGTGCTATTTTCATATGCGCACCGACTGTATTCTTTTTTCAAATATGGGTTCAATCTCTTTTGGTATCTCTTTTTTTACCTCTTCTGCGAATACGGGTTGGTCGGAGTCTTCTTCTGAAAGTGCGACTGATGGTTTGGTTCTCGCTTCATGGTACCCTTCCCAGAAAACAAGTGTTTTTTTCTGGCGTAAAAACATGGGAACATCCGAAGATAAATACATATATGCAAAATTCTTATAGCTGGTTTCACCGTCGGTGCTGACTATTTTTTCTGCAATAGTTACCAGTTTATTGGCAACTACATCGTCACGAACGGATAACCAGAAGTAGCGATTCGGATAATTTTCAGGCCAATTGTTTTTAAACTTATATACCGTGGCTGTCCATTCGGCCCCTTCCAGTTTTTTGGCAAGTAACGTATTTCCATTTTTTCCAAAATCAATATTAGCGACTACACCGTCTTGTGCAAAATCATTTGTATCTTCTTTTACAATGTGCAGGGGAACCTTGAGTCGATACGCCATATTCTTTAATTGTTCAATCTGCATTCCCTCTAACGCAGACAGTTTTCGTGGCCCTTTTTTACCGGCAGAAACTAACAAGGAGACAGGATATTCGGGGAAGACTGTAACCCCCGCCTCGGGATATTGCGATAAAACCTCACCTTCAGGACGATCACTTGGAATCTCTGTAACCGAGCCTTGTACGAGCTTGTAGGTTTTATCACCGATGGGAATATTATTTAACATTTCTTCAGCAAGATCAATCCGCAAACCAATAAGCTCCGGGACAGCAATAATATTCTTGCTGTAATTTACAACAAGTATAAGTTTTGCTCCCGATTTGAGTAATCTTCCCGGCGGTTCGCTCTGGGATAAAATATATCCATAGGGATACTCGACCAGATTTCTTTTTGCAATTTCGACTTTAAAGCCGGAGTCGTGTAAAGAGTTATGCTCTTCCAGGTAAAGTTTTCCGGTTATATCCGGAACCCTGACTTTTTCTCCGCTAGAGACTCGCAGGCTGACAATTGCAAAACCAACGACAAAAAATAGTGTAAAACCGATAAAATAGAAAAAGGCGACACGAGTTATACTTCGCAACCAGGAAGTCTGCTTGGCAGGTTTTGGGGATGATTCATTGCTCATAAGCTAATATTTTGTTGGATTTCCACCTGTAAAGGAAATATATTTGTTGCATTTGCACTTTGAATTTGGCGAAGAAGGCCTCCCTGAAAAACAGCGTAGAATCTTGCAAACTCTACTTTACTTCGATAAAGAGCCATCTGTCAGGGTAAATCGCTTGCTCGCCGCCCCGGCCAGAGCTCGATCGTGCGTTACAACCAAAACTGTTAAACCTTCGTGTTCCCGTAAATCCAGCAAAAGTTTTATAAATTTTTCTGAATTTTTTTGATCGAGATTGCCTGTAGGTTCATCGGCAAGTATAATGGATGGTCGGGTTATTACAGCGCGAGCTACGCCTGCGCGTTGGCTCTCGCCCCCGGAGACCTGGGAGGGGTGGTGTCCGGCTCGTTCGACCATACCCACTTTGTCTAAAATAGCCAGGGCTCGTTCTTTAGCTTCTTTCTGGGAAATTTTTGAAATGAGAAGCGGCATCATAACATTCTCCAGAATCGTAAAATCTGGCATCAGGTGATGATTTTGAAAAACAAACCCGATGTGTTTTAAACGGTATTCATGAATTAAACCCGATTTGTAATACGAAGAGATCGTCTTTCCATTGAGTGAGAGCTCACCCGTATCGGGTAGAGTGAGTGCCCCGATTACGTTTAGCAAAGTGCTTTTGCCCGAACCTGAAGGCCCCTGTATGGAAAAAAAGTCTCCTTTTTTCATCGTAAGTGAGACGCTTTTTAAAACATCAATTTTATTTTCGCCATCCTCGTAAGACTTACCAACCGATTCAAGTTTTAATATTGCGCTCATTGTTCAGCCCCACGAATAATATCAACAGGCTCCATTTTGCCTGCATACCAGGCTGGTATTAAAGAAGCGAGTCCTGAAATTAAAATAGCCAGAATACCTAATACGAGTAAAAAATCACGTTCGATGGAAACAGGTAGAGAATCAAAATAGTAGATATTTTTTGGCACCAGTTCAACGTTGCTCCAGTAACTTCCGAACCATCCGGTAACGCTCTGCCCTATTGTATTATAGATAATTTCAATAGAATTAATTATAGATTCAAGATTAACAGCAAGAAAAATGCCAAATGTAATACCAAGAAAAGTTCCCATGACCCCGAACGAAAAACCTATTAAAGTAAAAATAAGCAATACTGAAAAATCGGACAGACCCAGGGCTTTTAATATACCAATATCTTTTTTACGTGAACGTACAACCTGAAAAATGGAGACCATTAAACCGACCATTGCGGCAAGTATAAAGAGGGAAACGATAATTACCATAATCGTTTTTTCCATTTTTACTGCTGTAAAAACATTTCGTTTTTGCTGTTCAATGGTTCTTACCGAATAATCGGCGGGAAGTCCGTAAAAAAGTTCATCTTCGGCGCGTTCCAGATCGTCAATATTTTTCAGACGAACCATAACCTGGCGCACCCTGTCGCCGGTTTTATAAAGAGACTGGGCAGATTTCAGGGGAAATATAACTGCTTTTGTGTCATATTCATAATTACCCGTCTTAAAATAACCCGCAATTTTCAAGGTTTTCATGCTGGGTTCCACACCTGCTTTTAAATCGTAATGCCCCCTCGGCACAATTACTTCAATTTTGTCTCCAATATCCAGACCATATAAATCACCCATTTCACTACCGATAAAACAGTAATTACCCTTTGGAAAGGAGCGAATGGTGGCGCCTTCTTCATTTAACGGAAAGTCATCGGGAATTAAATACTTTTTCGAATCGGCAGGATCTTCATCAAACTCTCGGGCTCTTAAAAATACATGGTCGATCTCTCTGCGAAAGCGCATTATGGCGGGACTTTCTACCATTCCTTCGATTCTGGAGACATCTACGGTTATTAATTTGGCAACTCTCTCTTTCAGCTCTCGCCATTTCTTAATCGGTTTTTGCCCCTCTTTCATTATAACCAGATGCGGGTCAAAACGAAATATACTGTCTTTCAGTTGTTTTGGAAAACCACTGAAAATAGATAACACAACGACCAATAAAGAGGTGCCAATAAACACACCAAAAAACGATAGTTTAGCATTAATACTAAACAAAGAAACTCCGCCGCCACGAATATAGTGACGGATTATAAAATAATAAAATTTTCCCATTTTCTTCTTACCAATTTCGATACTATTTATCGACGGACAAGAGCTTTTTCGTTCCTTTTTAATTGTAAAGCCAAATTCAAAGTGCAGATATATGCAGGGTAAGCTCGCAAAAACAAATGTATATTTATTTCTATTGACACAGTAATGACCCAAAGTAAATATTAATTTGTTATACAAAAAGGGGAAAATGACTATGTTTCATAAAGAGCGAAAATATCCTGTTTCATCCTTTTGTTTCTGTATTTTCATAACGATATTGTCTTTAACCGTAAACGCCTGTAAGTCAGACAATAGAGACACTACCGAAAACAAACAAAAAGCCAATGTGCAGATACCTGTGCATGAAGAAAAACTGTCTCAATACTTTTCTGAGAATAATAAGGGTAAGTGGAAAGATTTATCGGACGGGCATACCCCAACGGTAAATATAACAAAAGGCACAAAAAGTATAAGTATAGTTGTGCAACCACCCTTTGTCAGCAAACCGGAACACTATATAGAACTTATAATGCTTACCGATTACGCACTGCAAGAGATCGATAAAATCAGTTTTAAGCGCGGCGCTACAACGAAAAAAAACTCATTTACGCTGCCCACCAAATCAAAAGGTGAATACTACATTATTCAAAAATGTAATCTACATGATATGTGGTATAAGAAAATTTTAATTCAATAATTCTTTCACGAAATAGAACAAATCGGACCGCACTTATGTGTACGGTCCGATTTTCTCGAACGATTGCTTTCGATTAATCTCTCTGGGTTAATACCCTGATTGGCGGAGCAACGAAGCTCCCACCTACAGTTGTATCACAAATGGAACCCTCAGTGTTCTGCTCTTTACAACCGGTTGTCATATAGAGATAATTATAACCTTGTTTCGTTTCGGACACAAACGAAAGCATTTGATAACCGTAACAAAATCCGCCGAGACCGCCTGTGTCGCCGGTGTGGTCCGCGCAGTTTGCCGTTGCGCCATCGACACGTCCAATCTCTGTAAATGAGGTTTTATCCGTTGGAACACTTGTAGTCGAATAAACCCGTGCGCCATCGGCTTCATTGTCAAAACCGACATAGAGAATATCTCCATTCACGGTTAACATCGATATGGCTTTATTATTCGTGGTTTCCATTCCGGTTCCAGAACCCTGGGTAGTAGATGTAAATACTCTGCTCCAGTTTGTAAGGTCAGTACAGGTTGTGGTACATTTCCATAACTCACCGCCTGTTCTGGTGGTTCCGCCAAAAGAAGATGTTACGTTTCTGGCAAGTAAATGCGCTGTTGTCGCCCCATCATTGTATGTGATCATAAAAGGCAGACCTTTTCGCCCGGATGGTATTTTGCTGGTTAAATTTAACGCCAGAGTTCTGTTCGAACCTGCACACCAGTCTGTGGGAACATTGCCTGTGGTACATGATGCTCCTGTATCATCTATGACTGCTGTAAAATCCGCTGCGGCATTTGGTTCTGCGGTAGCATCGTTTACTGTGGCCCACGCCAAACCACCGTTGTTACCGACGTACATTGTTGTGCCATCTACGTAGATAATATCAATTCCAATTGGACTTCCGTTAGAAAGCGAATTCCCGCCACTATCACCAATGGCCGGAATATTTGACGCATCTGTAAGCGGAAAGCTACCGGTAGTACAGGTATTGGCAGTCATATCAAAACTATAACTTTGCAGTACCGGCCTTTTGCCACCGTTCGCAGTTGAAGTTATACCCATATACATATACTTGGATGTTGTTGATATCGATTCGCCACCCACCATATTCGCTGAAGTACCAATAAGACAAGAGTAGAAATCTAACTGACTATCAATGTCTGTGGTAAACCAGAAGTAATTTGCTTTCGGAGCTTTCACCGGAACAAGGAAGAGAAAGTCTTTTAGAGTGGCGTCTCCCTGGTCAACTAAACTGCCAGATTGAAAAAAGCTGATACCATCGGCCTGTGTATGCGGCGCTTGAAATGCTGAAAAGGCAAATACCGTATCATAAAATGAAATAGCTAATGGATTTGCTCCATCCGGTTCAAAACGGAAGGCCCCGCTATCGGTATCGTTTGGTCCAAGGTAAATTTTATTGTTAAAACCAAATGCAAACGAGAAGGAACTACCATCAGCAAATGGATTTGTAAATAACGGTCCATCTTCAATGGTTTGAATGGGTGAACCCTGACCTCTAAACGTTGCCTGGCTACCCGGAACTGCTTGTATACTGTTTGTTGCAATATCTGTAACCGGCGTTGTCGCTTCGGTCACCGAAATTGTGTAAAATGTACCGGTTTGCGTATCTGGGTGAGAGATAATATACACCGACGGATCGGAGGTTGCTGTAATCGTCAAAGGAGATCCCAGATCAGGCGTAATGGAGTAGTTTGTTCCATCTGTTACCGTGCCGGCACTCATAGGTTCGCTAAACGTAATTTGAACGCTGGTTGAATCGATCGATAGAGCCTGAAGCAGTTTAGGCAGGGTAGCATCGACGGCGTCAGTTCCGCTGGCTGTGGCAAAATTTGGCGAACCAACCGGCTCAATTTCGTTAGCATCCAGAATATTCGTACCGGCGGTAATACTGTATATGGCGTCCGTACATTGCGTATTTGTCTCCAGGTCATAAACCGAGGACGAAATAGCCCTGATCGAAAGAGGTACTCCGTTAATGGTGGTACAAACTGCGCCCGGCGTATCTACAGCCAGTGTGTAATTGGCCGCTGTAACAGCCCCCTGGTAAGACATTGGCTCAGAATAGACAATTCGCAACCAGTAACCGGCTATGCCATATTGGCTGCCATCATCGTAGAAAGAGGAAGCCGCGACAACATATGGTGCAACGGTTTGCTGTATAGTCACAGCGTGAGTCGCCGATATACCATTGTCGGCTGCGTCAAATATAGAATTTCCATCATAAGGTTTCAGTTGATCTGAACTGATATCGCTATCAAGATAGACCACGTTGGCAAACAATCTGACAAAGGCATCGGATGAAGCGCAACTGTCCGTACCGTCCACTGATTCCACACTCGAAACTCCAGAAGCGCTGGTATCGGTATAGGCAAAGTCGAAAGTTGAACTTCCCGCATCGTTGGAAAGTTCCCCGCCGGAACCGCAAGCCGGAACTCCGGTCTGGCCCCAGACGTTTTCACTGAACTTCACAAAGATGTATCTGTCGCCAACTCTCGCGGTTACAGAAACAAATACCGGTTTTGCCGCATCAAGTTCATTTACCGTAGTAGTAATTACGCTACCGCTTGTTGCTCGTACACCGTTACACTCAGTCAATGTTTCATTGATAAAACATTGAATTCCGTCATTATCCGTAAGCGACGCTGTTGTTGCCGTTAAATCCGGTTTTGCGCCGGTGTCGTAATCGAGACCTTCATCAAACTGAAAATAGACAACTGTGTCATTGTCAACATCGGCAGAGTAAGTCGGGTCAATTCGAGCGTTGGTGTAACCGGCTACGTTCCATGTGGTTGAAGCCGCCCCCACAGTATTGGTATCGACGTAACCGTCAATGCTGCTATCGAGTATATTCAGGTCAAAATCAACTTTCACATGATCGATACGACCGTTCGTATCCGTATCAATGTACTGTGCGGAAACAACGGTTGGTCCTTTTTCACCGGTATCAAAAGCCCCAATTATAGAGGGAACAGAGAGCATGCTGGCACCGGGATTGTTACCTGCGGCGTCTGTGACGGTAGTTCCAATAAGAGTAACTGTTACTGCCGGAGCAACAGTTGTCGCACCGTTGGCAAAAACAACTGTCAAAGTATCATTCGTATTGGTTGTCGTAGACCATGTCGCAGATGTAATATCGGTGTCTGCTGCGAAGTTTCCAGCACCCAGTGTAAAAATCGTATCGAGATCTACACCGCTTAGAGCAGCCGCATTGGTTGATTCGGTAAAGTATACAATAAGCGTATCTGCCGCACCGGCATTTCCCGAGTTGTTATTTACGCCTGTATCAAAAGCTTCTGTTTTCCAGATATAAGGACCAGCAAAGTCAGCTTCGGCAACATCACCCGAAGCGACGTTACCTGTATTGTAATAAAGTTTGCCATGACCAGAAGTAGCCGAAATTGTACTGGCTGAAGCCGTTAAATCGGGAACAACGCCTGTGTCGGTAGCCGTCCCTTCATCAAAACGAAGGTAGATAAACGTATCATCTTCGGTATCTGTTCCACATTCCCCATTTAAAGCCGCTCCATGAATCATTCTGACATTGCTATAACCCAGCACAAACCAGTTACCGGTTATAGAACCTTCAGCGTCCAAAGCATATCCATTAAATGTACTGTCTGTTACAGCTTCAGTTAATTCCACTCTATAAGTATCAATTTTTCCATTTTGACCACCGTTACAATCCAGGGTATCCGCATTCGCGATTGTTAAGGGTGTATCATCATTCGTGATGGTTATAAATGCCGTAGCATTTGAAATGATGGAACTGCCAGAGTTTCCAGAAAGGTTAAACAAGACAGTTTCATCGGACTCGGCCAGGCTCTCATTTGTAACGGAAATAGTAACTGTTTTGCTCCAGTTCGGAGCGCTGCCTGTCCAGGTACTTGCCGTACCGCTTGTTGCCGTATAGTCTGTTCCTGCAACAGCCGTACCATTTGCGGTTGCATAGTCTACAGTGAAGCCTGTACAGCTAAACGCAACACAAGTGATCGTTACATCTACGCTTCCAGTTGCTTCTAAAGCACTCACGTCCGTTACAGAAAAGTTTGGCTGTCCGTCATCATCCGTAATCATAGCAGTATGGGAGGTAATTGCACCCAGAGTTGAATTGCCCGGATTCGAAAGGCTCATTGTAACCATCTCTCCTGCCTGAAGTCCACCGTTTGTCTCGTCAGTTGAGTCATTTACTGGAGTAAGAACAACATTCGCAGAAGGGTTGCCCGCAGAGATTGTTAACTGAATACCGCTTGTGCGGGTTAACGAGTAATCACCAGGCGCTACAGCGTATAAAACACCGCCAATGGTTGTGTCACTTACGTCGACTGTTACATCTTTGCCAGAAACCGACGAAAGGTTCACAACAACATTTAATGCCGTAGATTCATTGGTCGTTGCCGTAGAGCTTACCTGAAAAGAGACCTGTGGAACTGCGTCATTATCCGTAATCGTATACCCATGGGTTGTTTGAGCGCCCAGATTATACTGACCACCGGTTGACCCATCCGGGTCGGTAGAAAGACTAATTGTAAAATCTTCGTCAAATTCATCTAAGGCGTCATTGTTTACGGGAACTGTAATATTATAGGAAGACAAACCTGCCGGTACGATCACCGAGAGGGTACCCGTTCCGGTAAAGTCGGTACCGCCATTTGTCGCAGGGTAAGTTCCTGTTCCAGTGATTGTGTAGTACACAGTCAAGCCACCTACCGGAGCTGCCGGGCTTAAATTCACTGCGTATGTTGGTGCCGCCACGGACTCAGAACCGCTGGAACTCGCCGACGCAAAAGAGACCGAAGAGTTAGACGTATCATCATTCAGAATGGTTCCGGTTCCCTGTACCGTACTTCCCGTAGGGTTGATATTTGTAAGAACGGTTAAATCTACATTAAACGTTTCATCGACTTCTGCTGAATTGCTATCACCGTTTACAAGGACAGTTACTGTTTTTGTAGTTTGCCCGGCAGTGAAGCTCAATAGCGTTGCAGGCGTTATTTGAACATAGTCCGTATCTGCAAGCGTTGCCGTGTTATCAGCCGTAGCATATTTTACCGATGTGGTCCGACCGCTCACAGCGCTCAATGTAACATTAAAAACAAAGCTGGTTGTGCCGGCGTCGCCTTCACTTAAAGAAACACTGTTAATGGAAACTGTCGGCATGGCATCGTCATCGACTATAGTTGCCGTATGGACGGTCGTACCCGAAGCCGTCGCATTTGTAGCCGTACCCATAGTTATAATGGCTGTTTCATCATCTTCATCGAGAACATCGCCAACAATTGTAATCGTCACATCTTTTGTCAATGTCCCGGCTGAAATGTTTACAGGGCTCGCGGTTATTGTATAATCCGTATTCAATGCTCCTGTTCCGGTCAGCGTAAACGGTACATCTACATTTTTACCTGACAAAGCTGAAAGCTGAGCGGTAACCGTCAAGGTCGACGAGTTGGTTTCGTCGGCGCTGCTTTGACTGGCCGCAGTAAATTGTACGGTTGGCGCTGCGTCATCATCGGTTATTGTATAGGTATAGGTTGTGTTGGTGCCCAGCATATACCCGGTTCCCGTAGTCAGGGTAATCGTATAGGTTTCGTCAAACTCATCGGTTGTGTCGCCCTTTATGGTTATTGGTAAATCGTACGTGGTATTCCCTGCTAGAATTACAACAGAAGTAGAATTAACATAATCAACGCTACCGCCGGTTGCAGGGTATGTTCCGCTTCCGGAAATTGTATAATTAACAGTAATTGGAGTTGCTGAGCTAACGTCTAAATCGAGTTGAAAATTAACCACATGGTCAGCGTTTGTTTCTGAGCCTGAGGAAGAGGTTACGTTAAAATCAACCGTTGAAGCCTTATTCAAATTAACGGCTGTAGTTGTGGTTGTAACCAAAGATGCATTACTCGAATGATCAAATACAGATTCAGCCGAGCCGCCATCTTTTGTCAGAACCTCAATAGTTTCAAACCCATTCGGGGTTCCTGTGACCGTTAAAAACACACGAACTACCGTTTCACTTCCAGTTAAGGCTGACGCCGTTGCGTTCACCGTCGAATCTGGTTTTTTTATGGAAAGTATGGTAACGTTAGTCGCTGAACCTGTGCCTGTTCCATCTTTAATAAAAGCCAGGGTAAGGTCTGTCGCCGTCAAAGGCGTTGAACCGGTATGGTAAACCCCTTCTGAAAAAGTAAGGTCGATAAAACCGTTACTGCTGTCCAGACTGGACGAACTAATCGTCGGTAGTGTCTTGTCGTAAGTTACACTCGAAGAGTCGGTTACAACGGTTACGGGTGTTCCCGCATTTGCCGCTGTCTGGGCTACATCAGAAAAAGCGATATTAAAAGGAACGTCCCCTTCGGTTTCTGTTCCCGCCAATGTATACTCAGCTTTCCAGCTTGTTCCGCCGCCAAGGTCGGTAACTGTCGCCGCATTCCCGGCAATTGTTACCACAGGGTCGGGGGTTAAAACTTCATCGGAAGTAAAGGTCACGGTAATTAGATCGCCGTCTTTTGCCAGTGAATTGATGGCATTATCGGAAACGATGCTTACCGGTGTTAGAGTTGGAGCCGTCGTATCGATGACTATGGCTTCGTTATTGGCAAGGTTGCTGGCCGGTAAACCTACACCGACATTGGCCCCGGAGCCATCTCCGGTTAACGCGCCGGTATTTACAACAATGTTGGTAACATCTAAATCGGTGCTGTCTTCGGTTGCGGCCACAGTATAATTACCCGTTGCCGTAAGTGTATTTGTTATAGATGCTGCCGGAATAGATATAGAGCCGCCGCTGTCTAAAGTAAGATCGAGCGAACCCGCGCTTAAAGAGACAAGGGCGTCGAACGTTACGGTAACATCGATTACCGAACCTATACCATATGGATTTGGTGCAATCGTTGATGTAATAGTTGAAATCGAAGGTGCAGTTGTAAGCACTTCAATTAACTCTGCCGCCAGTTTATTTGTCGGCGCTGCCGGTAGCACCGTATTCGCGTTATTTCCAGCCTCATCAATTAAAGTTCCTGTTAAAGCGATGCTGTCAACATCCAGAGGATTCACATCCGCATCCCCACCGGCGACAACATAGGTCACACTGGCAGGAGTCGTATTTACAATACTGGTTATAGAGACAACAGCACCGGAATTCAAGGTTATATCCAGACTTCCACCGCCGGACAAGGTAACCGCTTCCGTGAAATTCACTGTAATATTAATGCTGCTGCCGATGCCATAAATGCCCACACCAGTTGAAGAGGAGAAAGAAGATATAGCTGGGATTGTTTTTTCGATGGTTATTGTTCCCGAAGCCAGGCTGCCTGTTGTGTTGCCTGCCTCATCGGAGATTACAAAAGTAACCGCGCCGCCTGCTCCGGCGTCTATGACTGTCGGGCCAAGCAGATAATTTCCGCTTGCGTCAACCTGAGTTGTTCCTACGGAAGTTCCGCCAACAAAGACCTCTACGTATTCGTTTGCATTGGCAAGACCAAGGGAGCCCTGAAATTTAAGACCGGTTGAAATATTTGTAATGGTGTCTGTCTGGCTGATTCCATTATCGGTTGTTGAATCGAGCGCTGGATTTACCGCACCATCTACGCCGGCTGTGTATGTCGGGGTTGTAACGTCAATACCCAGGGTCACGGATGTAGCAAAAGAAGAAGATAAAATTCCTGATGGCGTCATGATGACAAAAGTGATAGCACCAGAGTTAACTGCTCCTGTCGTTAAGCTATAATCGCCATTTACATCGGTAGTGGCTGTTCCCACCAAAACTCCGCCTGAATATAGGTTTATTACAGCATTTGGATTGGTTGTTCCAAGAGAACCGTTAAATACCAGGCCGGTTGTGAGATTTGTTACGCCGTCAACGCTGCTGACGCCGGTATCACTGGCGACCGAGAGTACCGGGTTTACTGCTCCACTTGTACCCGCCGAATAAGAACCGGGTGCGGCGCTGTCAATGGTTACACTCAGACCCGTTGATTCTGAACTGGCATTACCAGATGAATCGGTCGCTATGGCAGTAATGGCATAGACCCCGTCGGTTAACGTAAGATCAATGGAGTAGTTTCCGCCGGTGGCCGTGCCTGTTACACCGGTTGCTACTCCATCTTTGTAGATTTCAACAGTTGAGTCTGCCTCTGCTGTTCCATCAAAAGTAACCCCTGTGAGCAATGCGGTAATGTCGTCTGTAGAAGAGACACCAAGATCATCAGCGGTGTTTAAATCGGGGGTTGAGGGAGCATCCGGGGCTGTCGTATCGCTTCCGCTGCCACCACTACCACTGGTGCCGCCACCGCCACCGCAGTTAACGAGAAATGCCATCCCTAGTATAAGTATAATAACTTTAACTTCTTTCGTAAATTTCATCTTTTTCCCCTTATTGATATTCATAAACCATCTTCTGATCATCCAAAATTTCTAATCATTTATATAGACGAATCCAAAAGAATATTACTAACAGAATTTATACATTAATTCATATATATAATACATTATCGGAATATGAAACCGATAACCTCCAATCCATCTACATACATGCTGGTTTTCCTTTTATTTTGCATAATATCCTATTCTGGGATACACTATAATCGGATACACCTTAAAATCGTGAAAAATTCGATCTATTCAAAAGAGTATCCATCTTTTCTGAAAAAACTGAAACAAGCCCGATCTTTAATAATTCTTCTTTATTGGTGACATACCAGTACTCCATTCTATTAATAAATCGATCGAAATTATTTACCTGATATTCTTTTATTGGGTAAAATAATGTACTCTTCCTATTTAGAAAAACAATTCCAAGCAAGCCGAGCAAAGCCTTCAGAACCGACGCAGCAGTTCCATTTTTATTAGACGAAGTGGCGAAACTGAATTAAATTATTGACGTGGTATAGATCATAGTATATACTGTAAACATAGGAACTCAAAATGCAAATTGCTAAATTATTTTTAAATGGACGAAGCCAGGCTGTTCGATTACCAAAAGATTGCAGGTTTGATGGCGAAGAAGTGTATATAAAAAAGTATGACGATATCGTTATATTGATTCCCAAAAAGAGTCCCTGGTCTTCCATGCTTACAAGTCTATCTAAATTTTCTGATGATTTCATGAATCGAAGAGACGATACACCGCCTCAAGAAAGACAAAATAATTTTTAATGAAATATATACTTGATACGAATATCTGTATTTACATAATTAAAAAGCAACCTGCCGCAGTAATTCTACGATTAACCCAAACGCCGATTCAGGATATAGCGATTTCAGTCATAACATACAGTGAGTTGGAATACGGTGTATCAAAAAGTCAACATCAAACCAGAAACAAAATAGCTTTAATGGAATTCCTGGCTCCCTTTACTATACTGCCATACGATGAAATTGCCGGCGAGAAATATGGTGAAATTAGAGCTGATTTAGAAAGAAAAGGCACAACAATAGGCAATATGGATATGTTAATCGCATCTCATACTTTAACAAGCGATCGGACTTTAGTTACAAATAATGAAAAAGAATTTAATCGAATACCTGATCTTAAAGTTGAAAACTGGTCAAAATCTTAATTCTCCAGTATAATTACCGGGCCGGTTAATTCTACCAAACCTTTGGAAGTTCGAATATGGGTAATTTTGCCTTTTTTATTAAACTTGATCATCGATTTTGCGGGAACGCTGTACTTTTTGTTTTTATCCTTCAGGCGTAGTGCCTTGAGTGTGTAGCCGTACTGCGCACTTCCGTCATCGTTGAATTTCATATGCGAGCCTTTCGCAAAAAGGAATTTTTTACCAGCAATTGTAAAACTTTCATCTTGCTCTAAAAAAGCGCCCTGCAATATTCCCGTCCTGTAAAAAGAGACGTTTTTGCCTGCTGAAATATGTAACGAGCCGCCTTGGAATTTCGCGACAAATGGTTTAACAATAACTCCATATTGCAATATTCCGTTTGGGTAAAAAGAGGGCCGTGAAAGTTTTTTCAGCGTTATGTTATCATTCAAATGTTTTACGGTAATCGCTTCAGAAATTTTACAACTCTGGAAACTCTCGTCTTCGTTAAACGACATTACACTTCTATAACATGGTACTATCTGCCCGTGCATATCAAATTTGTCAGCCGACTCAAGCAGTCCCGATTGCAAAGCTCCGCTTTTATAAAAAACAATTCCGAGCATTCGATCAAAAATAACTTTCTTGTTTTTTACCGTAAATGTAAAAGTTTCTCGAACGTTGTATATCTCTTTTATTTTATCGATTTTTTCGTACACCAGCACCTGGGTATTGGCCGGCAAAGGAATATCCCGTTTACCAACGGTTAAAGTCAACGGACCTTTTGTCACTAAAATTCTCACTATGCCATCGGCAAAAAAGCCCAGCCTGCTTCGGGCGACAATATTATATTTCTTGCCTGCGAGGCTTATTTTTGCACCAGCATCAATGGTACCTACCGATAAAACTCCATTATCGAGAGATTCAAAAGAGCTGCCTTTTTGTAAAACAAACTCATGCGTTCCCGATTTAAAAGGCGTTGCTTTAGACACTGTCCCACCTTTCACCAAACCCTTTTTGTCAAAATAAATGTATGTTTTTGCTTGCAGATCTATTTTCTTTCCATAGACATCAGCCGTTACCGACTCTTTTAACTTTCCCGAATTTATAATGTATTTAGTTTGTTGATAAATAAGCGTTGTCCCTTTTTCTAAAACAAAATTGACACCGCCCGATTTTACAACCCGATCTTCGTATAATATTTCTAAGCGATTTGGCGAAATGGAATTACCCTTGTCATACTCTACCTGCACTTTTGTCTTCTTTGTTTGACCGTTTGTAAATTGAAGATGCAGCGTTTGAAAGTATGTGTTTAGTTTACCGCCATAAGCGGCGTTCGGGCAAATTAATACAAACTCAGCTTCGAATTTTTGTTCATAAGCAAGAGTAGCCAGATCGTATTCGCTTATTATATACGATAATTTTAACTCCCCTTTCTCTTGTGAAATTGTATTTGTGTCGAACTTTCGTTTCCCCATTTTATGGTCAAAAGCCGTGGTTAATGTGCATGGCCCGGGGGAATCAGAACGCGGAATATTATATTTAAATACAAATTCTACAACATCACCGGGTTTTAATTTTGAATCTACGTTCGGGGTGACTTTTAATACTGTAAGATAATCCTTCTTTTTCGTCGAACTTGTTGTGGTGGTTGAATTTGATTTGTCTTTTTGCTCTTCTAAATACGAAACTATTTTTTTATACTTCTTTTCTTTTGCATAATCGAGCGCGGCTTTGTCATCGTCCGGATTCTTATAATCAATTATAGCCCCTTTTTCTACCAATAGTATTACAATATCCAGGTGACCATATTTTGCGGCGAGCATCAATGGCGTATGGTTATTCTCAATTTTTGGATAACCTTGAAATCGCACATTTACATTTACCCCTTTCTTTAGACCTGCCTTTACTTTTTTGATGTCACCACTTTTCGCCCCTTGCAACACATCCAAAGATTCCTGAAAACCGGCACCGGCTTTTGCCAGTATCGCAGCCGATTCCACCAGTATAAAAAAACCAAGAGCCAATATTAAAACTTTTTTAAATGAAAACATTTTTCTTCCTTAAAATAATCAAACATATACATGGCCACCAAAGACACTCTAATTAATATAGTAATATATTTCATAACCTTCAACCTGAGTGACCAACTACCTCGGGGAGCAGTTTTCCGCTATCCATAATAATACACTAATAATTTGGGCGGCGACGTCGCATAGTATAAACCCTGCCCTCCGGGGTAATCACATCGAGATGGTCTATTTCAAAAAGTGTCGCTTTCATTCGGGTTTTACCCCTGAAAGTTTTTCAATATTTTCTATTATATTTCGCTCGCCCTGTATTGTCAGCTTTAGGCCGCCTTCCACGAATTGCCTTTTTATAACTCGACATTTACTGTAGATGAGAGAGACCACCTGCGTTGCCGCATATGGCGCAAAGACACTCACTGTTTTATGCGTGTCTTGACCAGACTGAACTCTATTAAGCAACTCTTGTTTTAAAGTTTTAACTGCCGGTTTATCTTTACTGCTGAGTGCCAGAAATGGAAACTCTTTGCTATGTTCCTTAAAATTTATAGAGCCAGATTCCGACGATATTCGATCTAACTTATTAAACAGGTAAAAACGGGGAATCTGTTGCGCTCCCAGTTTTTCCAGCATCTCTTCTGTAATTTTTAGATGCTCTTTCCATTCATAATCAGAAACATCGATGACGATCATTAATAAAGAAGCTTCATGAATTTCTTCAAGAGTAGATTCGAAACTGGCAAGAAGGCGATGGGGCAGCTGCCTTATAAAACCAACCGTATCGCTGAGCAAAACATCGCCGCCATGTCGACTTAAGCTGCGAGTGGTTGTGTCTAAGGTTTCAAAAGGCATATTCTTTGCAGAAAGTTTTTCCGACGTAAGTGCATTCATCAAAGAAGTTTTTCCTGCATTTGTATAGCCAACCAGAACGATTCTTTTGCAGGACGAACGTTGCTTGCGCTGTACTTTGCTGTCCGTCTCCATTTTTTTTAACTTTCTTTTGAACTCAGCTAACCTGCCATCTATTTTTCGGGCCAAAAGTTCTGAGGCGGTCTCCCCCGCTCCGCGCCCTCCTGAAATTCCGCCGGCCTGCTGGTCCATGTTCATTCCTATACCGCGAATTCTCGGACGCAGGTATTCTAGCTGTGCAATCTCAACTTGTATTTTAGCGCGCCGCGTTTTTGCATTGCGTAAAAATACATTTAGAATAATACCCTCTCTGTCAGAAATTGACATGTTTGTCATGTCCTCTAAATTCCTCATTTGCGAAGGGCTCAATTGTGCATCGATTACAAGAAGGTTGGCATTACAAGAGCGCGCTCTTTCTGCAATTTCTCTTGCCTTGCCTTTACCCAGAAGTGTTCGAGAGTTTGGTTTAGCCAGGTAATATACCTCTTTACCGACAATTATATCTGCCTGTGCTTGAACCAGATTTAAAATTTCCTCTAAACGGGCTTTTGCAATTATGGGGTCCGCCTCCGAGTACACAGAAAGTACATAACAAGAATTCCCTTTCGTGTTTTCCAGCTCTTGGTGCGGCGCCTCTGCTTCGGTCCACTGCTCTATAATGTTTTCCCAGCGACCACCATCTGCTAACGGAACTTCTTTATGCTCTGGAATTGGTTTTGAATTAAATTTCATGTTATTTTCCTCTAAAAATCTTCTCGGTCCGAGGTTTCGTATAAACCAGTTTCTGTTGTTATAAATCGTTTACAAAAATGCATGGAAACGAATTCTCAGAATAACCAGCGTAGAATCAAAACGTAACTGTGTTCGACCGCTTTGCATGTGTTTTAAAAACGCTTTTAAAGCGCTATAGAATCGACTCAAATTCAGCCGATATGTGATTATTTTGGAAAGACTATTTGTTAAAGAAAAACATATTTTTTGCCTGACACATTTTGCATAGATGTAGAGTATTGTCAATTATTATTTGTTTGTTGTATAATAAAACGAGAGAAAAGACAAAATGATAAATACAAAAATAAATATTGCCACCTGATCATAAACAATATAGTATACCTCTATGTTTACCGGATCGTATCGTTCAGCAGATCTTAGTTTTCTAGCCGATGTGGAACAAAACAAAGAAGGGATTGTAATTACATTCTCAGGGGAAAGCAAGTCAAGATCAGCCGGAGAGTTTTTGAATCCGGTTTTTAAGGATGTATTAAAACATGCCCAGGAGAATAATTTAAAAATAATTCTTGATTTTTGTAATCTGCAATATATGAATAGCGCAACTGTATCCCCTGTTATTAAATACTGGAGCCGAATAAAAGACGCTGGTTTGACTCTAATAATTGTGTATGATAAAAAGATACTGTGGCAGCATTCTAGTTTTTCCGCTTTGGCTGTTTTTGCATCCGATTCAAGTCTATTTGTGCTAAGACCGCGAAGCGATTCCAAATAACTTCCTATACCGGTTCTTGAAAACATGTCCCGATAAAAAATCGGGACAAATAGTCTAAGAATTTACGGCGATACTAAGATAGTACCGGCTTCTCCAACTGCCACAAACTCTGTGCCGGTCCAGATTACATCTCGTAATATCGAATATTTACTATTAATAACGTTTTGCCAGTTTACGCCGTCTGTAGAAGTGACGATTGTCGGTTCGGGATTCGTTACGGGATAATTACCACCGACTGCAATATATCGGGTTCCGTTCCAGGCAATACTGCTATAATGGGTCGTAAAACCGGTGTTTACCAACGACCATGTTAAACCATCCGGCGATGTTATCATTGTCCCGTTACTCCCAACGGCAATGTATTCATTGTTCCCCCATATAATATCACTATAATTCTGATATACATTGTAGGGCATTCCGGTGCTTTGAGCAATCCAATTGATTGCATCCGTAGATTTCAAAACCGTATTTGAGGGTCCGGCGATTACAAAGTCTGTACCATTACTGGCGACCGAACCATAGCCGCCGTAAATGCGCACATGATTCCAGGTTATACTGTCCGAAGAGCTGTAAATATATGTAAAAGTTCCGGAGCAGGTTCCGACCCAACCGCAACTATAGGTTTCATATTGTGTCAGGAAGAAAAAATATTTTCCATTAACAAACGTAATTTCCGAAGTCACTCCAAGACCGGTTGAGTTCCAGGTAACCAAATCATTCGAAGTTTCAATGACTCCACCGGTGGAATGGTAATAAAAACTATCTATAAGTGTTAAGTCAGACAGTAAATACTGAGTCCCGGTAAAAGTAATATAATAGAGTGGAGTTCTATGGGTAGACCCCATCGGATAGGTCTCCAATATTTCTTTATAAGCAACGGTGTTCCAGTTAATTGTATCGTTGGAAGATAGCACTGTAGCTGTTCGATAATAATCAAATTGACTGGGAGGAGTATAAACGGACTTATTTTCTCTGGCGCTGACAAGGTAATTGCTTCCATCCCAGGCGGCTTGAATAAAAGAACCTTTTAAAAAAGGCAATTGTACATTCCAATTTATTCCATCTATAGATGTATATACGTTCCCAAGATATGTGATTGCTATAAACTTTGTTCCTGTCCAGCTGATTAATTTGATACTGTCAGTTGTATTGATCGTATTTGCCACTACCCATGTAATACCATCTATAGAGGTTAATATTTCTACTTGTTTTATGCTCATATTATACGAAGGAACTACAAACTTGGCACCATCCCATGCCACATCTCGATTTTGCCGTACTGTATCGTTCATAGCAATATTCCAGTTGATACCATCGGCAGAATTTGCAATGACTCCCTCTCTACCTACCGTTACGAAAATTGAGCCATTCCATATTACCTTGAGAAAAGGCGTTGATGCGCCAACAGTCACTTCTGTCCATGTTATACCATCGTTGGAAGTTGCCGTACGACCGTTCCCACCGACCGCGACATATTTTGAACCGTCCCATACAACGTCATTAAAAGTATAAAATTGAGGAAATGAATGGTCATTCCAATTGACCCCGTCTACAGATGTCAATATTGTTGAATTACCTAAAGCTAGATATTGAGTTCCGTTCCAAATTACGCAATCTAGATCTACAACGGTACCCGAAGTTTGCTTCGTCCATGTCGCTGCGTCCGGTGAAGTGTAGATAACTCCTTTTGGCCCTACGGTTACGTACTCAGCATTTCCCCAGACAATATCATTGACCGGCTCGACTAAATCGGTATTCATTACATACCATTGATTACCTACAGACTGTAAAATATCGCCATACCTGTCAAAAATGAGATCAACGGGCCCTTGAACTTCGATTGCACTATAATAGCCGTACTTGGAAACTACTCTCCAGTCGAGTCCTCCGACTCCTGCAAAAACGGCCGTACAGTTAACGATTACATTCGATACGCTTACGCCACTGATTGCGCCTGCACCATTCGTGATTGTACAATTCTGGGCAGGAGCAGAAGGTTGTAAAGACACGGTAACCGTATAACCGGCTAAATCGGCCAGTGGAATAGAAAATACAAATGGTCCGTTTACACCTGAGATAAGGTCGTCGCCTGCACTGTTTTGTAAAGTTACCGTCCCGCCAGTTAAACCGTTTAACGTACCGCCGACAGTATACGTATTTAATACACAGTCAATGGTTGCGTTGACATCGGCCGTTGCCACAACGCCTGCGCCCCCGGTTATGGTACAGGTTTTACCTGGGGGTTGAGCGCTCAAAGTTACATTGTAATTTCCTGCGTCGATAATCAACGACGCAAAAGCAACCGCAATGGGTGTCGCTCCGGTACCCACGCCATTTACGACCTGGGTGTCCACAACGTTGTTTTCCATAGTCAACGTTTCGCCGGCGGCAAGACCGGTGATAGTTACATTAATGAGGGCGTTCCAGACATTAGGGTCGCTTTTGGCATTAAACTCGTCAACATTAAGCAGGCTGTCTCCGTCGGCGTTAGCTGTTCCATCGGCAATATTGCCGGGGTCCAGTCCGTTCAAAGCTTCCCAACGATCATTCATTAAGTCTGCGTCGAAATCCGGAACATAAATAAACGTTTTAGGCACCCCAGGCGCACCGGTCGGAGCTGCCGACTTGTTTGGCGGAACAATGATATCTTCCGCAAGAATATAAACTTCGAAGGTTTGCGGAAGAATATCGTCGCTTACATAAGCTGCGGGAATGAGGCAAATGTATTTATTATTCGCTGCGATAAGGGGGGAACAAGAACCTGATGTCGTCGCCCCTACTCGATTGTAATAAATAAAAACAGAGGCAACCCCATCGCCATCACTGATCGTAGCGTTGATACTTTCGGGAACCTGAGTGAGTACCGCAAACACTGGGTCAGTCGTAGGTATAACACTTGCAGGGTTAATCTTGGGAAAAGCCGTCGGAGGTCCTCCCACGCCAAAGGGAGTAAAATGGTTCACTTTCGCCGTAACCGATTTGGCGGAAGTATTTACCTGACCGCCCACCGAGACCCAGTCGTCAGTCTCTTTGTCAAAATAATATATTTCGAGAGAATTCTCATCCAGATTGTTCGCAGCAACTTCGGCTGGGTCGTAGTTAATAGTCATAGTCACATCGGTGTTAAATTGCGTACCGTCGGGCATGAGTTCGTATTTATTGGATAGTATATGGACGTTAGAAAAAGAGGCAGGCAGAGGCGCGGATATTGGCAGAATTTCAATAATTGTGTTTGCATCGAGCGCATCTGGCGGTATATCGACGTTAATTTCCCCCGTAATAGAAGCAGTGCCACCGGTGGTAGAATCAATAGTTACGCTCAAACCATCCGTAGTTTCTATGCTGAGTATTTTTATAGTAGGTTTTAATATATACCCCTGTCCTTTGTTGTGTGTTATCGACTTTTGCGCATCAAAATCGATTGTAAAAGTAGTGTACCCTAAAGCGGTCACTTCAAAATTTCGGACCAACTTTATTCCGGTATTTAAACCTGAGGGGACTTTCAATGATTCCCGGGTGGTAGCCCCATTCTGATCGATTTCAAGATAATTATCATCGTTTAGTATCAAACGGATTTGATTGTATTGGCCCTGTTCGAGACTAAAAGAACCCAGTTCATCGGTCTTGCCGTTTTGCAGTTTTAATAAATCGAATTTTCTACCTTCATCACCATAGTCGACAACGGTAATCCATCCATCTTCACTGGAGTTAACTTCAATAGACCTGAAATTTACATATGCACTTGTAACGTTTGCATTATTCAAGGGGAAATCGGTAAGCAATAAAGTTACAACTCCTTTAGTGCTGTCTTTTCCAAAAACCGGATATTTTAGTTCACCGTTTGTAGAGTTACCTGATACGCTACATCCGAATGTAATGGCCGATAGAAAAACTAAAATTATAGATACCGCCAGGTTCCGTGAAAATTGTTGTTTACCGTTAATCATAAATGCAGCTCCCTCAAAAAAAATCATTTTTTTTAACTTTACCAAGAGACAGCACACTATCATTTTGTCAAATATTTTAAACGTTTCACTGTTATACGCTACGAAATTGAATAACAATTTCTTTTTATAATTGCCGTTAGCAGAACACTATCGGTTTCCGCACACTGGTCTCTGGGTGACCGGACGCCTCGACCGTCCATGAATTATTGTTTTATTCCAATATGAATATCGACATCTCGATTTTAATGTACGCCAACTGCAAAAAACCGCCTATACTTGTTTATTCTTTAGCTTTCGAGTCCGATAGATTTGTATAAACAGTAAATGTACAAAAAAACTTACAAACGCGGCACCCACGGACATGAATATAGCTGTAAACTGGCTTTCTATTATTCGGGGCATAATCGGCATCGTCCAAAAGTATGACAACATTCCTTCATCTATGTATTTATTTAGAGTTGCAACTAAAAGAAACAAGCCGATTACAATTCCGTGCAGAATCCAGAAACTCAGCGGATGCGCTCCGCTTAACGCTACCCACGACAATTTGCTTTTCCCGGAAACTGGCGGACGGTAATACCGAAACAACGCCGCAAAACTGAGCAGGAAAAAACTCCATGAAATAAATACATAGGGCGCATTTACGCTCTGCCTGGTGGGGTAATTTCCAAAGATTTGAATGTGCAGTGCTGCTGAAAATAAAAACACGAATCCAAACACAACCGACATAGTTATAAATTTTTTTTTGCTTTCTAAATACCAATTAGAAAGCAGATAACCCCAGACGGCGGTAAGTAAAAACATTGGCGACAAGTGCGCGTAATTACCTGCCGGGTTCCAGTTTAAGCAGGCCAACAATAGCGAGAAGATTGCAGCAGCCGCGAACATTACACCTCCTGAATTATGTATTATACATATAATGCCAGACATCAACGCTATGGCGATGCCCAGAACGACAAGAAAAGATTGAAAGACAACGGAAATTTCATTATGATAGAAAACTATCGAATAGGTAATTAAAACCAGACCCAGCGCAGAGACGATAATTCCCCTTTTTAGTCCATACAGGAACAGTTGAATTCTGCTCAATTTTTTAAACTTCTGTACCAAACCCAGGTTAAAACCGACCATAAAAAAAAAGAAGACAACGATTAAGTCGCCAGGGTACATAATTTCCTGATTATGGGCAAACCATGGTTTTTGCACACTGGCTAATCCATGATACGCATTTACAAAAGCCATGTAAATTAAAATAATTCCACGGAAAATATCGAATTGTATAATTCTATTTTTTAATGAATCGGTTTTACCATACATCCTGGATGTCGTACGCCCACTTCATGTGTTTTTCACTATCGCTACGAAAAGGAAAAAGACACAGCAGCTTTTAAATAAATCAAAACTATTGTCTTGCTCACCTTTTTTTCTATTCGCCAGAAATCTTTTTACGAATTTTAGCTAACGTAGTTTTAAATACTCCCGATGCTTTATCAAAAAAGTTAGTATCTTGTGATGAAGTCGTTGTCTCACGAACTGTTTCAGTAACTGCCTCTTCTTTTACGACAGGCGCTGTTTTTGGAGCTGCTGCTTTCTTCGCAGACGGTTTTGCTTTAGCTGTTGCAGTTTTTTTCGCAACCGGTTTTTTCTTCGAAACGGCGGCTGGTTTTACTTTAGCTGCGACCTTTTTTTTCGCAACTGGTTTTTTCTTTGCAACGGTAGCAGTTTTTTTAGCGGCTGGTTTTGCTTTAGCTGTAACTTTCTTTTTCGCTACCGGCTTTTTCTTTGCAACGGCGGCTGGTTTTACTTTTACAGTTGCCTTTTTTTTCGCAACTGGTTTTTTCTTTTCTTTATTCTCTTTCTTAACTGCCATGGTAATTTCTCCTATTATCTCATGTGGTCATCATGCACTATCTTCAATAAATACCTATTGTCAACTTATATACTATCATCAGGTTTTTTCTAACAGTGTCCGGTTCATGCGACAATGCAAATACAAGTTGAGCACTTTTTTTCGCATTTTTAAGGGGCAAGTCTGCCCCTCACTCCGAATTTTTTTGTGAACCCAGAGGCCATAGGCGTTTCGCCGGAGTCAAAAAAGATTCTCTGCTACCCCGACGTATTATACACTTTTAGAAACCGAAACTATGGTCCATCGGTTACGCATCGAATAAAGGCAATTTTTATCCATAAATTATCTTAGACAAAAATCAGGTAAACAGTAAGTTAATAGATTTAAAATAGGAATATAATTTCGGACTATTAAGGAGTATTTGTAACGCCAAAAATGAGCACTAGTGTTGGGTTTTGTTCGATTTAGTTGAATGAGACAAGAGGTTTAGTCGCGCAACTGATCTATTTTATGTACAAGAAATTGCCGTTACATAATCCATAAAAAAGGTAAGACCTAACCAAAAGGAAATATCTTAAAAACTCTATTTGAATGGATTATATAACAAGACAAGATGTTGACAAATTAAATTTCTCAATAACGCGACTAAAATGATCTAAGCGGGGACGACTTTATTTGCACATGGGCCTTTCTGACCTTGACCCACTTCATATTCTACTGATTGCCCTTCGTTTAGCGTTGCATGTCCGCCACCACTTTGAATTTCTGAATGATGAACGAAAAGATCTTTTCCGCCATCTTCCGGCGTAATAAAGCCAAAACCTTTGTCTGAATTAAACCATTTAACTGTACCTTTACTCATTGTTTCCTTCCTTAGATTAATGGTGAATTATAATAACCTTTCTACCATCGAAATTAAAGTTTCGATTTAGTATTGAAATTTTCTTACTTAAACACATAACATCTTAATCTGTGGATTTTTATTGAATCGAATATGCAAAGTCAACAATATTTCGCTAAATTGCAAAAAATCGGGGCTAGATTCAAAAATTATTGTATATAAGCCATTTTTTACCTGTTTTATCTACATATATAATATATTTGATACCTTTTTCGGCCTAATTCCATTTCTTGCAGGTTTTTCGGTTTACCAGAGAGCTTGAAACTGAATCTTCTGCACGCGATGCATACATTTATACAAGACATTGGAATTGCCATTATTGTAGCCACACTCATGGGCGTAATTGCCCACAGGTTGAAGCAACCCATCATTCTCGCCTATCTCATCGCGGGTATAATAGTTGGACCCGCAATTGGCTCTTCTTTTATTCATGATATTGAAAATATTAAGGTGATTGCCGAAATTGGCCTCATTTTACTACTCTTTATTATTGGTCTAGAGATGAACCCGTCGCATCTGAAAAAAGAGTTTAAAACTTTATTACTTCCGGGAATTATGCAATTTCCCCTTGTACTTGTTCTTTCTATGGGTACATTCGCACTTATAGGATATGGTTACCAAAGCAATAATTTTGACCTTCTTTACCTGGCCGTTGGAGTCTCTTTTTCGAGTACAGCAATTGTAGTAAAAATATTAAACGATAATTTTGAACTCAATACATTATCTGGAAAAGCTTCCATTGGTATGTTAATTTTCCAGGACTTATGGGCCATTCTATTTCTGGCCCTGCAACCAAACCTGGACAACCCGGAAATTGTAAATATCCTCTCGGCACTCGGTCGGGTAGCTTTACTTCTAATCTCCGGTTTAATTGTAAGCCGGTTTATATTAAAACCGCTTTTTCAAAGATTATCACTGGCTCCCGAAATGCTGGTTTCCGTTGGAATGGGCTGGTGCGCCTTAATGGCTGGCTATGGTAAAGTGATAGGTCTTTCCATGGAAATGGGAGCGCTGGTAGCCGGAGTAACGTTGGCAAGTTTCCCCTACAGTGTCCACATCACTTCAAAAGTAGCGCCGTTACGTGATTTTTTCCTGACGCTCTTTTTTATCTCGCTGGGTATGGAAATCCCCTTCCCGCAATTTAGCCTGATTCAAGACGCCGTTCTGGTTGTCGTCATTGCATTACTGGCTCGTCCATTTATATTCTACCCGGTCCTTCGTCTCGGAGGTTCCGGAAAAAGAACAGCCTTTGTGGCCTCTTTAAACCTGGCTCAAATTTCCGAGTTTGCTCTGGTCATTGCAGCCATAGGTTTAAAACTCAACCATATCTCAGGGCATGTCATGTCCACCCTGCTCTACGCCATGTCGATCACATCCATATTAGGTTCCTACATCATTAAATATAACCGACAGCTTTTCAATATTTACGACAAACTCACCACAACAATTCTCGGGAAGGTAGAGACACCCGCAGAAGAAATTGTGGACGATGTTAGAAGCATCACCGTTCTCGGCTACCATCGGGGTGCCCACGCTTTTATACACTGGCTCGTCCAGGTAAGCCCTGATCTGCTGGCAAAAGTTCAAATCATTGACTTTAATTCAGAATATCACAAAGAGTTGGAAAGTCTGGGAGTCAAATTTATAGTTGGTGACATCGCCTCTTCAGAAGCTCTAGAGCATGCTCATGTAAATAAGTCCGATATTATTATATCTACGATTCCTGATTTTCTTTTAAAGGGAGTCGATAACGAAAAATTAATACGCCTTTGTCGGGTACTTGCGCCAAACGCTTTTATTTATGCCAACGCCGAATATGTAAACCAGATAGCAAAAATGATCGATGCCGGCGCCAATGAAGTCATTTTACCATACGCCGTCGCAGGAGAAACCATAGCAAATGATGTTCTGCGAATTTACAGTAAACTTAACCCAGATTACCACAACCCGGAAAGTGACAACAGGTACCCACCGAAGCCCCAGATTTCAGATCGATAATCTTGTCATAAAATTTTCTGGTGCCGATGAGTCGGGCAAGAATAAAGGCAGATGAAAAATACAAACATGAAAACTCTACTTATTACGATGATATTTTGTATATTTTTTACATTCATGTGTAAACCAGAAACAGAAGAGTCGGCGTATAAATACTTGCCTGGCACATATGTAACCACGCAAGAAAGCGGTTGCCATGTAACCATTACCTTGACAAAAACGACAAATGGCATACGGTATAAAATCAAAGGCAAAAAAATTCACAAAACGGGTATGTTAAAGATATATGAAAACTACCTGAATTACGGAGATTTTGAAACAGAGATCACAGATCCTTCGAAAGGTTTACTTACCCTGCAAAATTACGGAAACAGCATGAATCCCTTTCATCATATTAAAGAGTGCGACGTAAAATATCTGAAATTTTATAAACAATAAGAAAGCCGCCGCCCGCCGCCGTACGGACGCGATGAATCGAGTCCGTACGGCGGCGTAATGTTCAATAGCATAGACAAATAAGTGGTTGAGTCAAGTCACAAGTCTTTGACGATCCACCTATGTGCCCTCCACTGGTGCTTTTCGTCCAGAAACCCGATCGTCCAGTGTCAGCATTAGCATTTGATGTCCACCCGGAACAGTATGTCGGATTACCCGTCGTGTCATCATAAGATCCTGTCCAGTAAAATGCACTGGTAATAACATCAGACGGAGTAGTTAGGTTTTCGCATGAAGTTCCCAGGCAAGTTATCCACGTACCATCAATGGCATCAGCCCAGTCATTAGCGACAGTTACGTCTGTTGGCCCTTTCAAAGGTAAGTCTGTTGGCACACTGTAATTTGTCGGCATATCAATAATTTCATCAGCGCCGTTAAATCCATCAGTTGAAATAAAGGCTCGTATCTGATTGCATGTGTAAGCTACCGGCTGGGCATTGGCGCATAAGGTATCGGCGCCCGATCTGCCTCCAAAATTTCCATCTACCGCAGCAGTTGAAAATAATAATATCGCAGTTGGTATGTACTCACTGCTGGAATTTGAGTCAGAACCAGAGCCGCCATTATTGGCGCATGATATCGCAAATAGTGCAAAAAATCCGATCACCAAAATATGTAACAGATTACGTTTTTGTATATTTTTTATGTTCATTATGTCCTCCATTTTATAGATAATTCGTTGTTTCCTGTATATCACAATTATAACGTACTGTCTATAGTGCAAGATGCACTATAGACAGAATGGCTGAAATCGATTAGTTCTGTACAAAGGATTATGTTGCTACATGTATGAATTTAAATAATCTGATTTACATCAGGGGTAATAAATGTATATGTCTTCTGTGTTGTTTAAAATCACAATAATTCGTTTGTTTTTATCTCTTTTCACTTTCTTATTGTTTTGTTCAGGCTCATCCATATATTCAAACACAGAATCTAACCTGGTAAAGATTAATGAGAATAACTACGGTAAAGACCTGGGTTTATATCTGCAAATATATGAAGATAAATCTGCAAAATTAAAATTCGAGAATATTCTAACAGAAAAACTTTCATCATTTAAAAAAAGTGAAAATGCTGTTCCTTCTTTTGGTTTTAGCCAGTCTAACTTCTGGGTTAGAGTTCATTTTATAAATAATCAGCAGACCAATGTAAATCTGTTATTAGAAGTAGCCTACCCGTTAATTGACAAAGTTGATTTTTTTATAAAGGAAGCTGGCAGCAGTTACACGAAAATAACAATCGATGAAGACACCCCGATTTACAATAGAAAGATAAAAGATATAAACCCTGTTATAAATATAAATTTTAAATCTGGCGAAGAAAAAATTATTTATATACGATATGCTGATATGGGTTCGGTACCGTTTCCTTTAAAAATCTGGTCGTCAGAAAAATACACAAAACAAATAAGTAATAAACAGCTAATACTTGGTCTTTATTATGGAATGATGCTCATTATGATCATTTATAATGGCTTTCTTTTCTTTTCCATTCGAGATATAAGTTATTTATACTATGTATTGTATATTATCAGCTTTTTAATGTTTCAGTTAGTTTGGAATGGCCTTGCTGGTCAACACCTGTGGCCAGAGACTGGAACATGGTTTCGAAATAATTCAATTATTTTCTCCCTGGCGCTTTTTCATATATTTATGCTACAATTCTCCAGTAATTATTTAAAGGCAAAAATAAACGCTCCTAAACTGGAAAAAGTTATTTTAGGGCTCACCGGGGTTTGGATTCTTCAGATCATGTTAACCCCCCTTGTAGGTTTTGTTCTTGGAATTAAAATCACTTCAACTTTTTCGATAATCACTGTTGCCGTCGTTATCTTAGCTGGTGTGTTATCTCATAAAAAAGGATATCGACCAGCACGCTACTTCTTATTGGCATGGACAACTTTTCTCAGCGGCGGTATTCTTATTTGGCTTTCCTTATTGAAAATTATACCAAGCTCATTTTTTATACAATATGGATTCCAGATCGGTTCAGTCATGGAAGTCATTTTACTTTCATTAGGTTTGGCTGATCGGTATAATCTGTTAAGGAAGAAATATTACGAGACTGAATTAAAAATGTATAAAGAGAGAGAAATATTAACTCGTGAAGTGCACGATACAGTAGGAACTGAATTGACTAAGGCGATATATTCAGTTGCGGACAAGCCGGAACTTCTCGCATTGAAAAAACAACTGGAACATGTCTTAGAAGATACTCGTGATTTTACAACAATATTAAACATGTCTAATCATCCCGAACAGACTTTTTCTCAGGACATCAGAAATTACTTTAGCTCGTTTGATAAGTTAGATAAGTTTAATATAACGTTGAAGCTTGATAATATTCCAACTGGAGTCAGTGTCCCCATTCGCATGCATAGTTTTAGAATTTTGCAGGAGTGGTTTACAAATTCAATCAGGCATGGTAATGCAACGGATATCGATATTCATATTGCCCATATAAGAAAAAATTCCAGTAATTATATGCGTCTCCTTGTTACAACGAATGGAAGCTCATTCAGCTGGAGTTCTAATTCCAGGCGAGAAAATGTAGGTTCCGGTTTACGAAATATTATTGCAAGGTGTGGATTGATTCGAGCGCGGGCAAGATCATTTACAACTCATGATGGGAAAAATATCTTTATTATGAATTCTCCTGTTATAAAAGAGGAGGCTTGAGAAATCCGCCCCTTTTAGCTTTTATAAGAGCTTCAGATTTACTATTGACTTCGAGTTTTCTATAGATATTGTCCGTATGCCTGCGAACCGTATTTGGGCTAATATTCAACTCATCAGCGATATCCTTGTATGTATATCCAAGGGAGATGAGTCCCAAAACTTCATTCTCTCTTTTTGAAATAGGCGAACCGGTCACATCCTCTCCCGTAAAATGTGTGATAATATTCAGGGCCAATTTAGGCGAAATCGGAACACTTCCTAAACAGACAGATTTTAATTCTCGCAACAAAAGTTCATCGGGAATATCTTTAAGCAGGTATCCATTCGCTCCTTGAGCAATAGCTGAAATAAGCTTGTCATCGTCTTCGAATATCGTAAAAACAACTATTTTAATATTACTTATTTTTTCTTTTACAGGCTTAATTAAATCAAGACCGGAACCGTCGGGAAGACCTAAGTCTAATATTACTACATCAGTTGTTTCCGGAATTTTCGAAATAACGTCTATGCCATCTTTGAACCATTTAAGTAATTTAAAATCTTTACTACCATTAAGAGCACATGATATATGTTGACCTATTTCCAGGTCGTCCTCTACAATAACAATATTTAATGTCCGATTATCCATTGACTGTTTTGCTTAGCATAAAAAATATCATATCATTTGTCAATAAGAAAGCCAGTGTAATCTTCCCGCGAAAAGGTGGACGATTTACGCCAGGCGATGGAGTGGGTGAATTATGAAATACAATCAGGCATTTACTTCAAAAAGTTTTTTGTTTTTTATAAAAGAATAATCAATAGTTGTTAGAATTGCCGGCTATTGAAAGATGAATACATTTAAAAAATACAGAAATTATTAACATTATCTTGAAATAAATTTGCCAAATGTGTCTTTAATTTATACATTCTCGTATAGACCATGCGGTCTAGACTATATGGTCTATAAGCAAAAGTTCAGGAGAATGAAAAATGGATAAAAAAACTTGCATAATAACAGGGGCCAACGCCGGGATAGGAAGACAGGCAGCAATTCAAGTTGCAGGTGAAGGGTATCATGTAATTTTAGCATGTCGCAATAGAGAAAGAGGTCAGCAGACTTTGGATGAAATTAAAGAACTAGATTCAAACAGTTCTGTAGAGTTGCAGATTGTTGACCTGGGTCTACGCGATTCGATTCTGAAGTTTGTCAAGTCATTCAAAAGTAAAAATAAGCGTTTGGATGTACTCATTCACAATGCGGCAATTTTCAACGTTACCCAGAAACAACGGGAAGAAAACATCGAAGGAATTGAAACAGTCTGGGCGGCGAATCATTTAGGGCCTGTGTACATGACGGAATTACTTTTGGATATGCTTGAGCAAAGTGAGAATGGTCGTATTCTTACAATCACCTCAAAGGGCTTACTTGCCAAACCCTTTTTAAAAGTGGATCTTCATGACCCAGAGTTTAAAGAAAAAAAGTTTAGTATCGTCAATGCATATTACCAATCTAAAATCGCCCAACTCATGTATACTTATTGGCTGGCCGAGCGCCTTAAAAATACAAAGATTACAGTAAACAGCATTCGCGTCACGGCAGTCAAAATTGATTTAGCGCGACATCCAGAACTCTCGTCCTTTATGAAATGGGTTTATTCTGTGAAAGCGAAAAAATCCATAACTCCCGAAACCATGGCCCGAACCTACACCCATTTTGCCGTCTCTAATAGTGTCGCAAACATTTCAGGAAAATATTTTGATGAACACAACCAGGAAGTTGACTCGAACACATACAGCAAAGATAAAGACAAAATCTATTCTCTAATGGAGCTCACAAGCGACTATGTCCCGGAAATAAAAAAAGCTCTGTAATATAATGGGAAAACGATCCATTGACGAACAGGCGTTGTTTCATGAGGCTCTCGAGGAATTTTCACAGCACAGTTATGAAGAGGCTTCCATCAATAAGATTCTCTCAAAAGCCAAGGTCACTAAAGGTTCATTTTATTACCGTTTTTCCAATAAATTTGAACTGTACATCTACCTATTGAAAGAGTGCAACCAGAGAAAGTGGCAGTATATTCAAACCGAAACGAAGACGGATACGAACCCGAAAGAAGCTAAAGATATCTTTGATTTATTTTGGGTTCAAGCAGAGATTGGAGTTCGTTTTGCGAATGCACACCCGGTATACTATAAACTTGGCAAGAGGTTTTCCAAAGAAAAGGGAACCGCTATATATGAACAAGTGCTAGAGGACCTAAAGGCAGATGACGAATCGGGGCTAAGTCAGATGATCGAAGAATCATACCAGGCCGGAGCTTTTAAGAGTGAGTATTCTCCAGAATTTATTGACAAACTAATTAGATCGTTATTCTCTTCATTTGATGATATCTTGTTTAAAGATGAAGAATTCGAATTGACTAAAGCAATGGAATATTTAAAGGAATTTATTCTTTTTCTAAAACATGGTCTCAAAGCCTGAGAGTGCAACTCCACAAAAAAACGCGGTTCGCGGTGCGTTACCGATTTAGACCACGAAGGTTCTTGACAATTTATATCCCAAATGAATATTCATCTTATGAAATTAATTCGATATACCCTATTCTTTGTATTGTTTACATTTTTCCAATCCATACTGGCTGAAGATATACCCGCAAAAAAAGTTACCGGAAAGGTCGACTCGGTTATTTTGTATTCTGACCGAGCTCTGGTTCGTCGAGTCCAAGCTGTCGACCTATCCAAGAGTCAGGGGAGAGTCACTTTTACACAGCTACCGGAAAAATTAGACCCTGGGTCAATTCGGGTATCCGGAAAGGGAATATCGATCTCGGGAATCCTTGTTCGAAAAATTCCAACCAACAGAAATGAAAACTATGAAAATCATCCACTCAGATTAAAGATGGAAGTAATTACTAAAAAAATTCGCAGCGAAAATGATCTAATTTCAAATTATCAAACCCAGCTTCAGCTTTTAAAATCATTTGCAAAGCTCACTACCATGCAGACTGACCGAGACATAAGTAGAAAATCAATCGATGTAGAAGACTGGGCCAAAGCCATGCGTTTTATAGAATCGAGTCGCACTCAATATCAAAAGAAAATTCGACTAACCGAAAACAAAATTAAAAACCTTAACAAAGAGTACAATAAGACTTATCAAAAATTCAGAGAAGAGACCTCTGGAAAAAAATATTACCCGCTGGAAGTAGACGTATCTTACGCGCAAGGCGCTGACAAAAGTGGGGAAATAATTCTGGAGTATATTACGAAAGGAGTTTCCTGGGTCGGCGCTTATGAGCTGCGAGGCGACCTTGAAAAAGGTGAATTTCGTCTTCTGAGCTCAGCAAAAATTCGGCAAAACACCGGTGAGAACTGGGATTCCGTTAAACTGACTCTGTCAACAGCCAGACCCGTAGAAGGAACATCGCCGGGTTTTCTGCAACCCTGGAGAATTCGCCCTGGCAATATGGGACAGACGGGAAAAGGGAAAATCAGGGACAGACGAGACAAGGATGACGATATGAACTCCTTTGCTGATGATGAAACCAGGGCATTGGAATCCGAGCCTGAGTTCAGCAACGCCGCCGAAGGCGCAGAAGTTACCATGAAAATACCTACCCGCGAAAGCATAAAAAGCGATTACTCGGAACACCGTGTGAAATTGCATGATGGAAAGCTTTCAGCTAAAATGTCATACATTGCCATTCCCTCGATATCGAAATACGTTTTTATAAAAGCCAGAATTAAAAATACTTTAAAGATACCTCTGGTTCCCGGTGACATGAGCCTTTTTCCAGATGGAAACTTTGTGGGCAATACCAGGTTATCTTCGTATACGGCGGTGGGTGAAGAATTCGACGTTTTTCTGGGGCCTGACCAACGCTTTCAAATTAAACGAAAATTGATTAAGGGTGAAATTGTCAACTCCGGGTTAATTGGTAAAAAAGTGCAATTGCTAAATCAATGGCAAGTTGAGGTGGCTAATTATTCCAACAAGAAACGACAAGTCATAGTGTATGACCAATTCCCGATAGCTGCCGACCCTAATATAACTACAAAGTTTATTGGTTCGAATGACAAAAATGTCGAGAAAGATGCAAACGGAATTTTAAAATGGACCGTTAATCTTTCAGCCGGTTCAAAGAAAAAGTTTAACTTTAGTTATACAATATCGGTACCCATAGCCGTGTGGAATAAATTCATGAAAATTCAAAAGTCTAAACCCGCCAGGAAATCTCAAAAAAACAAACTTTATGAACAGATACAAGAAGAGGAAAGTCTGGAGCAGCCGCAAGAAATTTACAATGTGGAAGATATGTTCATGAAATAAAAGGCAGAATATATATTTCGAAAAGATGCGTGGTATAATTTGGTTCAATAAAAATACAAAACACGATTATTCGTCGAATCTGCCACGTACAATCCATCGTTGGAATCGACTTCGACACCGGAGGGATAATACAAACTATCGCCAGATACGCCGCCATTATTGGCCGTATTTGTGGTAAAATCTCCAAACTGCCCATAAACCCGCGTAGCCGTCGTGCTGCCTGAAGGATAATACAACACACGGTTATTCCCCGCATCAGCCACATACAACCCACCAAAGGAATCTACGACAACACCGATGGGCGTACTCAAAGTATCTGCAGAGATACCGCCATTATTGGCTGTACTTGTCGTAAAATCTCCGGCCTGTCCGTAAACTCGCGAAGCGGTCCCACTCGTGGGGCCGCCAGATGCATAATATAATACACGATTGTTACCACCATCGGCCACATAGATCCCATCGTCGGAATCGAATGCTACACCATAGGGTGTACTTAAACTCTCTGGCGAAACACCGCCATTATTGGAAGTATTTGTAGTAAAGTCTCCAAACTGGCCATAAACCTGAGACGCGATCACGCTGCTTGAGTTGTAATACAATACACGGTAATTGTTGAAATCAGACACAAGCAATCCGCCTCCGGAATCTATGGCTACACCATAGGGAACGTTCAAACTCTCCTCAGAGAGACCCAGGTTATTGGCTGTACCGGAAGTAAAATCACCAAATTGTCCGTAAACATCCGATGCGCTTACGCTACTTGAGTTGTAATACAATACACGATTATTAAAAGCATCAGCCACATATAAGTTTCCACTCGAGTCTAATGCTACGCCAGTAGGAGAATTCAAACTATCCGGAGTTATACCACCAGAATTACAGATGTTTGCCCACAAACTTCCGTCCTGTCCATACACACGTGACGCACTTGTGCTTCCGGATGCATAATATAATACACGACAATTTGAATTGTCGGCCACATATATTCCATCGCTCGAATCTACGGCAACATCATAAGGAGAATATAAACTATCACCGGAAGCCGGGTCAGGGGCAGCGCCGTTATTCACATTGTTTGTAGTATAACTTCCAGACTGTCCATAAACTCGCGAAGCCGTTGTGCTATATACTCGTGATGTTAGTTCATCGATGCGTTGTTGAAGTGCCTGGTAGAGGTCATCGCTGTTCGCACAGCTCAAAAATAACATCGCCTGCAGTAATATGAAGAATAAGGGTATTTTTATTCGCATTGTCGCCATTATAAGATGTTTAAATACATTAGCAAGGTTTATCTATTAAGTTTTAGCGGGGAAAACTGGTACATTCCAGACCCCGATTATATATTTTCCCCCCGCTCCGGCTTTTAAGTAAGGCCATAGCATGCTATGACCTTACACAAAGAGCCTACGCTTCCCCTTTTATAAACAGTGGGGTCGATGTTGGGTAAAAATCGAAGAATTCAAAGAATTCATTCATACGAGTGCCGTGTCTTTTTAATTTTTTCCGCTAGCCGACGGCTACCGCTTCACAAATTCAAGTGGAAACGCCACTCGAAGTGCCTTTTGCACTCAGAGTCTATGACTTAAGCAGTGACTAGATAGATTATATTGAAACAAGCTAATGTAACATCTATCCAGTCACAGCACTAGTAGAGCATTGGCAAAAAAACTGGGAATTGATAAAGCAGAAGGTGCCAAAGTTACTAAGAATGTCAGAAAAAAGAAAAGTCAAAATTGACACCGGCGAAATTATTTAGTAAAGAATACAACTCTAATTGACATCACAGAATCAACAGAGTTTTCTAGAGATCAAAAGGATGATAAGTTCTTATGGTGTGCTCTTGGCAGCCAAAGCATCTGCAGTAAACTTTATTCCGTCCCATCCAGTTTTCATGAAGTTTCGAATATTCTGGTGGTCGGTTCCCTCCGGATTACCAAGTACATCCTTTCTGTAATAATCTCCAAAGCATGCAAGTGTCTGCGCACTGGAAAACCCTTGCAGTGCAGAAAATGAAAAAAGCTTGCAGGAACCATTATTCTGACCGGCATCATTGTTTAGCGTACCATTGCTAAAGGCAACCGGTACAAAATCATACATTGTATCAATCACTTCCATTGTTTCATCAAAGGTCACAGTTTCGGATGAATTGTTTATTTGGTGTAAAAATGTTTGCAAATCCATATAAACCAAGCAAGATGAAAGTCTCATTCGGACAATAAGAAAACTATCTTATTTTCTTTTTGCTGATAAGCTTTACATAAAACTTTTTGGTACTCTGTAATTACTGGCTATACCTATTCGAAATACATCTTCACTTCAACTTTCTTAGTGGTAGCGGTTCTGATCTATCAAAATTTTTCACCAATAAATACTTATACAACCAGTGAGGCATTTCCTTGGGTTTGCATACTCTCAATAGTCTGGGCGTTTTTTCTGCACAAAGTCGCCGGTCATTTTCACCCGTAGTGTCGAACATGTAACTTCGATAGCTGATCAAAACTGCATTGGCAAGCAATTCAAGGCTTTTATAGTACCTGTCTTTCACTTTTTTATCTGGAACTGAATGCCCAGTGCCATTTGAAACTCTATACTGTATTCTATCGATATTAATAATGGGGTCTTCTGTACACATAAAGTATAAGTAAATTTTATATCCTTGTTTTATGGCCATTTGCATCAATTCAATTTTATCAACGCCTGACATTACCGTTTCAAAGGATAATGATTTGCCCTCTTTTATCAGTGTTTTACGAATATAGTCAGCAATCATGGCTGCCCAATATGAAGTAACATACTGCGATGGTAATTTGAGTATATTTTTAGATATATCAATTGCAGATTGATTTTTTACCTTGTTATTAAATCTATGTGATGCAATAAAGTTTTGTAGTTTTCTTTTGATAGGCAACATTTGAAACTGAATGAAATCTAGAGAACCATTTTCCCTCAACTCTTTTTCAATGTCGTCAGCATTGACATATATTCCTCGTTTGATTTCTGGTGGGAAATTTTGATATAGGGTTGATTTACCAGACCCATTAGGCCCCGCAAATATTCGCAGTCGCTTTTGAAGTTTATAAGGCAATTCTATTATCTTGCAGAATTTCTTCTTTGACTTTTGCGTAGTCTGATATCTCTTTTAACTGTTTTTTATGCCCGTTTTCTATTTTGGACAAAATACCGTTTTCAAATTGTACAAATTCATACCCTTGTTGTTTTGCACTTTTTCTTGCTTTTTTACCAGCTTGTTTGGCAGCATTTATTATTTTTTGTGTTTCTTTACTCATTAGGTGAACAGCTCCCTATGATTCAATATAGTAAGAATAAACGAGACATCAAGTATATTTTTTAACTTTGTCTAGTATATCTTACTTTTCTTTTTCTGTGAACAAAAATAAAAGTTGTAAGTGGTTCCCATTCTAATTTATTTAAATAGCAATAGACTTGTTATTTCGCCTGACGCATACTGGTTTAACGCTTCGTCGCTTGCCGAAAGCTGGAGATTTATTCCTCTTCAAGTTTATTAAAGTCCACCTCGAAGTCGCTCTTGGTAATATTAAAATCTGGTCGCAACTCTTCCGGTAACAGTTTTTTTACTTTATCTAGATTAGAGTTTAATTCTTCAATTGATTCGGAATCAAAAATCGACCAAAGGTAATAAGGGTAATTATTTGTTAACTCTGAATATGCTAATTTCAGCCACTTAGTAAAATGATGATTAATATTGTACAACTGGTAATCTAGCTCCAAAGGCATTAAGCCACTGAAGTTTTCATATTCGCAAGCAATATCTGAAGGGAAAACAGTTGATTTATACTTTCTTTTTCCCACAATATACGCTTTTCGAATGAGCTCGAAATCGGATTCATTTTTTTTTGGGTCTTCCCTCTTTTTCTTAACAAGCCTGATGGTATAAATACAATTATTGAAAATTACTTTTCTTTTTAATAAATCGGCATTATCAATATCATCTCTGTCAAACACATCCAAGTTGACTTTTTTATTTTCAGGGACCGATTTTACATTGAAATCTGATTCACCAATAGTAATCACTTCCGGCCAACCGTCATCACTATTTATAAAATCATCATTATCTATATTATCAGTTTGTACTCTCATTGTTCTAAAGTAGTCAATTTTTGATCGAAAATTATACTCGTTCTCATCAAGAGATTTCCTAATGAGAAAACATATTTGAGAAAAGCAATTCCAGGGAAAAGAGATTATTTTATCCCTAGCAATATTCAGGTTTGGTCTTAAATCATCTTTTAAATTAACTATACCCAGACAAAATGTTACACCTGATTTTTTTTCCCGAATTCTAATGTCTAAACTTGTCACATTTTCAATATAGTTAGCATTGTTCGGTATAATTATCCCATTATGCGAAAGCAATATATTGGTACGTACACTATTATAATTTTTACTACCATTGAATTCATCCAAGTCGCTAATTAAATGATTTAATGGAATTTTGAAATCTTTTATTTGTTGACCATATCTGATTCTCCGGCTTACCTTCAAAAAAAAATTCGACTCTTTTTCGTTGTCATATGTTGATGCTTGATATTTGAATGTAATCTGAAAGTCTGATAATTTCCTATAATTCCGAAATGAAAAATTATTTTTATCAAACTTAGAATCTTCTGAGAAAGTAATGTTAGCTCTAAATAAGAAAACATATATTATTCCTCTAGCATTTTTGACTTTTTCGTGAACAAGTGGAATAGGAACAATATGAATTTCTGGATTCATTTTAAGGTAGGGCTCTTCAATAAATTCCTTTATCTTTGATATTTCAGCATCGGAAAGCTTATGTATTCTTTTTTTATTTGGCAGGTTTTTAATCTGTTCTTTACCATATAAAATAGAATTATATTCGACCGGCACCTGGGAGGCATAAACCAGACTCTCCAATAATTTCGGGATATCAAACTCTTTTCGGTCATAATTCGGGTTAATTCTTAATGCAATCGACGTACCGGTATCTCTTCTATAACCACTCTCAATTTTATGTTCATGTGGCATCTCTTTTGGAATGTCCTTTCCTGTGTAGAGAAAGTAGTAATTCGCAATGCCTTGCAAGGTAAGCCTGATGGGATGATTTTCATCCTTATCACAATAGACCGACTTCGTAGAAACTTCAATAACATCTGCGACTAGAAAGCAAGATAAAATACCGATTCCAAACCTGCTAACGGGGGTAAAATCTTTATCGACTTTTGAATAATCTAATTTACTTACTTTGAACTCATCTGAATTGTATAATGAATTACCAATCTTTAAGAAATATTTTTCTATTTGTTGCAATGTCATACCCATACCGAAATCATCGATACGCACCCATTTGAACCCCGAATCATCCCAGGAGCTAACCTTTATAGGTTGTATGGCGTACCCTGATTTTGTAATATGCGTTTCGTGCTTCTTTCTATATCGCGTAGTATCCATCGCGTTTTGTATCAATTCCCTCATGAAAACAAAAGGGTTTTCGTATAGATTTTCCCCCATTAACAGGTTAAGTATTTGCTTTTGATCTAAGCTGAACTTGAAAGAACCGGTTGTATACCCCTGGCTATATATATTTGTTCTATCTATTTTTTCGGGCAATATAAAATCTTTCCATTTGTCGGAACAACTTCGCAATGCGGCCCTGCACTCCTGCATTTCGTTTTCAATAATATCTAAAAAATCATTAATATCATTTTCTACTGCGGGATGATCTGGGCTTGCTTTATAGTATAAAGTATACGTTGATGTATTCGACCATCCTTTGAAATCAAATCCGCCAGAGGCAAGATGCTTACTCCACTCTTTATGACTATTTTTAGCTAAACGTGATTTCGGTTTGTCAAGACCCAGATATTTATAGACACTCTCTGGCGATCTGGACTTATCAAAATCTAATATGTCTGCCAGTCTCAAAATTATGGCGCAAAACTTCAGATCTGCACTGTTCCAAAAATTGGAAGAAATAGCATCGGTCTCTATGTAATTAGCTTTTTCGTTGTGGCTAAAACAAACTTGAGCGAGTTCTTGTCGAAAGTTAGTCCCATCCCATTTAAGCAATTCATCTATTTGGTCTAAATAAACCCAAACTCGTTTGGCATGCGACCATCTACAATACCATTCGGCAAGTTCATCATTCATGTCACCATTTTCATTTTGCAAAAGCCTTGCAGATGGATTATCTACTAAAAACTGAGGGGATAGATCCTCTTCTTTTAGATTCTCCCTTTCCTCTTTATTAAAAACCATCCCGATATCATGGAATAAAGCGCTTAGTATAAGTATTGCCGCCTCCAAAGAGCTTAACTTCTTTAACTTTGAACCCAGCAAATCGGCGTAAAGATTTAATATATTAAGTTGATGTTGGCCATTATGTAATGTATAGGTTGGAAATGTTTCTATAATTCTTTCTAGAATGGGGACACAATGCGAAATTAAATTTTTTACTAGTTCTATTTCTGTAGTACCTGCTACCTTTTCAAAATGTTTCCATATATTAGTTTTGTAAAAAACCTCTTCCATTTTATTCATAAGTACATCCGTTTGCGTATTTCATCCATCATCCAAAATAACTCTATACAACAAAGAGTTTAACCAGTCAAGCAAATCCATGAAATCGCTAAAAGCAGATATAAGAATGTCCCTTAAAATTCTTTTGTTTCGGGTATAATTATCAGGGAGTTAACTAGAATTATTTATTTCATCAATACCCGCATCGTTCCCACGGCCAATGACAGGATCGGTTGTCAATGTAGTTTTGTCGTTGTGGAAATCCCCAACAATTCTCATTGATAATATTTTAGAAATTGGGCTGCCTTATTTGACCTGAAATTAAAATAAAGTGGGACGCTGTTTGCAAAAATCGCAATATTTTTTTTCTTCTATCGGCCTTCCATAACATGCTAGGTAGTGTTCGACTTGTGAGCGGTTTGGTATCTACTCCAAGTGACATATCTACAAATCTTAGAAATGTCTTAAATAAATCATTACCTTGATTGTGAATAATACGGACTCACTCTCGTTTATACGTGTGGGGTAGCGGCGGCTCATTTTGCCTTGTGCAAAATAGCCAAAGCGAGGGGAGAGACTTCTCCCCCTTTAGCAAATGTAAAATCATCAAATGTGACGTAATATTTCCCGGGGGTAAAAACGATAATCGATTCAACTGCCGATCAGTGTGATTTTCTCTTTTTCTCTGGCAGTAAACAATTCACAGGTAGCATTCATGTTATTCTAGATATTGGCAGAAATCCCCAGGGCTTTTTTGAGTTGCAAAGCGAGACCAGATGAAGATTCTTCAAATATTTTTACTGGACATAGCCACCAAATCGTAGTCCGACGCCAAAAGTAATGGCATTTTCATCCGTTTCAACAATATGAATATAGGAGAACTCTGGGATGACGCCAAAAACTTTTCCTATATCGAGTGTTAACGATACTGCAAAAAGATGACGAGTACGATCTTGGTATGAATTACCGCAGCTGCCAACCCCCCTTTGTGAAGTTTGGGAATATCCCACAGAAAAACAACAATAACTTTACATGTAAAACGAATCGGGTAGACTGGCATTATCAATTTTTAAGGAGAACACATGGATGAAGAATTAAAACGTAATGTATTTTTAGTTAAAGAACATACAGGTATTTTCAAAGCAGCAAATAATTATGATATTTATGACCCGGAGACGAACAAGATAATTCTGGAGTGTAGAGAAGAAGGTTTAGGGTTTATCTCGAAGATCTTACGCTTTACCGATTATAAAAGGATGACACCGTTCAATATTGTCATTAAAAACCTGGAAGGAAAACAGATTGTTCGGGTGAAAAGAGGTATATCTATTTTCTTATCAAATGTCGAAGTATTGGATGAAAATAATACAAAAATTGGTGGTTTTAAACAGAAGTTTTTTTCGATTGGCGGAAAATTCGATGTGTTTAACGCCCAAGATGAGCTTGTGTGTAATTTAAAAGGAAAATGGACGGGATGGAATTTTAGTTTCCTTTACCAAGAGCAGGAACTAGCACATGTCACAAAAAAATGGGCCGGGGTCGGTAAAGAACTCTTTACCAGCGCGGACAATTATGCAATCAATATATCAGACTCCGTCGATGCAGAGCACCCGGCGCGAAAACTAATTCTGGCTGCCGTAATGTGCATTGATATGGTATTAAAAGAGTAGTATTTATTCAATCGCTATAAGTTATATGTTATAAGCTATAAGCTATGAGTCATATTATTGCCCTTGATCAGGGGACTACAAGTTCGCGTGCGGTATTGTTTAATAAAAATGCGGAAATTCTAAATATCGTCCAGAAAGAGTTTAGACAGATTTTTCCAAAAAGCGGCTGGGTGGAACATGACCCCCTGGAAATCTGGAACAGCCAGCGCGATGTACTACATGAGCTTATGCAGAATAATACTTTGGCTGCGGGCGATATTGCCGCCCTGGGGATTACCAACCAGAGAGAGACGACTGTAATCTGGGAAAAAGAAAGCGGTAAACCCATTTCCAATGCCATTGTCTGGCAAGATAGAAGAACGGCATTCATTTGTGAAAAACTAAAAGAAGACGGCCTGGGCGATTATATTCGTGAAAATACCGGGTTAATAATTGACGCTTATTTTTCGGGAACTAAAATAAAATGGCTGCTCGATAATATTCCCGGCACTCGTAAAAAAGCCCAAAACGGGGAACTGCTCTTTGGTACTATTGATACCTGGCTCATCTGGAATTTAACAGAAGGCAAAGTTCACGCCACCGATTATTCCAATGCTTCGCGCACCATGCTATACAATATACATACTCTGTGCTGGGATAAAAAACTTCTTTCGGCCCTGGAAATTCCCGAGTCTATTTTGCCTGAGGTAAAAAATTCATCTGACGATTACGGCTCCTACGTGTTCACAGATAATGGCGGTGCCAAACAAAGTATTCCTGTTTGCGGCGTCGCGGGCGACCAACAGGCTGCTCTGTTTGGGCAGGGCTGTCTCGAAAAAGGTTCCGTAAAAAACACATATGGCACCGGATGTTTTATGCTGATGAACACAGGCGAAGAACAGATTCAAAGTGCCTCGGGACTTTTGACTACCATTGCCTGGGGTTTAAAAGGTAAAATAACTTACGCATTGGAGGGCAGCGTTTTTATTGCAGGCGCGGCAATTCAATGGTTACGAGACGGCTTAAAAATTATCGATTCTGCGCCCATTTCTGAACAATTAGCGATTGCAGCCAATGACGATTCCGATGTCTATGTCGTGCCAGCTTTTGCCGGGCTCGGAGCCCCCTACTGGGATATGTACGCACGCGGCGCTATTTTTGGACTGACTAGAGACACCGGGCAAAACGAAATTGTTCGCGCCACGCTCTGTTCTTTAGCCTACCAGACAAAAGATCTTATAGATGCAATGCAAAAAGATTGTGCCATCGAATTAAAAAATTTACGCGTTGATGGCGGGGCCTGTGCCAATAATTTTCTAATGCAGTTTCAAGCCGATATACTCGGTAAAAAAGTCGAACGTCCACCGGTCATTGAATCGACAGCATTAGGAGCGGCGCTTTTTGCTGGCATTGGCGTCGGCTTCTGGGACGAAACCATGTTATCTGGCGATAGACCGATCGAAAAAACTTTTTTACCGACTATTACCGAACAAAAAAGAAACAAATTATACGCGAAATGGCAAAAAGCTGTTACACGAAGCATGAAATGGGCGGATGATTCCTGACACAATACTGTTTCTCTTAAAATATTAATTAATATTAATATAATTCTAAATTATCTCTTTTATTCCATAAAATTAAATATTCTTCTTGCACCTGTATCGATCTTTGAAATTAATAGCTTATGGGAAATCAGGTAAAAAAAATAAAATTCACAGTCACAACCATTCTTTCAGCAACCCCCGAACAAGTGTATAATTCCTGGCTCAGCACGACAGGACACAGTCGGATGACGGGAGCTGAATCCAAAGCAAATAAAAAAATTAACGGGCTATTTTCAGCCTGGGACGGTTATATTTCAGGTATAAATATTGAACTTGAAGATAACAAAAGAATTCTACAAAAATGGAGAACTTCCGAATTTAAGCAAACGGAAGAAGACTCTCTTCTGGAGATTATTCTCGTTGAAGATGCACAGGGAACTAAACTAACTTTGTACCATTCGAACCTGCCTGCTAATGGAATGCAATATCAACAAGGTTGGCAAGACAATTATTTTACCCCCATGAATGAATATTTCGCTGAATAATTCGTTTATGGTCCCGTGCAAATTTTCTCACTGACATAACCTTGTAATATTTTTTGTTCACTAAAATAAAACCGCATATAGATATCGCAGCCAACAAAAATACCGATATCTGCATCTCTTATTACTCCGGTATAATAATACGAGATATCATAATTATCTATATTTTCAAACAGTTCATTTGTTGAGTCACGAACATTGTCAAACATGTATTGTTCATAATCAACAGGACCATAAATTACAAAACGATGATCTTTCATATACTGCAATACTTTTTCTTCATGATCGCCTTCCTGCAAATTCTCTCGCAGGTTTTCTCGAACTTCTTCGATCGTTATGTTTTTACAATTTGCAGTAAACAAAATCAATAAAACAGTAAGAATAGTTTTCAATTTTTTGAGCTGAGACACGATCACAATATTGCTTAGTGCGAACCGCTTACTATTTACCAATAAAGGCAACTTCATTTATTCGCGTTTTGACCAACATAACGGATTGTTGGTCAAAACGGATGGAGTATTTTTTGGCAACCGTTTTAGCTTTCGAGACACTCTTTTCCTGCAAAATAATTGTCAGAACTTTGGAACGTTCCGGCTTCCCTTTCCAATATCCCAAAGAGTCAAGAAGGTTATAACCTTCAAATTCGGCGTCAATAACTTCTTTTTGAAATGCCTGCCACTCTTGTATCGATACGGCCCCGCCGGGTTTTGACAGGCCAAAATATAATTGAACTTTAACCCATGTTGTCTGGCTTGTCTTTCCAAGAATAATCGTATTGTAAGAAAAACCTGTTAGCCCGACAATAAACAGCGTCAATAAAACCTTTTTAAGAATTACTTTATTTATATTAAACCGTGTAGTCATATAGAACCTCCGAAATTCCAGATTGACAGGTACCAAACCTTAATTAAAAAAACCGGTTACTTTCCATTCGCCTTCAAATTTAGTTAGTTGAGTATACATATAAACTATTTCTCTTTCATTTCCTTCAAACACAAGTTCTGCTACATAATATATCTTTTTGTTTATTGCTTTCGTGTTTTTTCTTTTACCTTTATCTTTAGTTTTATCTTCGTCCTTGCACTTGCCTGTAGCAGCCTTGAACTTTTTAAATTGAGATTTTAAAAATTCTGGCGCGTCCTCTACGGATTTCACCTTTATGGATTTTAGAGACGGCATTTTATCGTTTTCACTTCTACTTTTAAAACCTTTTCCATTTTTCAAAATACGACAAGGAGCATCCCATACAAAAGGAAAACCAACAATTGTTTTTAAAGTTTTATAATTTTGCACAGCTAAAGATTTCCAGAACGTATGAATCAGGGCGGCGTGACGTTTTGGCACTGGGCTGAGAGTATCTTCGGACTTAGTATCACCGGTTTCGTTTTGTTTTAAGTATACAAATGGGCCTTCGAACAATTTATAACCTTGTTCATTTATAAACTTTATTAATTCAGGTCCTTTGTTTGTGACGTAACCATCAAATCCGGCATCGCCTTTCAGGGCTCCCGACTTGATCGGCTCGGAAAGCGAACTTGATTCCAGAATATACAAATTTAATTTTCCGGGCCCTGTAATTTCATATCGAAACAATTGATATCGATTATTCTTATTCAGATTACCGTGTATCATTATGCTTATATAAGTGCCCGATTTTAGTTTGGTAAATATTAAATCTGCTTCCACTTTTTTTTTCTTCTCACCGGTTTCCGAGTGAAGTCTATACGAGGTAGCTTTAGCGCTTTTGCAATCACTTGAAACGGCAATATCAAAATATTCCAGAAGCATGTCGCCCTGCCCTGCCTGGTTAAACTTCCAGGAACCGTTAAGCTCCTGCGGGCAAGCCATGTTGTGTGTTTTAGTCAAAGGGTGATCAAAGTCACACCCCGAAGATAGAAATACTGCTGATAATACGATTAAGGTTGAAACCACTCTATTTTTCATATAAATACTATTATTCTCCGTTAATTTAATGGAATACCCATATATACTGCCAATTCCGGTTGGCAACCCAACTTTTTCAAATGAAAAATGAACATACGGTAGCGGAAAAACAAACTCGTATGGAAGAATTGATCAAAAACCTGTAATTACTTTATATATGGATACCAAAAGATAAAAAGTACATCTATAAAACATTTGTGTTCTAGCCACTGTATTTGCAACATAAAATATGGATCTTAACTTAATGTACTGGAGTAAATAATGAGTGAAGAACAAGAAATTCTAATTGTGACATCGAAGCTTAAAAAATACATCAAAGCTCAAGGCTTTAATACTGCCGGAAGCGTTGCAGAAGCGCTTTCAAAAAAGGTTAGAGAATTATGCGATAATGCGCTTGAAAACACGAAAGCCAATAAACGCAAAACTCTGATGGATTCCGATTTTGATTAAAACGACCATTTTACTTTAAAATTCTTTTAAAGTTTACCTTTTTTGAAAACTAAACAGGGGAATTTATCTTCCTCTGTTTAGTACATTATATAATTTCATTTTTACTTATATTTTTGCTCGCATACTAATTTCTATTTCAACATTCGCATACAAAACTTTCCGGTCAATCTCGCTGTTTACATAAAAACCGTAGGTCGAACAATCCATCGTTTAATTATATTCATAAAATTTTTATGGATTGACAATAAGAAGACATTTTGCATCTATAGTCTGAAAGAAGGTTCAATTACATGTTTAAATCGATTTGGAAGAAAATAGTCATCCCCTGGAATTACCTAACGAAAGGAAATATTGACGCAAAAGAAGAGCCAAGAGAAAAAAAAACTTATTATCTAACAAATCGAATTTTAGTTCTAGCCAGTTTCTATATTGCCACCGGGTTTATTGTCATGTTTTTCAAAAGCAATATGGACCTTCAAAATACAGAATTTATGCAGGCGATAACATTAGTTGGGCCGATGTTTCCTTTGTTCGCCATCACTCTTATTATAAATCACCTTGGTTTTCACCGCATAGCTAAATTGCTTTTTATTCTGGGCGGTAACATTTATCTGCTCTACAATTTTGCATTATATGGCGGTTTAAACGGCTCTGACTCCTTCTATTTTCTATTTTATTTCAGCCCTTTATTGCTGTTCACAGCCCGAGATAAAGGTTTAATTTTTTTCTGTATGTTAGTGTCCGTCAGTTTATATGCTTTAATTCAGATCAACATAGAATTATTGCCCCAATATCAAATGGAAGGCATAAAATTAGAAGACATGCCTACATATGAATTAATGAATACGCTTTTTACATTTTTATTATCCGGGGCAATGATATACTTCTTTTTTAAAGAGACCATTCAAGCCGAAGACGCTTATGCGGTTGAAAAAAGACATGCAGAAACTCTGTTATTGAATATACTTCCCCGTGAAATTGCCGATCGTTTGCAAAGCGGTGACAAAATTATTGCTGATAAAATTGAATCGGCTTCTGTTATTTTTGCTGATATTGAAGGGTTTACCAAACTCACCTCCGGTGTAGACGCAGAACAATTGGTAACCCGTTTAAACCGGCTGTTTTCTGAATTTGACGATTGCGCTGAAAAGTATAACGTCGAAAAAATAAAAACAATTGGCGATTCTTACATGGCCGTTGCCGGTGTTCCCATTAAAAGTGAACCCGAAGAACACGCTACGAATGCGCTGCTGATGGCGAAAGAAATGATTGAAATTTTTAATGCATGGGCATTGAGTAACAATTGGGTCCTTAAAATTCGAGTTGGAATTCATACCGGTTCCATGGTTGCCGGGGTTATAGGCAAGAAAAAGTTCGTGTATGACTTATGGGGTCATACTGTAAATATGGCCAGCCGCCTTGAAAATCAGGGTATTCCTGGGTCTATTCAATTAAGTAAAGAGACCTACATGCTTATAAATGAACTTATAAAACAGAAATTTAATTTTTCACAACGAAAGAATGTCCCGCTCAAAGGAACCGAAAACGTCGATACCTATATAATGGCGATTTAAAACTCCTTTTGCACTTAGTCTTGGTTTGTTCGATATTGGCGTTTCATTGAATTGGTCAAATAAACGAACGTGCAAGGCTAATTCAAACTTGACATTTTATATTGTTTTTTTTAAGAT
>JBEQLE010000149.1:0-2838 GCA_040326155.1 Leptospirales bacterium | reverse complement strand
CCAAAAGAAAACGCTCCCACCCGCCACCCTCGTGGTGGGGGCTGGGAGTAGAACGAGCCTCCCGGTATTGATTCACCTATGGAATATTTCTGGCTGCGCGAATTTATAAAATATTCGGGACTGATGGAATCTCCGAAAGGAAATACCATTCAAATGCGACCCACCGGGGCAAAGTTGAAATCGAAGACAAGGTAAAATACCGTACCGAACAACTCGACACCTTGAATCGTAAATTGAAAAACCTGGCGGTCAAAGATGGTCTAACAGGACTCTACAATCATCGCTACTTTTACGAAAAACTGAAAGAAGAGTTCACCAGAGTGAAAAGATACGGTAAAACTGTGGTCTTATTGATGATAGATATCGACCATTTTAAACAGTATAATGACGAGTTCGGGCATGTCGCAGGGGACTTTATTTTAAAAGAGGTCGCAGCCAACCTGCAAGAAGAGTCGCGTGAGACCGATACCGTAGCCAGGTATGGGGGAGAGGAGTTTGTAATTATCGCTCCAGAGATGTCGAAAGCTCAGGCTAAACCCTTTGCCGAGAGAGTTCGCCAACTGATCGTCGACTTCGAATTTAAAAACGAGCAAATCTCGGCAGGAAAACACCTCACCATCAGCATAGGCGTCGGGGTTTATCCTGGTGATGGCGACACCTTCGACGAACTGATTCAGGCCACCGACAAGGCTTTATACCGAGCCAAAGAGACCGGTCGTAATAAAGTTGTCGAAGTCAGTTAAAACTCCCTTTATTAAAAGGAAAAAGTGGGTACTTTCCCCTGCGCCTTCCTAGTCATCCAATACGATATTATTTTGGCGTCACAGGTAGGTCATTACCAGCGGGGAACTTCTGGTGCGGCTGGTGCTTATTTTACCACCAGCAACTATTGTTGGCAGTTATGAAATTTTAGACACGAGTCCAGATTTGGCGAAAATGATGCGATTTCTCGAGTGTCTACACTCTGTCCCGTGAAATCACGTTGTGCGCTACCGCTTGGTCATTTTGACAGACGACAGCGTCAAAAATTAAAATTTTGGTATGAATCAATACGTATCACACTATTAACTTTTTCAAAAACCATTTATTATCAATCAGTTCAAAAATATAAATAACAATGTAGTCGCTCTCTGGTTCATAGTCCACCACGCTAACAAATCCATTTTTATAATTAAACTCTAAATTTTTCCCAGTATCTAAATCTGTCCCTCTCGTTAAATATTCATTCAATTTTTGTTTATTTACCCAAATAACCTTGTCAACCTCACCAACATCGCTTGCGGGCATTTCAACTCTTAATGGAAGACGAACACGACGATTAAATTTTTCTACAGATGTTTTTTTGTATATAGGAAAATATCTTTTAAGAAATACGTGAAATTTTTCTTCTGGATGTAATGAGCTCTTGATGAATGCATTAAAAACAAAACCCGTTCGACCGTTTGCTGATACTTGATCCCAATCACCGAGATATTTGCCAATAAAAAAATTCTTCTCACTTAAATTAGATTTTAATATTTTTATTTTTGTCTGATTGTCTAGGACATCAATAATATCATCGTTCAAAGTAGGTCCCGAGCGCAGATTAATATTATCACCAAAAATTTCTCCCCAATTAGCATTCGAATAAAGCAATTCAAACTGAAATAAAAGAATAAACAAAAATATAGCTTTTTTTGAATCTATAATAGCAAACATACCTTACCTCGTTTTTTTAAAAAGTAATAAATGAGAAATGCCAATGGTCTTTATGTAAATTTTGATTACTCGTACCACTTTTAGTCCCATTCGTGTTTTCACATCTCTTCGCTGCACATCCATAACCCGTATTGCGATAATTGCTCCACTCTGGACTACCCGTTTTTTTCCAACGATTTTTCATTCGATCCATTAAAGCATAACTAAAGCTATTATAGCTTTTTATTTTATCACCAAAATAATATAAAGTATTCGAAATAAGTCGACCACGCAAATCAGCAACTTTTTGAGAGAATTTATCTGTCTTTCCTCTTTTCCCGTACAGCGAATCCTCTTGCTTTTTACCAGCACTGTCAATCCATTTTATATTATTAAAGTCTATGGCCGCATTGGTATTAAGTTTATGATGACTGGGTCTAGGGTGCGGGCGCCCCACTCCTGAGACATCTACTTCATACACACCTTCTTGCATTAATGATTTAGCCCAAACACCAAAAACCTTATTATCAAGAGCACCGATTATTGCTTCCGGCGTCCAGTTCGAATTTTCCTTTGCAGCTCTATTCGAAAAATCTGCTTTGAAGTTTATAGTCAACGTTTTTCCTTCATATACTATAGTCACAGTTCGAGCTCGGCTACATTTCTTTTCACATTCCCAATTTTTCTGTTCCAGTAACCTATCCATCAACTGTTCTTTTAACCCATATTCAACCTGGTTCTGGTCAGAACCACCATAATCTTCCATTACTTTATTCGATGCAGTATTCAACTTTCGTTCTGCCTGTGTCATGTGATCGATATGCTCACCCTCATGACCCGTCGGATCCTTATACATAATCGGGTTCCCACCCACATACATATACCGGTTCCATCCTTTAATCGTCCCCGGTCCATCCGTCACGGAATCGGCCGTTACAAATCTTCCTATCTCCGGGTCATAATGCCGCGCATTATAATAATACAGGTCGCTCTCTTCATCTAACGCCTGCCCATTATACTTTGCCGTAAACCTGATGTCGCCTTCTTGTTGAAAGGTTTCGCCATAAGGCAAATACTCAGTTCTACTCAAGGCTTTTCCCGTATCGTCGGTTACAACCTTAACCGAGTCAACATGGTTCGCGAGGTAGTAGGCCGCTTTAC
>JBEQLE010000148.1:0-3100 GCA_040326155.1 Leptospirales bacterium | reverse complement strand
AACGCGGGGGGTAGGCCGCAACCATGTGCGGCGATAGTATACCCCGAACGAGCATAAAAAAACCACGCTTTTTTTATGCAAAAAACTTTAAAAAAAAGTCGAAAGGTCGGCACAAAAAAACCGAAGGATTTTTTTGTGAAACAAAGACGCGCTAAGCCCCTCCTACTCTTCTAAAACATTAGATTCATAACCTGGCGGGTGAACCAAAAGTTTAATCTCGGGGTTTTCGCGTTCGAAGGTTTGTAAACGATACTGGGTTTCAAAAAGAATGACGGGATTTTTTTCGATGTCGTAAACCAGCAGGTCGAAACGGGAAAATTTATCACTATCTGTTTCATCGCTTAACCATCTGGACCGTTCGAAATTCACCTCTTCGAGTCTACAGGCGGCGCCGTACTCATCCTGGAGGCGAAATACAAAAACTTCAAACTGAAGACGACCGATACCGCCTAGAATTGGAAATTGGTCGTCGGGATTATAGATCTGGACAACGCCTTCTTCGGCAAGTTCCTTAATTCCTTTTTTAAAGGCTTTCAATTTTGAAGTATCGGTAGAAACAAGGCGGGCAAAAGTTTCCGGGGCGAATTTTGGCAGGGGATGGTAATCGGGCGGTTCACCTGTGCTCAGAATATCTCCAATGCGATACAGACGTGGGTTAATAAGACCGATAATATCGCCAGGGTAAGCCTTATCTACCGTGTTTCTTTCTTGCCCGAAAAAAGATACGGGGCTTGATAGTTTAACATTCTTATTCAAACGCGGCACAAAAACCTGCATTCCCCTTTCAAAAACTCCACTGTTAATACGGGCAAAAGCGACACGATCACGGTGGGCTTTATTCATGTTGGCCTGTAATTTAAATATAAAAGCGTTGAAATGTTCATTTTCTGGTGAAATATCTTCACCGGATTTCAGACGTATGGTTTGAGGCGACGGAGCAAGGTCAATAAATTCCTTCAAGAGGTTTTCAACTCCAAAGTTTGTTATAGCCGAGCCAAAAAACACGGGAGTAATTTCTGTGGCATGAAACAGCTCACGGTCAAAATCGGGCAACATTTCGCGGGCAATTCCCAGGTCTTCGACAAATTTTTTATAGTCCTGCTCGCCCATAATTTCGAGCAATTCAGGGTCGTCGATACCACTAACTTTTGTCGGAGCCTTGTATGCGCCGCCCGTTGTTTTTTCATACAAGTGTACAACGTTCTCGCGTAGATCAAAAACACCTTTAAACGCGGGTCCCGAACCCATGGGCCACAAAAAGGGAACACAAGTCAGTCCGAGAATTTTTTCAACTTCGTCCATAAGGTCGAATGCCTCTTTGGCGGGCATATCCATTTTATTGATGAATGTAATTATAGGGATTTTTTTCTCTTTACATATTTTAAAAAGTTTAATTGTCTGGGGCTCCACCCCTTTACCACCGTCCAAAAGCATCACTGCAGATTCGACAGCCATAAGAGTGCGGTATGTATCTTCAGAAAAATCTTCGTGCCCGGGAGTATCGAGCAGGTTTAAAATATGGCCTTTGTATTCAAATTGCATTGCCGCAGTATTGATCGAAATCCCTCTTTCTTGTTCGAGTTTCATCCAGTCCGAACGAGTCGACTTTCTATCTTTACGAGCGCGAACGTGTCCTGCAAGGGAGATTGCCCCCCCGTATAATAACAGTTTTTCAGTCAACGTGGTTTTCCCCGCATCCGGGTGAGCGATAATTGCAAAAGTTCGTCTACGTTGTATCTCTTTTGGGTCTGCGGCTTTGATAATATTCTCCCTGTGAAGTATTCGGGTAAAGTCATTTTTTGACACGGCTTGTCAATGCGTATGCAGGTGGGGAACTCCCGACTAGAGATAAAGAAATGACTATAAGGAAGGCAGGAAGGACAGGAAAAGAAAATATGAAAATCGCAGATTTTTTTATAAACTAAACAGAAATACCACGAAGCAGGCTTTTAAAAACCACGCTTTTTAAAAATAAATAACTTCAAACTATAGTTGAACGAAAGAACATAAAAAAGCCGAATGACTTTTTTATGAACTGAAAAAGAAAAATCAGGCTGGCGAAGCGCGCAGTATATTCGAAAAGTTAAGGTATTTAATTCCACAGGTTCGCACTGCGGTATGCAACCGCACTTCTCCTTTGAATATTTGTATGAAATCAGTCGAACCAGATTCAGGGTAGTAAAGAGCTCGAAGTTGTAGTCGTTTAAATTCTTGATATTTGCTACAATCGTGTTCAGGTTTTATTGACAGGGGCTTGGACAAATGGTGTTTAGACACAGAAGTTTTTATGAGTGAACCGTATACACCTCCGTTTAAAATTACGTCTTCGATGGTATCGTTAGTGGCGGAGATCTCGCAAAAGCTGGGGCGACTTTCTGCGCTGGAGGAAACAGGGACCACTATTCGCCTTCGTCGAATTAACCGTATACGAACGATTCAGGGGTCGCTGGCCATTGAGGGAAATACTCTGACACAAGAGCAAATTACGGCGATTCTTGACGGGAAAAAAGTTCTCGCGCCTCCCCGTGAAATTCAAGAGGTTCGGAATGCCGACAAGGCGTATGAGAGCCTGGAACACTGGCAGTCGCACTCTAAAAAAAACCTGTTAGAAGCCCACCGCTTGCTTATGGACGACCTGCTGAAACCTCCCGGCAAATATCGAACGGGGTCTGTTGGCGTTATGTCCGGCGAGACCGTAGTTCATATGGCTCCGCCCGCAGATCGTGTTCACCATTTAATGAAAGATCTTTTACATTGGGTAAAAACCACCGACCAACATCCATTGATTGCGGGTTCTGTGTTTCATTATGAATTTGAATTCATTCATCCGTTTAAAGACGGCAATGGAAGAATGGGCAGACTCTGGCAGACGTTAATTCTCTACCAATGGAATCCCCTGTTTACGCTTATTCCGGTCGAAAATATTATACATGCCCACCAACAAGAGTACTACGATGCTCTCGGTAAAAGCACAAAAGATGGCGAGTCGAGTCCGTTTATCGAGTTCATGCTGAAAATGATTTATGCCGCGATAGCCGCCTTCGCCCCCGGAGTCACCCCCGAAGTCACCCCCGAAGTCACCCCCGAAGTCAAAAAGATG
>JBEQLE010000147.1:0-3192 GCA_040326155.1 Leptospirales bacterium | reverse complement strand
ATACAATATTACGCCCTGTATTTTCTCTGTAACTGATGTTTTCACCCGCTGTAGATTGCCAATCACCATAACGGTTGACTCGATCAAAAGGAGAACTTTTATCGCTTCCATAATGGCCAACGATACCTCTGGGTCCGGTGTCTTTTACATGGTCTTTGGCTCCCCTCGACATTCCGTAGGAAGGTTTTAGAGGCGAGACCGATTTTTGCCTCGATAAAACCCGAATAGCTTCATCCACAGCCGAAACCCCTTCGTTTGTCAGCATTCGAATGTTGGAACCAGGTAAAACATAATACCCTTCTTTTTTAAAATACCCTTTTCGCTCTTTTAAGAATTCGATATACTTTCCAGGGTTTGTGCGCGCGATATTCATTTCTAACAGAACCTGGTATTCCAATTCGGATAAGTAGACAGGTTTTGTTTCAGATTTAATTCGCGTCAAAGGAATTGCCATAAAAAACAGGCATATCATTGCAATCGTATATTTTTTCATTTGTCTATTAACCCGACTAAAATACCTTTCCCGCCAAAGCCATCAACTTCTTTTTCATGTCACCGGAAATCGGTTTTGCGAATTGAAACCCGTAGTAATAGGCTGATTTATCCATCATTGCAGAACTGCGTTTTTCTTTAAACTTAATGTTTCCGGAAAATTTATTCTTCCCGAGAACTATCTCGTATTTGGCGCCGTTCAGTTCCCGGTCCGTAATTATTCTCATGCCGCCTTCTGAGATGTCAAATGTGGCACAAACCACTTTTATTTTCTTTGAGTTATCTACAATATAACCACTGGCATGATACTTTGCTCTTACATATCGTCTTTTCTCAGAAAATTTCTTATCATTTGCCATCTTCGTTTGCCTCTATAATATAATTTACCATTTTTGCAATTTTTTTACTTTGTACTATATCTTTATTTTTGACTATAAAATGAATTCTATTTAATACGTCAAGAACCATGTTTTTCTACGCATCTGTTAAAACCACAGATTTGGACGAATTAAAAACTGCCAATTGCCTACTTCGTTACCCGCCGGGGCAAGTCGCCCGATGTATTTAGATTTTGATTCCCATACAAAACCGATGCTGAGTCCAAATGTAAACTTGTCTGCGACCGGAGTTCTTTTATCAACCATAAAATAATGGCGAATAATTCGTGCTTCTTTATAATCAAAATCCATTATGTACTCAAAGCCACTGTTATTTAAAATAGACCAGAATTTACCATGCAAATCGATTCGGGTTCTTTTTAAACCAATATAGGCAATATCCCTGATGTATGGATTATTATGAAAGCGTGTGCCTATCTTATAGTTCCATTTGAGTATTGCGTCTAAAAAACGACGTTTCCCACCTACTTTAAGCTCTATCTCATACCAGTGATCGTCAATCAGTGTATTATCATAGATATGATATTGACCATACGTCAACAACAAACCCGATATACCAATATTGCCCCCCCTTCTTTCCTCCCCTTTACGAGAAAAAAGGACAACGTTCCCAAGAAAAAGCGAGAATGCATATGGTTCCTGAAATCCTTTTGTCGCCCCTTCTATGAAGTTAAAATTTTCAGTTATATTCCCACGATTATAAAAATCGGAAGCATAATGTTTTATACCCACCCCGACTAATGGCAGCGGGTAGGTACTTGCTTGATGGCAATAATCCCTTTGTTAACAAGCGGCGATAAACCTCAAATTCGGTCTTTTCACCAAGGTCTTCGGTCTCTTTTCCTCATAAATTCATATATAGACCGATATTTGTATAATATATATCCCATTCGACCTCTACCCATACCCCCTCTTTCGGCTGACTGTTTTGCGCCTCTGTTTCGTTTTTCGCTGTAGTCTGAACTTGTTGCTCTTGGACTGTTTTTTCACGAAACTCATTTGTAACCCCGGCCAGGGGAAAATAAAGGATGAAATATATTGTAATGATATGAAATTTCAGATAAATTCGATGCATATTCCCTACTATTCCCTATGAACAAGTGCGCAGCCTGTACGACAAGAAATTTATTTACTTTAAACTCTTTAAACTCTTTAAACTCTTAAAACTGGTAACCGATTCATTAAATACAAGAAATAACCGTCAAAAACACTTTTTTTTGAAAAACAACTTGCTCTCTTCTGTATAATTTAGATTGATTCCGTAGTATGAAAAAATATTTAGTTTTAAAAGAAAATTCGGAAAATCTTTACCATGTTTTTACTGCGGAGGGCAATGCAAAAAACTGTAAACCCTCTTCTGAAAATTCGCTTTGCGGGCGTGTCGCAGCTATGGAAACAAATTCTGAAGATCCGCTGGTATCCTGCCTGGCTGGTCCCGGCACTATGGCTCTTTTGTCACGAACAGAAGAACCAGTCTGTGCGCGATGCGTTTCGTTTATATAGTCAAATGGACGAAACGATAAATAACCTTGACAAGCCTTTTCAGTAAATTATTATCTGTACCTAAAACTATTTGAGGAGTTTATATGTCGAAACGAATTATGAGGTTATTATTAGCCATTTTTCTAATTACAGGTTTTATTGCACCAAACCCTATGTTTGAGATGTCAGCTAAGGGCAAAAAAAATGTAGATAACACATTTGGCAAAAATAAAAAGAAGAATAAGAAAAATAAAAAGAATAAGAAAAAAAAGTCGAAAAATGATAAGGAACTAAGCGAAGAGCAAAAAATTAAAAAATTCGTACTCTCCGTTTATAGCGCTTATTACAAAAAAAACTGTAAAGCATTCTTAAATAATATCGGAAACCCTATTTATATTTTAGGCGAGGGCGAATTTTTTAACCCGAACGCTTTTAGAGAGGATCTTTGCGAAACGCTGAACGAGATTGTAAAAGACGATTCTTCTTTAAAAGATTTACAAAAATTGGTTACAATTAAAATTTTCGACTATACCGAATTCGACCTGGTTGACTACCAGGATGAATATATTGATCTATATGAAGAATTTTTCGAAGAATCTAAAAAGAAGTTTTATCCACAAAAGGGAGATTACTTTGCTTTAATCGAACCAAAACCCGGTGTTACCAGCGCCGATCTACCAAAAATTACCCCTGGTTGGTTTTTTCTATATATTCGAAAAAACTCCTGTGGTAAATACCACGTAGCTGCCATATTTAACTAATGGGCTTAGAACCTGGCCCGGGTAACACCGAGTCAGGCTTTTTCATTTTGCGTAAAGAC
>JBEQLE010000146.1:0-3269 GCA_040326155.1 Leptospirales bacterium | reverse complement strand
ATTCAAAATAAAATTGAATCGTGGGATAAAGCCGAACTGGTTTTAACTTTTGAACTATTTTTTAAACTATTTTCAAACTGGTCTTTATTCCAGGCCACCAATAGCGCCGAAACACTGGTCTCGCTTGAAATTTCCCTTGTCGACCTTTTTCAAAAGTTTGAAGCCCCTTCGGTATCCAGCCTGGTTCAAAAACTTTCGCGCCTTGAGTCGGCTTTGCAAAACGGAGACAAATTTGAAGATCAAAGTGCAATCGCAAAAAAAACAGAAACGGAAACCATAGTTAAACCGAAAGAGAAACCGATCGAAAAACCTGCTCAGGTTCAAAAAAATGAACCCACAGAAGCTAAAGAGCCCCCAAAAACCACAGAACCCAAGAAGATCAAAGAAAATAAAGAGAATAGTGAAAATATAAACAGGAACGCTGACACAAAAGTAGAAACAAATCTCGATGAAAAGAAAGAGACCGATATTGGGCAAATACTTCAAAAAGAGTTTGGTGGCAGCGAGACTGACCCCGACGCGAAAATGGATATATTTGAGTAAAGCAGTTAGAATGACTTGACTTTTGGACTCAAATAATACGATCATCCCTGAACAATCATTTCTGATTATGTCCGATAAAAAATATTACCCGAAAGAAGAGTGCGGCATCGTTGGGCTTTACAATGTCAAAGAAGCGGCAAATTATGCATATTTAGGCATTTATGCTTTGCAACACCGGGGGCAAGAAAGCGCCGGAATTGTAACCACAGATGAAAAACACCTTTTTCGTTACGCTGGCATGGGGAAAGTTGCGGACGTTTTTAAAGAATCGAAACTTCGCCAGTTAAAAGGAAAAGCGGCAATTGGCCACAACAGGTACAGCACCACAGGGGCCAGTTTTTTACGCAATGCACAACCCATTCGTGTCGAATCTCGCTTTGGCTCTATTGCTCTCGCGCACAACGGCAATCTGACCAATGCCTGGAGTATACGCGGTAAACTGGAAAGCGAAGGTTCTATTTTTCAGACTACAGCGGACAGCGAAACTATTTGCCACTTAATGGCCCGCTCGCAAGACTCCGATTTTACTACTGCTCTCATAAATGCCCTGACACAACTAAAAGGCGCCTATTCACTTGTAATGCTTACAAAAGACAGTATATTTGCAGTGCGAGATCCTAACGGGTTTCGTCCTCTGGTACTCGGTAAGAAAGAAGACGGATGGGTTTTTGCCTCTGAGACTTGTGCCCTCGATATAATTGATGCTGAATATGTTCGGGACGTAGAACCCGGTGAACTTATTCGTATCGATAGTAACGGCCTGAAGTCGATGCACCCTTTTGCAAAAACACAAGAAAAACTATGTATTTTTGAATATGTCTATTTTGCCCGTCCAGACTCCAGAGTTTTTAAACAAAGTGTCTACGATGTAAGGTACAGACTTGGAAAAATTCTGGCACAAGAATCGCCCGTTGAAGCTGACGCAGTTGTACCGGTACCTGATTCTTCTACCGTCGCCGCGCTTGGGTTTTCAGAAGAGTCCGGCATACCGTTTCATATGGGACTTATAAGGTCGCACTATATCGGTCGTACTTTTATTGAACCAGACCAGAAAATTCGCGACTTTGGCGCTAAATTAAAATACAATGCAATTGAAAATGTAGTGAAAGGCAAACGCTTAGTCATCGTAGATGATTCGATTATGCGGGGAACGACACAAAGAAAAATTATTGCCATGTTACGTAAAGCCGGTGCCAAAGAACTTCACGTTCGTATTTCTTCGGCTCCGACACGGTTTCCTTGTTATTACGGTATCGATATTCCAACAAAAAGTGAATTAATAGCGCATGTAAATACGTTAGAAGAAATTAAAGAGTTTCTAGGCGTAGATTCTATTGCCTATTTAACTCTCGAAGGCATGAAAAAAGGAGCAGAAGATAACAACAACTACTGCTCTGCGTGTTTTGATGGGGAATACCCCGTAGCGCTCGATCGAGAACAAGGCGAAGAGTGGGGAAACCAGAAGCTGCTTTTCGAAGAGTACCAGGTGGAAGAAAAAGAATGAAAAAATCCGTTCTGGTTGTAGCCGGCGAAGCATCGGGAGATACGCTTGGCGGCGCAATCATAGCAGCCTGGAAAAAACAAAAATCATTTAACAAAAAAAACATGGACTTTTGGGGATATGGCGGACCCCAGATGGAAAAAGTGGGAGTCCGGACAATACGCTCCGTGGACGAACTCGCTACCATTGGTTTCTGGGAAGGGTTAAAAAAGTATCGCAAATTAAAAGGGTACGCACATGATTTAGCCAATATGTGTAAAGAAGCGGGGGTAAAACACGCTGTCTTAATCGACTACCCTGGTTTTAATCTCTACCTGGCCTCACTTTTAAAAGCTGATAACATCGAAGTGTATCTTGTCGTTTCTCCACAAATCTGGGCCTGGCACTACAGCCGAATTCACAAAATAAAAAAATTCGTTCATAGTGTTTTATGCCTGTATAAATTTGAAACAGCCATATTTGAAAAAGAGGGAGTCAATTCCCACTTTATCGGTCACCCGGTCGTGGACAAAATTAAAGAGGCACAGATTAAATTAAAGTCCAAGGCAAATAAACTAAAAACAAAATATAAAAACCGGATAAGAATTGCGATTTTGCCCGGTTCTCGAATTTCAGAAATAAAGCGTCACTTACCGTTTATGCTCGAATGCGCCCGTAGGTTCAAAAGTTCTCATACAGACGCTGAGTTTTTTATCCCTACGCCGACCGATACAATAGACGATCTTGTACATACCTATGAACTTCCAGAATACGTCCACGTTTACAAAGCCGATTCCCATTTAATATTACAATCCACCAGCGCCGCAATCGCCTGCTCGGGAACGGTTACGCTCGAATGCTCTTTGTTTAACCTTCCATTTTTACTGATTTATCAAACGTCATTTGTAACCTACCACATAGCAAAAAGATTAATACAAGGCGAGTACATTGGTCTTGTCAACATTATAGGGAAAAAACCAATTACAAAAGAGTTTATACAAAACGATATGAAACTAGAACCGGTTCTCGAAGAACTCGACCGCCTTCTAACAGACAAACCCTACCGAAAACAAATGCTAGCTAATTTACGCGAAGTAAACAAAAACGTTATCTCTAAAAACCCCGCCGAAAAAGCAGCTGCACTGCTGGCTAAATTCTCCAAATAACTTAAAAAAGAAAGAAAGAAAGAAAGAAAGAGTTAGTGACAAGGAAGGCAGGAAATACAGGAATCCAGGAAAAGAGGAAC
>JBEQLE010000145.1:0-3647 GCA_040326155.1 Leptospirales bacterium | reverse complement strand
CACGAGTTGGTCGAGATGGAGGGCGAACGAGTCCGGTCCATGGGACAGTTCGACCGCACCCTCTATCCGTTCTATAAGGCCGACATCGACGCCGGCCGACTGACACAGGATCAGGCGAAGGAGCTGATACTCTTCTTCTTCATCTTTTGTAAAAATGGATATATAATACCTGCTTTGAGATTCCAGATTTGTATCGTTCTCCGGTTCACTCGTTACTTTATAAAGCGCTATTTGTTCTACACCGGGAGATTCGTCGACGTCATAAGAACGAACTTCGCCTAATTCAGCCACTTCATAACCTGTTAGCTCTTCAATTTGTTCTATATCGACATAAGGCTTTTTTTTACAGCCGACCACACACAAAATTAAGAATAACGCATTGAACCAAAGAAATTTTTTCATGCAACATTTTCAATTTACTAAACATGGTGTAAACCAACTGAGTATGAAAAACAGAAAAATGAAAAAAAGGTGACGAGGGGGCTGGTTTTATTTCTTTAGATCTATGAATTTTGAATTAAAAGATACGCAATTTGAAAAACTTCTACGACTGGCTTACCTTGGAATGTGGGTAGCCGAAGCCCATGACGAAGGGCAAGAGAGTTATTTTAAAGATATTGAACAACTTCTATTTGAAAAAGCCGCCGAATCAAATTTAAAAGAGTATGTAAAACACGATAAAGGCTCAGATAAATTCTTTCCATCTTCTGCTTTTGATAAAGATGAAATTGTATCGAAAGCGATTGACGATTACGAAGAACACTGTTTCTGGGACGAATTGATCGATCGTCTTTCCAAAGCCGATATTATAGCAAAATATGGCATGGACAATATACAAAAAATGTCATTTATGGAAAGGCTCGATAAAGAAAAAGAGTATATGGTTATTTATGAAAAAGAGTTTGCTGAAAATGGCCTAAAAAACTTAAAGGTAGATGTAGAACGCCCATGACACTTTCCGTAATGGGCGCCATTATGTGCGCTTTAGCCGTGATCATTGACGCGGGCGCTTCTCACCTTGTTGTCGACGCTTCTGAGCAAGTCAAAGGGTGGTTAAAAACCGGGGTCCAATATCAGTTTATTCATGGAATCGCTTTAATTATTACCCGCATCTACATTAAGATCTCTAACAAAAAAAATATTCAAAACCTATTAATGTTGTCTGGTGGTTTTTTTCTGGCTGGTATTATATTCTTTTGCGGTGGTCTCTACTCTCTTGCTTTGTGGGGTGTTCGTCCGATACCGATGATGACTCCAGTAGGCGGCCTGTGCTTTATAGTCGGATGGGGTCTTCTAGCATATACATTTTATCGTGATAAAAACCAGATTTAATCTATTAAAATATCAGTTACAATACTGGACACTGTAAAACAAAAATAAATATAGTCGATTCGATTCTATTACAATATGGAGAACTAAATGAAAACATTACACTTTACACTATTAATTTCACTTTCGCTTTCCTTCCTTTTTTGCAAGCCCTCCGCAGCGACGCTCGCATTAATGGAAGAGGCTAAAGATACTTTCGGTATTGTACCAGATACAATGCCCGGCAGCGAAAATGACACACCTGAAAGAATTGAACTGGGTAAAAAACTCTATTTCGATGTCATACTTTCAAAAGATGATACAATTTCATGCAACTCTTGCCATAACCTGAATGAGGACGGCAATGGTACGGACAACGCCGCAGTCTCCACCGGCATCGATGGTCAACAGGGAGGCAGAAGTGCTCCAACTGTACTCAATGCGGGGTTTCATATAGCGCAATTCTGGGATGGACGAGCTGAAAACTTAAAAGAACAAGCGAAAGGCCCCATTTTGAACCCCATTGAAATGGGTATGAAGAATGCAAACGCGGTAATTTCGAAGCTGAAAGCGACGGAAGATTACCCTGAACTTTTCAAAAAAGCGTTCCCCGATGCTGAAAATGCTCTAACGTACGATAACCTGGCTGAAGCAATTGCCGCTTTTGAGCGTACCTTAATTTCGAAAAATCGTCTGGATAATTTTATTGCGGGAAGCGCCCGGGCTTTAACTTCCGATGAGCAAACCGGTCTTCGAATCTTTCTGGATACTGGCTGTACAAACTGTCATAATGGCGTAGCCATCGGCGGTAGCATGTATCAGAAAATCGGTTTAGTGAACGAATTTGAAACCAAAGATTTAGGTCGTTTTGAAGTTACAAATAACGGCGCTGACAAATTTGTTTTTAAAGTTCCTTCTTTAAGAAAGATTGCTGAAACAGGCCCCTACTTTCACGACGGCTCCATAGCAACTTTAAAAGAGGCCATTAAAAAGATGGCATGGCACCAGTTAGGAGCTGAACTGAAAGAAGACGAAGTCAATAAAATTGAAGCTTTTCTAAAAGCTCTAAACTAAAGACCGACGTTAAAATGTCGAAACGTAGAAACGGTCGGCGTTAAACCGGCCGTTTTCAGTACTTCAGGTAATCGAAATTCATGAACAAATACAAAGCTGTTTTATTTGACTTAGACGGAACCCTGTTAAATACAATTCCCGATGTGGCTACGGCGTCCAACGCCGCCTTAGAGCAAAGCAATTTCCCAACTCACTCTATTCGAACTTACGAAAAAATGGTAGGGCACGGGCTTCGAGACCTTATATCCAAAGCTCTTCCTGAAAATCTTACCACTGACAATGCTACGATTGATCACGTTGTTCAAAACATGCTTCTCCATTATGAAAATTGCTACGCCGCCCAAACCAAACCCTACCCCGGAATTCTCGACATGCTTCAGGAATTAACTGAAAAGTCGGTGCGTTTAGCGGTTCTCTCAAATAAAAACGATTACTTTACCAAAAAAATAATCTACCACATTTTCAAAGAGTATAAATTTGAAATCGTCCTCGGAGCAAGAGACAACGTTCCCAAAAAACCAAACCCGGCAGCAGCCTTTGAAATTATCGAATCAATGAATTTAAAAAGTGAAGACTATCTCTACATGGGAGACTCACCCACAGACATGAAAACCGCGCTGGCCTGCAATATGTTTCCAGTCGGCGTCTCCTGGGGATATCGCCCTGCACAAGAGATCGAAAAAGCCGGTGCCAGAGTTATGTTAAACCACCCACTTGAACTTCTTTCTTTAATATAAAACTTGGCAATAAGATCTATTATACGGGGAAAAAAGGTAAATTCTCCGTCCGGTTTTTATATTTTCCCCCCGCTCCAACCCGCACCTTCGGCACGGTTTTACGCTTCCCCTTTTATATTTTTTTAGGGAAATCCCCAGAACGCGATGAATCGCGTCTTGGCGGCAGGAACACCCCGACAAAATTCTTATAATTCGCACAATACCAGTTAAATAAAATAACAGCAGGTCTTCTGTCATGCCGCACTTCCATGTGCGGCGTTAAAACAACCTAGGTTAACGATTTCTCTAAATATCCATCAGCCACTAAATTTCCTTTTTCTGTCATATCATAAAAATTACGATTTTTATTTGATGTTCTAAATTTAATTAAAGCATGCAAAGTGAAAAATCTAAAAACTTCACTGTCAATACTTATCGGTGCTGCCATTCGTACTGTTTCTATAAATTCTGTTACATCATTGTGTTCATATTTCTTGATTAATTCATTAATTAATTTATCAAATGCATATTTTGTAGGTTTTGTTTTTT
>JBEQLE010000144.1:0-4109 GCA_040326155.1 Leptospirales bacterium | reverse complement strand
GAAACCTTTATCGAATGGCTAAAGAAAGAGAAATCGCTGCGCACCCGATTGAATGATATTCCGGGTTTGAACCTTGAAAAATTAAGACCTGCGCAAATAAAAGCCATAGAAAATCTCGAAGTTTCTTTTAAAAATAACAGGCCGAGAGCGCTCATTCAAATGGCTACCGGGGCCGGTAAAACATTCACCGCATCGACATTCATTTACCGACGCGAAAAGAATTCTGTTTCTGGTTGATACCAAAAACCTCGGCGAACAGGCCGAGCAAGAATTTATGAAATACCTGCCGAACGACGATAATCGAAAGTTCACAGAACTTTATAATGTTCAAAGGCTGAGTTCCAACTATGTGGCCTCCGATGCTCAGGTTTGTATCAGCACCATACAAAGAGTCTATTCCATCTTGAAAGGCGAAGAACTCGATGAAAAACTCGAAGAAGAAAATCCGAACGAAAGCAGCTGGAAACCCAAAGAGCCGGTTCCTGTAGCTTACAACCCAAAGGTACCTATTGAGATGTTTGACTTTATTGTTATTGATGAATGTCACCGATCTATTTACAATTTATGGAAGCAAGTTTTAGATTATTTCGACGCGTTTCTCATCGGACTAACCGCCACACCCGATAAACGCACCTTTGGTTTTTTTAATGAAAACGTGGTGAGTGAATACAGTTATGAAGACTCTGTTGCTGATGGTGTTAATGTTCCGTATGATGTTTATACAATAGAAACAGAAATAACAGAAAAAGGTTCGCAAATTAAAGCCAAAGAGTTTGTCGATAAAAGAGAAAAACTCACCCGAAGAAAAAAGTGGGAGCAACTTGAAGAAGATTATACCTACACTGCAAATGAATTAGATCGTAATGTTGTTAATATGAGCCAAATACGAAATATAATTCGGGCTTTCAAAAAAGCCCTGCAAACAGAAATATACCCGAATCGCGTTGATCAAGACGGCGACTATGAAACACCCAAAACCTTGATCTTTGCCAAGACAGATAGCCATGCAGACGACATCATAAAAACAGTAAAAGAAGAGTTCTTAGCTTGTAACCGCAATATTTACATTAATTTATCGATTGTAACCGTAACATTCACTTTAATTTGGCGATTATGACCGTAATATTTATATTAATATTACGATTATGGATATAGTTTTCAGAGAATTTATCAAATCAATAAAGCTGAGAATGAAGGACAATAAAGTTATTGTTCTGTATGGAGCCAGGCAAGTAGGTAAAACAACCCTTATTCGTGAATTGGTTAAAAATACAAAGCACCTGTGGCTCAATGCAGATGAGCCGGATGTTCTCGAAAAACTTCAAAATAAAACTTCGTCGGAGCTGAAAACTCTAACAGGTGACAACACCGTAGTGGTGATCGACGAAGCCCAGCGAATTGAAAACGTTGGTTTGACATTAAAGCTTTTTACCGACGAGCTTCCCGGAATAAAAGTAATTGCATCAGGTTCCTCTTCTTTTGAACTTTCCAATAAAATAAAAGAGCCATTAACCGGTAGAAAGTGGGAGTTTATGCTGTACCCTTTTTCATATTCAGAAATGAAGAATCATACGACGGCGGTCGAGGAAAAGAGACTACTCGAACACCGCTTAATCTACGGATATTATCCCGACATTGTGAACCACCCCGGTGACGCCGAGTTTCGTTTAAACGAACTTTCTGAAAGTTATCTTTATAAGGACATTCTTGCGCTTGGTGTTGTTCGAAAACCCGATCGGTTGCAAAAACTTTTACAGGCCCTTGCTTTTCAGGTCGGTAATGTAGTTTCTTATCACGAATTAGGCCAGATCTGTGGTATTAACAACGAAACTGTCGAGACTTATGTTGATTTGCTTGAAAAATCTTTTGTAGTTTTTCATCTCGGTTCTTTTAGTCGTAACCTTCGCAACGAAATCAAAAAAAGTAGAAAAATTTATTTTCATGATAACGGAATCCGAAATTCCATTATTCGACAATTTAACCCGGTGTCTCTTAGAAACGACATAGGGGCTTTATGGGAAAATTTCATAATTAGCGAGCGAATAAAATTCAATTCAGTTCGTCAACTCAGGCCAAATATGTATTTTTGGAGAACACATTCAGGACAGGAAATCGATTATATCGAAGAATCCGGAGGCGAGCTTCGTGCATTTGAAATGAAATGGAGCCAGCGAAAAAAACACAAGATACCTGAATCTTTTGCCACCACCTATCCAGAACATACTTTTGAAATTATTGATCGTATGAACTTTGATACATTGATTAGTTAAATGGAAATGCATCGTGTAGAAGGCCAGCGAATTATTAATTACGAATAGAAGAATCTCCCTGTTCAGGGGTCCGCGTCATTCTACTGCGTGACTTCACCAAAGGAAGGGTTCATATCAGGATATGCATTGGTATTGTTAAGGTTGGTAGCTCCCGTACCGTCACTGTTCATGATAAAAATATCACTATTGGCGTTATCACGAGTTGAAGTAAAAACTATCTTGGATCCATCAGAAGAAAAACAGGACGCACTCTCACTAGCAGCATTATTGGTGATGTTGGTCTGAGAAGAGCCATCACTATTCATAGTGTAGACCTCCAAATCTCCATCCCGATTTGTTGAAAAAACAATTTTTTCTACTTTCGTACTGCTACTGCCACTACTACCACTGCCGCCATTATTACCGCATTGCAAAGCGAACATCGCTAAAATAAAAATAATCAATAGCTTTCTTTTTTCTTTAATCATTTTTCTCTCCTTTCTTTTATGATTTTTCTTTCTAATGTATATCAAAAAGTTTTACTTGTATATTATATCTATGAATAATTGGGCTTAAAATCTTCGTAAACATACTAAAACTAATATTTCACTTGAAACCTGCAAGTCGAGAAATTTAAGCGGTCACCATTTTTTATAACGTTTCAATATAATCTGACGTAGACATATTGGTCCATTCACGACATAGGTAACACTTCTCAGGAACGATACTTAAATATTATATTTTGTTGTGAGGACATTTGAAAAAATGTGCATTTCAAATTTCCATTTGTTGTCGATTTATGGCCATGCAGATTACGTGAACCATTGTTAAATACAGGGGGAGAGGTGAAAAATATCTTCTCCGGAATCATCTTTCTCCGGGAAAATTGCGGTGTTCGCTCCCCCCTTTTTATAAATGATCGGAGTTTATTCGACTCCCAGCCTTTTGGCCTCAGCCGGGTTTTGTTTCCTCAATAACTCCAAACTTGCATATTGAGTTATGGTGTTTAGAGAAAATAAATCAGAAGCAAGTTCATTGTCTATATCAGATCTTTGATAGTGCATGGTAGCCTTTTGATAGATTTTATAGGAATCTGTATTACCTATGGCATACATTTTAGACATTAGCTTCGAATTCGAGGCTTGTTTTTCCGAGCTGCTATAAACATCCCGGGCTTTACCGAGGGCCAGTAGTTTTTGGATTGCACTTTCTTTTATCTCTTTGATCTTTCCCTTTACGGAAGCAGCTTCGGGCAGGTCTTTGACTAGAGCAGCCGTTTCATTTATGGCATTTGCATAAATATCATAAGTCTGATTTGCCCAATCATCCGGACTGATCCCTTTACTGCAAAAGCTCACAAATGTCAGTGCCATGCTGACAGCTAATATTTTCTTTTTCATTGGTTCCTCCATTTCATCATTCCTCTAACGGATTGACATGAGCAGGTTATGTTAAAGAAATGTAAAGTCAAACTTTTCTTTAAATTTATTATAAAATGGTTTCCTTTTACGTAAAGAATATTTCGTATTTTACCACATCACATTACAAAGTTTCGGTCGTGCGCGACTTCGATTCTCGCATTCATGTAAACGACAAACCGACCTGAATACCATGAAACGAGCCCCCGGAAACGACGCTTTTTGGAGGGCTACTCGCAGCGGCGCGGTCTATATTTTTAAGGGAGAGTCTAATTAATTAGGAATAGAAGAATAATTACGAATTATGAATAGAAGAAACTTCCTGTTCAGGGAGTTGACAGACTCTGTTTTTTCGGTTAATCTTTACAGGTATTTTGATGGGGCTGTTTGTCTGTTTATTGTGTTGACACATCGAGATAGTTACGTATAACTGTCATCATAA
>JBEQLE010000143.1:0-4293 GCA_040326155.1 Leptospirales bacterium | reverse complement strand
ATGAGGTTTCCTTTTTAGATCAGTTTTCCGTGAAGTCAGGAAGATCATGCAACCCGGCTTACACCCTCGTTTACCAACTCAAGGGTTTCGATCATCACTTCATTGCCTTTAGCACTAAAGTCAGATGGATCGTATTTGGTTGGCCACGCCTCTACAATATTCCAACGAGCTTTGTCTGCGCCAGTCTCATCAACCAGAATAAGCGACACATTTTTTCTGGAGCCTAATGCTCCCAAATCAACGATCGTTTTATGCCACGTGTAAAGGTCAAGGGAATCGGTTATCCCTTTTTTCAAAGTGACGCTGCCATACTTAGTCATACCGGAAAGTTTACGCTGGTGAGTCGGATCTGTTCCTTCTCTGTATTCTACCGGATCTACCGTGGTATCGGGCACGGTTGCTTCTGAGAAGGCTGCCGTGGTTATACCGTCTATTTCAACACGAAATCTAAAATTTCTAAATGGATCTACTACTCTTGCCATTTTTATCTCCTTTTACCTGTTCGTTTAACACTATTTTGACTCGGTTCATCTTAAGACGTCTGTACTTTCTGGCTGATTCGAATAATCACAAACTCGGCCGGCTTAACAGGCGCAATACCAATCTCAATGATCAGTTGACCAAGATTACGAACCGAAGGCGGATTATTTTCAGCGTCCACTTTTACATAGAAAGCTTCTTCAGCAACGTTACCAAACAAAGCGCCTGCTCTCCATTCATTCGTCAAAAACGCGACGAAGTTCCGTTTTACACTGCCCCATAACGCCGGTGTGTTTGGTTCAAACACTACCCATTGCGATGCTTCATCCAATGTCTCTTCGATATACATGAAATATCTGCGAACGTTGATGTAATGCCATTCAGCATCGACGCCTGAAGAGCATGTGCGAGCTCCCCATACAACATTACCAGGTCCTGCAAAAAAACGAATGACATTAACCCCGACCGGGTTTAACTCTTCTTGTTCGCCGTGGCTAATTTGTAACTCAAGTCCGTTTATACTTTTCAATTTGCCATCGATAACTCCGGCTGGCGCCTTAAAGACGCCTCGGGAAGCGTCAGTTCGTGAGATCATCCCCATAACTGCGCCTGATGGCGGCATCAATACCCTGCTCACTCCAAAAGTGGAATAAACCCATGGGTAATAAAGAGCCCCGTAAGAGGAAGAAAAACCGCCAACGGTTGTTTTAAAAAGTTTAGCTTCTGCCGGTGTTGTCCCGCTTGGCACATCGCCGATAAAGAAACAATCTTTTCTGTTTTCACAATAGATAAGCCCTTCGCTGATACCATAGAGTGTGTCACCTTCACCAACTGGATCTGCAAAATGTATGTCCGGCATGGCAATCATGTTCACTCCATCAATCGGATCAAACCCATATAAACCATTTTTTGCGCCCGACGCACTAGAACCAAGAAAGTCGTCCTGAGTGATACCCGTTAAACCATCGTTTCCTCCGGTTAAAGTTGTCGCGGTTGTGGGGACAGTTGGCGCCGCAGTACCGGTTACGATTACATACTGCGATGCGTCCGTTGCGACTAAATTATCAAAAGTCAGGTTGTCAAACTCCTCAAGTGAGGTTGTGCCACTCCAGACTATTAGTTTAAACCCTTCAGTAAGACTACCATCGGTTGGTGCCTCTAATGAAACCGAAATACTGTCTCCCCAGGTTCCCGGCGAAGTTGCCGTGATTGACAAACCGGTGCCAACATCGGCAGCAGAAGAAAGAGCAGTGTGATCGTTAATACTTGCGTCGTTATAGTTCACAGTTCGAACGACATAACACTTACTGCCCCCTTCTTTAAAAAATTGTTCCACCGCATACGGCATGTACCAACCGCTCACATACCCGCCAAAAACGCTTGCATATTGAGTTGCGCTGGTAATCAATACCGCTTCTCCAATGGGTCCTCTTTCGGCTATGCCGACAAACCCTCCTGTTCCTGTTCCAACCCCGGCAATTGGTTTTTCACCGGATGAAATTTCTTCGACATATACTCCTGGTGTTAAATACGCCATTTTCTACTCCTTAATTGTTTGTTGTGACGGACTGTTTTCATTCTGTCTCGTCCTCTTTACTTTCTTCAAATTTTTCAGTCTTTTCTACTTGATCACTTTTATCAGACTTCTCTGATTTTGCACTTTTTTGTTGCTTTTCAGTTTTTCCAAAGGTTTCAGCCTTATTAAAACTTTCGGTTTTATAACTTTTGCCGGACTTCTCCGGTTTTTCGCTAGTTTCCGGCTTTTCTGTTTTATCAAGGCTTTCAACTTTTTCTAACTTTTCAGCTACTGGCGTGCTTTTCGAGGTAGAACTGTTAGAGATGATCGCGATATCTCTTCCAGCTAAAGCGCTCCGTACCCCAAACGAAGAAACATCTTTTTCGCTCACATCTGCCGTAGCGTTACCTGACAAGATAAGCCGTTTAGCGCCATCAAGACTTAGCGAAATTTTATGCTTTCTTCTGTTAACAATTACAGGCATAAAACCCTCCTTAACTTTAAACTTTTGACCTCTTTGCTTAATTCGTAAGGAAGCAAGGTCAAACGCCTTCCGATACGAGTTCCCGTATAAGATCTAAACACTGATTTCTTTTTAGTCATTACTATTTCCATATTTAAACCTTCACCAATGCGACTGTATCCATGGTTGTTTTTTGTCTCTGAACCATGTCTACATTGACTGTTGCACTCTGAAAAGCAGCGTCTTGAAAAGTCACACTAATTTGTTCCCCGGCAATAAGAATCGGGTCTTTAAAATACAGCATAAATCGGCCTTTCTCATCGGTATAGGCCTCTTCATTTCGGGGTAAAGCAAGTGCCCTGATTCCCTGCACCGGCCGGTTGGTTGCCGAGTCGATAACAGTTCCTCTTATAAAAGCGGTATCTCCATAGAATTTGTAATCATAACCGGGTTTCATTCGGGCCGATATTTCAGTGAGCGAACCCGTGGTAATAGAAAAAGTTTTCTCTTCTGTTACAAACCGGGGAGATTTCAAAGTTACGGAATAATCTCCACCAGGCAGGTTTGTATAATAATAAATTCCTTGTTGTGATGCTTTGACTCGATGAGCTCCATGAGAAATCCCAATATTTAAATCACTTTCATAATACTCTTTATACATAAAGTCAACGGGGGCGGTAAAATCATCCACTGCATGGATTGCAAGAGATTTTACTCCGAGATTTAATTTTACTTCCATCATTCCCATTATATTACCCTCACTTTATTGCCCGATCCCGCCAATGGCTGCAGTAGCTTCTATACGCGTAGACAACATACGTACCGCCGTAAGTTGATAAAATACGGAAAGTCGATATGACTTATTCGGGAAAATACTCCAAAGTTTATTGAGTTCATCCATGTTGATATTTACAGGTTCTATTCGTACCTCAGAATTCTCATTTTCAATTAAACCGGTACTGAGATTTGCTCCCTGAATAATTGGGTTATCGTGTAACATTTGCATCACCCGTTCGAGAATAGCAAATTCACTATCTTTACTTTGCCCGTAAGCAGTGATCATAAAAGAGAGATCTAAAAGTATATCTTGAGCCCGAATATCACCACTTTCAGCAGTGCGGTTCAATATCGTTGTTCCAGAATTTCTCATGAAAGCATTAGGTGCAATGGCATATAAAAATATGGAGACAGCGTCCTGGGTTGTCAGGTCAACATCAGAAGGGCTTTCATATTGAAATGAAAATGCGCTAACATCTACAAACCCAGGTTCTAAAATCTTTTTAATTCCTTCTGCGGCCCCTTTAAATACGGATGAAGCTAATGGCATTTTAACGGACCTCCGTTTTATTTTTGTTTAAAAATTCAGAATGCGGTAGATATTCAGAAACAATAAAGGGCTTACCCATTTTTTCAATCTCGCGTTTTGCGGCTTTGATCAAATGGGTCATTGTAATATTATCACCATTGGCCGAAGCATTGTAAGCGGCGGCCAGGGCAATATTTTTAATATTCCCACCCGTAAGCTCCATCTTTTTCGATAAAAACGTGAAATCAAGACCTGGATCAAGTGGAGCCCGTTCAGGAAATATTTTTTGCCAGAGTTTTGCTCTGAGTTTTCCATCGGGAAAAGGAAACTCTATAATAAAATTAATGCGTCTTAAAAAAGCATTATCCATGTTCTGACGTATATTTGAAGCCAGGACAGTGATACCCTCATATTCCTCCATCTTCTGCAACAGAAAACTTGTCTCAAGGTTCGCATGACGATCGTGGGCATCTTTTACTTCCGTCCGTTTTCCGAATAGAGCATCGGCTTCATCAAAAAACAGTATCG
>JBEQLE010000142.1:0-4572 GCA_040326155.1 Leptospirales bacterium | reverse complement strand
GACTTGTTAATCGATTACAAATATGACACCTCAAATTATATAATGGGAAAACCCGAAGCAGTAACCGTAAGAAACCGAGGAAAAATACTAAGAAAAAGAAGGGCAGGTTATGACAACAAAGGCAACCTGACCAGCTTCGAAGTCTACCTCGCCTCAAAAAACAAATGGGCAAAAACAGAGATAGGATACAACAACGAAGGAAATATAGTCAGATTAACGGACCCCAATAATTATGAAATATTCTACAACTATGACAACATAGTCAAAACCCATATCGTAAAAGTCACAGACTCGTTTGGGTATACATCGTTGTCAGAGTATGATTATAAACTAGGCACAGTGACCAGGGCCACAGACTTAAACGGAAATTTTATAAACTATAAATACGACAGCTTCGGAAGAATGAAAAAAGTCTGGGGCCCTTATTTAGACCCCGCAACAGACAACCTGGGAACGCTTAGTATGGAATACTACCCCGAAGAAAAACCAGCCAGAGCCCTGACCAAAAATAGAGAAGACTACGAAACAACCAGAACCTTAGATACGGTAATATTTATAGACTCATTAAGAAGAGTAATACAGACAAAAAAAGAGTCAGAAGTAAACCAAAACGGACAAGCCGTACTTGGTTACACAACCACTGGACGAGTCGAATTTGATGAAATGGGCAGAGTGACCCGACAAGGCCAGCCCGTCTTCGAAGCAGGCGTAGCCGTAAATTACTTAGCCACCATACCGATGAAAAACCCAACGATAATGACCTATGACGACATGGGCAGAACCGTGAAAGTACAAACCCCTGACGGCTCAATAACCCAATCAGGATACTCCATAGAAAACGGCTCCATGAAAACATACGTAGTCGACCCCAACGGAAATAAAAAAGAGTCGTATTCTGACATCTACGGAAAAATACAAAAGATACGAGAGTACAATGGCGCCAACGCAATAGAAACACGTTATGACTATAACGCCATTGGAGAAATACTCACCGTAACCGACGCCAAAGGAAACAAGACGACGGTTGATTATGACACTTTAGGCAGAAGAACCGCAATCGATAACCCCGACGCTGGAAGAACAGAGTTCACCTATGATTTGGCAGGGAATTTAATAGAAAAAATAGACGCCAAACTCAAAGCACAAAAAAAGTCTATACAATATGTATATGAGTACAGCAGACTAGAAAAAATAGATTACCCGGCAGGAGAAGTCGACGTAGAATATTTCTACGGTAGCCCCACAGATAAAAAAGACAACCGAGCAGGCAGAATTACAAAAATAGTTGACGAATCGGGAGCCACAGAGTTGTTCTACGGAAGACTTGGGGAGACAACAAGAACCGATAAAATTCTACCGCTTTTTGACGGCTCAACAGGAAAATTTAGTACGCATATGAGATTCGATAGTTTTGCAAGAATGAAACAGATAACCTACCCCGACGGAGAGGTATTGGATTATACCTACGATGCAGGTGGACTTTTACAGCGAGTAGAATCTGTGCGCGACAACAAAAACGTCGTTTACTTAGAACAACTCGGCTACGACGAATATGGCCAACGTAATTATTTAGAACTTGGAAACGGAGCAAAAACGACATATGCGTACAACCCACTAAATCGCCGTCTAAGTAACTTAAAAACAATATCGGCGAATGAAAAAATACAAGATATAAATTATACATACGACAGAGTAGGAAACATCTTATCGATAAAAGATAACATAAAAGACTCTTTAGTGCAAGACTTCGAGTACGACGATCTTTATCGATTAACAAAGGCAACCGGCAGCTTTAAATACCATGTAAACAATGGGTATAAATCGTATGCTTACAAGCGAGAGTATGGTTACGATAAAATTCACAACATGACACGCAAAATGGCAAGGTCCAGCGTAACCTCCACCAGCGGAAAAGTCTCGAACGACCCCATGCAAAACTATGACATGGCATATTCTTACAATGGTGAAAAACCCCACGCGGTTAGTCGGGTAGATATCACCTATACCGATTCGCGGCAGGCAAATGAGCCCATGTATTATACATTTGACGAAAGTGGCAACCAGACCAACAGAGAAAACGGTCAAACCGGAGAGCTGCGCGACATGACGTGGTCGAGTGAAAACAGACTGCAAGCCGTAAATGATCAGAAAAACAGAATAACAAAGTTCACCTACGACGCAGGTGGTGAACGAGTTAGAAAACAAGGACCAAACGGAGAGACATTATACATAAACCAGTTCTACACCGTAACAGATGACTATGTAGGCTCCAGCCATATCTATGCAGGAAACACAAGAATAGCAACCCGAGTTACCGCAGTTGGCAAACGAATGAAAGTTATAGCAGAACCGGTAGCCGACCAACCGCAAACATTGAACGACTATATTGGAACTGACGGTGTACAGTTTACTGGAAAAGGTAAAGATTTAACTACCACACAAAATAACACCCAGACAACAACCCAAGATACAACGCAAACCGACACTACAACAACAGGAAAACAACGTGGAAAAAGTGCCGGCAAGGGTAAAGGGAAAGGCAAAGATAAAAACACTGACAAGGGTAAAGGTAAAAACGCCACCAGCACCGACCCCTGCCAAGACTTGAAAGGCTTTGCAAAACGCGACTGCGAAGAAGCGCAAGGAACAGCAAAAGGCAACCAGGGCAAAGGAAAAGGTGGCAACAACACAAATGCGGCCAACGGACGATATAATACCAACGCAAACACAGACAACAACGGCGTCAGAGGTCCGTCCAAAGCGCAAGGCAAAGCAGTTGCAAACGGATATTACAACGTACCTGTGGAAGACCGGCGTGTGAGTGATGGGAATAATAACAATAATAATAAACAGAATACAACCAAAGGCGGCGGTGGACGTGGGTCCGGTGCGACCAAAGGGAAAGCGGAAGTAATATATTTTTACCATGCAGACCATTTGGGATCAGTCTCGCTGATCACGGACGTCGACGGGGCGAAGTATGAACGCACGTTGTATTATCCATACGGTGAAATATGGTTTGAGGATGCGAAGGACAATAGTAACTTTGATGTGCTGGGCTATAAATTTACCGGAAAAGAACTCGATGAAGAGACGGGGTATTACTACTTTGGCGCGAGGTACTATGACCCGAAAGTTATAACGTGGCTGAGTACGGATCCGATATTTGAACAATATTTACCTACTAGAAAACAGGTCTCTTTTCCAAAAGGCAATGCTAAAGTATCAGAAGTTCAAAAGAATTTAAAAGGCATGGGTGGCATTTATAATACCGCTAACTTTGGGCAATACAGCTATGTGCATAATAATCCTATAAAATTCAATGATCCGGATGGCAATCATCCAACAATTACACAACTATTGTCCAACAAAGGGTATCAGAACATACCCTTTGTTAATGTTGATCCAGGAACTGGTATTATTCGTAATTCTGGGGAAACATTCAATTTAGGGCCTTCCTCCGATGTTGGTGGGTGGAATGCTAGTGGCCCACCAGTATCCGTTAATAAGTCTTTTTTGATATTGGATTCATCAGGCGAACAACCAAGACTGTTACTTGTCACAATAAAAAATGTGGCAGAAATGAACAAAGATGGTGATGGTGAGGGTTTTGAACCTTCCCGAACAATAGTCTATGATGTTCATGAAGTAAAAATGGAACGAGATACAAAAACCGGTAAGTGGGTATTAAGAAAAGGCAGACAGAGAGAATGGTCAACCAAAAGAGATATATTTGATTCTGGAAATAATCCAAACAAACTGAAAGGTGGTAGTCAATGGAGCAATACGGTTTATGATCCAGCTGTAGTAATTGATGCAAATTCTGACACTTCTATTAGCGATGGTAGGATGCATGATATAGGGGAGGCTTTAATTGATGCAGGGTATTAATATTAAGTTTTTATTAATTTTCATATGTTTTGTATCGATTTGTTTCGCTAATGAGACAAAATTGCCAGTTACCTTCGATTACATTAATGATAATAATGATATTTGGTGGATAGTGTCGCCCGTTAAAGGGAACGTCAAGCGCGTATATTCAATACATAAGAAAAAAGATAAAAAATTAATAAAAGAAAGATTTTACATTAATAATAAATTTTTCAAAGAGTGTATGACTTATCATTATATTATTGGTACAGGAGATGAAACATTTGTCCAATGTTATGAAATTAGTTATAAAAAACCGGATGAAATTGAAATGCACGGATACAATCTAGACGATAAAGAAAATAAAATAATGGGAACAACATATCATATTGAAAACTCTTTAATTATAATGAAAATTGATTATATACCAAATTGTACGCAAAATATAAAATTGTGTAAACAATACTATAAATATGAGTACAAAAATGGTAAGTTAATAAAGGAAACTAAAGATATAATTAACCCTTCCGGTAAATTTACTTATACTAAAGTATTTCATTATGAAAAGGGTCGAATAACAAAAATCGAAACCTTTCGAGGCGATCTAAAAGAGAAAATTAATGTTCTGATATGACCCCGAAAAAACGGACACACCTACGCAATTAATTTTACAGCATATTGAAATGGACTTCTGTAGCCCAG
>JBEQLE010000141.1:0-4607 GCA_040326155.1 Leptospirales bacterium | reverse complement strand
TTTCTCGGGAGAGCGCCAAAGGTAACAAAGAGGCCGACCAGCATTTTAAAAAAGCCGAGAAAGACGCCGCCCAAGAAAAACGTAACGCCAACAAAGACGCCGAAAAAGAGAAAAGCAAAGGTAAAAAAGAGTCCACCGGGTTTTTCAGTTGGGTCGGCTCGAAACTCTCAGCCTTCGTCGATGGTATTAAAAATGCAGTCGGTGCCATCTTTGACTTTTTGAAAAAAGCCGTTTCATTTATATTCGAACAAGCTAAAAAACTTGCCATGGCCGCCATTGATCTTGCCAGAAAAGCGGTCACGGGTTTAATTAAGGGGTTGGGCGCACTGCTCAAAGGGCTCATCAGCGTCGTCTTTGCCGCCTTTCCTGAAATTGCTAAAAAAATCAACGCTAAAATTGACGCCACCGTAAACAAGGCCGTCAAGGCGGTAAACGACGCAGCGGCCTTTCTCAAGAAAGGGGTCGCCAAACTTTTAGACGCCTTGGCGAGTGTGATTGATGGCTTGCTGAGTATCGTGCAAGGAGCCTTTGACTTTGCCCTCGGCGCGATGAGCCTGATCGTAAAAGGTGAGTTTGGCAAACTCGGGCAGTACATCGTCAAGTCAGCCCTGAAAATGATCGGCGGAGCCATCGGCGGACTGATGAAGATGATGGGTATCTCGCAAAAAGAGGTCGACAAGATCATCGAAGACCCGATCGCCTTTTTAGGCAATCTTGTCGGGGCCGTCCGACAGGGAATTAACCGGTTTAAAACTAACGTTGTAAAACACCTTACCTCGGGGCTAGCGGGTTGGTTGTTCGGGGCTTTTGGCAAAGAAGGTATTCAGTTGCCGACTAGCTTTAACCTGCCAGGTGTTTTTTCTTTTCTAGCCCAGCTCTTTCATCTGACCTACGATGCCATTCGCAATAAACTGGTGAAAAAAATCGGCTCGGCCGGCGCTACCATCGTGGGTGCTTTTGAGACGGGGTCTAACTTCATGGTCGACTTCGCCAAGCGCGGCCCTCTTGCACTTTGGGAGAAGGTCCAAGACTCTCTGAGCAACATCAAAGAGATGCTTTTTGGGTCGCTGATCACATGGCTGCGCAACACGATCATTGTGCAAGCTATCACTAAATTGGTATCCTTTTTTAATCCGGTGGGGGCGATTGTTCAGGCGGTTCAGGCGATTTACAATGTCGCCATGTTCTTTAAAGAACGCTGGGAACAAATTAAATCCTTCGGGCAGGCGGTGTTTAGCTCAATTAAAAATATCGCTGCAGGTTCTGTTGGCGCGGCTGCCGGTTTTATTGAAGGGGCTTTGGGTAAGGCGATTCCTATTATCATCTCTTTTCTGGCGCGACTGTTGAACATCAGCGGTGTTGTGAAGCAGGTGAAAGGGGTCATTGACTTGATTCGAAAGCCCATCTCTAAAGCTGTGAAGAAGGTTGTTGGGTGGTTGGCTAAGATGGCGAAGAAAGCCTGGAAGGGGTTGAAGAAGATTGGTGGGAAACTGCTTGGGAAAGGGAAGAAGAAATCACATTCAGAGATAATGGCAGCGGTAAAAAAGAAACTTTCTGTACCGACAAAAAGTAGTGAACCGGCTGCTGCGATTAAAGAAAAAAAAGCGGAAGTAAAAAGTTTAAAACAAAAGTATCAACCGATGCTGAAAGCACCGATTAAATTGTCTATAAAAATGGATGAAAGTGTTGGAGGTATCAGCAAAGATGGGGACATTGATTTTGATATCAAGATTGCACCGAATACTCTAAAAGATAAAACGGCAAGTCCGGCGGGTGGGGGAGTTGAGGAAGAATTAAATTTTCGTAAACTTAATATTAAACTACCAAACAAAAGCGGAAAGTCTGTACAAGTTCGGAAAGAGAAAAAAAAGAATATTCATGTCGGGAATCAGGTGCTTAATACCTTTATTAAAAGCGAACTCAAAATCCCTTCTGATGACAAAGATAAAAAGAAACTAATAAAAGATATTCTTGCTATTGAGTCAAAAATTGAACCGATGACCCGGGAAGATGCAACAGGTACAGTAAAGAGTAGAGAAAATCAAATAATTAATGAGCTAACGGCCATATCAAAACTCCTGATTCAGCTTATGGGCATAAAAAACCTTGAGATGCCTGCAAAGTCAGGATATATTGAGAATGGTAATAATAATAGTATTGCAAAACTCCACCAAAAAAACATGATTATCAACAAAAAAGAAGAGGCTCCATCGAAAACGTCTCCAGAATGGAACTTTCTGAAGGAGAACAAGAAAACGGGCCGAGGGAATAAAGACTTTATGAGAATGCACCTAAATTATGCCAAACTCGGCGGTTCAAATCAGCCTAAAAATTGGATTGTCGCACCGCAGTGGATCAATAAGTCACCTGTTATTACGTCTGTTGAGACGGCTGCTTCTAACTTTGTAAAAAAAGACCCTTCGAATGTCATTTGGTATAAAGCAGAAGTAAAACAATTTTACACACCCAAAAGTGATTGGGTATGGGGAAACAAACCACTAACGAAATTTCCGAACACAGTCGTCTATAGTTTTGGGAAATATGAGGTTCAAAGTGATGGCAAAACATGGAAGAGAAAAAATAAGGCGGTAGCGAACAGTGGGTCTGTTCCTGTGCCTCCGCCAACACTGGTTGGGCATGAAATACCAAGTCTTTTTACACCATCGATAACGGATTATTTCAAAAATAATTCGGAGGAGGGCAAGAAAGCGTTAAAGGCTCATCTTATAACAAAAGAACATGTAAATATGATGAAAAGTGATGGTGTGCGTGGTACATACGAGAATTTTGTAACATTGGAACAGAAATTAAACCTAAAATTTCCTGATCAAAAAAATAAGATAAAACGTGTAGTTAAAGGGCTAAAAAAAGTAGAAAGTGAAGGATACTTGCGATGGTAAATTTTCGCCTTATTAGTGAAGAAATTGTTAGTACTGCAGACAAACTGGAAAACTTGTTTCATCAAGTTTATACTCCAAGTTGTGGAATGACATCCGATGAAGAGTATTTAGCCGAAGAGGAAGAGGGAACAGGAATATCCCCTCCGGAGCTGATAAAAAAAATACTTTTAGAGTATGGTTCACATCAACTTAATTTTAGAATTCTGGATAAAGAAAACTCTGGTCGATATATTTTCGGTAGAGGGAATATTTGGGCAATATACGCCTTTGATTGGGGTGGGTTCGACAAAATATCCACATACAGGGATAATAAGGAATATTACGTTCAGATACCATTGGAAGGATCCTTGCTCTTAGAGGATTTGAGCTTTGGCAAATATATTGTTGTCAAACAAAGAGAGAATGCTGAAAATATAGAAGATGTCGATCTCTACCTTTTTGAATATCCGAATCAATTCAATAAGCTAAGAGTCTCGCTTGAGCAATATTTTTCGTTGCTACCCAAAACCTTTGGAATGTATTGTTGGCAGGAATACTTAACAGAAGACAGCTACCCTCTGAATGGTGAAATACCGGATCTATTTCATGAAAATATGAAAAAACTTTTTCCAGAAGTGGATTTAAGTATTTTTAGAGAGCCTCCAAAATTGAGAAAAAGTGTATATAATACGTTTATATCGAAACCCGACAAAGTTGATTACAGGGCAATGTTTCTCGATGTCATACGTCTTCTTGAGAATAATCCAAATGTTGAGTTTCGGTACTATAAAAGAACAAATGGCTTTATTATTGATGAGACCCAGTATACAGCTCGATATGGCGTCACTGAGGATGTGTTAAGAAAAATAAAGAAAGACTATGGTCGAGAGATATCTGAACAGATGCTGGCGTTTTATTACACTATGAACGGTTGTTCTGTGGATTGGGTCTATACAAATGACGCCGACCAAGATGTTTATATTGAAGGTCAAATTAACTTTTTGCCTTTGGAGGAAACAATGGGAGGGAAATGGAATCAACAATACCTGGACTGGGCCTCCCCGGATCTTTTTAAGGATGAGGATGCGGTTTACTCTTTTAATAAAGAAGAGGCGGCCGAGTACCCAAGGCTGGCAAAGCTTATGAAAAGAGCCCGATTGTTTGATGAACAGGGTGAAACGAGAGACTATTTTATCGAATTTGTGAAAGGTCAAAGTGAACCAAATATCTATAAGGTTAATCAAACAGATTTCTACAAAATGGATATAGATTTCAAAACCTTCATTGAGGCTCGAATTCAATTTGCGGGAATATCAGGTTGGGAGTATCGATATTTTAATGATCCAGATTATTCAGAAAATGATATAGAAAGGTTCATTAAAAATTTTAAAGAAAAGGTTGCCTTGATATTACCTGATGCACCTTTCGAAAAATTCGGTCTTTGAAAATTCTTGAAATATTTAGTCACTAGAAAAAAAGCTATGCTATAATGAAAATCATTGATCATTACACTGATACCTAGAACAAGAATAAAGCCGTGTAAGGTACTCGGGGTGGTTTGCGAAACTGGCGAAGAATGGCAAATCGAAGTTGGAAAAGAATTCTGACAATTATTGGGCCTCCGGAACACAAAGTATAATTTAGTTCATTCGGCGTTAGTACCTATAGGTATCGCATGCCATCAAAAAAAGAAAAGATTTTCGTATGGAGACAATCATAAATTATAGC